>JAJEIQ010000060.1 GCA_022827905.1 Pseudomonadales bacterium | reverse complement strand
GTACATGAAGCAGTTGCCGCCCACGTAGGCATCGGGGCGGTCGATGTGGCGCACCTTGAGAACCGCGCGCAGGTCGTGCGACACGTCGGCGTGCAGGTCGCTCTCCGACATCGGCTTACCGTCCGAGACGGGGTAATGGACGACGGCCGGCGGCGCGCCCTTGGCGCGCTGCGGCTTCGGCGACACGAAGCGCCGCGCTTTCCCGGGACGCTGCGGCAGGGGTTCGGCTTGCGGCATGTCGGACTCCTTGGCGGGGCCGTGGCTCGACGCCGCCGACTTTAGCACAGCACCGGCGCGAACCTGCGGTTCGCGTTGGAGTTTCGCTGGCGCGAAACTCCGTCGATGTCGAGCGGGGCTCCGTGAGGCGGCGGGGCATCGGCCCGGTCCATTGGCATTGGTGCCGGAAATTCTGCCAATCGAATCAATGGATTACTGTAGCCAAACGCGCACACGCCCGTGCGAGATGTCCCCGTCACCCACCGCAGGGCCGCAAGGGAAAATCAGACATCTCGCACAAGGGTTGGGGCGGGGGCCAGTTCTTGTGTGCGAGGGGATTGTGGTGTTCGGAGCTCGATGCTGCCATTGGGTAGAATTCGGTCCTTCAACGCAATTGGCTGCAACGACGGAGAGCATTATGGGACATGAGCAGTTGGGCCTGACCAACGATGAACTGTTGAGCACCACCAGGGCGGTTCGCAAACGGCTGGACTTTGACCGTCCGGTGGGCATGGATGTCATTCGGGAGTGCTTGGAGTTGGCCGTGCAGGCGCCGACCGGCTCCAACGCCCAAGGCTGGCAGTTCGTGTTCGTCACCGATGCGGACAAGCGCCGCCGGATTGGCGAGTACTACCGCCAGGCGTTCGCCATCTACCGGGACATGCCGTTTGCCATCCACAAGCTGCACCAGGGCAGCGGCGATGAGCGGCTCACCGCCAGCCAGGCCCGGTCCGCCGCCTCCGCCGACTACCTGGCCGACAACATGGGCAAGGCGCCGGTGCTGATGATCCCCTGCATCGCCGGCCGCACCGACAACGCCGAGGGCGCGATGGCCTTCGCCCAAACCGCGGTGCTCGGCTCCGTCATTCCGGCGGCTTGGAACTTCATGCTGGCCGCCCGGGCACGCGGCCTCGGCACGGCCTGGACCACGCTGCACCTGATGCACGAAAAGGAGATCGCCGAACTGCTCGGCATTCCCCACGCCGACTTCATGCAGATCGCCCTGATTCCCATCGCCTACACCAAGGGCACCGACTTCAAGCCCGCTTACCGCCCACCCATCGACAGCGTGATGCACGTCAATGGGTGGTGAGCAAGGCGCGGTCACGGCGTTGGCGGCGGTAGCCACCGCCCCGGACGGGCCGTTCGAGTTTCAGGAGGTGGAGGTGCTGCCGCCCCGCGCCGACGAGGTGCGGGTGCGCATTGCGGCGGCCGGCATATGCCATACGGACGTGGCGGTCAAGGAGCAGTCCGTGCAGTTGCCGTTGCCCATGGTGCTCGGCCACGAGGGGGCGGGCGTCGTGGAGGCGGTGGGCAGCGCGGTGCGTCACCTGCGGGTGGGCGACCCCGTGGTGCTGGCCGGGGACTCCTGCGGCGAGTGCCGCCGTTGCCATGCGGGCCTGCCCTTCTATTGCGATGAGTTCGTGGAGCGCAACCTCACGGGTTTTCGCGTGGATGGCTCCAGCCCGCTGAGCTGCGAAGGCGCCCCCCTGCGCGGGCGCTTCGTTGGCCAATCCTCGTTTGCCACCCAGGTGGTGGCCACCGCCCGCTCGGCGATCAAGGTACCGGCGGACCTGCCCCTTGAGCTGCTGGGCCCCCTCGGCTGCGGCCTGACCACCGGGGTGGGCACGGTGCTCAATGCGCTCAAGCCGCCCGCCGGTTCCAGCATCGCCGTTTTCGGTGCCGGCACCGTTGGCCTGGCGGCGGTGATGGGCGCCCGGCTGGCCGGCTGCGCGCGGATCATCTGCGTGGATGTCCGCCCGGCCCGCCTAGCGATGGCCGAGGCGGTGGGCGCCACCGATACGGTGAATGCGGCCGAAGAGGACGCCACCGAGGCGATACTGGACCGAGTTCCGGGTGGCGTGGACTTCTCGGCGGAGTGCTCCGGCGTTGCCGAGGCCGTGACGGCCGCCGTCCACTGCTTGGGCCGGCCCGGCTGGTGCGCCCAAGTCGGCGCCACTCCGGCCGGCACCCAGGTGCCCCTGGACATGGATCACGTCGGCTTCGGCCGCGGCATCCGCGGCGTGGTGATGGGCGACGCCAACACCCAGACCTTCGTGCCCTACCTAGCGGCCCTGTTCCGCGACGGCCGGCTGCCGTACGACCGCTTCGTTCGGTTCTACGACTTCGACGCCATTGACCAGGCCGTGCACGACAGCGCCGTCACCGGCGAAGTGATCAAACCCATCCTGCGCATGCCCGCCGCCTAAACGGGCAGGCTTCACCCTTGCTCCGAGTCGCCGCGGCGACTAAACTGCCGCGCCCTGCACATTAGGTGGAGTCGGCGATGGCGCGCGTAACGGTTGAGGATTGCTTGGATAACGTGGACAACCGCTTTGAGTTGGTGATGCTGGCTGCCCGGCGGGCGCGGCAGATGCGCCAGTTCGCGGCGGAACCGCTCGTGGAGGTGGAGAACGACAAGTCCACCGTGCTGGCGCTGCGGGAAATCGCCGAAGGGCTGATCTCCCACGAAGTGATCGACGCCCAGCAGGCCGCGCGGGAGGACGCCGAGATCGAAGCCGCTTTCGGCCGCGAGGAGAACTTCGAGGACTGAGCGCCGCCAGCCACCCAAGCTGGCGCTGCAGCGCCTGGGCCGATGAGGCTTCGAAACCGACGATGAACAGAACCCTGCGTGGTTCAATCGCGGTGGCCGGGGTCGGCGAGACCAGCTACTTCAAGCGCGGCCAGTCCCCGGACCCCGAGTTCAAGCTGGCCCTCAAGGCCATCATCACGGCCTGCGAAGACGCGGGCATTTCGCCTCGGGAGGTGGACGGCTTCGCCTCCTACAGCGACGACCGCAGCGACCCCTCGCGCTTGGCTGCCGCCTTGGGCTGCAGGGAGCTTCGGTTCGCCAACATGCAGTGGGGCGGCGGTGGCGGCGGCGGGTCCGCCGCCATCGGCAACGCCGCAGCCGCCATCGCCGGCGGGCTGGCTGAGTGCGTGGTGGTGTTCCGGGCCCTGGCCCAAGGCCAGTTTGGCCGCTTCGGCCAAGGCCCCCGGCGCAAGGCGATTTACGGCGAAGGGGCCCAAACAGCGCCCTACGGGCTGATGTCGCCGGCGCAGATGTTCGCCATGAAGGTGCAGCGCTTCATGCACGACCATGGGGTGGGCCAGGAGGCACTGCGGGCCATCTCCCTGGCCGCCTACCACCACGCGCAGAACAACCCACGGGCGGTGATGCACGGACGGCCCCTCGACGAGGCCACCTACGACGCCTCCCGCTGGATCGTCGAACCCTTTCACCTCTACGACTGCTGCCTGGAAAACGACGGCGCCGCCGCCATGGTGCTGGTGTCCGCCGAACGCGCCAAGGACATCCCCCATGCGCCCGCCTACCTGCTCGGCACCGCCATCGGCTCCCACTTCCGCGCCGGCGCGTCGGTGCACAACACGCCGGACTACGCCACTTCAGCGTTCAAGACCCTCGCCCCGCGCCTCTACGAGATGGCCGGGGTGGGCCCCGGCGACGTCGATGTGCTGCAAAGCTACGAGAACTTCACCGGCGGGGTGCTGATGAGCCTTGTCGAGCACGGCTTCTGCGCGCCGGACGGCTGCAACGAGTACTTCGTCAAGGAGCGCTTCCTGGCCCCGGACGGCGACCTGCCGCTGAACACCAGCGGCGGCAACCTCGCCGAGTGCTACATGCACGGCCTAGGCCTCAACGTGGAAGCGGTGCGGCAAGTCCGCGGGCAGTCCAGCAACCAAGTGCCGGGGGCCGACGTCTCGATGGTGATCTCCGGCCCCATGGTGACGCCGGTGAGCTGCTGCATCTTCGGCAGCGAGGCGACGCTGTGAGCGGCGAGGGCAAGATGCCCTCGCTCCGAAGGCTCCCGGAGCGGTGCTTCTTCGGCGGCGAGGCGACGCTGTGAGCGGCCCCTACCTGGCCCCCGGACTGCCGCAGCCGGCAGCGGCGCCCGACGGCTTGGACGCACCCTACTGGAAGGGGCTGGCCAAGGGTGAACTGCGTCTGCAGCGCTGCCGCACGTGCGGGGGATGGCAGTGGGGGCCGGAGTGGATCTGCCACCACTGCCTGAGCTTTGACTTAGGCTTTGAAACGGTGGCGCCCAAGGGACGCATCTACAGCTACGAGCGGGTCTGGCATCCGGTGCACCCGGCGCTGAAGGACCAAGGCCCCTACCTGGTGGTGCTGGTCGAAATCCCCGCCGCAGGCGGCGTGCGGCTGATCGGCAACCTGCTCGGCGACCCCCGCCAGACGGTGCCGATCGGGGCACCCGTCGAAGGCGTCTTCGAGCACCACGACGACCCCGATTCGCCCTTCACCCTATTGCACTGGCGGCTGGTGAACCGCGGCTGAGGAACGGCGCTACGCGCCGTGCGAGGGCGCGAACCTTCGGTTCGTTATGCCCTCGCCCCGACCGCTCCCCGGAACAAGGGCATCCTGCCCTCGCCCTGGCCGCTCTCCCGGAACGAGGGCATCTTGCCCTCGCTCCGAAGCTAGTCAGCGCTCCAGCCGGTCCAGCCGGGGCCCCTCACCACCCGGCCCGGCAAGGCGCCGGTGTGTTCGCCGTCGGCCAGCACCGGCTCGCCGTTGACGAACACGTGGACCATGCCGGTGGCGTACTGGTGGGGCTCGGCGAAGGTGGCATGGTCCTGAACCCGGTCCGGGTCGAACACCACCACGTCGGCGTAGTGCCCCGGCTTAAGCTCGCCGCGCCCGCGCAGCCGCAGGTTGGTGGCGGGCAGCTTGGTGAGCTTGTGAATCGCGGCCGGCATGGAAAGCGCCCCCTCGTCGCGAACGTACTTGCCAAGCACCCGGGCGAAGTTGCCGTAGGCCCGGGGGTGGGTGCTGGTGTTGAGGAACACCCCCTCCGCAGCCATGGACCGGGCATCGGAGCCGAAGCTCACCCACGGCAGGGCGATGCCCTTGGCGACGTTCTCCTCCGACATCAGGAAGTAGATGGCCTGCACGCGGCTGCCGTCCTCCACCACGAGGTCCATGGCCGTCTCAAACGGGCTCGTGCCGCGCTCCGCGGCGACCTCCGCAAGGCTCCTGCCGGTGTGGATGCGCAGGTCCGGGTTGCGAAAGCCCACCAACAGCACGCCTTCGGCCCCCGCGGCGAGCAGCAGGTTCTCCCAGTCGTCCGTGGGCGTGGCCATTTCCCTGGCCACCTGGGCGCGGATCTGCGGGTCCTGCAGCCGCGCCGCCCAGGCCTCGTAGCCACCCTCCTGCACCCACGGCGGCATGGCCGCATCGAGGCCGGTGGAGCCCGCCGGGTAGGCGTACATGTTGGCGGTGATGCGCAGCCCGCGGTCGCGGGCCGCCTCGACGCGGGCCACCGCCGCGTCGAACTTCGGCCAGTTTGACTCCCCGCTGGCCTTCAGGTGGTAGATCTCCGCGGGCGCGCCGCTGGCCTCGGCGATCGCGATCAATTCATCGATCGATTCCAGCAGCCGGTTGCCCTCGCTGCGCAGGTGGGAGATGTACATGCCGCCGTACTCGGCGGCGACCCGCATCAGGGCGATCAATTCGCTGGTCTTGGCGTAAAAGGCCGGCGCGTAGATCAGCGATGAGCCGATGCCGAGGGCGCCTTCGGCCATCGCCGTGCGGACCAACCCCTGCATGCGAGCGAGCTCCTCGGCGTTGGGCGCCCGGTCGGCGTAGCCGAGTTCGTGAACCCGCACCGTGGACGCGCCGACGAACGAGGCCACGTTGGGGGAGACGCCCTTGCGCTCCAGATGCTCCAGGTACTCGCCCAACGTGGTCCAAGGGATGTCGAACTTCGATTCGTCCTGCCGGGCGAGCATCTCCTGCTTCATCGCGGCGTTGAGCGGCCCCATGGAGCGGCCCTCGCCGAACACTTCCAAGGTGACGCCCTGGCGGATGTCGCCCTGGCTGCGGCCATCGATGATGAGGGATTGGGAGGCCCAACTGAGCATGTTGATGAAGCCCGGCGCCACGGCGAGGCCCTCGGCATCGATGACGCGCCGGGCGCGGGCCGGGTCGATGCGCCCGATCAGGGCGATGCGGTCACCCTCAATGGCCAAGTCCGCCACGTAGGGCGCCGCCCCGTTGCCGTCGTAGATCAGGCCCGAGCGAATCACCCAGTCGAAGGGCGCATCGGCGCTTGCCGCCACGCCGTGGAGCAACAAGCAGACCAGAAACAACGCCGCTTTGCGCATGGCTCCTCCTATCTGGATGGGAAAAGGGTGGAAAAACCCCTGACTAGCGGGCGATTGTAGGGTAAGTTGCGCGGCCATTGCTTATCGGGGGGACGCTGCATTGGAAATTCACGGAACCTGCAAGCCGCAGTTTGAGCGCGTCAAGGCTGTTTTCGAGGAGAACTTCGAGCAGCGCGGCGACGTGGGCGCCAGCGTGGCCGTCAGCCTCGAAGGCGAGACCATGGTCGATCTCTGGGCGGGCCACCGGGACCGGGCGCGCACCCTGCCTTGGGAGCAGGACACCATCGTCAACGTCTATTCCACCACCAAGACCATGACCGCGCTGGCGGCCCTGCTGCTGGCCGACCGGGGCGAACTCGACCTGTACGCGCCGGTGAAGCGCTATTGGCCGGAGTTCGCCCAGAACGGCAAGGACAAGGTGGAGGTGCGGCACTTCCTAAGCCACTCGGCGGGGCTTTCCGGGATGGACGAGCCGATGAACGACCAGGACGTCTATGACTGGGAGAAGATGGTGACCGCCCTGGCCCGGCAAGCCCCTTGGTGGGAGCCGGGGACGGCGAGCGGCTACCACGCCCTGACCCAGGGCCATCTCATCGGCGAAGTCGTGCGCCGGGTGACCGGCGTAAGCCTCGGCCAGTTCTTTCGCCGGGAGTTGGCGGAGCCGTTGGGCGCGGACTTCCACATCGGCACCGGACCGGAGCATGACCACCGCATCGGCGAGCTGATCCCGCCGAAGACCGCCCCCGCCGACGAGTCGAAGCCGAACAGCATCGCCGCCCGAACCTTCGCCAATCCGTTCATTTCCGCGCGGGCCTCGGCCACCCGCGCCTGGCGGGCGGCGGAAATCCCCGCCGCCAACGGCCACGGCAACGCCCGCTCCGTGATGGCGGTGCAGACCCTGGCCGCAAATCTCGGCGTCGCTTCTGGCAAGCGGATCATGTCCGAAGCCGGCTGCCGCGCCATCTTCGACAAGCAGACCTTCGGCAAGGACTTGGTGCTGGGCGTGCCCGTCCGGTTCGGCATGGGCTACGGCATCACCACCGACGCGATGCCCATGGGGCCGAACCCGAACATCGCCTACTGGGGCGGCTGGGGCGGCTCCACCGCGGTGATCGACCAGGATGCCCGCCTGTGCATCTCCTACGTCATGAACCGCATGGAAGGCAACCTGATGGGCGACCTACGTGGCTTCAAGCTGCTGCTGGCCGCCCACCGCTCGCTTTCGAGCTAGCGTTTTGACGGTGTGTGACGATATCGCTGTATCAATTTGACGATGCAGTTCGAGGGCGGGACGCCCTCGCTCCGGGGATCAGCGTTCAGTCACGCCCTCGCTCCGAGGATCAGCGTCCTGTCACATCACCTCTAGCCCCGCCAAGCGTTGGCGGACGGCGAGCATGGCGCCGGCCATGCCGAGGGCCGATCCGAGGCCGACCAAGGCGGCTACGAAGACGGGGTCGAAGCCGCCGAGAACCAGGGTTTGGTCGAAGCTGCCGAGCAGGTCGAGCAGCGGCGCCTCCAGGACGATGAGGCCCAAGCTCACCAGCATGGCGGCCACCAGGCCGCCGCCGGCGCCATAGAGCGCGCCGAAGTACAGGAACGGCCGCCGCAGTTGCCCGGCGCTCGCGCCGACCAGCTTCATCACCTTGAGTTCGTCGAGCTGCGAATCGATGGCGAAGCGCACGGTGGTCGCCGTCACCAAGACCGCGCCGACGCCGAATAGGACGCCGAACACGAGGCCGAGGGAGCGGGCCAGCCGGGAGATGGCGTTGATGCGCGTAAGCCAAGTGCGTTCGATCACCACGTCCGCCACCCCTTCCGCTTCGCGCATTGATGCGGCCACCGCTTCCAGGGCGTCGGCGCCGGCATCGGCCACGAAGGTCAGGCGCAGGGAGGCCGGCAAGGGATTGCGCTCAAGCCCGGTGAGCGCATCGCCAAGGCCGGTGTAGGCGGTGAACTCCGCCAAGGCCTCCTCCTGGGTGGTCAGCGCCACCGCCTCCACTTCCGCCCGCCGTTCAAGCTGCGCCGCCAATTCGGCGGCGTTGAGCGCGCCGAGTTCCATGTAAACGGACACGCTCGGACGGCCGCCGCCCCAATCGGCGGCCAACTGGGACAGGTTGGTCTGCAACAGCATGAGGCTGGCCGGCAGAGCCAAGGCGATGCCCACCAGCAGCCAGACCAGCAAGCTGGTGCCGGTGCGCACCGATACGAGGGAAAAGACGTCGCGCGCCACGCGCCAATGCCCGCGCCACCAACCCCATCGGTGGGACGTGCGGGGCCATGGCCCTTGCTTGGGGCTATCCGCCATGACGCTTTCCGCTCACGGCCCAGTCACCGAACCCGCATGCCGTGGGACAGTTCCACCACCGGGTTGTCCAGGCTCTCGATGAGGCCGCGGTCGTGGCTGGCGACGATGACCGTGGCGCCCACCTCGTTGAAGCCCTGGAAGAGGGCCATGATGTCCGCCGAGAGTTCCGGGTCCAAATTGCCCGTGGGCTCGTCGGCGAGGAGCACCTTCGGGCGGCTGACCACCGCCCGGGCGATGCCCACCCGTTGCTGCTCACCGGTGGAAAGCTGCATGGGCAGCAGCGACTCCCGTTCCAAGAGACCCACCCGGTTGAGGGCGGCGCTCACCCGCCGGCGCACCTCCCGCTCCCGCATGCCCGACACCCGCAAGGGCAGTGCTACGTTGTCGAAGACGCTGCGGGCGGCCAGCAGCTTGTGGTCCTGGAACACCGCGCCCAGGTTTTGCCGGTAGTGCGGCAGGCGCCGGGCGCTGAGGCGGCTCACGTTGACGCCATTGACCAAGATCTCGCCGTGGGTCGGCTGGTCCAGGCAGAGCAGGAGCTTCAGGCAGGTGGTCTTGCCGGCTCCGGAGTGGCCCGTGAGGAAGGTCATGGAGCCCTCCTCGAAGACCACGGACAGATCCCGCAGCGCTTCGAAGCCGCTCGGATAGCGCTTGTACACGTTGAGAAACTCGATTCGGCCCATGGACGCCCCGCCCTAGTCCACGGCCAGCAACGCATCGACGAAGGCGTCGGCTTCGAAGGGCTTGAGGTCGTCCAGGCCTTCGCCGATGCCGATGAAGTACAGGGGCTTTGGCGTGCCGGCGCTGCGCAACTGCTCGGCGATGGCGAAGATCACCCCGGCCTTGGCGCTGCCGTCGAGCTTGGTGATGACGAACCCGGTCACCCCGGCCGCGGCATCGAACTCCGCAACCTGGCTGAGGGCGTTCTGGCCGACCCCCGCATCGAGCACCAGCAGCACCTGCTGCGGCGCCCCCGCCTCCAGCCGCTGCACCACGCGGCGGATCTTGGCCAGTTCCGCCATCAGGTTGGCCTTGGCCTGCAGGCGTCCGGCGGTATCCGCCAGCACCACGTCGTGGCCCCGCACCTTGGCGGCCTCGACGGCGTCATAGACCACCGAAGCGCTGTCTGAGCCCTGGGGCTGGGCGACCACCGCCACGCCGTTGCGCTCGCCCCAGACCTGGAGTTGCTCCACAGCGGCGGCGCGGAAGGTGTCCCCAGCCGCCAAGACGACGCTTAAGCCCTGGTCCTGAAGCCGCTTGGCCAGTTTGCCCATGGTGGTGGTCTTGCCGACGCCATTGACGCCGACCATGAAGATGACAAAAGGGCGCTCGGCGCTGACCGTGAAGGGCGCCTGCAAGGGGCGGATCTGCTCCTTGAGCAGTTCCGAGAGGGCTTGGCGGAGCGCGGCGGTATCGGCTAGCTGATTGCGCCGCACCCGGGCGCTCAGTGCCGCCATCATGCGCTCGGTGGCCGCCATGCCCACGTCGGTCATGAGCAGCGCCGCTTCGAGTTCCTCGAGAACTTCCGCATCGACCTCGCGCTTGCCGAGCAGCAGATCGCCGAGGCCTTCGGCGAGCCGCCCCCGGGTCTTGCCCAAGCCCGTCTTGAGCCGCCGCCAGAGGCTCGGCTCGACTTCCGGCTCGCGCTCCGCTGCGTTGCTCATTCCCGCTCCGGTGAGATAGGGTTGCCACGAACGCCCGCGCCGCATCGTTTCATGACAAGGAATCAGGTTCGCATTATCGGCGGTCTTTGGAAAGGGCGAAAGCTCCGCTTTGCCGCCGGCGCCAGCCTGCGCCCCACCCCCTCCCGGGTGCGGGAGACGCTGTTCAACTGGCTCGGGCCCAGCATCGAAGGCAGCGATTGCCTGGACCTATTTGCCGGCAGCGGCGCCCTCGGCTTCGAAGCGCTGTCCCGGGGCGCCCGCAGCCTGACCTCGGTGGAAAACGACCGCCGCGCCGCCGAGTCGCTGCGCGGCAACGGCGTTCAAATAGGTGCCACGCACCTCGCCGTCCGCAAGCAGGGCGCCTTAGCGTTTCTCCGCCAAGCGGCCAGTGATGGGATCACTATCAACGGCGAGCCGGTCCACGGTTGGGACTGCATCTTCCTAGACCCGCCATTCGCTTCCGGGCTGCTCGCAAAGGCGCTGGCGCTAATCGCCAAGGGCCCGCTGCTCAAGCCCGATGGCCGAATCTATTTCGAAGCCCGCCGCAACACGCCGCTGGACTTGCAGGACTGGCAGATTGACCGCGAGGGCCACGCCGGCGACAGCCGCTTCGGACTGCTACGCCGCTGATCGAGCGCAATCCCCCGGACCGAGGGCGTCCCGCCCTCGATTGGCAGCGGGGTCCCCCGGACCGAGGGCGTCCCGCCCTCGATTGGCGGCGGCAGCGACCCCCCGGACCGAGGGCGTCCCGCCCTCGATTGGCAGCGGCAGCGGGGTCCCCGGACCGAGGGCGTCCCGCCCTCGATTGGCGGCGGCAGCGGGGTCCCCGGAGCGAGGGCGTCCCGCCCTCGATTGGTAGTGGGGATGCCTTTCTTTGTTGCCTCCCCGCACGGTCATCGCTACCATCACCCCCTTTTTTCACAGGGGAAAAGGCGCGCCATGTCGATTGTCGTTTATCCCGGCTCCTTCAATCCGATCACCAATGGGCACACCGACTTGGTGAAGCGGGCGTTGAATCTCTTCGACAAGGTGATTCTCGCCATCGGCACTTCGGCGCAGAAGGATCCGGAGGACTACCTCAAGGATCGAATCGCGCTGTGCCGCACCGTGCTGGCGGAATTCGGCGACCGCGTCTCGGTGGAGGGCTTCAACAGCCTGCTGGTTGACTACGTGCGCTCCCGCAACACCACCTTCATCCTGCGCGGCCTGCGCACCGTCACCGACTTCGACTACGAGTTCCAGATGGCGGAAATGAACCAGTCCCTGGACCCGGAGATCGAGTACGTCTTTCTGCCCACCTCCAAGGACTGCTCGTTCATCTCCTCCACCCTGGTGCGCGAAATCGCCACGCTCGGCGGCGACATCACCAATTTCGTGCATCCCGCAGTGCGCGAGGCCTTAAGCGCAACTAGTGCTCCATCAAGGTGATAATTGCCTATCAGTGGCAGCGGGAGCGTTCCGGGCAAGGCGCGGTCGCGCAGACGTAGGCGCACTACTTCAAGCGGGCGCAACGCGGTCCGGGGCGCTCCCGCTGTCACCCGCAGGGCGCGCCCGCAAGCGCCCATCTGCTTTGTTGTCGGCCCTTGACGTATGGCGGGATACGACTGCGGGCCTCCGCCGCGCATCTGAGCGCTTGCGGACGCGCTGATTGGCAATTATCACCTTGATGGAGCACTTGGGGTTGAAATCCGCGCAATCGTCCCCATGAAGAAAGGGCCGGGCGGTGAACCCGCACGCCTGCAAGGGGGTCTAACCTCGGGGCGGCAATGGGTGTAGAATGCCCTTTGCCACGTTAATCGGGCACAACAAGGCGATGTCGGAACGCGAAACCATGTCAACCAACGTACTTTCCTTGCAAAGTCTCTCCCCGGGAGCGGACTTGGACAGCTACGTGCAGACCATCAGCGCCTTCCCCATCCTCTCCCCGGAGGAGGAAAAGGCGTTGGCCGAGCGTTTCTACTACGACAACGACCTCGAAGCCGCCCGCCAACTGGTGCTCTGCCATCTGCGCTTCGTGGTTCACTTGGCCCGCACCTACCAAGGCTACGGGCTGCCCCAGGCGGATCTGATCCAGGAAGGCAACGTGGGGCTGATGAAGGCCGTCAAGCGGTTCAACCCGGAGGTGGGCGTGCGGTTGGTGTCCTTCGCCGTGCATTGGATCAAGGCCGAAATGCACGAGTACATCCTGCGCAACTGGCGCATCGTCAAGGTGGCCACCACCAAGGCCCAACGCAAGCTGTTCTTCAACCTGCGCAGCGCCAAGAAGCGCTTGGCATGGCTCAATCCGGCGGAAACCAAGGCGGTGGCCGACGAGTTGGGCGTGCCCGAGGCGGAGGTCTCGCGCATGGAAAGCCGGCTGGCGGGGGTGGATGTCGCCTTCGACGGCGTGGATTCAGACGACGATGCCAGCAGCGCCCCGGCCCACTACTTGCCGGCCAGCGACGCCGACCCCGCCGACCTGGTGGCCAGCGAGGACTGGCTGGACATCTCCCGCGCCCGGCTCGGCGAGGCCATTGCCAACCTGGACGAGCGCAGCCGGGACATCATCCAGGCGCGCTGGCTGAATGAGGACAAGACCACCCTCATGGACTTGGCCGAACGCTACGGCGTCTCCGCGGAGCGCATTCGCCAGTTGGAGAAGAACGCCCTCAAGAAGCTGAAGGCCGCGGTAGCCATCGACGAGGCGGCCGACGAACGCGAATTGGCGGCCGCTTAGCCTCCCCAACTGCAATGAGCGGAGTTTCGCGTCAGCGAAACTACAACGGACCGAAGATCCGCCGGCGAGGGCGGATGACCCAAGGCCAACGCCGGGCGCTTGAGGAACTGGCCCCGCGCTACCTCGTCGATCCCGAACCGAACCAGTGGCCCGCCGTGTTCGCCCGCAACGCGCCGCTCGGCGTGGAGATCGGCTTCGGCATGGGACAGGCCACCTTGGACTGGGCCACGCGCCAACCGGGCCTGAACATCGTCGGCATCGAAATCTACCGGCCCGGCATCGGCGCTTTGCTGGCCGGCATCGAACGCTTGGGCCTGGCCAACCTGCGCCTGCTCGAAGGGGATGCGGCGCTGCTGCTCGACAGCAAGTTCGAGGCGGGCAGCCTCGATGAGGCGCGCATCCTCTTCCCGGATCCCTGGCCCAAGAAGCGCCACCACAAGCGCCGCCTGATCCAACCCGGCTTCGCCCGGCTGCTGGCCTCCCGGCTGCGTCCCGGCGGGCGGCTGCTGCTGGCCACGGATTGGCCGGAGTACGCCCAGTGGATGAGGGAGGTGCTGGCGGCGGAGCCGACGCTGTCGGTGGCCGCGCCAATCGGCGAACGGCCGCCCACCCGCTTCGAGGACCGGGGCCGGCGCTTGGGCCACCGAATCCACGATCTCGCCTATCAGAGGAAGAACTGAACGAGGCGGTCGAGGTGCTGAAGCCCCAAGGCGGTGGCGCGGATGCGGTTCGGCTCCGTCAGGCCCAGCGCCGTGGTGCGTGCCCAGGCGGGCGCAACCGCCGACCAAGGCAGCCCGCAACGTTCGGTGAAAGCCCGCCGATCAACGCCCGCCACCAAGCGCAGCGCGTTCATCATGAATTCGCCCGGCAGTTCCCCGTTCGGCACCGGCGCCTCTGACACCGCGCCGGGGCTTTTGAGATACAAGCGCGGCTGCCGGGGTTTGCTGGTGCGGACCGTTTCGCTGCCGCGGCGGCGCTTTCCGGCCGCCCCGGCGCCAATGCCCAAGTAATCGCCGAAGGTCCAGTACACCAGGTTGTGGCGGCACTCGGCGCCGGGCCGGGCGTAAGCGGAAATCTCGTAGCGTCGATAGCCGGCGCCCGCCAACAGGGCGCGGCCCGCATCCTCCATGGCGGCAATGGCGCCCTCGTCCGGCGTGGGGGGCGGATGGCGGGCGAAGGCGGTCTTGGGCTCGATGGTCAGTTGATACCAGCTTAGGTGGTCGGGTTCGAGCGCCACCGCCCGCTCGAGGTCGGCCACGGCATCCTCGGGTCGCTGCTCCGGCAAGCCGTACATCACATCCAGGTTGATGTTGTCGAATCCGCCGGCGCGGGCTTCGGCGACGGCCCGTTCGGTCTCGTCCGGCCCGTGGATGCGGCCCAAGCGGGCGAGCATGGCCGTGGAGAAGGACTGGGCGCCTATGGAGAGCCGGTTGACCCCGGCCTGCCGGTAGGCCCCGAAGGCGCCGTGCTCCACCGCCCCGGGATTGGCCTCCATGGTGACCTCGGCGTCCTCGGCTAGGCTCGGCCGCACCCGGTCGAGCAAGGCGTGGATGGCGGCGGCGGAAAACAGGCTCGGCGTGCCGCCGCCTAGAAAGACCGTCGCAAAGCGCAGATCCCCGGCATTGGCCGCAAAGTCGCCGGTGAGCGCCTCCACGTAGCCGTTCTCGTCCAAATCGCCGTCCAGGGGATGGGAGTTGAAGTCGCAATAGGGGCACTTCTTAACGCACCAGGGAAAATGGACGTAGAGGCCGGGCCCCGGCAGCGGGTTCATGGCCCCTCGCTACGCTCGCGCAGCCGTTGCAGCAAGGCCGCGACCGCTTGGCCGCGATGGCTCAGGGCGTTTTTCTCCTCCGGGGCAAGTTCCGCCGAGGTGCGGCCGAGGTGGGGAACCAGGAAGTGGGGGTCGTAGCCGAAGCCGCCCCCGCCTCGCGGCTGGTCGATGATCCGCCCCCGCCAGAGCCCGGTGGCCAGCAGGGGAGCGGGGTCCTCCGGGCGCTCGATGAAGACCAGGGCGCAGTAAAACCAGGCGCTGCGATCCTCGATGTCCGCCAGCGCGCCGATCAGTTTTCGGTTGTTCTGCGCATCCGTGGCGTCGTCGCCGGCATAGCGCGCCGAACGCACCCCGGGCGCGCCGCCCAGGGCGGGCACCACCAAGCCCGAATCGTCGGCGATGGCGGGCAGCGCCGCGGCGGCACTGGCGTGGCGGGCCTTTTGCAAAGCGTTTTCGACGAAGGTCACCCCGGTTTCGGCCGCCGCGGCGATGCCGAGTTCGCCTTGGGCGATCAGCCGCAACCCAATGGGGGCCAGCAGCGCCGCCATCTCCCGCAGCTTGCCCGCATTGCCCGTCGCCAGCACCGCCTCCGTTGCCAGCGCCCTACTCCTCGACATAGAGGCGCTGCTGGAAGTTCAGGGTGAAGGGCTCCGCGTCCAAGGGGGTGAGGGTCAGCGAAAAGCGCAGCACTTCCTGGTCCGCGTGACGGACTTCGGCCAGGTAGTACACCGCATCGCCCTCGCGCACCTCCTTGAAGGTCAAGGGCGAGATTTGGCCGAGCAGGTTCTTCGAGTGGCCGGTGATGGCGCAGGCGGTGCCCTCGCCCGAGGCGTCCAGCACCGAGACGTTGACCACGGCCAGCCCCGGCCCCCGGCGCAAGCCGTATTGATGGGCGATCTCGGATTGCACGAAGGTGCTCGGAAAAACCACGTAGTGCGCCTCGAAATCGCCGAACCGCTGCATCTGCTCCCCCGCCCCGATGCCGGGCGCCAGCAGCGCCACCCAGAACAAGGTCCAGCGGACCGGGTTCATGCGCCTCCGGGCCGGCCGAGCCGGTAGAAGGCGATGGCGCCGAAGAGGTTGGGCATCAGGTTCATCAACGGGCGGTTGCGGTGGTCGGCGCCGGCCACGAAGCGCTGGATGATGCGCAGGCCCTTGTCCTGCACCAGCCGCTCGAAATCCTTGACGGTGCATAGGTGAATGTTGGGCGTGTCGTGCCAATCGTGGGGCAGATGCCGGGCCATGGGCATGCGGCCCTTGAGGAACAGGTGCCCGCGGCTGCGCCAGTGGCCGAAGTTGGGGAAGGTGACGATGCACTCCTGGCCGATGCGCAGCATTTCGTCGAGCACCCGCGCCGGCAAGCGCACCGATTGCAGGGTCTCGGTCATCACCACCATGTCGAAGCTGTCGTCGGGAAAGTTGGACAGGCCCTGGTCGAGGTTCTGCTCGATCACGTTGACGCCCTTGCGCACGCAGATGGCGATGTTGTCCGGGTCCACGTCCAGGCCATAGCCGTTGACCTGCTTCTCCGCCTGCAATCCGGCCAGCAGCTCGCCTTCGCCGCAGCCGAGGTCGAGCACCCGGGCGCCCGGCTTGATGAGGTCGGCGATGATTTCCAGGTCAGGGCGCATCGCCGCTCCCCGCCTCCGCATCCGCCTCGGCGCCTGCGGCCAAACGGTCCATAAAGGCCTTAAAGACGCTGGTGTAGCGCGGCAGCGGCAGCAGGAAGGAGTCGTGGCCGTGGGCGGATTCGATGACGGCGCTGACCACGTTCCTGCCGGCAGCGATCAGCGCATCGACGATTTCCTTGGAACGGGCCGCCGAGAATCGCCAGTCGGTGGAGAACGACAGCACCAGGAAGTCGCAGCGGGCCTGCTCGAGGGCGGCCACCAGATCGCCGTCCCACTCGCCGGCGGGATCGAAGAAGTCCAGCGCCCGGGTCATGAGCAGGTAGGTGTTGGCGTCAAAGCGCTGGGAGAAGCTCTTGCCTTGGTGGCGCAAGTAGCTTTCCACCTGAAACTCCACGTCGCGCGCGGCGCTGAGGTCGCCGGACTTCAGTTCGCGGCCAAACTTCTGCCCCATGCCGAAGTCCGACAGGTAGGTGACGTGGCCGATCATGCGCGCCAAGCCAAGGCCCATGTCCGGGTTGGCGTTGGCCGAGCGATAGTGCCCGTCCCGGTACTGCGGGTCCGAGGTGATGGCCTGGCGGGCGATTTCGTTGAAGGCGATGTTCTGCGCCGAGAGCTTGGCGGCGGCGGCGATCAGCACCGCGGCGCCAATGCGCTCCGGCAGGTCGATGGCCCACTGCATGGCCTGCATGCCGCCGAGGCTGCCGCCCACCACGACGGCGAACCGCTCGATGCCCAGGTGGTCGGCCAGCAAGGCTTGGCTGCGCACCCAGTCCTTGACCGTCACGGTGGGGAAGGCGGGCCCGAACACCGCGCCGGTCGCCGGATTCACCGTGGCGGGGCCGGTGCTGCCGTGGCAGCCGCCGAGATTGTTGGGCGAGACGACGAAGAAGCGGTTGGTGTCCACCGCCTTGCCGGGGCCGATGCAGGCGTCCCACCAGCCGGGCTTGGCGTCGTCCTCGGCATGGTAGCCAGCGGCATGGTGGTTGCCGGACAGCGCATGGCAAATCAGCACCGCGTTGCTGCGGGCGGCGTTGAGCTGGCCGTAGGTCTCGAACACCAGCTCGAAGCCGTCCAGGGACTCGCCGCACTGCAGCGCGAACTCGCCGGGGGCGCAAAAGCGCTGCGGGGCGACGATGCCCACGCTGCCTTCGTGTGCGGAGTGCTTGGCCATGCTTGGGACAGTTCAGGAAAGCGGGTTAGAAGACCGCGCCGAACAGTTGCGGCAGGATGCGCTGCAGCATGCCGAGCAGCAGGATCACCAGGATCGGCGAAAAGTCCATGCCCCCCATCGGCGGAATGATGCGCCGCGCCGGCGCCAGGATCGGCTCGGTGATCTGGTGCAGCAACTGCAGCGCCGGATGGTAGCGCCCCTGGGCGAGGAAGCTGGCGATGATGACGATCAGGATGCTCCACCAGAAGAGGTCCAGGAAGCGCAGGAGAACGTGCAGCAGGCTGCCGGTGATGAGTTGCAGCGGACCGCCGCCGATCGATCCGGCCAGCAGGCCAAGGACGAAGTACATCAGCCCAGCCGTCACCCAAGCGGCCACGAAGGCGGCCAGGTCCAGGTTCCGGTAAGCGGGCACCACGGTGCGCAGGGGCCGCAGGATCGGGTCCGTGGCCTTGACGATGCCCTGGGAGATGGGGTTGTAGAAGTCCGCTTGGCAGGCTTGCAGCAGGAAGCGGGCCATGAAGCCGAAGCAGACGATCTCCAGCAGGAACTGAATGACGAAGTAGAGCACGTTGTTCATGGTGCTTGGAACGCCTCCGCCAGCTCCCTCGACCGCCCGCAGGCGGCGCCGATGGCCTCGACAAGGGCCCGATCCGCTTGGTGGTGGCTTAAGGTATTGAGCGCGGCTTCCGTGGTGCCGCCCGGGGAGGTCACCCGGCGGCGCAGCTCGGCCGGCGACTCGGTCCCTTGCCGCGCCATGAGCGCCGCCCCGAAGGCGGTCTCAACGGTCAGGGTGGCGGCCAAGCTTTCGGTCAGCCCAAGCCCGCGGCCCGCCTCCATCATGGCCTCCATCAGGTGGAAGAAGTAGGCCGGGCCGCTGCCGGATACCGCCGTGACCGCGTCGAGCAGCGCCTCGTCCGCCACCCAGACCGTCTTGCCGACAGCCGCCAGGATGCGCTCGGCGAGGGCGCGTTGCCGTTCGCTAACTTGGGCGTTGGCGTAGAGCGCCGTGACCCCGGCGCGCAGCAGCGCCGGGGTGTTGGGCATGGTGCGCACGATGGGCTGGTCCGCCGAGGTGGCGGCGGCGATGCCGGCGATGGGCACGCCGGCGCATATGGACACCAGCAGCCGGTCGGCCGGCACCCGCAGCCCGTCCAGCACCGTCGGCAGGGCTTGGGGCTTCACCGCCAGCACCACCACGTCGGCCCGGTCGACGGCGTCCTGATTGCGTTCGACGGCGTTGGCGCCCAAGCCGGCGACGGCTTCCCGGCACCCTGGGTCCGGGTCGCTGGCCGTGAGGCTAGGCCCGTCGTGGCCGGCATCGATCAGTCCGCGCAACAGGCACTGGGCCATGTTGCCGCCGCCAATGAAACTGATTTGTGGGTTGTTCAAAGTCCGCGTCCGTCAACGCCCGATTGCCGCCGGGCTGTGGTTGGGGGCATTGTGCCCTTGTTCGCCGCTGAGGTTAAGCGGCATTTCGAGGGCGGGACGCCCTCGCTCCGGGGAGGCCGCCGTCGGGGCGAGGGCATCTTGCCCTCGATTGGAGTCCGGGCGGCTTGGTTCGAGGGCGGGACGCCCTCGCTCCGGGGAGGCCGCCGTCGGGGCGAGGGCATCTTGCCCTCGATTGGAGTCCGGGCGGCTTGGTTCGAGGGCGGGACGCCCTCGCTCCCAGGAAGCTATCAACGCGGGCCGAAAATCGCCGTGCCCACCCGCACGTGGGTCGCCCCGGCGGCGATGGCGGCTTCCAGGTCGCCGCTCATGCCCATGGACAGCACATTCCAATCGCTGCCGCCCTGGTCCGCCAAGCCATCAAACAGGGCGCGCACCCGCCGATAGCTCGATTCGGCGTCCCCGGCCCTCTC
The DNA here is from genome assembly GCA_022827905.1 of Pseudomonadales bacterium. Taxonomy (GTDB): domain Bacteria; phylum Pseudomonadota; class Gammaproteobacteria; order Pseudomonadales; family Azotimanducaceae; genus Azophilus. The sequence continues at coordinate 18,407 of JAJEIQ010000060.1, read as the reverse complement.
CAACACCGCCATCAGCCCTCTAAGCCGCAGCCCGGCCAAGCCGCGCATGGCGTCAACCAGGTCGCTGGCCGCGTCCGGCGCCACCCCGCCCTTGGCGGGGTCATCGTCGATGTTGACCTGCACCAGCACGTTCAACGGCGGGCCGTCGGCCCGATGGCTGGCGAGGCGGCGGGCGATCTTGAGGCGGTCCACCGTATGCACCCAGTCGAAGTGCCGGGCGATCAGGGCGGTCTTGTTGGACTGAATCCGGCCGATGAAGTGCCAGCGCAGCGGCAAGCCCGCCAGCGCCTCGGCCTTGGCGGCGGCCTCCTGGGCGTAGTTCTCGCCGAAGTCGAGCTGCCCGGCGCGGTGCGCTTCGGCAATGGCGGCGGCGGGCTTGGTCTTGGCGACGGCGATCAGGGTGACGCTCTGCGGAGCGCGTCCGTGCGCGCGGGCGGCGCGGGCAATGCGCTCGCGCACCGCGCCGAGGTTGCTGGAAATGCCGTGATCGTGCACTCGAACCGCCGATGTCTTACGGACGTGTAGGAGAAAACGTACAGACTTTGCCCTGCCAACTCAAAACAATATGCCCACACACCTCGGACGAACTGGAAAACGGATATGAATTTGGAAGCGTTGCTCAAGCTGGCGGTCGAGCGGGGGGCTTCGGACCTGCACATCAGCGCCGGGCTGCCGCCCATGGCGCGCCTGGACGGCGACCTGCAACCCCTCGAAGGGGCGCCGCTCGAAGGCAGCGAGGTGCTCGAAGCCGTCACGGCGTTGATGGACGAGGGGCAGCGCCAGGCTTTCGCCGCACATGTCGAGGCGGATTTCGCGGTCGAACTGCCCGGCGTCTCGCGCTTCCGGGTCAACGCCTTTCACCATCGCCGGGGGCCGGCGGCGGCCTTTCGCACGGTGTCCTCCCAAGTGCCCAGCCTCAGCGACCTAGGGTTCGGCGACATCTTCCAACGGCTGTGCCAAGCGCCCCGGGGGCTGGTGCTGGTCACCGGCGCCACCGGGTCGGGCAAGAGCACCACCCTCGCCGCGATGATCGACTTCATCAACACCGAGCGCCGCTCCCACATTCTGACCATCGAGGATCCGATCGAGTTCGTGCACCCCGCCAAGAACTGCCTGGTCCATCAACGCGAGGCCCACCGCCACACGCCGGGCTTTGCCGAGGCGTTGCGGGCGGCGCTGCGGGAGGATCCGGACATCATCATGGTGGGCGAAATGCGCGACCGGGAAACGATCAGCCTGGCGCTGACCGCCGCCGAGACCGGACATCTGGTGTTCGGCACCCTGCACACCCCGTCCGCCGCCGGGACGATCAACCGGGTGGTGGACGTGTTCCCCGCCGGCGAGAAAAGCCTGGTGCGCTCGATGCTGGCGGAGTCGCTGCAGGCCGTCATCGCCCAAACGCTGATCAAGCGCCAGGGCGGCGGCCGCATCGCCGCCCACGAGATCATGGTCGGCACCAGCGCCGTGCGCCACCTGGTGCGGGAGGACAAGATCGCCCAACTCTATTCGGCCATGCAGTCCGGCCGCGCCGCCGGCATGCAGACCCTGGACCAGCACCTGCGCCAACTGGTGGACGCCGGCCTGATCAGCCGCGAGGCGGCGGCGCGCAGCGCCCGGGATGGGGCAAGCCTTTAGCGGTTCAACCAGGTCTCCGCGATCAAGGCGGCGGCGACCGAGTGGTCGTCGCCGTCCGGCCGCAGGCGTTTCGCCTCCACGGTGGTCAGGCGTTCGTCGATCAGCTCGACCGGCTGCCCATGGCGGTTGCTCAAGGCGGTGGCGAAGCGCCGCGCCCGTTCGGCCATCTCGCTGTTGGTGCCGTCCATGTTCAGCGGCAGGCCCACCAGCAGGCGGTGCGGCCGCCATTCGCCGATGGCGGCGTCGAGCAGGCGCCAGTCCGGGATGCCGTCGCTGGCGGTGATGGCGCTTAGGGGGGTGGCGGTGCGGGAAACGGTTTGGCCGACGGCGAGGCCGAAGTGCTTGAGGCCGAAATCGATGGCCAGCACCGTTTCAGGCATCGCCCATTTGGCCGGACATCAGGCGGAAGTCGAAGCCGAGCAGCTTGGCGGCCGCGTCGATGCGGTCCTCAAAGGGCACGTCGAAGAGAATCTCCTGGTTGGCCGGGCAGGTGAGCCAGGCGCTGTCGGCCAGCTCCCGTTCGAGTTGCTGCGGCCCCCAGCCGGCGTAGCCTAAGGCGATGAGATAGTGGTAAGGCCCCCGATCGTTGGCGATGGCCTCCAGCACTTCCCGGCTGGTGGTCAACCGCAGGCCCTGGCCGAGGTCCTTGGACGCGCCGAAGCCACCGTCGTCGGAGTGCATGACGAAGCCCTGCTCCGGCGACACCGGCCCGCCCTCAAGCACCGGCGCGTCCGCCAACGTGGATGAACCGCTGAACCCGGTTTGCTCCATCAGCTCGCTCACCGACAGCTCCATGGGCCGGTTGATCATCAGCCCCATCGCGCCCTCTTCGTTGTGCTCGCACAGATAGGTGATGGTGTTGCCGAAGTAGCTGCCGCTCTGGTTGGGCATGGCGATGAGGAAGTGGTTTTTCAGGTCCATCGAACGCTCCGGGCTCAGGCCATGATCTTCGCAGTTTCGGTACCGCCAGTAAATGCACTCTCAGTACGAGAGGACCGGTGGCAAGGGACGGAAGTGACGCTGTACGCGACAGAAAATATGATATATTTGCCATATTTTCGTTAACTAACCGCTCTGCCCATGCGTCAACTCCAAGCCATTCAATTGCTGCACAGCCACTGCCGCACCGCGCCGCCCGTGTTCTCGAAGCGCGACCTTGAGGTGCTCATGCCGCACGCCAAAAGACAGTCCTTCGATGCGACTCTGCGGCGCCTTGTCGATAGTGGCGTTCTGGTGAGGGCAGCCTACGGCATTTACGTCAACGCGCTGTCGCCGACCGGGCACGGTAGCGTCCTCGACCAAATCGCCCGTGCCCTGCGCCGCTCTCACCACAGCTACGTCAGCTTGGAGAGCGCCCTTTCACGCCACGGAGTCATCTCCGAAGTTCCCATGCGGCTGACCCTGATGACCACCGGGCGAAGCGGGGAGTTCGACACACCCTACGGCACCATCGAGTTCACCCACACCACACGCTCAGTTAACGCCATTCTCGAAGGAACCGTCCACTTCGACGCCCCCTTGCGCTTCGCCAAGAAATGGATGGCCTACCAAGACCTCAAGCACGTCGGCAGGAACTTGGACCTCGTGGACCACGAGGCGCTTCATGATGACGACTGGCACTAGCGCAAGCGACTTCGCCCATCTCACCAGCCTCGCGGCCGAAGACCGCGGTGCGCACCTGGAGGACGTGATCCAAAAGGAATGGCTCCACTACGACACTCTTTTCTGCATGGCCGAAGCTGGGCTGCTAAGAAATCTCGTCTTTCAGGGCGGTACGGCGCTACGCCTCTGTTACGGGGCACACCGCTACAGCGAAGATCTCGACTTCGCGGCCACCCCTGACTTTGACCTGAACGACCTGAGCCACTTTAAGGCTCGCATTGAAGCGCACATCACCCGGCGGTACGGTCTGCCCTCCCGACTGAAGGAGCCCAAGCGCCAAACGCTCCACTCGCAGCGCGGCGCAGTCAACGTCAACCGCTGGGAGCTTGTCGTGGACACTGACCCTTACCGCCGCGACCGGCCAAGCCAACGGATCAAAGTGGAGGTCGCCCAGGTTCCGGCCCACACGCGAGCCGTTCACGGCTTGCGCAGGAACTACGAGCACTTGCCCGACGGGTATCCGGGCACGCTGATTCCCGTGGCGACCGAACAGGAGATCATGGCGGACAAGCTCATTGCACTGCCCTCCTCCCATGCCGCCGGACGCCCCCGCTTCAAAGACGTGTGGGACCTGAATTGGCTGATTGAGCAAGGGTGCGAAGTTGAGGGCAGCCTCGTCCGTGCGAAGGTCGGCGACTACGGTTTGGCCGACTACACCGAATGGGTTGACGCCACCATCAACGACCTGCCGCAAATCACGTCAAGCGAGCCGTTCAGGCAGCGGATGCGAGCCTTTCTCGACACGGACCGCTTCCGGCGCACTTTCGGCAATCCCCAGTTCGAAGGCTACCTAGCCCGCCAAGTCTGCGAGGTCTTGACAGCGGCCAAGCGCATTTACAAGCGGGTCGGTCCCAAACCCTAAACCAGTCAACCGCCAACCTGTGCGCCGGTGCGGGAGAATCGCCAAGTGCGGGTGATTTCGAGCTGATCGTAGGATTTGCGCATGTCCACCGGAAACTCGGCGAAGGGCGCGGCCAGCCGGACGATGCGCAGGGCGGCGGCGTCCACGGCGGCTACGCCGGACGGCTCGATGATGCGGGCGTCGAGCAGGGCGCCGTCGTCGCGGATGACCACCTGCATGCGCAGTTCACCGGCCACCCCATTGCCGGGGTAGTTGGCGGTGCCGATGCGCTCCACCCGCGCCCGCCACATTTCAAGGTAGGCGGCTTCCACTGGGTTTTTTTCGGTGAGGTTGGATAGCTGTCGGATTCTGGGCGCTCCGGCGGCGGAGGCGTCGTTGGCCATGGCCAGCCCGAGGGCGGCGATTTCGCCGCTGAGCGCGGCGTAGTCCCGCTGCTCCGCTTGCGCTTGGGGCGCGGCGTCCGCCATTGGGCTCGGCGGCTCGGCGGGTTCGACGTGCTCCGGCGCTTGCGCGGCTGGCTGCGGCGCTTGCGCTACCGGAGCCTGCACATCGGGAAGCTCGACCGGAGGCGTCTCACCAAGATCATCGGCAGGCGCTGCGGGTTGCGGCAGGGCGGATTCGACCACTCCGGCCGGCCCGACAAGAACCACTTCCAGCGGCCGGCTTGGGGCGGTGCGCTCCGGCGGCGTGAACGTCAGGCCCAGGATCAGGATCGCATGCAGGCAGAGGGCCAGAAACAGCGCGAAACCGAACCGCTCCGCGGCGGCGGGGACGGCGAGCGGCGCCCTAGGGGAGGCGGCGAGCGACGGCATCGAGCAGGCTTCCGGCGATGTCCAGGCCGAACTGGGCATCGAGCTCGCGGATGCAGGTGGGGCAAGTCACGTTGACCTCGGTGAGGTAATCGCCGATCACGTCAATGCCGACGAAGAACAGGCCGCGCTCGCGCAGGGAGGGTCCGAGTTGGGCGGCGATCCAGCGGTCCCGCTCGCTCAGTTCGCGGCCGACCCCCGCGCCGCCGGCCGCGAGGTTGCCCCGGGACTCCCCCTCCATGGGAATGCGGGCCAGCGCGTAGGGCAGCGGCTCACCGTCGATCATGAGGATGCGCTTGTCCCCGTCGGCGATCTCGGGCAGGAACGTCTGGCCCATGATCTGCTCGCGGCCGCCCTCGGTCAGGGTCTCGAGGATGACGCCAAGGTTGGGGTCCCCCGCCATGACCCGGAACACGGACATGCCGCCCATGCCGTCGAGGCGTTTGAACACCACGTTGCCGTGCTGGCGCTGAAAGCCGCGCAGCGCGTCATAGCGGCGGCTGACGATCAACGGCGGGCAGCATTCGGGGAAGTGGGTGGCGAAGAACTTCTCGTTGCAGTCGCGCAGGGCCTGGGGCCGGTTGACCACCAGGGCGCCGTCCAATTCGGCCCGTTCGAGCAGGTAGGTGCTGTACACGTACTCCATGTCGAAGGGGGGGTCCTTGCGCATCATGATCACGTCAAAGGCCCCGGCCCGCTCAAGCTGGGCCTCCCCGAGACTGTGCCAGCCCGTCCCGTCGGCCGTCAGCGCCGCCGCATCCGCCGGGTCCAGGCTGCTGGCGAACGGCTCGTTCAGGCGCAGGGGGCTGGCGAACAGCCGAATCTCGCCGTCCTGCAGCAGCAGGTCCTTCTGCTCGAGGAAGGCGACCTCCCAGCCCCGCCGCTGGGCGGCGCGAATCATGGACAAGGTGGAGTCCTTCTTGAGCGAGAGGCTGTCCAAGGGGTCCATCAGAAAGGCGATTCGGGTCATGGGTTGTCTCGAATTGAGGCGCTTCAACGGGGTTGGCAGTGAAACCGCATTATACGGCCCATGCCTCTAGGGGCTCAGCGCCAGCCCCAGGCGTGGCGCAGCGCCGCCAAGGCGGCCACGGGCGCCGTTTCGGCCCGCAGGATCAACTCGCCCAGTCCGAAGGCGCGGATGCCGAGCCGTTCGGTCCGTTCGATTTCGGCGTCGGTCCAACCGCCCTCGGGGCCGATCAAGAGGGTGGTGGCTCGGTGCGGCAAACGCATGGGCAGGGCCGGGGCGCCGGGGCGCAGAAGCAGGCAATCGGCGGGCTCGGACTGATCGACAAACGCCTCGAACCCCTGCGCGGGATGCAAGCGCGGCAGGTGGGCGCGGCGGCACTGCTCGGCGGCACTGATGAGAATGCGCCGCCAGTGCTCCTGGCGGCTGTCGGCGCGCTCCTGGCCCACTTGGCTGCGCCCGCTCAGCAGCGGCCGGATGGCGTCCGCGCCGAGTTCGGTCGCCGCCCGCAGCATGCGGTCCATCCCATCGCCCTTGATCACGGCCACCGCCAGCTCGATGGGCGCCGCCGGCGGTGCCGTTTCGCTGAGCAGGGGGCCAATCTTGAGCGCGCAAGCCTGGGCGCTGGCGTCATCAACCACTGCGGACCACACCCGGCCCTCGCCATCGAAGACCTCGACGGGGTCGCCTCGCCGCAGCCGCCGCACTCGCACCAGGTGATGGGACGCCCCGGCACTCAACACGGCGTTGGGCTCAGCAGAGTTGGCCAGATGGACCCGCGGCGGCGATGCTTCGCTGCGCACTTTCGGGTCCGGCAGGCCGTGGGAAGGGCAGCTAGAGATGCTTGGCCAAGGCCTCCGCCCGATCGGTGCGTTCCCAAGTGAAGGCGTCCTCGGAGCGCCCGAAGTGGCCGTAGGCGGCGGTGTCGCGGTAAATGGGCCGCTTTAGGTCCAGCATTTCGATCAGGCCGCGGGGGCGCAAATCGAAGTGAGCCTTCACCAACTCCACGATGCGGTCGTCGGCGAGCCGCCCGGTGCCGAAGGTGTCGATGCTGATGGACGTGGGTTCGGCCACGCCGATGGCGTAGCTGACCTGGATTTCGCAGCGCTCCGCCAGCCCGGCGGCGACGATGTTCTTGGCCACGTAACGGGCCGCGTAGGCCGCCGAGCGGTCCACCTTGGACGGGTCCTTGCCGGAAAAGGCGCCGCCGCCGTGGCGGGCCATGCCGCCGTAGGTATCGACGATGATCTTGCGCCCAGTGAGGCCGCAGTCGCCCACCGGGCCGCCGATGACGAAGTTGCCGGTCGGGTTGATGTGGTAGCGGGTGTCGCGGGACAGCCAGTTGGCCGGCAGCACCGGCTTGATGATCTCCTCCATCACCGCTTCATGCAAACGCGCCTGGGTGACGTCCGGGGCATGCTGGGTGGACAGCACCACGGCCTCCAGGCCCAAGGGCTTGCCGTCGCTGCCGTAGCGGAAGCTGAGTTGGCTCTTGGCGTCCGGGCGCAGGAAGTCGAGGCCGTTGCGGCGCACCTTGGCCTGCTGGCGCACTAGGCGGTGGGCATAGGTGATCGGGGCCGGCATGAGCACTTCGGTGTCGTTGTTGGCAAAGCCGAACATCAGGCCTTGGTCCCCCGCGCCCTGCTCCTTCTCGGCGCTGGCATCGACGCCCATGGCGATGTCCGGCGACTGCTGGCCGAGTTCGTTGACGATGCGGCACTCATCCAAGTTGAAGCCGCTGTCGAAGTCGGAATAGCCGATGTCGGCGATGACTTCGCGCACCAGCGCCTCCACGTCCACCTCGGCGGCGGAGCGAAACTCCCCGGCCAATACCACCAAGTCGGTCTTGATGAGCGTCTCGCAGGCCACCCTGGAATCGGGATCCTGGGCAATCATGGCGTCGACGACGGCATCGGAAATCTGGTCGGCCACCTTGTCCGGATGGCCCTCGGAGACGGACTCGGAAGTGAAAACGCTGTAGTCGGCCATGAAACTCCTCATGTGCGGCGCTGAATCAAGGAGCGGCATTCTAACGGAACTCAACCGAATCGGAATGCAGAACGGATTAGTCGTTTGGTCATTGCGAGAGTGGGTGCGCGGCGCGGGCATCCGGCACAGATAAGGCTCGCCCCACACCCTCAAACTCCACAAAAACGCACCCGCCTGGTGTGCCGGATGCCTGCGCCGCGCACCCACTCACTCCTTGCCCCTAACCGATATTCCCGGCACATCTGCGCCCCAACGCCATTGCCTCGGTGCGCTCTGTCAATGAAAATGCGCCCATTCCACTTCGGATCACCTGCCATGCCATCACGCACCGAAAGGGCCAATGCCATCCGCGCCCTGTCCATGGACGCCGTTCAACAGGCCCGCTCCGGGCATCCGGGAGCGCCGATGGGGCTGGCCGATGTGGCCGAGGCGCTGTGGCGCAACCAGTTGCGGCACAATCCCGAGGATCCGGATTGGTGGGATCGGGACCGGTTCGTGCTCTCCAATGGGCACGGCTCCATGCTGCTGTACAGCCTGCTGCACCTGAGCGGCTATGCGGTGTCGATGGACGATCTCAGGGCCTTTCGCCAACTGCACTCCAAGACCGCCGGGCATCCCGAGTACGGCGAGTGCCCGGGCGTTGAAACCACCACCGGGCCGCTTGGGCAGGGTTTTGCCAATGCCGTGGGCATGGCGCTGGCGGAGGCGCGGCTGGCGGCGGAGTTCAACCGGCCCGGCCACGAAGTGGTCGATCACCGAACCTGGGTGATGGTGGGCGACGGCTGCCTGATGGAGGGCATCTCCCACGAAGTGGCCTCGTTGGCCGGCACCCTGGGCTTGGGCAAGCTGATCTGCCTCTATGACGACAACGGCATCTCCATCGACGGCGACGTTGCGGAGTGGTTCACCGAGGACGTCCCGGCGCGTTTTGAGAGCTACGGCTGGCGGGTGATTCGGGGCGTGGACGGGCATGATGCCCACGACATCGACACGGCCTTGGCCAACGCCGTGTTGAGCGATGGCCGTCCGACCTTGGTCTGCGTCAAGACCGTCATCGGCTTCGGGGCGCCCAACAAGCAAGGCACCGCCGCCGTGCATGGCGCGGCCTTGGGCGAGGACGAAGTGGCGGCAGCGCGGGCGTCCCTCGGCTGGGCGCACCCGCCGTTTGAGATTCCCGATGCCATCTACCAAGAGTGGAGCCAAGCGGCGCGCGGCGCTGCGGCCCAAGCGGAATGGCAGAGCCGCTTGGACGCCTACCGCACGGCGCATCCGGCCCTGGCGGCGGAGTTTGAACGGCGCATGACCGGGCACTTTCCCGAGGGCTGGGACGAAGGGCTAAAGGCCTTGGCGGAAAGCGCCCAAGCGGAATCGAAGGCCTTGGCGACGCGCCAGTCGTCGCAGTTGTGCCTGGAGGCCTTGGCGCCGCAGTTGCCGGAGTTCTTCGGCGGTTCGGCGGACATGACCGGCTCCAACAACACCAAGTGGCGGGATGCCGAGGCGCATCGCTACCTAAGCTTCGGCGTGCGCGAGTTCGGCATGACGGCCCTCGCCAACGGCATGTGCCTGCACGGCGGCCTGCGGCCGTTCACCGGCACTTTCCTGGTGTTCATGGAATACGCCCGCAACGCCGTTCGGCTGGCGGCGCTGATGGGCCTGCCCAACATCTTCGTTTACACCCACGACTCGCCGGCCCTCGGCGAGGACGGGCCCACCCACCAGCCCGTCGAGCAGCTCACGAACCTGCGCACCACGCCCAACCTCTCCACTTGGCGGCCCTGCGACACGGTGGAGTCGGCCTTCGCCTGGGAACATGCGGCGGCGCGGCGCGACGGGCCGACCGCGCTGGTGTTCACCCGCCAGAAGACCGGCTGCCAGCCCCGGGATCCCTCGGCCTTCGCCAACATTCGCCGCGGCGGCTACGTGCTCAAGGCGGAACCTGGCGCGCTGGATGCGGTGCTGATCGCCACGGGCTCGGAAGTGGCGTTGGCGATGGCCGCCCAAGCCGATTTGGCTGAGCGGGGCTTAAGCGTTCGGGTGGTGTCCATGCCGAGCGTTGATGTCTTCCTGGCCCAGGATGCCGACTATCAGGAGGCGGTGATTCCGCGCGAAGCCCGGGTTCGCATCGCCGTGGAGGCCGGGCACCCGGATTACTGGCGGCGATTCGTCGGCTTGGACGGCGACGTGCTCGGCATCGACCGCTTTGGCCTGTCGGCACCGGGCGATGAAGCCATGGCGGCGCTGGGCATGACGGCGGAGAACTTGGTGGCCACCGTCGAACGAACCGTCGAATCAGCCCAGCGGCGCAACCTTGGCGGTTGAACTGGCCAATCCGTGGTGCCCAAGTTCAAACGCATGCAAGATCTGGAGTTGGCGGGCAAGCGCCTGCTGATTCGCGAGGACTTGAATGTGCCCGTTCGGGAGGGCGTGGTGGCCAGCGACGCCCGCATCCTGGCGGCGCTGCCGACCCTGCGGATGGCGCTTGAGCGCGGGGCCCGGATCATCGTCCTATCCCATCTAGGCCGTCCTCAGGAAGGCCAGTTCGATGCGGCCTTCTCGCTGGCGCCGGTGGCTGCGCGGCTTGGGGAGTTGCTGGGCCGAAGCGTGCCCCTGCTGCCCAGCATCGAAGCCGCTGCCGCAGCCGACGAACCCATTGCGCTGCTGGAGAACACGCGGTTCCTCGTTGGAGAGAAGGCCAACGACGACGCCTTGGCCGAGCGCTTGGCGAGCCTTGGGGACATCTTCGTCATGGACGCCTTTGCCGTCGCCCACCGCGCCCAGGCCTCCACCGAGAGCGTCGCCCGCCATGCGCCGCTCGCCTGCGCTGGGCCGCTGCTGGCTAGCGAGCTCGACTCGCTGTCCCGCGCCTTGGAGAACCCCGCCCGGCCCTTGGTGGCCATCGTCGGCGGCGCCAAGGTGTCCACCAAGCTCCACGTCCTGGACAGTTTGGCGGCCTTGGCCGACTGCATCATCGTCGGCGGCGGCATTGCCAACACCTTCGCCGCCGCCCGCGGCCTGCCGATCGGCGCCTCCCTGCATGAGGCCGGCCTCGTGGACGACGCCTTGCAGGTGGCGGGCAAGGTCGAGGTGCCCACGCCCGTGGACTGGATGGTGGGCAGGCGGCCGGGGCCGGACGAACGGGCGGTGCTGCGCCTCAACGACGAGGTGGCGGACGATGAGGCGATCCTGGACATCGGCCCGGAAACCGCCCGGCGCTTCAAGGCCCGGCTGGCGGATGCGGGCACCATCCTGTGGAACGGGCCGGTGGGCGTGTTCGAGTTTGACCAGTTCGGCGAAGGCACCCGGCACATCGCCGAAGGCATCGCCGAATCCAATGCCTTCTCCATCGCCGGCGGCGGCGACACCCTGGCCGCCATCGACAAGTACGGCGTGCGCGACGGCATTTCCTGCATCTCCACCGGCGGCGGCGCCTTTCTCGAATTCGTGGAAGGCAAATCGCTGCCCGGGGTGGCGGTTCTTGAGGCCGTTTGAGCCGCCAAGGCTGCGAGCGGCCTTGCCGCCCTGGGGGCAGGATGCGCCGCCCGCGGCGGAGTTGGCCGCCTACCTGAACTTCTACCAATTGACCGACTGCGCCAAGGGCAGCGGGCGCACCCACCGAATGGGCTGGCTGGCCGTGGATGGCAAACGCATCGCCGCCCAGGCCTTCGTGCCGGCCAATCCCCGGGGCACGGTCATCGTCTGCCACGGCTACTACGACCACGTGGGCCTCTACGGCCACCTGATCGAGTACCTGCTGGGCGCTGGCCTTGCCGTGTTTGCCTTCGACCAGCCGGGGCACGGGCTGTCCAGCGGGCCGGTGGCGACCATCGCCAGCTTTGACGCCTACGAGGCGGTCCTGGCGGCAGCGCTCGAAGCCGCCGAGGGCTTGCCGGCGCCTTGGCACCTGGCGGGCCAGAGCATGGGCGCATCGGTCATCATGGAACACATCGTCCAGCACGGCGCGGAGCGCTTCGGCGAGATCCTGCTCATCGCGCCCTTGGTGCGTCCGGCCTACTGGCCCCTGAACCAAGTGGTCTGGCAGATCGCCCGGCACACGGTCAGCGAGCGTCCCCGAACCTTCCGCAAGAATGCGGAGAACGCCGACTTCGTGCATCTGCTGAAGCGCGATCCCCTGCAGGCCAAGGTGCTGCCGGTGCAGTGGGTGACGGCCATGGTCGAATGGATGCGGCGCTTCGAGCGCTACCCGCCGATGCCCCAGGTACGTCCCAGGATCATCCAAGGGACAGCCGATCGGACCGTGGGCTGGCGATATAACCTCAGGGTGCTGGAGCGCCTGTTCAGCCCCGAGGTACTGCGCCTGCCCGCCGCCCGGCACCACTTGGTCAATGAAGCGCCGGCGGTGCGCGAAGCCATGTGGCGGTGGTTGGACGAGCGCTGTGCATGGGGCGCGCCAGAGGCCCGGCGGGAGCGCTGCAATGCCCTCGCAAGCCGGCCCCGGGACTGACGCCGTGGCAGACGCCCTCGCCGCCCTCTTCCCGCCGGAACGGCTCACCCGGGTGCCCGCCGATCTGGCCCACTGGGGCCGCGACAGCACCACTGCCTACCGGGCGGCGCCGAGCGCCGTGGTGTTCCCGAAGACTGTCGATGAGGTGGTGGCGCTGGTGCGATTGGCCAACGCGGAGCCGCTGAAGCTGGTGCCTTCGGGCGGGCGCACGGGGCTTTCCGGCGGGGCGGTGGCCGAGCACGGCGAGGTGGTGGTGTCGTTCGACCGCATGAACCGCATCCTCGACTTCAAGCCTGCCGAGCGGCTGGTGCGCTGCGAGGCGGGCGTCGTGACGGGGGCCCTGCAGGCCTTCGCCGAAGAGCGCGGGCTGTTCTATCCGGTGGACTTCGCCTCCTCCGGCTCCAGCCAGATTGGCGGCAACATCGCCACCAACGCCGGCGGCATCCGGGTGATCCGCTACGGCCTCACCCGCGATTGGATCGCCGGGCTGACGCTGGTGACCGGCGCCGGCGACGTGCTGCGCTGCAACAACGGCTTGGTCAAGAACGCCACGGGCTACGATTTCCGGCATCTGGTCATCGGCTCCGAGGGCACCTTGGGCCTGGTGGTGGAGGCGGATGTGCGCCTGACCGCCCCGCCGGAACCGCAACGGGTGATGGTGCTCGGCTGTCCCGAGTTCAGCGCGTTGCCGCCGGTGCTGGACGTCTTTCAGCAGCAGGCGCCGCTGTCTGCCTTCGAGTTCTTCTCCGACCTGGCCCTGGCCAAGGTGCGCACGGCGCGGGAGCTGCACCCGCCCCTGGGCGAGGCCTGCCCCTTCTACGCGCTGCTGGAGTTCGACGAATCCGCCTTGGAAGCGGCCAGCCGAGCGTTTGAGCGTTGCCTGGACAGCGGCTGGGCGCTGGACGGCGTGCTCAGCCAGAGCGATGCCCAGGCGGCCAAGCTCTGGGCGCTTCGCGAAGGGATCTCCGAGAGCATCGCGCCGCAAACCCCGTACAAGAACGACATTTCGGTGCCAGTGAGCGACATGCCGGCCTTCCTGGAGGCCGCGGACGCCCTGATCGGCACCGCCTACCCCGAGTTCGAGGTGTGCTGGTACGGCCACATCGGCGACGGCAACCTGCACCTGAACATCCTAAAGCCGGCGGATTGGCAAGCGGCCCCGTTCCTCGAACGCTGCCACGAGGTCAGCCCGGCGCTGTTCGAGCTGGTGGCCAAGCACGGCGGCAGCATCTCCGCCGAGCACGGCGTGGGCCTGCTCAAGCGGGACTTTCTCGGCTACAGCCGCTCCGCCGAGGAAGTGGCGCTGATGCGCGGCCTCAAGCGCGTGTTCGACCCCAACGGGGTAATGAACCCAGGCAAGCTGCTCTAACGCGCAACCAGCCGCCGAAGGTTGCGGTACAACATTCGGGCATCGGTGCGGAAGGCGCTTTGCCGCCTGCGGACATCGCGCTGCAAGTGCGCCAGCCCATCGTCGCCGAGAGCACGACGCAATGACTCCGCGTAGGCTGGAATGGCGGCCCATTCGTCCACCATGTCCGCGCCCACTTCCACATGGCACTGAAGTCCGTAGGCGTGCGGTCCCACTCGAAAGGCCTGCACGCGGCAATCGGCGGAGCTGGCCAGCAGCGTGGCATTGGCGGGCAGCTCGGAGACTTCCGCGCCGTGCCACTGGAGCACGGTCATGGGGTCGGGCAGACCGCTCAGCAGCGCATCCGCTTGGCCCGCCGGGGTCCGCGCGATGGTCATGACGCCCACTTCAGGGGTGCCCGGCGCCACCGTTCCGCCGAGCGCGTCCGCCAGCAGTTGGTGGCCTAGGCAGATGCCAAGGAAGGGCCGCTGCATCTCGGTCACGAATTGCCGGATGGCCGCCTTCTCCGGCACCAGCCAGGGGTGGGCGTCCTCCTCCCAGACATCCTGGGGCCCGCCCATGACCAGCATGCAATCGTAGGCGGCCAGCTTGGGAATCCGGTCGCCTTGGTCGAGGTGGACCACGTCCCAATGCACGCCGTCCTCGCGAAAGCAGTCCCGGAAGGTGCCCGGGTGCTCCGCATCGACGTGCTGGAGCACCAACACTTTCAAAGCTGGCGCACCCCTTCCGCGTCAGCCACCAAGACCAGATCGGCTCGGTTGGCGGCGAACAGCCCGTTGCAGACCACGCCGACGATGTTGTTGATCTCCCGCTCCAGGGCAGCGGGATCGGCGATGTCCAAGCCGTGGACATCGAGGATGAGGTTGCCGTTGTCGGTGGTGAAGCCTTGGCGCCACTCCGGCTCGCCGCCAAGCCCCACCAGCGCCCTGGCCACCAGCCCGCGGGCCATGGGGACGACTTCCACGGGCAGGGGGTAGCCCCCTAGGCGCGCAACCATCTTGGAATCGTCCACGATGCAGACGAACTCGTCCGCCGAGGCGGCGACGATCTTTTCCCGGGTCAAGGCGCCGCCGCCGCCCTTGGTCAGGCAGCGGCCCGGGTCCACCTCGTCGGCACCGTCCACGTAGACGGCCACCGACGGCGCGGCGTTCAGGTCGATGACCTGAACGCCGTGGCCGCGCAGGCGTTCGGCGCTCGCCTCGCTGCTGGACACGGCGGCGTCGAACTTGTGCTTGACCGCCGCCAAGGCGTCGATGAAGCAGTCAGCGGTGCTGCCGGTGCCGACGCCGACCACCGTCTTCGGCGACAGGCGCGGCTCGATGTAGGCCAGCGCCGCTTCCGCCGCACTGCGTTTCAGCGCTGCTTGCGCCATACTCTCACCCCCTCGCCCTAATTTGCCGGCCGATCTGCCATGTTGGAGCCCTACGTCAAGAAAATCCTCGCCGCCCGCGTGTACGATGTCGCGAATGAAACCCCTTTGCAATACGCAAAGGGCATTTCCGAGCGATTGGGCCGCGGCTTCGATGTGCTGTTGAAGCGGGAAGACCTGCAACCCATCTTCTCCTTCAAGCTGCGCGGCGCCTACAACAAGATGGCCCAGCTCTCCG
The DNA here is from genome assembly GCA_022827905.1 of Pseudomonadales bacterium. Lineage (GTDB taxonomy): Bacteria > Pseudomonadota > Gammaproteobacteria > Pseudomonadales > Azotimanducaceae > Azophilus. The sequence continues at coordinate 3,048 of JAJEIQ010000060.1, read as the reverse complement.
CCCGCGAGCGGGCCAAAGGGGTGGTGGCGTCCTCCGCGGGCAACCACGCCCAAGGCGTCGCCTTCGCCGCCCGCGAACTGCAAATCCATGCCCAGGTGGTGATGGGCCGCAACACGCCGTCCATCAAGGTGCAGGCGGTGCGCGACCTCGGCGCGGAGGTCATTCTGCACGGCGACGGCTACGACGAGGCCGCCGCCAAGGCGCGGGCGCTGGCCCAAGCCGAGGGCCGGGTGCTGGTCCACCCCTACGACGATGCCCAGGTGATTGCCGGCCAAGGCACCGTCGGCGTGGAGATCATGAACCAGTGCCCGGACGCCGACGCGGTGTTCGTGCCGGTGGGCGGCGGCGGCCTGATCGCCGGAATCGGCGCCTACATCAAGTACTTGCGGCCCGCCACCCGGGTGATCGGCGTGGAGGCGGAGGGCTCCGCCTGCCTGCAAGCGGCGCTGGCCGCCGGCCGCCGGGTGCGCCTGCCGCTCAAGACCCTCGACCGCTTTGCGGAAGGGGTGTCGGTGGCGCAGATTGGCCGGCTGCCGTTCAAGATCGCCCGCGACTGCGTCGATGACGTGGTGACGGTCTCCACCGATGAAATTTGCGGCGCGGTCAAGGACGTATTCGACGACGCCCGCTCGGTGGCGGAACCCGCCGGCGCCTTGGCGGTCGCCGGCCTCAAGAAGGCTGTCGAGTCCGGGCACCTACCGGCCCCGCGGGGCAGGAAGCGCCGCTGCGTGGCGATCATCAGCGGCGCCAACGTCAATTTCGACCGGCTGCGCCACATCTCCGAACGGGCCGAAGTGGGTGAGCAGCGGGAAGTGGTGCTCGGCGTCACCATCGATGAGCAGGCCGGCAGCTTCCGGCGCTTTTGCGGCGCCCTCGGCTCCCACGGGGTCACGGAGTTCAACTACCGCTTTGCCGACGCAGACCGGGCGCACATCTTCGTGGGCCTGCAAGTGGCATCCGCCGACGACCGGGCGGCGGTGACCGGGCGCCTGGCCGCAGCGGGCTATCCGGTGGTGGACATGACCGACAACGAAACCGCCAAGCTGCACGTGCGGCACATGGTCGGCGGCCACGCCTTCCGCGCCAAGCCGGAGCTGCTGTACCGCTTCGAGTTCCCGGAACGCCCCGGCGCCCTGCTCGAATTCCTCGAGGGCCTGGGCAGCCATTGGAACATCACCATGTTCCACTACCGCAACCACGGCTCCGCCTGGGGCCGGGTGCTGGCCGGATTCGAAGCCGGGCCGGAGGAGCGCAGCGCCCTGTCCGGCTACCTGGACCGGATCGGCTACCGCTACTGGGAGGAGACCGGGAACCCGGCCTACGAGCTGTTTTTGCGGTAGGGCTTCGCCCTCGGGCTCCGGGATTCAATGTGAGATAGCCCTTCCATTCCTCCAATGATCAAGCCAGCGACACCCAATCCATCCCTCTCAAAATCCCGCTTCATGTCTGGGTCCCAGTGCCATCTGCGGCTCTGGTATGAGACCTATGACCGTGACTTGGCTGGCGAACCTGACGATGCGTTGCAGGCGGTGTTCGACACGGGGCACGAAGTGGGCGAGCTGGCCTGTGAGCGGTATCCGGGTGGGCACTTGGTGGCGCACGATTACCGACACATCGATGAGGCGCTTGAGGAAACACGCCGGATTCTGGCGTCTGGGTCGGCCCCAACCTTGTTTGAGCCGGCGTTCAGGCATCAGGGGGTGCTGGTTCGCGTCGATGTGCTCGAACAGTTGCCCGAGGGCGGCTGGGGGCTGGTCGAGGTCAAATCCACCACCAAGCTCAAGGAGCACTTTGTTCTTGATGCCGCCGTGCAGCTCTGGGTGCTGCGGGGTGCCGGGCTGGACGTGCGGGAGGCCGGCGTGCTCACCCTCAATCGGGACTACGTCTATGACGGCGGTGAACTCGACCTTAGCGAGTTGTTTCAGATGCATCCGGTGATGGATGACGCGACAGCGCTCCATGACGCCATCGGCGCGCAGGTGTCCGAGATGCAAGCCATGTTGGGCAAGTCGAAGGCGCCGAACATCAGCCCCGGCGAGCACTGCACTTCGCCGTACGACTGCCCGTTCCTTGCGCATTGCACCAAGGACTTGGCGCAACCCGAACACGGCATCGGCGAGTTGCCTTGGCTGGGTCCTGCCCGCCGGGCGGAACTCGAAGCGCAGGGCATCGATGAGATTCGTGACATCCCGGAGGATTTTCCGCTTAGCGATTTGCAGCAAGTCATTCGGCGGGCGGTGCGCGGGGGCCGAGACATCGTTCACGGCGACGTCCAACAGCAGCTTGCGCGGATGGAGACGCCCCTGCACTACCTGGACTTCGAGACCTTCGCCCCGGCCATCCCGCGCTTCGCTGGCACCCGGACGTATGATGCGATCCCCTTTTTGTTCTCCGTTCACGTCGAGCGCGACGGACAACCGACGGAGCACATCGACTATCTGCACGAAGGCAGCGACGACCCTCGGCCACAGATCGCGGAGCGGCTGATCGACGCCCTCGGGCGGGAAGGCAGTATCTGCACCTACTCCCCCTATGAGGGACGGGTGCTGCAGGACCTCATAGACGCCGTGCCGGAACACGCAGCGGCACTCGCCGCAATCAAGGCGCGTCTATTCGACCTGCTCCCGGTCGTGCGCAGCAGCTACTACCATCCCGAGTTCCGCGGCTCGTTCTCGATCAAGCGCGTACTCCCGGCGATGGTGCCCGGCGCGGGTTACGAGGATCTCGCCATCGCCGATGGACAGACCGCAGCAGCCCACTACGCCCTGGCGCTGAAGAACGCCGAGGCGGCGGAACGCAAACAAACGTTTGAAGCGCTACGCGCCTACTGCAAGCAGGACACGCTGGCGATGGTTGAGCTTCGCAGGGCGCTTGCATCAATCGAGTAAACCGCTCGGCGGGCATCGGTGTTGAGAACAAATAAATTGTCCGGTCTTGTAACACATGAACTGTCCGGTTGCAGACTGCCCCGAACTTCATCGGTTTGGGAGCGGCGATGGGCATTGTTCAGGTCAACCAGGACAGGAGGATGGCGGTGTTCGAGGACGC
>JAJEIQ010000017.1 GCA_022827905.1 Pseudomonadales bacterium | reverse complement strand
GCCGCCTTCGACCCGAACCATGGGTTGCCCATGGCCCCAACCATAGGCCCCCCAGCCTATGCTGTCAAGCCCCCTTCAACACGGGATCCGACCAAAAAAGCCATAATGAGAATTGCTGGATTGGCGGGCTTTAAGTTGCATTTGAGGCACATAGAAAAATATGATCTAGCAGATCATATTTGCGTACTGGAGATATCATGCGAATATCCGAGCGCGGCCAGGTCACTATTCCAAAGCCCCTGCGGGACCGTTTCGGGATGCACCGGGACGTAGAGGTCGAAATAAGCGCCACTCACCAGGGGCTGCTCATCAGGAAACGGGCGACAGCCCGGCATCCGGTGGATCAGGTCTATGGCATTTTGGGCAAGGATGCTCTCGGCGAGGGTGTCGGCGTTGACGAGTACATCGAGGAGATTCGCGGGAAGTGATAACAGCGGTTGACACCAGTGTTCTGCTGGATGTTTTCATGTCCAGCGAACGGCATGGCCGACCATCCAGAAAAAGGCTGGCTGATGCCTATGACGCCGGGGCTGTCATCGTGTGTGATCTCGTCTATGCGGAGTTGGTGCCCGCATTCCCTGATAGATCCTCGCTCGACGGCGCGATGCGACAAATTGGAGTCCGCGTGTCTTCAATCAATCCCTCGATTGCCTATGAGGCGGGGCTGCGCTGGAAGCAGTACCGAAGCAGAGGCGGGCCGCGTACGCGGATAGTCACGGACTTTCTCATTGGCGCTCACGCCGTGGCGGAGGCCAACGTTTTTCTTACGCGGGACAGAGGGTTCTTTTCCTCCTATTTTCCCGAACTTGAGGATTCCGATTAGGGCCTTGTTGCACAACTCATCGCGTCCGGTTGAGGGTGCCAAGGCTATTTGGGGTTCCGGCAGTTCACGGCCCGCCAACAACGCCACCCTTAACAACATTGCCCTCGCCGTCGTCTTCCACCACGGTTTCCGCCGCCTGCCCTAAGCCAGCCTGCACTTCATGATGCGCCGCAAGGAAGCGCACTTCGCAATTGCTGCGAGGTTTGCTTAGACTGCGGGGCGAATTGACGTTGGATGACGGGATGGAGCTTGTGCGCCGTTTGCTGAAGTGGCCGTTGGGGCTGGCGGGGCCGGTGTTGGCGGCATTGATGGGGCTTGCGGCCCTGCACCTGCCGGCGGGATGGGCGGATCCCGCCGCGGGCCGTTTGGAGGTCGATTGGCCCGCGGACGGGGCGCTGGCGCTGCGGCTGCCGCCGGGCCGGGTGGTGACGGTGTCGTTCCGGGACTCCGGCGGCGCCCCTTGGCCGGTGGCCGAGCTGATGGGCCCGGACGCGGGGTGGCTGTCCCACCGCCGGGGGTCGGAGCATCCGCATGTGGTCTTCCTGCAGGTCAAGGGGAAGGGCGGGTCCGGCAACGTGGTGGCGTTGCTGGACGGCCTGCCCGCGCCGGTCCACTTGGAGGTCGCCTCCATGGATGGGGCTTCGGCCACCGACGTGCTCGTGCGGGTGGCGCGGGAGCGGGGCGCGGTGCCGGTGGCCGCCGGGCCGGGCGCGCCGCGCGGCGCCGCCCTCGACGCCGCGATCCGGGACTACCTGCTGGCCAACCCCCAGGTGCTGAGGGAGGCGCTTGATCCGGCCCGGCAATTGGCGTCCCGGGTCTCGGACCACCGGGAGGAGCTGCTCGCCGCGCCGGGGGTCCCGGCGCTGGGCGACCCCTCCGGGGCGGTGACGGTGGTGGAGTTCTTCGACTACCGTTGCGGCTACTGCAAGCGCTCGTTGGAGGCGGTGCGGGCGGCGCTGCGGCAGGCTGGCGTGCGGGTGCAGATGCGGGAGTACCCGATCCTGGGCGAGGAGAGCGTCCAGGCGGCGCGCGCGGCGCTGGCGGCGGCGCGCCAAGGGGCGTATGAACGTGCGCATTTTGCGCTGATGGCCCACGAGGGCGGCTTCGACGCGGAGTCCATCGAGGGGATCGCCCGGGACCTGGGCCTGGATGTCGAGCGGTTGCGCGAGGACATGGCGTCCGAGGGGATCGGCGCGCTGATCGACGCGAACCGGGAGCTGGCGAACCGCTTGGGGGTGACCGGGACGCCCGCCTTTCTGGTGCTCGGCCCGGCCGGCGTCCAGGTCTCGCCGGGGGCGCTGGACGCGGACCGGCTGGCCGGGATGATCGTGGACGCGACCTGAAGCCTCGGCTGATGAAGGCCCCAACCAATTGAGTTTGTTTGGGCGTTAACCGGACATCAGCGACCCTTTCCGTTATTGTGGCGTCCTCAAGACACCATTGAGCGCCGGGCGGGCCGGAGTTCGGATTCATGCGGATGCATCGGAGGGAGCCATGATTGGGATTTCAAGGGCGCGCGCCTCGGCGGCGGTTCTGATGGCCGCCTGCCTGGCAACCGGGACCGGATGGACGGAGCAGGCGCCGTATGATGAGTTGCCGGAGGGGCCACCTGCGGAACTGGCGCCGCTGTACTTCTCCGCATTGGCCGTGCCCGGGGTTGGGGATTGGGACGCCAGCCAGCGCGCGGCGCTCCTGGACGCGGCGACGCTGCGCTACCGGGACCGCCTCGTGGACCGGGCTTCGTTGCCCTCCGGCGCCGCGGCATCGCGGCACATTGAGCGGCTGGTGGCCTCGGAGGCGGCGACGGACGGGGCCGTTGCCCAGGCCTGCGCCCAGTTCGGGCTCGTTGACGGGGCGTGCGCGCCGCACGCGGGCTACGTGCGGCGGGTCCTGGTGGCCGAGGAGATGCTGGTCCAGGGCCAAGTGGACCTCGGCGGCTTGGAGGCGGAACTGGTCGGCGCGTCCCGGCCCGGATTGGAGGCCACCCGCTAAGCATGATGCCATGATGACCAGGAAAGCCGTTTGGTTGCGGCGGTCGGGGGCAGCCTGCGCGTTGCTGGCGGCCGTCTGGGCTTTGGCGCAGGGTCCGATGCCGGATGCGGCCGCCGCTCCGGATGCGGTCGCCGGCAACCACCCGCCCGTGCTGGTCGCGAACGCGGCTGGCGGCGTGGTGCGGGTTCGCGCGGGTGAACGGGCCACGTTGGTCATTGAGGCGCTGGATCCCGACTTGGTAGAGGGCGGCGCGTTCGAGCCGGTGTGGCTGGGCGCGGCTCCGGACGGGACGGCCCCGGAGTGGATTTCGGCGGCGGAATGGGCGTCCGGCCCATCGGCGCAGCCGCGGCTGGAACTGACGTTGGCCCCCTCCTTCGACGCGGCGCCGGGGCGGCACGCGGTCCAGGCCGGCGCCACCGACGCGCGCGGCCTGACGGCCCTCGCGGTTTTTTCGGTGATGGTGCAGGCGCCCCGGTGCGGCGGCTTGGAGACCGTCGAGGAAGGTGCATGCCGGAGGTGCCCCAGCCATTCCGTTCCAAACGCCCAGCGCACCGGCTGCGAGCCCTGCCCCTCGGGGACGGAGCGTCCAGCCGGCGCGGCATCATGCGCAACGTGCCCGCCGGGGCTGGTGAGCGAGCCAGGCCGGGCTTGCGATTGCGGACCGGCGCGGATTCCGGTGGGCGGGGCGTGCGGGGACTGCCCGCCGCACATGGAGGCTGCGGGCGGGGCCTGTGTCCCCTGTCCGCCGGACACCGAGCGCCCAACTGGGGCGGATGCCTGCACGGACTGCAAACCCGGCTCAACGAGCGTTGGCGGAGCGGCTTGCGCGGCGGTTTTGGGCGCGCAACCCGCCCCGCTGGGCCGCGCATCGGCAAAGTCAGCGCCGGCGGAGCCCGACACGGTGGCGCCTGAAATTGTTTCGGCGGACTATGTCGGCAGCCGGGTGACGCTGACCTTGAGCGAGCCGGTGTGGGCGGCGACGGCGCCCGCCACCGGGGATTTCGCGTTGACGGTCACCGACGGCGGCTCGCCGGTCACCGTGACGGTCACGGCGGTGGAGGTGGCGGCCGCCCAGGCCGAGGCATCCGCGGAGGTGATGCTGACGTTGTCCGGCGCCCTGGGCGGCAGCGCCTCGGTGTCGCTGGCCTACACGGCGAACGCGGACATGGCGAGGCGGCCGCGGGACGCGGCTGGCAACCCGCTGGGCACGCAGACGGTGTTGGCATCCGCGCGGCGCACGCTGGTGGTGGACTTCGGGCCGCTGGATCCACTGGCGGTGGGCGAGGACGCGGGCAGGGTACGCGCCACGCTGACCCTCGAAAACCCGCCGGATGCCGGGAAGTACACCGGCTGTGGCTTGCGCCTGGCGGCTGCGAGCGAGGCGGACGGCGAGGATGTGGCGTTCCTGGCCGCCGATCGGCAGCTCAAGCCGGGCAACCGCTGGAGCACGGGCCGTGTGCGGCTGTTCCGGGTCGTTGACGACGGCTTGGCGGAAGGCGAGGAAACGCTCGTGGTCGAAGGGCACTGCGGCGGCGGGGATGCGGGCATGGTGCCGGTGGCCGCGGAGCTCAAGCGGAAGCCGGCGGCATTGGCGATTGTCGACGACGAGTCGCGAACGGTGACCCTGTCGGTGGACCCGGACGCCATCCCCGAGGCGGCGGAGCCCACTGCGGTGACGGTGACGGCGACGCTGGATGGCGAGGCGACCGGCGAGCTGCTGCTGCCGCTGACGCTGGCCGGCACGGCGACGGCTTCGGACTACAGGGTCACCGGCACGCAGAGCGTCACCATCGAAGCGGGCGAGTCGACCGGCGCCACCGTGCTGACCGTCACGCCTTCCCCGGACGACGACGCGGCCGACGACACCATTGTCCTCGATGCCGCGCTTTCCGGGTATGAAGTGGCTGGGGCGACCGTCACCATCACCGAACCGGTGGGGGTGGTGGCGACCTTGGCGGGCCGGCGCTCGAAAACGCTTCGCGAGGACGTGGGGGCGGTCAAAGTGCGGTTGGCGATCCGGCCCAGGCCGGCGCAGGGCGCCTACACAGGCTGCCGGCTGCGGCTGGCGTCGGGGAGCGCTGCGGGGACGCCCGCGGACGTGACGTTCCCGAACCGGGTCAAGCTGAACGCGCAAAACGACTGGAAGGACCAGGCGTCGCTCCTGAAGGTGGTGGACGACGCCTCCAGCGAAGGCGACGAGGCCCTGGTGGTGGAGGGTCACTGCACATCGAGCAAGTCCAATGCGGAACCGCGGCACACCGGCCTCGTGTCCCGTCCGCTGAGGCTCACGATCCAGGACAACGAGGCGCCGGGGCCGGTGACGCTCGCCGTGAGCCCGGACCGGATCGGCGAGACGCTCGGGGCGCAGGCGGTGACGGTGACCGCGACGCTGGACCGCGCGGCGACCGGGCCGGTGGCGGTGGACCTGAGCCTCGGCGCCGGATCCTACATGGTCGCCGGAACCCAGCGCATCGAGATCGCGCAGGGCGCGGAAAGCGGCGCCACCACCTTGACCCTCACCCCGTCCGACGACGGCAACGCCACGGACGACACAGTGGCGGTCACGGGCACGGCGTCGGGCCGCACCGTCACGTCCACCAGCCTGACCATCCGCGAGCCGACCATCGTGGGCGGCGTGGACCTGAGCGGCCTGGGCGTGGACGTTTCGGTGAGTCCGGCGGCGATCGCCGAAGGCAGCAGCGGCCCGCACACCGTGAGCGCCACGTTGACCGGAGTCCAGGTGCCGGATGTGGACGTGGCGTTGGTGCTCGCCGTCCGCGGCACGGCGACGCAGGGCTCGTCGCACGACTACACGCTGAGCGGCGCGGCGAATTGGAACGACCTGACCGTGCGGGCGAACGACGCGCACCTGACCGCGCGCGCCAAGGTGACGGTGGCGGCACTCGAGGATGCCGTGGAGGACGACGGCGAGACGGTGACCTTCTCGGTCTCCCGAGTGACCTGGGGCACCGCCGTGGTGTCGCTGAACGCGCCCGCCTCGGCGACGCTCACCATCACCGAGCCATCCAACGCGCCGCCGGCTCCCGCCGGGCTTGAGGCGGTGCCGGCGTCCGGCGACGAGCGCCACGGGTTCGACGTGAGTTGGCAGGCGGTGACCGCAACGCCGCCGGTGACCGGCTACGTGGTGCGCCACCGCAAGGTGGCGGACCCGCTGCCGGATTGGACCGACTCGGCGCTGCAGACCGGGCTCGCAACCACCATCACCGGGCTGAGCGCCGGGACGCGCTACGAGGTGCGGGCCTACGCACGCAGCAGCGCGGGCGACGGAGCGGAATCCGGCAGCGTGTACGCCTACACGGCGGACGGTGACTGCACGGTCGGCGCCCCGCGGGTGGAGGCGCCCTCCGGGGCGCGCTCATCCACGGAGCTCAAGGCGACCTGGGAGGCGGCGGCCTGCGCGTCGGCGACCACGATCGCCAACTACCGGGTGCGCTACCGGGAGGATCCGGACGTCGAGGGGGTGACCAACCCCTGGCTGGAGGAGACGTCGAACACGCTCGTGGCCACCCTGGCTGGCCTGACGGCGGACACCGCCTACGTGGTGGAGGTCCGCGCCGTCGCCACCGGCGGCGACAACGGGCCTTGGTCGCCAGCGGGCAAGGGGCGGACGGCGCTCGACTCGCGGCTGCCGCCCCGGGTGGGCGCGCCGGTCGTGGCCGCGCACGCGACGCACGGGGACCAGCGCCTCGATGCCACTTGGAGACGGGTGGCCTGGGTGGACGGCAACGACGATGAGCAGCCGATCAGCCGCTACCAGTACCGCACCCGCCCGGACGGCGGGACTTGGACGGCGCCGACGGACGCGGTCGCCGGACCGTTGGAGACGGCGACGCTGACGCGCACGATTGCGGGGCTGAGCACTGGCACTTGGTACGCCGTGCAGGTGCGCGGCGTGAACCGCATGATGGGCAAGGACTATCCCGGCAAGTGGTCGGAGCCGGGGCGGGGCCGCACCTGGGGGGGGCCGGACCGCGTGGAGCGGCCGGCCGCCTACCGGACGGGCGCGGCCGTGGAGGTGGTCTGGGAGGCGCCGGACGACGGCGGCTCGGCGATCACCGGCTATGACGTGGCGTACAGGACGAAGGGGTCCGGCTGGACGACGCACCCCTATGCCGGGTGCCGCATGGGAACGTGCGCCACGGAGGCCTCGATCGCGGCGGCGGCAACCGAAGTGCGGGTGCGCGCGGAAAACCGGTTGGGCATGGGCCAGTGGTCGATGCCGGCCAAGGTTCAGGCGATCAAGCTCCTGCGCGTGTCGTTCGGGCAGGCGAGCGCCACGGTGAGGGAGGGCGCCTCGCTGCAGGTGGCCCTCAACCTGGACAGCGCGGCGGACCGGGAAGTGGCGGTGCCGATCACGACCAACGGCGGGGACGGGAAGTTCCGGCTGGATGGCGCGGCCAACAACCGCGTGACCTTTGCGCTCGGCGAGAGCGTGCAGCGGTTCGACCTCGCCGCGCTGCAGGATAAGGACAACGCGGACTCGGCCGTCACCCTCGGCCTCGGGCAGTTGCCCAACGGGGTGTTGCGGGTGGCGCCTTCGTCGCTCGTGGTGACCATCGACGACGACGAGGCGAGCAACCGCCAACCCATGTTCGCGGCGGCCACCACGACGCGCACGGTCGCGGAGAACACCGCGGCGGGCGGGTCCGTCGGCGCGCCGGTGGCGGCGACCGACCCGGACGGCGATGCGCTGACCTACACGCTTGCGGGGGCGGACGCGGCGTCGTTCACCATCGACGCCAACGGGCAGATCAGCGTCGGGACGGACACCGCATTGGACTTCGAGGGCGGCACCGCAAGCTACGCGCTCACCGTGCAGGTGGGTGACGGCAAGGACGGCGCCGGCGAACCGGACACGGCGGTGGACGCCACCGTCGCGGTGACGGTGAACGTCTCGGATGTGCCGGAGCCGCCGGGGCAGCCGAACGCGCCGTCGCTGACGCCGGGGACGACGTCGCTGGCGGCGTCCTGGACGGAACCGGACAACACCGGGCCTGCCATCACCGACTACGGCGTCGAGTACCGCAAGGACGGGGCGGCGGACTGGACGGATGCGTCGCTTTCCGGCACGGCCACAACCACCACCCTTTCCGGCCTGAAGGCGGGCACGGCCTACGAGGTGCGTGTGCGGGCGGCCAGCGACGAAGGCACCGGCGCCTGGTCGGACCCGTCCGAGGCCAACACGCTGGCGCAGGTGACGCTGACGGCAAGCGCTGCCCTGCCGTCGATCGGCGCGGACAACGCCGCCGTGGCGGTGACGCTGACCGGCACGGCGCATGTCGATGGCGGCGGCACGCTCTCCGGTGAATGGCTGCGGCGCGCCACCGGCGGCACGGTCTCAACGCTCGCGAAGGGGATTGGGCTCACCAGCGGCACGGGTGTGACCCGCAGCGTCTCCTCGGCCGCGCCGGAAACGCGGGCTTACGGGTTCCGGGCCAGCCATGCGCTTGGCGGGCGCACCAGCCAGGCCACCGAATGGATTGACGTCGAGTGGCGGCCCGGCGTGGTTCTCTCCGCCTCGCCCGCCACGGTGCGGGAGGCCAAGGGCGCCAGGACGGTGACCGTGACCGCGGCGCTGACCGGCACGGCGCTCACCGCCTCCGCCAAGACGGTGACCGTCTCGGTCGGGAGCGGCACCGCCACGGCGGCGGACGACTTTAAGGCGGTGGACGGCTTCCCGATCACCATCCCGGCCAACATCCGGCAGGCGAAGGGCACGTTCACGCTGACGCCGGTGGTGGACGCCGCGGCCGAAGGCGTGGAGACGGTGGCGGTCACCGGCACGGCTTCGGACGGCCGGGCGCTGACGGTGACGGGAACGACCGTGGCCTTGGACGACCGGGCGCTGCTGACGGTGGCCGCGCCGTCCAACGGCCACGTCACCGGCACCACCGGGACGGGCGACTCGCTGGCGACGGTCATCGACTGCGGCTCGGGCGGGCGCGCCGACTGCACCGAGTTCCTGGCCGCCGGCACGGCGGTTACGCTGACGGCCACCGCGGACGCGGACCACGGACTGGCCGGCTGGTCGGGTGACTGCAGCGGCACCGAGATTTGCAAGCTGACCGTGGACGGCGACAAAACGGTGGGCGCGACGATCAAGCCGACCCGCACCCTCACCGTGGCTGCGCCGTCGAACGGCAAGGTGACCGGCAAGGTGGGCACGGCGACGGTGATCGACTGCGGCAGCGACTGCGCGGAGACGGTGGTCGAAGGCACCGTCGTTGCGCTGAAGGCGGCCGGGGCCAGCGGGTACGAGTTCGATGGCTGGGGCGGCGCCTGCGCCTCCGAGACCACGGCTGCCTGCGCGGTGACCCTCAACGCCGACGGAGCGGTGAGCGTCGCGTTCGCGTCCACGGCCATCGTCGGCAAGTGCGACGAGAGCGTGGTGGACGGCTGCGCCGCCGGAACCCTGAACAACGCCGCCCACTCCGACACCGACACGGACCACCACTGGCGCTGCGACGGCGGCAACGGCGGGGCCAACTCCAAGAGGTGCACGAGGGCCAAGCGCGATTGCCCGGCGGACGGGCGCAGCTGGACCGTCGGCGGGCTGACCTGCACCGGTTCGTTGGAGGCGGCGGCCAGCGGGAACCTGAAGCCGGCCAGGGACGCCGGCGACCCGACCCGGGGCGTGGCGTCGTTCAAGTGCGACGACGGAGCCTGGCTTGAACAGGCGGGCTCCACCTGCACGGTGGACCTTAGCTGCGGCACCTCGGAAAACACCTGCCTTACGCCCGACGTGGAGGCGACCGGCCTGTCCCGGACGCCGAAAGTGGATGGCATGTGCGCGGCCACCGAGGCCAAGGCCTGCACCAGCGGCAGGCCGGACCGGAACACGCCTGCCGACATCGTCCGGCAGGACGGGGCCTGCGGCACGGCGCGGTACCAATGCGCGGGGGGCACCAGCCGGGTGCTCACGCCGACCGATGAGGCGCTCCGGTGGCAGTGCCTGGGCATCGACGCGGAGAGGCGCTGGTCGTGCCTCGGCACCGACGGACGGAGCGACTGGCGCTGCGAGTACGGTGGGCGCTCCCAGTCCTGCTCCGTGCCGATCCCCGCCTTCAGCTACCACCTTTGCAGCGAGGACGCCGGGGAGGCGTCGGACTCGCCCGTCTGCCTGCTGTGCAAGGATGGCTACGAGAAGCATGGCGGCGACTGCGTTCCCGAGTGCGGAGCCAACGAGGTTCGCGACTCCAACGGGACGTGCGTGTGCGAGGCAGGCCATTCGAGGGTCAACGGGAAGTGCGTCGAGGTGCACACCTTGACCGTTGAGGTCGATCCACGGGGGAAGGGCACGGTGACCACGGACGACACCTTGGGCGGCGACTTTAGCTGCACCCAGATCTGCTCGGAGGATGTGGTGCGCAATCAGGATGTCTCCCTGTCGGTAACACCCCAGTCCGGCTACAAATGCGACCTGACCGAAGCTTCGTTCACGATGACGTCGGACAAGTCAGTGACGGCGAATTGCAGCCTGGACCCTCCGCCGCCGCAGTGCGGAACTGCCGAGATGACCTGCAATCCCGGCATGGCGACGCAGGCCTCGGACAGCCTCGTCCCTCCCGTGAACAAGTGGACGTGCACCAATGCCGGCATGACGAAGAACTGCGAGGCGCCGCCGCCGAAGTGCGACAAAGGCACCGAGGACCTTGCCGTGGTTGATCAGGAGCTCACCTGCGTGTGCAAGGACGGCTATGCGAGGGATGGGGGCGTGTGCAAGGAATTGTTCACGCTGGAAGTGAAGCCGAGACCGGAAGCGGGCTACGTGACGGTGCCGGCGGTCTGGAACAACGACGGGATCTCGTGCGGGTATGGCCCGGCCCGAAACGATTGCACGATGAAGGTTCCCGAGGGGAAATCCGTCAGCCCGTCGGCGACGTCGAATGCGGGTTATTTGTTTGGGGGTTGGGGAGACGCCTGCAGCGGGAAGTCCAGTTGCACCATAACAATGAATGCGGACGAGACCTTGTCCGCCGCATTCGACACGACGCTGAAGCCCCAAGCGGGCGGGCCCTACACGGCGGTTTTTTCGGGCGGCACACTGCCATTCGGCGGCTTCCTGACCCTCTACACGGCGAACGTCTCCGCCTCCGCGAAGGACGGCGTCTCCCCCTACACCTTCCGGTGGGAAGGACAGTCGTCTGACGGTGCCACGGCGGTCTACATATTCACCATCAGAAAAACCTACTACAAGGATGTCACTGCAAAGGACTCCGCAGACCCGCAAGGATCCAGAAAGGCCACCGCGGAAATCCGCGCAGGGACCAGCGGAGGCGACAGTGCGCAGGGCGCCGGCGGGGCGCAGGATGCCAGCCAGGAGGCGGTCCCCTTCGAGGTGCCGCTCGGCGGCGAGCTGCGCATCGTCTGGGGCGAGGACAGCGCCGTCACGGCAAGCTCCGGGGACACGGCGGTGGTCGGCGTCAGCGTGGCCTCCCCCGAGATTCGGCTCACTGGCGTGGGCGCCGGCGAGGCGTCCGTGATCGTTCAGACCGAATCGGGCGAGCTGCGGCTGCCGGTGGTGGTGAAGTGAGGCGCCGACTCCTTGCACGGCCACGGGCCGCCTGGTCCTTGCGGCTTCTTGCGGCATGGACACTGTTCGCGCCGTTGATTGCCTTCGCGCAGGCCGAACGGATATCGCTGTTCACGACCGAGGCGCGGGCGCCGGAACAGGGGGGCGCTGGCGGGATTGCCGCCAAGTCCGCCATCGACGAGCCGGCAGCCGCCGGACGCAGCCGCATCGCCAAGGTCGACCTTGACGGCCTCAATGCGTTGCGCGAGGCGGTGGCGTCCGGGCGCCCGGACAAGCTGCGCCTGAACCTGCTGCACGACGTCGAGTACGACGCGGCGATCGAGCGGAGCGCGCCGACGGCGTCCGGCTACACGCTGTCGGGCCCGATCGACGGCGTGCCGTTCGGCCGCGCCGTGCTCGTGGTCAACGGGGCTAGGGTGATGGGCCGCGTGTACACCCCGCAGGGGGCTTGGGCGATCCGCACCACGGGCGCCATGCAGACAGTGGAGCGGATGGCGCCGGAGCCGTGGAAGTGCGCCGCCCATCCGCCCGCCGGCGTCGGGAAGGGCTTCGGCGACGGGGTGCGTCCCGCCGCCCTGTTGCAGCCCTTCCGCACGGCGGAGGCGGCCGAAGCCGGGCGCGGGGCGGGACCCGGCGCGGGCCCGGCCGCCGCCAAGTCGGCCACGGGCAGCGACGGCAATGTGGTCGACCTGCTGGTCGTGTACCCGTCGTTCGCGCGCGAGATCGAGGGCGGCTACGGGCCGATGCTGTCGCTGATCGACCTGGACATCGCGACGGCCAACGAGGCGTACGCCGCGAGCGGGGTTGACCTGCGGGTCGAGCTCGCGGCCGCCGTGGAGGTGGAGTACGACTGGTTCCTCGAGGAAGCTCTGCGTGGACTAACGTCCGGGCTATTCACGTCCATCGAGGAGTGGACCCAGGCGATTGACCATCTAGCCAATCCGGACGACGGGCACTTGGACGAGGTGCATGACCTGCGTGATCGGCATGCGGCTGACACAGTGCTCCTCCACCTGGGCGGGGAGGCCACCGCCCAGGTCGCCAGCCCGGAGCATGACGCGAGCCCGGTAGCCGGGATTGCTCTCGGCGTGCCCAGCGTGACCGCCGACGATTTGGAGAGGCGCGCGTTTGCCGTGGCCCGGTCCGCCGACGGCACCACCGTGGCGCACGAACTCGGGCACAGCATGGGGCTTTGGCACGACCGCTACGACGACAGGAGGAACGAGCCGTTTCCCTACAGCCACGGGTTCGCATTCTTGTACGAAGACGTACTGGATGACGGTAGCGGGCGGGGCCAGTACCATGTCGGGACGATCATGTCGGTGTTTGGGAATTGGCCTAAAGTCGGATCTGTGCTCGCGTTCTCAAACCCCGAGTTGAGCCACCCCGACAATCCGAACCTCAAGCTCGGCGTGTCCGGGGACGAGCCGTCGTTCGAGGTGGACGGGCCGGCGGACGCGGCGCGGCACCTGAACGAGCTGCGCGGCGTCATCGCCAACGTCCGCGCACGGGCGGACGCCGACCCCTGCCGCTACGCGCTGTCCGGGGACGGTGGCGAGCTGCCGCCGGAAGGCGGAACCTACCGGGTCCGTGTGGAGACCGGGGCGGACTGCTCCTGGACGGCGAGCGCCGGCGAATGGGTGGAGTCGATCTCGCGCCTAGAGGGGACGGGCAGCGGCGAGATCGAGGTTGCCGTGGCCAGGAACGACCATTGGGAGCGGCCTGTGGAAGTGTTGGTCGCTGGCCGGTTGCACACGCGCCGCCAGGCCGGCTCCCGGGCGATCACGCCGGTGTGCGAGCGCTCCTTCGTTGTCTTGGTTGAGATTCTTAATGAGGTGGAACGCCTCCACCCGCAATACGACTACAGCCAGTTCGGTTGCAGCGACTATGAGCGGCGGGGGCTTTTCGATGCGGAGACCTTGGCGAGCATTCGCACGTTCGATCGCTCATCAGAATCTATGTACCAAACCCGGCACGATGGCTTTGACGCGTCGCTGAGACAGGGAGTGCGGCCCGGTGACTTCGATGGCTTGACCGGGCTTGTCAATCTGAAGATACACTCCATGGAGCGCCTGCCGACGGACCTGTTTTCGGGACTGACCGGGCTCCGCGTTCTGGAAGTCCACGATCCAATTTGGTGGGAGGACGGCGATCCCACGCTGACGACGATCGCGCCCGGCGCGTTTGAGGGCTTGCAGGGACTCAAGCACATCCTGATCAACGGACATGGACTGCGCCGGCTGGAGGCGGGCACGTTCGACGGGCTGTCCGGCTTGCTCAAGCTCCAGATGACAGGCCCGCAGGGTGGCGCAACGACGCTGGAGCCGGGGGCGTTTGACGGGCTGTCCAGCCTTCGGATGCTTCAATTGCCGGACAACGAAGTGGCCCGGCTTGAGCCCGGCTTGTTCGACGGCCTGGGGGCGCTGGAGCATTTGAACTTGCTCGGCAACCAAATCCGGGCGTTGCCCAGGCAAGTGTTCGACGGGCTGTCAGAACTGCGAATCCTGGATCTTAGGATCAACCGCATTGAGGCATTGCCAGCGGGCGTGTTGAACCGGTTGCCGCGCTTGGAGAAGCTGCTTGTCAACGGCAACCGGATTGCGGAGGTGGGTCCCGGCGCATTCGATGGCTTGAGCAACTTGACGGATCTGCACCTTCACTACAACCAAATCAGGGACCTGCCGGCCGGCCTGTTCGACGGGCTGTCGAATCTGGACCTGTTGGATCTCAGCCACAACCGCCTGACGCGCATCCCCAGGACCGCATTCGAACACCTCGTCAGCTTGGAGTATCTCCTTTTGGCGAGCAATCGCCTGACGGGGCTGCAGCCCGGAACCTTCGAGAGCCTGTCGAAGTTGCGCACCCTGAATTTGAATTACAACCGAATGAAGCTGGAGCCGGGCGTGTTCGGCGGTTTATCGCAGCTGAAAGAGCTGTTCCTGACCGGCAGCGGGCTGCAAGCGATTCCGGAAGGACTGTTTGCGGGACTTGGGCAGTTGCGGACTCTAAGCCTCGCCGAAAACCGGCTGGGTGCGGTTCAGGAGGGCGCATTCGACGGATTGGACCGGCTCTGGCAACTGAGCCTGCGTCAAAGCGGGATCACGTCGTTGGGGCCGGGGTTGTTCGAGGCGAGCCCGTTCCTTAGCCGCATTACCCTCGCGGAAAGCAAGCTCCGGGAACTTGGGCCGGGCGCTCTGCGCGGCCTCAAGCTGTGGGACTTAGACCTGCGCGGCAATCCGGGCGCGCCGTTCACGTTCGCGCCGACCCCGGTCGCGCTTCCCGCGACGGAGCCGGCGGCGGGCGCGGCGGCGGAGGTCGCGGTCGAGATCGCCTCGGCGGCGCCATTCGACGTGACGGCGTCGATTGGCGTGTCGGGCGGCTCGGCCTCGGTTGGGGACGTTCGGATCGCCGCAGGCGAGATCCGCAGCGAAACGTTCACCGTGACGCCTGAGAACAGCGGCCCGGTCACCGTCCGGCTGGATGGCCGGCCGCAGGCGGTGTGGAATCCGAGCGCGAGGGACCTTTGCTCGCCGAGCCGGGTGGTCGGCCTGACGCGCGGCCACTGCTATTTGGGCGTGCGGGTCGCCGCAGGCCCGCCGCTGGTGCTTTACGGAATCAAGGATCGGTCCCTGACGCTCGGCCGCGGGCAGGACACGATCGACCTTGCGGGCGTATTCTCATACTTCCTCGGCTTTGCGGACTACGCGGCGGAGTCCAGCGACGGGGCGGTGGCGTCGGTTTCCGTCGAGGACGGTGCGCTGACGGTGACGCCCGGCCAAGCGGGAACGGCGGAGGTGACGGTGACGGCGACGGCCCCGGACGGCGAGACGATGACGCGGCGGTTCACGGTGACCGTCGGCATTCCCTCGGTGCCGCTGTTCCTGTCGGCCGCGAACCGCGAACGCGAGGGGTTCGTGCGGCTGGTCAACCTGTCCGAAAGGGCGGGCGACGTGCGCATCACGGCGGTGGACGACGCGGGTTCGCGGCGCGGCCCGGTGCGGCTGCGGCTCAAGGCCAACGGCGCGGCGCACTTCAACTCCGGCGACCTTGAGGACGGCAATGCCGCCAAGGGCCTCGCGGAGGGCGTTGGCCTGGGCGAGGGCGACTGGCGCCTGGAGTTCGAGACGGACCTTGAGATCGAGGCGCTGTCCTACGTGCGCACCGCGGACGGCTTCGTGACCTCCATGCACGACGCCGCGCCGGTTGAGGGGGGCGTCAGCCGGATCGCCACGTTCAACCCGGCGAGCAACGACCGGCAGGCGAGCCGGCTGCGGGTGGTCAACCCGGGCCGGGAGCCGGCCCAGGTTACGGTGCGGGGCGTGGACGACGCGGGCGCGTCGCCGGGCGGCCCGGTGCGGTTCACGGTGGCGGCAGGGGCCTCCCGGGAGTTTGGCGCCCTGCAGTTGGAGGCGGGCGATGCGGAGCTGGAGGGCGCGCTGGGCGACGGCGAGGGCAAGTGGCGGCTGACGGTGGAGTCCGACGGGCCAGTGGCGGCGATGAGCCTGCTGGAGAGCACGGCGACCGGGCACCTGACCAACCTGTCCTCCGGCCCGCGGCCGCCGGACGCGGACGGCGCGCACCACGTGCCGCTGATGCCCGCGGCCTCGGACGCGAACGGCCGGGAGGGGTTCGTGCGGGTCATCAACCGCTCGGGCCGCGCCGGGACGGTGCGCATCGCCGCGTTCGACGATGCGGGGACCGCGCACGGTCCGCTGGAGCTGTCCGTTGAGGCGGGGGCGGCGGCGCACTTCAACTCCTCGGACTTGGAGTTCGGCAACGCGGCCAAGGGGCTGTCGGGGAGCGCGGGTCCCCCCGGCGAGGGGGACTGGCGTCTGGAGCTGACGAGCGGCCTAGACATTGAGGTGCTGGCGTATGTCCGCACGGAGGACGGCTTCCTGACGGCGATGCACGGGGTGGTGGCGGTGGAGGACGGGCGCCGCCGGGCGGCGTTCTTCAACCCCGGCAGCAACACCCGGCAGGTGAGCCGGCTGCGGCTGGTGAACCCGCTTGCTTGGGAGGCTGTGGCGACGATCCAGGGGACCGACGACGCGGGCGGCTCGCCGGACGGCGCAGCCTTTGTGACCGTGCCGGCGCGGGGCGTGCTGACGCTGTCGGCGGCGGAACTGGAGGCGGGCGTTCCCTCCGAGACGTTCGGGGAGGGTCACTGGGACCGGGATCCGCTGCGGGACGGCACCGGCAAATGGCGGTTCTCGGTCGCGACGGAACCGGAGGTCCGGGTGATGAGCCTGCTGGAAAGCCCCACGGGCCACTTGACGAACCTGTCGTCGGGCGGGCGCTGATGAAGGCTCCGGTGACGGGCAATTTTTCGGGCATTTGGAGCGCTTCGACCCCCAAAATCCAAGCTAGCGTTCAAGGGCATCTTGCCTTCGTTGCGTTGGAGAAGTGGGGCACGTCATTGCGCCTCAGCACAGCCGGCGCATAGCGGTTTCAGCGGGACAATTTCCTACAGCACAGAGGGCGATTCACCACTTCCAAACGGCCAATTCACAAGCGGATGATGATGCTTCAGAAACGAAGTTCCGAGGCCAGCAAATGGATGTGGTACTGTATGGACATGCTTCCGCAGCACGAACAACGCAACGGGGAGGCTTGGCCTGCGCCGCCGAGCCCGACCGCCAAACCCTTCAGCCGCGTTTACGTTGACGCGAACGGCTACCCCCATACGGATGGCGAGCCGTTGGCGCAGAACACCCGTCAGTGCGATGAGATTCTCTATGCGGCCGCGGCGCTGAAGACGCAGCATGCCGGGAATCCGGACACCTTCGTGGCCTCGGATCTGCTGATGCACTACCGCAAAGGCGACCGGCGGGCTTCGGTGGCCCCGGATGTCTTCGTGGCCTTCGGTGTGGGCAACCATGAACGTTTGTCCTACAAGCTGTGGGAGGAGCCTGCGGTGCCTTCTTTCGCGCTCGAAGTGCTCTCGGGCTCGAGCGCGGTCAAGGACATGGTGACCAACCGAGAGCTGTTCGCTCGGCTCGGCATCGAGGAGTACTGGGTGTTCGACCCTTGGGGGGACAGCATCAAGGGCCATCTGTTGGGTTTGCGCCTGCGCGGCGGGGTTTACCAGCCCATAGCGCCGCTGCGGGAGCGGTCCGGCTATCACAGCGCCGTCCTCAATCTGGAGTTCCGCAACGAATCGGGCAACCTGCGCATTCGGGATCCCGAGACCGGCGAGGACCTGAAAAGCCATCAGGAGGCGGTTGAAGATTATCGACGGCAAAGGGAGTCCCGCCAGCAGGCCGAAGTGCGAGCCGCCGAAGCCGAAATGCGAGCTGCCGAAGCCGAAGCGCGGGTTGCGGAACTCGAAGCGGCGTTGGGGCGCGAACCGGGCCGCGTGGACTAGCGGCGGCGGTGTTGATGCCCGCGCAATTGGCCGCATGCTCTGCTAAACTACTCGGCTTTTCCCGCACCCGAACACGCTCATGAAGAACGGCATCCATCCGCCCTACCAGGCCATCAAGGCCACCTGCAGTTGCGGCAACGTCATTGAGACCTACTCCACTTTGACCGAAGACATCCACATCGATGTCTGCTCGGCCTGCCATCCCTTTTATACCGGCAAGCAGAAGATCCTTGATTCCAGGGGCCGGGTGGAACGGTTCCACCGGCGCTTCGGCAATCGCAGCGTCGCCCGCTAGCTGCTAAATGGAGCAACTTGGCGGCCAGGACGCCTCCTTTCTCTACTTTGAGACCCCCGCGACCCACATGCACATCGGGTCCGTGGCCCTCTACGATCAGTCAAGCGCGCCCGGCGGACAGGTGCGTTTTCGCGATCTCGTTGACAACGTGCGCAAGCGCCTGCACTTGGCGAAGTGCTTTCGCCGCCGGGTGGTGGAAGTGCCCCTGCAGCTCGACCATCCCTATTGGCTGGAGGATCGGCACTTCGACCTCGAATACCATGTGCGCCACATCGCCCTGCCGCCGCCGGGGGATTGGCGCCAGCTATGCCGCCAGTCGGCGCGCCTGCACTCCTTCCCCTTGGACCGTGCCCACCCGCTTTGGGAAATGACCGTCATCAGCGGCCTCGAGGGTATTCACGAGCCTTCAGCCGGGGCTTTTGCGGTGCTGCTGAAGGTGCACCACGCCGCCATCGACGGCGCGACCGGGGCCGCCCTGACCGAGGTGATCCACGACCAATCGCCGAAACCGGAGCGCGTGCCCTTGCCGGACAAAATCTGGGCGGGGGAACCCGAACCCTCGGCGCCGGAACTCATGGCCCGCACCTTCGGCAACAACGTGCTGCAGCCGTTCCGCTTTGCGGAAGTGCTGTCGCGGACCGTCCCGGCCATGCAACGGGCGGCCGCTTCGGTGCGCAATCCCGAGCTTGTCGGCCACGCGGCAAGTCGAATGAACGTGCCGCGCACCCGCTTCAATGCCCCGGTGACCGCCCATCGGGTCATGGATGGCCGCAGCTATCCCTTGGAAGCGATGCGCCGCATCAAACGGGCGGTGGATGGCGCCACCATCAACGACGCCGTGCTGACCGTGATTGGCGGTGCCCTGCGCCGCTATCTGCAGGCCCACGATGAGCTGCCGGACATGAGCTTGTCGGCCATGGCGCCCATTAACGTGCGCAGCGCCGATGAATCCGCTGCGGAGGGCAACCGGGTTGCGGCCATGACCGCCAGCTTGGGCACCGAGATCGACGACCCGTTGCGACGTCTGGCAGCGGTGCGCGACGGCACCCGCCAAAGCAAAGCGTTGACGGACGCCATTGGTGCCCGCCTGATGACCGACTACTCGCGTTTCATCCCCGCCCAATTGGCGTCGCTGGCGGCACGCCTGTACACCAGCTACGGCATGGCGGAGCGCGCCTTGCCAGCATTCAACTGCGTGGTCAGCAATGTGCCGGGGCCGCAGAAGCCGCTCTACCTGGCGGGCGCCAAGCTGCTGCGCACCCATGGCCTCGGGCCGCTGTTCGACGGCATGGGCCTGATCTTCCCGGTGCTCAGCTACGACGGCGGCATCACGCTCTCGTTCACGTCATGCCGGGAGATGCTGCCGGACCCGGAGCGGCTGGCGGAGGCGCTCGATGAGTCGTTTCAAAGCTTAAGTTCGGCAGCCGGGTAGGCGAGTGCCATGCTGCAGCAACTGAGCGCCCAAGACGCCTCCTTCATATACCAAGACACGCCGGCGACGCCGATGCACGTGGCCTCGGTCGCCATTCTGGATCCGTCCACGTCGCCGTACGGGCCGCTGACCCTGGAAGCGGTGATGGGCTTCTATGAGGAGCGCCTGCACCTGATGCCGGCCGCTCGCCGGCGGCTGGTCAACGTGCCGTTTGGCTTGGACCATCCCTACTGGATCGAGGATGCGGGCTTCGACCTGGAGTATCACGTTCGCGAGGTGGGCCTGCCCGCGCCCCAGGACTGGCAGGCGCTTTACACGCTGGCGGCGCGCATCCTCAGCCGCCCGTTGGACATGAGCCGCCCGCCTTGGGAGGTTTACCTCATCCACGGCTTGCACCGGCTGGAAGGGGTGCCGGAGGGCTGCGTCGGCCTGCTGTTCAAGACCCATCACTGCGCCATCGACGGCGCCTCCGGGTTGGAGATGGCCTTGGCCCTAGCCGATTTGGCCCCGGAGATGGCGCCAGTGCCGCCGCCCGAGCCTTGGCGCGCCGACCCGGTGCCGGATGATGGGGAACTGCTGATCCGCTCCTGGGGCAACGCGCTGCTGCGGCCGCTGCAAATCGCGGAATTCCTCGCCACCGCGGCCCCAGCAGCGCCGGCATTGTCCGAATCCATGCGCCAGGAGCTGCCGCAGGCCACACCGGTGCCCAAAACCCGCTTCAACGCCCCGGTCAGTGCTCATCGCGTGGTGGGCTTTGAGCGTTTTCCCTTGGACGAGGTGCGGGCGATCAAGAACGAAGTCGCCGGCGCCACGGTGAACGATCTGGCGTTGACCCTCTGCGGCGGCGCACTGCGTCGTTACCTTCAGGAGAAGATCGAGCTGCCGGATGACTCGCTGCTGGCCATGGCGCCCATCAGCGTGCGCAAGCCGTCGGCGGAGTATGGGCAGGGCAACGCGGTGTCGGCCATGTTCGTCACCATCGGCACCCACATTGAAGACCCGGTGGAACGCCTCAAGCATGTGCGCGACGCCACTTCGGCGGCCAAGCAGATGGCCAACGCGGTCGGCGCCGACACCATGCTGCGCTACAACGAGTTCATGCCGGCGGCGGTGTCCAACCTTGCCCAGCGCCTGACCACGGAGTTCGCCCGCGCCAACCAGGCGGCGCCGGCCTTCAACTGCTCCATCACCAATGTGCCCGGCCCCCAAGTGCCGCTCTACACCATGGGCTGCCGGACCGTGACCACCATTGGCTACGGCCCGGTCACGCACAACATGGGGCTCATCATGCCCATCAGCAGCTACTGCGGCGAGTTCACGATTAGCTTCACCTCGTGCCGGGACATGATCCCCGACCCGGACTTCTTCATGGCCTGCATCCGGCAGAGCTTTGAGGAGACGCGCACGGCCGCCTTGGGCTCCGGCGCGGTGGCCGACGCCAAGGTGGCAGCCATCGCCAAGGACTACAGCCACATGGCCGAAGCCGCGTTGACGGAGGTGCGCGCCGCCCGCGCCAAAGCCTTTGGAAGCTGAACGGGTTTAGCCTGCCGCGCCAAGGGCGAAGCGCCGGCCTCTGGGTTTCGGCACCCGATGGGCTTCGGGCAAATGGCACAACCGGTTCATGCGCGTCACGCTGCCGTCCGCATACTCCCAGACGAGCTGCCCTTCGTCGAGGTAGCGCCGCACGACGGTCGGACCCCAGCCAAAGATGCGGAACTCGAGTACGCCGTCCTTCCAGAACATGCCGGCGGAGGTGCGTGGGCAGAATTCCTTGTCGCCTGCGGTGAACAGCACCCCGCCCTCGGTGTCGTTGGTGTTGAGGCCGCCGGTGCTGTTGGGGCCGGAGTCGTGAATGATGCCGCTGCTGGTGACCACCGTGCGCGCGCCGCACTGCTCCACCCGTTCCACGTGCCCGACCTTGCCCGTCACGCCAATCCACAGTCCGCGAATGTCCGCCGCGCCCTCGGGCAGGGGCTCCGTGCATTCCCTTAAGACAGGGAGTGGGAAGTGGCTGTAGCTGCACCCCGGCGTGTTTCCCTTGGGGATGTCGGCCGCCCGCTTGCCGCTGCCGTCCAGCACCGGCAGCTCGCAATAGTCGATGGCGCTGCCGTCGCCGGCGAGCGTCGCGGGGTCCGTGGTCAGCGGCGGACGCGGGGAGAGGAATGCCAGCCAGAATGCCACTGCCGCCATCGACATCAGAATCATTGCGGTCGCCAGGACCGCTGTGGCCGCCTTTACCATCACCGGTCCCGGCTCAGGTTGTCCGAATCAGGCCAATGATGGCTTGGGCCACCTGTTCGGGGGCGTTCTCCTGCACGAAGTGCCCGCCTCCTTTGATGGTGGTGTGGGGCAACCCTTTGGTTCCCGGCACTTTTTCCCGAAATTGCGCTTCCCCGCCGCGGGTGACCGGATCGTTGTCAGCGAAGGCGCACAGAAAAGGCTTGTCGAAGGACTCGAAAAACGCCCAGGCCTTGCGCTGCTCGTCCAAGGACGGCGAGGTCGGCAGCGTCGGCACTTGGCTCGGCATGGCGCGGGGCCCCATCTTGTAGCTTGGGTCCGGGAAGGGCGCCTCGTAGGCCTTGGCCAAAGCGGTGGGCAGAGGCGAGTTGACGCCGGCTTTGTGCAGCAGGAACTTCAAGGCTTGGATGGGCCTCGGGTGCCGTTCGATCATCATCGACATCATGAATCCGATCGGCAGATTCTCGGTTTCCCAGCAGAACTTCTGCCAGTAGGCGAACTTGCGGGCGGGGCTGCCATGGTCCATGCGGCTCAGCGCCCCCTGCATCTCGACCAAGCTTGGCGTTGGCGCATTGGCGCGAAACGCCTCGATGTCCTTGACGGCGGCTTCCGGCACGTCGGGGTTGTAGGGCAGGCCGGTGTTGGAAATCACCACGCGGTCGAAGCGGTGCGGGTGGTTGACCACCAGCCGCAGCCCGATGAGGCCGCCCCAGTCCTGGCCGAAGAAAGTGATCCCGGAAAAATCGTTGCGCTCAAGCCACTGCCCCATCCACTCGACTTGGCGTTCGTAGCTGTAATCCTCCCGTGCGGCGGGCTTGTCGGACTTCCCGTAGCCCACCAGGTCCGGCGCGACGACCCGCAGGCCCGCCGCCGTCAGATGGGGAATGACCTTTCGATACAGATAGCTCCAAACGGGCTGGCCGTGCATGCACAGCACCAGCGAGCCATCGCGGGGCCCCTCATCCAAGTGATGAATGCGCAGTTCGCTGCCATCGCCAGTGTCTATGCCGGTGTAGTGCGCCGTGAACGGGTAGTCGGCCAGATTCTCAAAGCGAGCGTCTGGAGTGCGGAGTATCTTCATGGGGGCAAGCTGCCTTGGTGGGTGGAGCGCATTATGATGCCATGCGATCGGCTTGATGGGCCCTGCTCGTCAATACGACCGCGGCAGCTCCAGCACGTGCTCGGTGACGTAGTTGAGGATCATCTCCTGGGAGATTGGCGCGATGCGCATCAGTCGGGCCTCCCGCCAATAGCGCTCCACCTGGTACTCCTTGGCGTAGCCGAAGCCGCCGTGGGTCTGCATGGCTTGGTCGGCGGCTTGGAAGGCGGCGTCCGCCGCCAGCCACTTGGCCATGTTGGCCTCTGCGCCGCAGGGTTCGCCGTTGTCGAGCAGCCAACTGGCCTTGCGGATCATCAACTCGGCGGCGTCCAAGCGAATGCGGGCCTCGCCGAGGGGGAAGGATACGCCTTGGTTTTGACCGATGGGCCGGTTGAAGACGACCCGCTCGTTGGCGTAGTCCACGGCGCGCCGCAGCGCCGCCCGGCCGATGCCCAGGGCCTCAGACGCCACAAGGATGCGTTCCGCGTTCAGGCCGTCGAGCAGGTAGCGGAAGCCCTTGCCCTCATCGCCTACGCGGTCAGTCACCGGCACCGGAAGGTCGTCATAGACCACTTCGCAGGAGGCCACGGCGTTGCGGCCGGTCTTGGGAATCGCCGAGATCGTCACTTCGGGGCGCTGCAGCTCGGCGAGCAGCAGCGTGAGCCCGTCGGTGCGGCGGGCGGCCTGCTCCTTGGGCTTCGTGCGCACCAGCAGCAGGACGCGCTCGGAATCCAGCGCCTTGGTGGTCCACACCTTGCGGCCCTTGACCAAGTAGTGGTCGCCGTCGCGGTGCGCAACGGTGGTCAGCGAGGCGGTGTCGGTGCCTGCGTCCGGCTCGGTGACGCCAAAGGCGACGTGCAGGTCGCCGCTCACCACCCGGGGCAGATAGCTCTGCTTCATCGCCTCGCTGCCGTACTTCACCACCGGATGCATGCCGAAGATGGAGAGATGCAGGCTGCTGCAGCCGTTCATGGCGGCACCGGAGGCGGCGACCTCCTCGAGCACGATGCTGGCTTCGGTGATGCCCCGGCCGCTGCCGCCGTAGTCCTCGGGGATGGCGATACCGACGAAGCCGGCTGTCGCCATGGCGTTGTAGAAGTCCCAAGGAAACTCGTGGGCTTCGTCCTTTTCGGACCAGTATTCGTCGGGAAAGCCGGTGCAGAGTTTGCGAACGCTGTCGCGGATCAACTGGTGCTCGTCGGTGTCTGCAAAGTCCATCGTGGGTTCGCTTGCTTGGGAGTGGCACAGTCTAACTGATCGCAGCCGGCCTCCAGTCAAAAGGCGTAACGCAAACCTGCGGTGACTGCCCAGCTGCCCAAGTCGTCGATCGTCTGTTCGGTCTGAAAGGGCGTTGAGCCATCCGCCTGTACCGGCGCGTGGCTGCGGACGACAGTCCACACTTTGTCCTTGGCGACCTTGTCGAAGCCGGTCCAACGTGCCATCAGGAACGCCGAGGTCCGCTCGCCCAAGGTCCGTTCCAGCCCGCCGAGAACCTGGTATCCGAACACTTCGTCCTTGAGCCTGGCATCGAGTCGGCTTTCGGTGCCCGCCGCCGCCAGTTGCCATTCCGCCGGTTGCGCCGGGTCGCCGCCAGCACCCTCGACATAGCCCTGGGCGAGGGTGCGTCGCAGATAGGAACCCGTCAGGCGCGCCTTGACTCGCGCAAAGCCCACGCCAGCGCCGACGAAGGGCGACCACTTGGAATCGAGATCAAAGACGTAGTGAACGTTCACAAAGAGTTGGTTGGCGCTGAATTCGGAAAGGCGGTAGTGGGGAGGCGACTGCGGGCTCCACTCGGATTGCTTGCTCAAGAGCGCCGCATTGTCCCCCGGCAGCCCGGGCACGGTGTCGCCGCCGTGGGAGCGGCTGAGGAATTCGACCTCCGCGCGCAGGCTGTCCCAAGCGTATCCGAGGCTCGCGGTGCCCACGAATCCGACTCCAAGGCTGAATGAGTCATCAATGAGGTACTGTGCCGTGGTGGCCGTGCAGGCGGCATCGGTGGGTGCCGAAGCCGGATTCGCGTACAGCAGCCGGTCACAGCGAGTCGGGTGATTCACTCCGTACACGCCCGCCTGCGCCTTTTCGCCACCAGCACCGACAGCAAAGGCGGCGTAGGGACCCGCAGCGAGGGCGTTGGGAACCAGCAGCGAAATGACAATCGACAGGACAAACGCAATGGTTCGTTGGTGTGCAAGTTGGCTTTGCTGTATGTGGCTGAAGCTCACGGAGTGGCCCCGGGCAGCAGCGCGCCTTGGCGGGCGTCGGTGTAGCCGTCGCTGGCGGACCAGGCTATGGCGCCGCCAACGATCACCGTGTCGATGCCCTTGGCGTCACGCACGTAGCGGCTGCCGTCACCGGGCACGTCCTGGGTGAAGTACTCCTCGCCCCGGTCGATCTGTGCTGGATTGAAGATGGTGATGTCGGCGGCGTAGCCGTTTTGCAGCAGGCCGCGGCCTTCAAGGCCCCAGATGCTGGCGGTATCGCTGGTGATTTTCTTGACCGCGCCTTCCAAGCTCAATGCGCCGGTTTGCCGCACGAAGTGGCTGAACAGGTAGCCGGTGTCGCCATAGGTGGAGAACGACAGGATGTGGGCGCCGCCATCGCTGGCGCCGACGTGGACTTGCGGGTGGGCGAGCAGCGCGCCTACCCGGCTGTCGTCGTTGTGGCCCATGTTGGCGGCCAGGAAGTGGGCGTCCAGATCTTCCTCCAACGACAGGTCGATCATCGCCTCGATGGGGGATGTCTGGCGCAGTTCGGCGATTTCCGTGAGGCTCTTGCCCACTAGCGGTTGATTGGTCTCGGTCTGCACTTGGCGCAGGGTAAGCTGCGGCCACAGATCGGGCATCGATCCGGCTTCCGCCACCAAGCGGCGCCGGTTGTCGCCGTCCCGGAAGGCTTCGACGATTTCCTCGTGGGTGCCGAAGCGCATGATCTGGTACCAACTCGGAAAGCGGATGAACATCAGGCTTGGCACCGCAAAGCAGAAGCTGATGTCGATGGGACGGGTTTGCACTTGCGGCCACACGCGGGCGCCCCGAGCGAACTGCGCGCCCACTCGCGCCATGATGCGGTCCGCCTCGGCGGCTTGCTCGATGCTGACGAACAACGGCGAGAAGGTGGTGGGGATGGCATGCTTCAAGGACAGTTCGGCGAGCTGGTCCACCCGGGCGATGTTCAGGTCGGCATCGTAGAATTCGGGAACCACCTGCAGCACTCGCCCGAACTCGCTGAGCACCGCCGCCAAGGCGTCGAGTTCGCGGACGTCGGCGAAGCGGCTGGGCACCGGGTGCAGGCGCTCGTCGATATCCACGAAGCTGGTGGACAGCCCCACCGCGCCGGCTTGCAGGCAGCGCCGCAGCAGCGCCTGCATGGCGCTGATTTCGGCGTCTGTGGCGGTTCGCTGGTTGGCCGCTTCGTCCATCACCCACAGGCGCAGCAGGCTGTGCCCGACCAGTGGCGCCACGTTGATGGCCAGGTCGCTGGCGAGCCGCGCCAGATAGTCCTCAAAGGACTCCCAGTTCCAATTCACGCCCTCCTTGAAGGCCTTGCGGGGCATTTCCTCGATTTGGTTGAACATGCCCACCAGCTTGGCTCGATGCGAAGCCTTGAGCGGTGCCAAGGACAGCGAGCAGTTGCCGGGGACGATGGTGGTGACGCCGTGGGCGAGCGCCGGCTTGGCGTGGGGATCCCAGAGCAGTTGGGCATCGAAGTGGGTGTGCGGATCGATGAAGCCGGGGGCGACCGCGAGGCCTTGGGCGTCGATCTCCCGCCGGGCGGGTTCGTTGATCTGGCCGATGCGGCGGATTCGGCCGCCTTCCACCGCCACGTCAGCGCGATAGGCGGGCAGCCCGGTTCCGTCCACGACCAAGCC
The DNA here is from genome assembly GCA_022827905.1 of Pseudomonadales bacterium. GTDB lineage: Bacteria > Pseudomonadota > Gammaproteobacteria > Pseudomonadales > Azotimanducaceae > Azophilus. The sequence goes on along the minus strand of JAJEIQ010000017.1, from coordinate 74,690 downwards.
GTTTCGGATGAGTAGATCAAACATGATGCAAGGACCTCATTGTTGTGGATGCCGACCGTTCGGCGGCTGGTTGGGGGTTGGGCGCCGCCAACCGGTTCCAGGACGTGCGCAGGGCGTCACGCACCTGCTCCCAGCCAACGCCGGCCAGTTCTTCCGGCCCTGCTGCGCCGCAGGCGTCCAGCAGTGCCGCCGCCGCGGGTTCGTCGAGGCGGACTTCCGACTCCGCGCCGCCGGCGTGGCGCAAGGTCACGACCAACTCGGCCACGCCGTCGTGGGCGGCGGCGAGACGGGTGGCGGCAATCACGGCGGCGTTCATGGCGTTTTGGCCAAGGGCGGCTCGACGAAGATGATGTCGCTGGGCAGAATCGGATTGCCTTGGCCGACCGAGCCCGCCGCCGCCGCTGGCCGCATGAAGACGTGCAGATTCCAGCTTTGCAGCAGGTTCACCGCTTCCTCCGTTGCGGTGCCTGGCAGCTCCCGCGCCGCGATTGACGCCCAGTCGTCGCCATCCTGGGGAAACACCGACCGGCGGGCGGGCGCGGGTTGCAAATCGATTGCCTGGTTGTTTGCCATGAGCGTTGCTGACGGGGCTCCTGCTGGGGATGCGCATTAAGGCACAGGTTGGTCACCGGGAAAAGTGCCAGCTCGGCATGTCTCGCTTTGTCGGAGCGAGGGCATAACGAACCGCAGGTTCGCGCCCTCGGATTGAACGAAGGGATCCCATCGAGGGCGGGACGCCTTCGCTCCGGGGAGTTTCGCTGTTGACCCCAAGCCGCTAGAGGAAGAAACTACTAGCCATTCCGCGCTTCGGTGTTTGATGGTGAGGAGCGGCAACTGAACATACGGGCGGGCTAGGGGTTCGCCAAGGGAGGAGAAGACTATGAGTGAAGCTACAACAGCCATGGAAGACTATGTGCAAATGGACTCGGTGGACTGGGTGCCATTCCCGGCGGCGCTTTGCAAAGGGGCCATTCGCTGGAAGCTGCTGCATGTGTCACCGGAATCGGGCGCTTGGACGGCCATTTTTGATTGCCCCGCGGGTTCAGCGTTTGCCAAGCACATCCACATGGGCCCCGGCGAGTATTTCCTGACCAAGGGCCGGATGCATGTGCGCGGCGGCAGCGCCGAGGGCGGAGCCACGGCCGTGGCGCCAGGCTACGGCTACGAGGCCTGCAACGCCCAGCACGACCATACCGAGTTCGACGTGGACAGCGAGTTCTACATGACCTTCCTAGGCCCGCTGAACTTCATCGACGACGACGGCAATACCATCGCCTTGGTCGGCTGCGAACAAGTCCACCAAGCCTGGACCGCCAGCTAGAACAACAAGCTCAGGTTGGCGGTGATCAGCCGGGGTTGGCTCGCCCGCCGGTCGCCTATTGACCTCTGTGTGCGGGAGTAGGACACTTGAGGGCGGGACGGTTCTCTCGCAAGGACACCGGTTTTACTGATCCAAGGAGGGCCGGAATGCCAACGCGTGGCGGGCGCATGGCTCGCCACCGCTTCTCAAGTGGAGGAAACCATGGCCGAAGCAGCCTTAATGGAAGACTATGTCCAGATGGATGCAGTCGATTGGGTGGATTTTCCGCAAGGACTCTGTGCGGGTTGGGTTCAGTGGAAGTTGCTGCACGTGTCGCCGGAAACAGGATCTTGGACCGCGGCCTTCAAGGCTGCCAAGGGTGCGTCGATAGCGAGGCACACCCACGTCGGTCCGGGCGAGTACTACATGACCAAGGGCAGGATGGTGGTACGCGGCGGGTCCGAAGCGGGCGGAGAGACCGCAGTGGCGCCAGCCTACGGCTACGAAGCCTGCAATGCGCGCCACGACTACACGTTTTTCGAGGAAGACAGCGAGCTGTACATGACCTTCCTGGGTCCGCTGAACTTCACCGACGACGACGACAACACCATTGCCTTGGTCGGCTGGCGGCAGGTCTACGACGCCTGGAACGCATCTGCCTGATTGATCCTGGCGCCCATTTGCGTCCCGTGCGCTGAAGGGCGCCCTGACACGCCCTAAAAAAAGGGCCGGTATGGACCGGCCCTGTCACTTCCCATTTGGCCTGGCTCGCTGCTCGACCCAGGCTTCCGGCGATCAGAAGAAATAGCTCAGGCTCGCCGTGATCAGGCGCGGCTGGCCGAGGGTGCCGATGGTGAGGCAGGCATCGCCGTTGGGGTAGACGCAGGCACCGTCCGCGTCGAGCCCGTAGAAGTTCGGGAAGCTCTGTGAGTCGGTGTAATAGGCCTTGTCCGTCAGGTTCTCGGCGTTCACCGTGAATTCCCAGTTCTCGCCGGCAACCCCCACCTGGGCGTTGATGATCGTGAAGCTCGGGTTGGTGAGCGGGTGGTAGGCCTGCACCGTGTCATAGGCGCCGTTCTTGCTGACCTGCACGCCGAGCAGGAAATCCATGCCGTCGTTGATGGGCCTGCGGTAATCGGCGTTGATGTTCCAACTGAACTCCGGCACGTTCGGCGGCTTTTCGCCGTCGAAGTCGATGTCGTAGGCCAGTGTCTCGCCCGTCCATTCGGCATCGATCGCCCCGGCGGCGAAACTGAGCGTCAGGTCTTCGCTCACCTGCACGGTCAGGTCGGCCTCGAAACCGAACTGCCGCGAGTCACCGAAGTTGCCGATGCCTTCCACCGGCCCCTGGGGGGTGGCGATGTGATACTCGACCTGCCGCTTGTTGTAGTCGATGTAGAAACCGGCGACTGAGGCACTGGCGCGGCCGTCCATCCAGCGGCCCTTCCAGCCGATCTCGTAGCTGGTGGCTTTTTCCGCATCAAACGGCAGCAGCCCGAAATCCGCCCCGATGTTCAACCCGCCCGGCTCGTAGCCGAACGCGACGGTGGCGTAGATCATGTTGTCGTCGTCGATCCACCGGGTGATGGAAGCACGCGGCAGCACTTCCGTTTCCTTCAGGCTGCTCGAGATGCCGGCGTCGTAGTTCAGGCTCTTGTTCTTCCACTGGTCGATGCGCAGACCCAAGGCAACCTCCCACTCGTCCATGTCATAGGTGACATTGCCGTATGCGGCTAGGTGACTCTTGTCGCGCCGCCGGTACTCGAAGGGCAGGTAAAACGCTTCGGCCTCTTCCTCCGGAGGCACGATTTCCCCGGCCCACAGGCCGCTGCAGAGGTCTCCGGCGATGCAGCCGAGCACGCCGTCGAGCCGGCCGTCGGCCGTTACCCGGCTGTCCCAGATGATCAGGTCGGAGTCCATGTTCTCGTCATACAGCGAGTAATAGACTCCGGCAATCCACTGCAGGGGCGCATCGGTGGTCGACGTGAAGCGCAGATCCTGCGTGAGCACGTTCATCTTCTCTGGGCGGAACAGGTCGAGCAGGAACTCCGGGGTGCCGTCGACATCGCTGTAGCGATTGCTGTGGGTGTCGGTGAACGACGAGACGGAAACGATGTCGAAGTTATCCAGTTCCCAAGTCAATTCCACCATGCCCCCATAGGTGCGGCGCTCGTGACGCGGGTTTTCCGGCCCGGTGTTGATGGTGGTGGGGTAGTCCCAGTCCTCGACTTTCAGTTCCCGGCTCCAAGTGTTGTTCGGGCCGTCGTAATCGTTCCAGCGTGCGGTCACCAACATCGACAGCCGCTCCGACAGGGGCCCGCCGATCATGAAGCGGGCACCGTAGGCTTCGGTTTCGCCGGAGTTCGTCTTGTTGCTGGTGCGGTGGCCGTTGTGCCGCACGGCGTTGCGGTTCTTAATGAAGCCGTCGTGGCTGGAACCAAAGCCGAACAACCGCATGGCCCAGCCGCTGTTGCCGAGCGGCGCGTTCACGCTGCTCTCCACATCGATCATGCCCTGCTCGCCGCCTAGCACCTTGACGCGGCCGAATGCTTCCTCCGGGTCGGGCCGGGCACTGACGAACTTGACGGCGCCGCCGATGTTGCTGCCGCCGTACAGTACGCCCTGCGGGCCTTTCAGCACTTCGATGCGCGCCAGATCGCCGAAGCGCGAGGAGGCATCGGAAAAGAGTTGCACGTCATCGAGGTAAAAGCCAACTCCCTGGGTGTTGCCGAAGGCACCGAGGCCCCGTATGGAGACGTTCGGGAACCCGTCCAGGCGCATGGACAGATTCAGGTTGGGCACCTTGAAGCCGATGTCCTTCAATGCCTTCACATTCTGGCGGTTGATGTCGTCGCCGGTGATCACCGACAGCGACTCGGGAATTTCCAACACCGACTCTTCGCGTTTGCGGGCGGTGACGAGAACCTCTTCGATAACTCCCTCGTCGGCTTGGGCTCCCGCGCCGGACTGGGCGTAGGCGGTTGGAATGGAAAGTGCGAGCAATAGCGCGCCGAATGCCGCGCCAAGAACCGTTTGCGGATTTACTGACAATGGCATCGTCTTATCCCCCTCATTGCAGACAGGTGCACCCCCATCATTGAGGAATTTGCGGTAGAACGCAAGCACAAGTTGCGGAGGAACGCAAGCATGAGTTGCCAAGTGTCGTTCAGGCGACCACTCCCGAGGCGCGCAGGGAATCAATTTCCGACCGGGACACTGGCCTCACGGCATGCGGCTAGGCAGTTCGACGATGGACGCCCCCGTGGCGGAGGGTTCGCCGCGATGGGTTTCGGTGGATTGCAAGATCTCGACGAGGTGCTTTCCCTCGTCGATGAACTTGCGGCTGACATGCCCGTTGATGATCAGCACGTCGCCGTCGGGATTGTGGCGACGGATTTGACACTTGCTCTTGCGCAGGAAGCCGGTGTCGCCCATCCAGTTGGTGATCTGGTGGGTCAACCAGGAACAGCGTTCCGGGCCGTAGTCGTAGGCGCCCGGTGCGCCGACTTCGAGTGCGAATGACTCGTCCCAATGCACGCGCTCGGGGCAGTCGGGCACGTTGAAGCGATTCTTGATGCCGAGACCAGGGTGCTTTCGCTGCAACGACCAGGCGAGCTTGTTCGCCCGAATGTAGAGCCCTCCCCAGCCCTGCGCGTAACAGATGAAGCCGGTGACGGTCATGGGCCCTTTCAGCATGGGTGGCAGCTCGTCCCCCTCGTTGACGTCTTCCCAGAATCGGGGCGTCGCTCCTCGAACCTCCTCGTTCTCGTAGAGCTTGTGGAAGTCGGCGAGCTGCTCATCGGTGTAGGGCTCGACCAGTCCTCGGACATCGGTGTACTTGGTGCCCTTCTCTCGTGCTTCGTCGCGCTCGGTACGGAAAACCCAGCTATCGGCCTCCGCAACCGGATCGCCCTGTTGGTTGTAAAAGTCGACGTGATAGATCTGCTGGATTGTGCGGCCCGCAAAGCGCGTTTGGTGTTCGATCAAATCCTTCAGGTAGGCCTCGGTGGAGATGACATCGTTGCGCAGCACCGGCTTGTGCCAAACCCACGCCGCGCCCGCCCACATGGCGTGAATGCCGGGCAGACCGCCGCAGTAGCCGGAGACGATGCGGTCTGTTGAAAACAGAAAGCTGGGCGGGGCGACCAGGGTTCCATAGTGGGTGGTTGCGGCGTAGTCCGGGTCGCACCACAGCGGATTGTCGTCGCCGATGCCGTGCGCGTAGTGCCGTATCGCGTCGCGACTTGCTTCGTAGTTCCAAGGTTCCACCGTGTCGGTGATTGGAACGCCGATGCGTTTACGCAAATCCGCAAGACCTTTTTCCGTGATCTTCGGATAGCGTCTGGTTGTGGCGAGGTCGGTCACTCAGCGGCGAGACGGTAGCTGCACTCGCTGGCCATACTAGTGCTCTTCATTGGGACAGTCCACCTGACCTCGATGCAGGTTGGTCAAACAGAGAGTGGACGCAGGCGGGGAACCGCTATAGGCTGGCCCCAACGTCTCGAACGGGGGATTTCCATGGCCAAAGCGATACACACGATGGTCCGGGTGCTCGACCTTGACCGCTCCATCGACTTCTACCAGCGGGCCTTCGGCCTTGATGTGGCCGAGCGTTTTGATTTCGACGACTTCATCCTAGCCTACCTGCGCAACGACCAAAGCGACTTTGAGATCGAACTGACCTGGAACAAGGATCAGGCCGAACCCTATTCCCACGGCAGTGGTTACGGGCACTTGGCGGTCAGCGTGGACGACCTCGACGCCGAGCACGGCCGTTTCGAAGCAGAAGGCCTTGAGCCCAACCCGGTCAAGGAGATGTTCCGCGAGGGTGAGTTGCTGGCGCGCTTCTTCTTCGTGCAGGACCCGGACGGCTACAAGATCGAGGTCCTGCAGCAGCGCGGACGCTACCTCTAGCGGGATGCCCTAGTAGCCCTCCGCCAAGTGCGGAAAGGCGCTCAGGGCGTGGGGTTCAACCATGGGGGTCACCCGTTCCAGCAGGCCGGGGTTGAGGTCTTTGACGTCGCCCATGCCCAGCAGCGCCAAGGTGATCTGGATCTCGTTTTCGAGCAGTTCGAGCATCCGCAGCACGCCGGCCGCGCCGTCCGCCGCAAGCGCCAGGGCCTCCAGGCGTCCTAGGCCGACTGCAGTGGCACCCAGGCAGAGGGCCTTCACGATGTCGGCGCCGCGCATGAAGCCGCCATCGACCAGCACGGGCACCGCGCCTTCGACTGCGGCGACCACCTCCGGCAGGGCGTCCACGCAGGCGCGGGTGTGGTCGAGCTGGCGGCCGCCGTGGTTGGAGACGTAAACGCAGTCGACGCCCAACTCGACGCAGCGGGCGGCATCCTCGGCCACCGCCACGCCCTTGATGATGAGGGGAATGTCGAACTTGTCCTTGATGTGCGCCACGGTGTCCCAAGTCATGGTCGCTTGGTGGCTGAATCCGGAGACGCCGACCTGTCGCCCGGAAGTGGGCACGTGGCGCTTGAGAATGTCCCTTTCGCGCCGCGAATAGACTTGGGTGTCGGCGGTCAGGCAGAAGCCGGTGTAGCCCGCTTCGATGGTTCGGGCGATGATGTCGTCCATCCAAGCTTGGTCGCCCATCAGGTAGAGCTGGTAGATGCGCGGCCCCGGCACCTGGGTGGCCAGATCCTCGAAGTTCGGCAGGCACACCGAACTCAAGATCTGCAGGACGCCGAAGTCCCGAACCGCTGATGCCACCGCGGCGGCGCCTCCGGGGTCGAACACCTGAATGGAGCCGATCGGCGCCAACAGCACGGGAATGCGCAGTCTTGAGCCGAACAGGTCCGTCTCCGTGCGAACCTCGGAGACGTCGTTGAGGATTCGCGGCCGGAACGCCCAGGAGTCCAGCCCGTAGCGGTTGCGCTTCAGGGCGGACTCGGTATCCGAGCCGCCGATCAGGTAGTCCCAGGTGTTCCGGTCCAGTTTTCGCTGCGCCTCGGGGGCCAGTTCCTGCAAGGTAAGAAATGCCATGACGCTTTTTCGCAACGCTCCCGCGACAGTCCCGAAGCGCGGAAGTTTAACCGCACTTCGCTACAATGGCGCTTTTGTCTTGGAGGCTCAAATTGTCGGACATCATCATCGTCGGCGCCGGCCATGCCGCCGGGCAGGCCGCCGCCAGCCTGCGCCAGGAAGGCTTTGCCGGCGCCATCACCATCCTTGGCGATGAGCCGCACATCCCCTATCAACGGCCGCCGCTGTCCAAGCAGTACTTGGCGGGGGAGCAGGGGCTGGACCGGGTTTACCTGCGCCCGGAGAAGTTCTATGCCGGCAAGGACATCGCCGTCCGCCCCGGTGTGCGCGTGGAGCGCATCGACCGGGCGGCGCAGGCGCTGACCACAGCGTCGGGTGGGACCCTGGCCTACGATAAGCTGCTGCTCGCCACGGGCAGCCGCCCGCGGCGGCTCAAGCTGCCCGGCAGCGAACTCGAAGGCGTCCACTACCTGCGCACCATTGCCGACGTGGACGTCATCAAGGCTGACATGGCCCCTGGCAAGCGGGTGGTGGTGGTCGGCGGCGGCTACATCGGCCTCGAAGTGGCGGCGGTGTGCGTCGAGGCGGGCCTTGAGGTCGATGTGCTGGAGATGGAGCAGCGCATCTTGGCGCGGGTGACCACCCCGGCCATGTCCGACTTCTACCATCGCCTGCATGAAGGGCGCGGCGTGCGGATTCATACGGATGCGCTGGTGACCGGCTTCAGCGGCAATGGCCGCGTCTCGGCGGTGCAGTGCGGCGATGCGTCCTTCGCCGCCGACTTCGCCGTGGTCGGCATCGGCATCGTGCCCAATGTCGAACTGGCGCAAGAGGCCGGCCTTGATTGCGATGACGGCATCATGGTGGATGAGCGCTGCCGCACCTCGGACCCAGCCATCTACGCGGCGGGCGACTGCACCAACCACCCCAACCCCCTGCTCGGTCGGCGCCTGCGCCTCGAATCGGTGCCCAACGCCATGGAGCAAGCCCGGGTGGCCGCGGCCAACCTCTGCGGCAAGGACCGCGAGTATGCCGCTGTGCCTTGGTTCTGGTCGGACCAGTACGAATTGAAGCTGCAGATGGTTGGCTTTTCCGGCGATGGCGACACTGACGTGGTGCGTGGCGACATGGCCGCCAATCAATTCGCCGTGTTTTACCTGAGGGACGGCGTGGTCGTGGCAGCGGACGCGGTCAACAGCCCGAAGGAGTTCATGCTCTGCCGCCGCCTAGTGGGCCAACCGGCCGACCCTGCGGTGCTGGCCGACCCAAGCGCTGATTTGAAATCCCTGCTGGCGGGCTAACCCGGATAGCGTTAGCAGGCCCTAGCCCGCTTTGCTGGCCAATTGCGCTTGGACTTCCCTGAGCTTTTGCTCATCCAACGGAAAGGTGTAGAGCAGGTAGACCACCAGCAGTTCCGAGACGGCCGGGATGAACGCATAGATGTAGCGCAGCGCATCGAGTTGCGCCGGATCGTTCGACCCGCCCGGATCGAAGCCCACTAGGGCAAGCAGCGGGTAGGCGAGCCCGATGCCCAGCGCCCCGCCGACCTTCATGGTGGTGGTCACAGTCGAGTAGTACAGCGCGGTGCGGTCCTGACCGGTCTGCAGGCGGTCGTAGTCGACGACGTCGGCCACCATGGAGCGCAGCAGAAAGGGGACGCCCGCATAAACGATGCCCGACAGGAAGAACAGGCCGGCGAACAGAAGCGCGTCCCCTTGGCCGGGAATCAGGTAGGACGCGGTGACGATCACATGCAGGAACACGCCCAGGGCGCAGGCGCCGTGCTTGCTCATCCGCCTCGAAAGGCGCACCCACAGGGGCACGGCGATGGGACCGGCGGCGAAGTAGGAGAGCATGATGATGGCGGACCACTCCGGCATGCCGATGATGGCGCTGACGTAGAAGATGAACAGGGACGCGCGGATGGCGCCGGGCATGTGAATGAAGAGGTCCGCGACCAGGATGCGCAGGATGTACCGGTTGCTCGCCAGGATCCTGGCACTGCGCACGAAGCCCAGCGCCGGCGCGGACGCCGACCGCACCGGCGGTTCGCCGACCCGGGCCACCGCAATCAGCACACAGACCGGCAGCAGGATCATTACATAGGCCCCCATGGAGTTCATCTTCAGGGTCGCCGACAGGGCATGGCCGGACTGCTCCAGCACGGCCGGGATCAGCAGCACGGTCGCCATGGACGTGAGGTGCGCAAACTCCCGCCAGCCCTGGATGCGCGACCGTTCGTGATAGTCGCTTGACAGCTCCGCGCCCCAGGCCATGTGCGAAATGGTCAGCATGGTGTAGCCCACGTACAGCAGAAACAGCGAGCCGAGCACGTAGGCCGTGCTTGCCGCCCCCCCAATGAATCGGTCCGGAAACATCACCAGGGCCGTTGCGATCAGCAGCACCGGCAGGCTCAGCACCATCCAGTGCCGCCGCCGCCCCCAACGGGAGGGAAACTTGTCGGAGATGACCCCCATCAGCGGGTCGGTGCCTAGGTCCCAGAATCGGGCCGCCATGAACACCGTGCCGGTGACGGCAAGCCCCAAGCCCATTTCAGTGGCGAAGAAGGGTGGGGCATAAATGCTCAAGGGCGTTGCAAAGGCGGCGATGGGCAGGGCCGGCGCCGAGTAGGCGGCAAGCTTCGCGTTGGAGATGCGGCTCATGGATTGGTGGGGATCTTCGGTGCGTTCAATAGTCCGGCCGAACTATACCCGTTGTCGCGAGCTGGGGTTGATGTTGCCCTGACCGGTGCCTTCCTGTTCCAATGCGCGGCCATGTTGTACGACGCCGATGGCGCGCGTGGCCGGCTGACGCGCGAGTGGTACGAACGGGGCTTCTACTCGCGGGAGACCCTGCCTGAGGCCTTGGCGGCCGGAAGTGCGAAGCATGCGGGGCGCAAGCTGGTTTTCCACGCGCAGGGACGCACGCAGAGCCACCGGGTGGAAAGCCTCTACGAGCGTGGCCGGTCGATGGCGGGAGCGCTGCGGCGACTGGGAATCCGAGCTGGCGACGTGGTCGGCATCCAAGTGCCGAACCGGGTTGAAGGCTATGTTGCGTTTCTCGGGGCGATGCTGGCCGGGGCAGTGGTGCTGCCCATCGTGCACATTTACGGTGCCCGGGAGGTGGGCTACCTGCTGCGCGAGAGCGGCGCCAAGGCGCTCTTCGTCCCGGACCGCTGGCGCCGCATCGATTACCTCGAACGCCTTGAGGGGTTGCGTGATGTGCCGCAACTCGAGCATCGCATCGTCATCGGCGAGGACGTCCCCGCCGACTGCATCGCTTGGGACGAACTGCAGACTGCGGACGATTTCACCCCGCCGCCGCTGCGGGCAGATGACCTCGCCCTGATCCTATTCACTTCCGGGACCACCTCCCATCCCAAGGGTGTGCTCCACTCCCACAACTCGCTGCTGGCGGAACTCAAGGCGGCGTTCAAGCTCGAGGGCAAGCCGTCCGTGGTGCTCTCGCCCTGGCCAGCTGGCCACATCGCCGGGGTGCTGTCGATTCTGCGCCTGTACTTCAGCGGCGAGGAATCTGTGCTGATGGACGCCTGGGACGCCCATGCTGCGGCGCAATTGGTGGAGAGATACCGGGTCACGCGCTCTTCGGGCACGCCATTTCACATCAATTCGCTGCTCGATGCGGGCCACGCCGATGGCCGCGACCTTTCCAGCCTGACGGATTACCTGGTCGGGGCGGCCGCGGTGCCGCCGGAAGTGGTGGATCGCTGCCAGCGGGCGGGGATCTTGACCTACCGGGCCTACGGTTCCACCGAGCACCCCACCATCACCTCGGGCACACCGGAGCACAGCGTGCAAAAGCGCGCCCATACCGACGGGGTTCTCAACCCCGGTTGCCGCATCCGTATCGTCGATGACGATGGCATCGACCTGCCCGAGGGCGAGGCGGGAGAGATCGTCTCCCAGGGACCGGACCAATTCCTGGGCTATCACCGGGCCGAACTCAACGACGCCGCCTTCCTGCCAGGGGGCTGGTTCAGAACGGGGGACATCGGACGCTTGGACACGGAGGGGTTCCTTACCATTACTGACCGCAAGAAAGACGTCATCATCCGGGGCGGCGAGAACATCGCCTCAAAGGAGGTGGAGGATTGCCTGGCGGCCCACCCCGCCGTCAGCGAAGCGGCGGCGGTGGCCGCGCCCGACGAGCGCTTGGGCGAGCGGGTGTGCGCGTTCGTAATCCTTCAGCGGGATGCGGCGCTCACCATGGACGACGTGCAGGCGCACTTTGCGGCGCTCCAGGTGGCCAAGCAGAAAACGCCCGAGCGCCTCGAAATCGTGGCCGAACTGCCGCGTACGCCATCGGGAAAGGTCAAGAAGTTTGAATTGCGGGAACGCCTGCGCACGTCGGATTGAAGTTTGGGAGGAACTTGATCATGAGCCAGTTGACGGATCATGCGCAGTCGCAGCCGGAAAAGGTGGCGCTGATTGATGCTGAATCGGGAGCGCAGCTCACTTACGGCGAGCTCAATCGCCGCTCAGTCCAGTGCGTGCGCTTGTTTGAGGCTGAGGGGCTGCGGTTCGGCGACCACATCGCGGTGATGACCGAGAACCTGCCCCAGGCTTTGGTCGTGGCTTGGGCCGCAATGCGTTCGGGGCTCTATCTCACGCCCATCAATTGGCATTTGAATGCCGAGGAGGCGGGCTATGTGGTGAACGACTGCCTGGCGAAGTGGCTCGTGATCTCGGCTGGGGTGGGTGCCGTCGCCGACGAGTTGGACGCGGCGATCGATCCGGCGGTCAGCCGCTGGACCCTGGGCGGGTCCCGGGGGAGCTACCGGTCGCTTGACGAAGGCTTGGACCGGATGCCGGATGCGCCTTTGGCGGAGGAGCTCGACGGGCAGCTGATGTTCTACTCATCGGGCACCACGGGACGGCCGAAGGGCATTTTGCGGGAGCTCCAGCGGACCCCTGCGGGCAGCGAGCCGCATCCCCTTACGGACCTCATGTGCGCGCTGTACGGCTTTTCGCCGGACACCGTTTACCTGTGCCCGGCGCCGCTGTATCACGCAGCGCCCCTGGCTTGGAGCATGGCGGTGCTGCGATTGGGCGGCACCGTGGTGCTGATGCGCCGCTTCGACGCGGAACAGGCCTTGGCGCTGATCGAGCGCCATCGCATCAATCACGTGCAGGTGGTGCCCACCATGTTCGTGCGCATGCTAAAGCTGCCCCAAGCCGTGCGGCAACGCTACGATCTGTCGAGCTTGGAAGCCGTGATTCATGCTGCGGCGCCCTGTCCGGTGGAGGTCAAGCAGCAGATGCTCGATTGGTGGGGCCCCATAATCCACGAGTACTACGCCGGCAGCGAGGGTGGCGGGTTTGTCGCAGTTGGCCCGCAGGAGTGGTTGGCGAGGCCGGGAACGGTCGGCAAAGCGCTGACGGTCACCATTCACATTCTCGATGAGCGGGGCAACGACCTGCCCCCGGGCGAGGTGGGCACGGTCTATTTCGACGGCAATGCGGATTTCGAGTACCACGGCGATCCCAAGAAGACCGCCGAGACCTACAACGCCCGAGGCTGGCATACCCTTGGGGACATGGGGTACTTGGATGAAGACGGCTATCTGTATCTGACCGATCGCAAGTCGCACATGATCATCTCCGGTGGGGTGAACATCTACCCCCAAGAGGCGGAGAACGTACTGACCATGCACCCGGCGGTGCTGGACGTTGCCGTCATCGGCGTGCCCAACGCCGAGTACGGCGAGGAGGTCAAGGCCGTGGTGCAGCTGGTGTCCGGGGCGGCGCCCGATGACGAACTGGCGGAGGAACTGATGGGATACGCCCACGAGCGGCTCGCCAAGTTCAAGTGCCCGCGCAGCGTGGACTTCGTTGCGGAGCTGCCGCGCCTGCCATCCGGCAAGCTGCTCAAACGCCAGTTGCGCAATCAATACTGGCCCAAGGAAGCGGTCCGCAAAGTCTAACCCGGGCCACTACCTGCCTTAGCTGTCGGACTTGCCGCGCTTGAGCACCTTGTTAACCAGCTCGGTGCGGTCAGCCATCATCAACGGCGTGTTGACGATTCGCTCCACATGACGCGCTTGGCCGCGGTCCAAGTCCCAAGCGAGTTCCACCGCCAGCTTGGCGACGCCCTGCACCTCGAGCGGTCGGGACTGCAAGCGCTGACAGAAGGCCCAAACCTCCTCCTCGAACGTCTCATCGGGATACACGGCCTGCACGAAACCGGCCATTAGAGCGGTGCGCGCATCGATTTGCTCGCCGGCCATGTTGAGCCACTTGCCCCAGCCGGGGCCGCACAGGCGGGTGAAGCGGCTGGTGCCGCCGCTGCCTGCCAGCACGCCGATGTCAATCTCGGGCAGGCCGAAGCGGGCGCTGTCGGCGGCTAGGCGAAAATCCACGGCGCCAGCCATTTCCACCCCAAGCCCAAGGCAGGGGGCGTGAATCGCCATCACGATGGGCTTTTCCACTGCCTCCATCTCGTCAAGGAAGATATGCAGCCCCCGGCGGTAGTCGCGGCGCACGTTGATCATGGTTTGCGCAGCCCGAGGCTCTCCGCCAGCGCTGCCGCTCTCTGCGATGTCCACGCCAGCGGTGAAGAACCGACCCTTGGCGCGGATCAAGAGCACACGCAGGTCATCACGGTCGCGCAGGTCCTCCACGGCGCCGAAGATCACCTCGCGCATGGCGAGACTGATGGCGTTTAGCTTCTCAGGTCGGTTCAAGGTCACGATGGCGACCCCGTCCTTGTCTTCTCTAAGCGCTTGATCCGTCACGCTCGTTGCCCTCACCTGGTTGCATTGGTCGCCCAGTCAATCGCCCCCGCCGCGCTCAACCGCCGCGCCATCGCCGCCTTGCCGCAGTTCGATACTCTGGACTACCTGCATGGTCGGTAGCCACGTTGAGCGCCGGTTCAGCGAAGTGTATGTTTGGGTGCGCTTGACATCAATGTACTAGCCATCTGGCTATCCAACTGAAGAGGGCGGCGGCGAACCGTGAGTGATGCGCCCATCATTTCCACGATCAGCGTGGAAGACACCGACAAGGCACTGGCGACGCTGACGGTCGCGTTTGCCGCTGATCCCATGGTGCGTTGGATGTACCCGGAAGCCGAGATTTACCTGGACGCGTATCCGAAGTTTCTAAAGGCCTTCTGCGGCTCCGGGATAGAGGATGGCACGGCGTTCCGTGATGAGTCGTTCGGCGGAGCCTGCATCTGGATGTCGCCAGGCAGCGAAGCGGACTACGAGTCATTGGTTGCAGTGAACAAAGCGGCCATCTCGCCGGAGCGTCTTGAAACGCTGGGAGCGATCAACAAGCAAATCGAGCAGTATCACCCCCATGATGAGCCTTTGTGGTACCTGCCTTGCATCGGTGTTGATGCCAATGCCCAAGGAAGAGGCATCGGCTCTGCGCTAATGAAGCACGCCCTGCGGCTTTGCGATGAGCAGGGGACCCGAGCGTATCTCGAGTCCTCCAATCCGGCCAACATCTCGTTGTACGAACGCCATGGGTTCGAGGCGATGGGAAAGATCCAGGTCGGCTCGGCACCGCAGATCACGCCAATGATTCGCGATCGACGTTCATGACCTATCGCGTGACCGGCAACTCGCTAACCACCCAGATCCCGGATGCCCGCTACCTGTTGAAGTAATCCTGCAGGTGCTTCCAACGACTGACCGCGGTGACGCCAATCCAGCGCAGTGGTTCCGGCTCCCAATGGCGCGGAAATCCGTCGCGCACCCAAGGGTACGATGTCCGTTCACTCTTTCGGTCCGCGATCAGGTCCGCAAGGGTCGCGCCCATGAGGAAGGAAGGCGCGAGCCCCGATCCCGAAAATCCGCCGATCCACGCCAGGGTCTTTTGCGCGTTGAGAAACACGGTTGGCGCCCGGTGTCGTGAGAACCCCATCGCGCCGCCCCATCGGTGGGTGATCGGCACGTCGCCGAGCTTCGGGAAACTGTCGAGCAGGCGGCCGTGGACAAACTGCGACTTGAACTCCGCACCCTTCTTGAGGCGGCTGCCGAAATAGTAGGCATCGCCCGCGCCGAGCACGATGCGCCCATCGGCCGTGGGTTGCCCATAAAGCGGCAGCGGGCTCAAGACGGAAAAGTACGGCCGGCTCGGTGGCGTGATTCCGGTCTTTTCAAACAGTTCGTTCCCAAGCGGGGCCGTCGCGACCATTTGCCCGTGAATGGGGGCGAGCAGCCGTTTGAATCCCCTAATGCTCTGTATGTAGGCTTCCGCCGCAAGGACCACCGTTTGCGCCCGCACGGAACCGCCGTCCGTCGTGACCGAGCCGGGGGCGGTGGCACGCACCTTGGTGCGCTCGAACAGCCGCACGCCCTTGCGCCGCACCGCTTGGGCGAGGCCACGCGCAAGACGGGCCGGATGGATGGCGGCAAAGTGGGGCGAGTAAACGCACGAACGCACGCCGTCGATGGCCACGTGCCGTGCGGTTTCCTTGGCGTCGAGCAGTTCGTAGTCGGGTGGGCCGAACCCCAGCGCGCCAAACCCCTTGACCATTCCCTGCACCACCGCCTCCTCCTTCTTGGTGGTGGCCACCATGTAATTGCCTTCCCGAGCGTAGTGGCAGTCGATGCCTTCGGCCTCGCAGATCTCCCCAATCCGATAGACCGTCTGGATCATGTCCTTCTTCACGGCGACGGCGGCATCACGTGTGGCGGGGTCGGCCACCCATTGCTCGAATCCATCGTAAATCCCACCGAGCGCGCCGCCGTTGCGTCCGGAGGCGCCATAGCCGGCGGTCTCGGCCTCGAGCATGACGATGTCGACATCGGGGACCGCGCGTTTTAGGTGATAGGCGGTCCATAGGCCGCCGAAGCCCGCGCCGACGATGACGACGTCGCAACGGATGTCGCCGTCAAGGCCAGGCAGTGGCTCAAGGGACTCGGGAATCGAGTCCAGCCAGTAACTTTCCTGGCGGTAGGTTTTTGCGAGGTCCGATTCCATCGAGCGCGATACAATCCCTTGGAGAAGCCACCGAACAGCGACCCAAGCTTAAACCAACTGACATGCGAACATGCGCTTTCGCGACAGGCCCCGTCGTTCGCGCAATTGTGGATTCTGACTCGAAACGTGCAGATAATTCACACAAGTAGTACTTGCTTCTTTGGAGGCGTGGAAGTTTGAGCAGCATAGCGCGGGGAAGGCAGCGGCGCGGCAACAGCCTCGATCTGGTGCGGGTGCCGAAGACCGCGGAACTGGTGGCGGCCGAGTTGCGTCGGCGCATCGTTCGCGGCGACCTGACCGAACGAGACAACCTGCCACCGGAGTCCGCCCTGATGGAGGAGTTCGGCATTTCCCGGCCTACCATGCGGGAAGCGTTCCGGATTCTCGAGACCGAGCAGTTGATCAGCGTCTCCCGGGGCTCGCGCGGCGGTGCCCGTGTGCGTTTGCCGGAAGTCGAAGTCGTGGCGCGGTACGCCGGGTTGTATCTGCAGACCCGCAAGACCACGGTACGGGACATTAGCGACGCCCGCCTGCTCGTGGAGCCGCCGGCGGCGCGCCTGCTGGCAACGCGCCGGCCCCGGCGCATCATTGCGGAACTGCGCGAGTACATCAGCGACATCGAGTCGCAGATCGATGATGCCGAAGCCTACTCCCACAATACGGCGGAATTTCACCTTAAGGTGATCGAAGGCTCCGGCAACGAGACCCTGACCCTGCTCGGACACGTGATGCACGAGGTCTGGGAAGCGCATCTGCTCAACGTGGTGGGCAGGGGCTACGACGTGGAAACAGCGAAACTGGGCGTACGGTCGGAGAAGAAGCTGGTTGATCTGGTGGAAGCGGGTGATGCGGACGGCGCCGAGCGGCATATGACCAGCCACTTGAAGCGCAGCGCGCGGATAGTCTTCAAGACCATCAGCCCCGACACGCCTGTGGAAGTGCTGGTGTAGCCCGCGCTCCTGACCAGCCGATCCGTCAACCCGCCTGGTCGAGGACAAAATCGAACCGGGCCGTCAGAACCGGTTGACTTGGCTCAAATTCAACAACATTGGTTTTCTTGAACGCCCAGTAGGCCACATCTAGCCTGTTCCTGGCGTCATCGGGAAACCAGACCTGGGTGGTGAAGGTCGGCTCCCCGACTCTTATCTTCACGTGGATGTGAGCGGAACGAAAATCCACGGTGCCGATGAGCGACATGGAGCGAACACCATAGCCCTTGGGTTTCACGGTATCGAAAACGAACTGGCCATCCTGATTCGTTGTTTGGTGCCCGCGACAGTTGAAGTCGGTGTGATCGTATTCGCCCGCCCCATCGGCATGCCAGATTTCGATGATTGCGCCTTCCACCGGCCGGCCGTCGTTGTTCAATATCCGTCCCGCAAAACGCATGGGCTCGCCCTTCGTGCCGTCTTCGGCGAGTTGCCGTTTTGCGGGCGAGTTGGGCCGGTAGTAGGGGCCGTCCGGACCCGCCGGCGTCGGCATGAAGCCGCCGGATGCGCGTGCGCCATCGGACAACGCGACCTCCGGCGCTGGGAAAGAGCTGCCCGCCGAAGCATAGTCGGGCATGGGCTCCCGGCGCACGCGGGCACCAAAGAAATACGCCAGATAACCAACGGTGCCCAAAGCCACTGCCACAGATGCCGACATCGCGGACTCTTCGGGCAACGCCAGAACGACCAAGATTGCCAGAGGCAAAACGCCGATTTGCAGATTGGTATCGTCTGTCTTCCGCAACGCCAGAAACATCACGGGTGCAAGGATCACGACGAGTAGCAGTTCGAACATCATGGGTGCACCGAACGAGGTACAGGCACAACCTTATCCGCAGCCTTTTTTGCTTGTCAATCGAACGTTTCGAGCAAAAGCGCGGGCCAATCGCGCCGCGAGAGCGTGCCGGAGGCGTACTGCATGAGGTGCTCGTCGTGTACCAGCCGCTGCCAATGGTAGAGGATGTAGTCCTCGTCCGGGATCTCGCGGGCGAGTGCGGCCTGATACAGGGCGGCGCGGCCCTTGCCGAGCGACGCGGGCCGCTCGCCGAGCAGACCGGTGATGTAGTCGAGCTCGAAGCGATCGAACAGCGTCCCATTGCGCGACAGTTCCTTGAGGTGCTTGAGCTTGCGCACGAGGCCCTTGGCTTGGCGGGTCGCGTTGGCGTCGCCGATTTCGGGCACGATCAGGCGCATCTGGTCCAGGAGATCGTCGTAGCTTGCGTATTCGGGGCGCGGCGCGGCTTCGCCTTGCACCTGCCTCGGTGGCAGCTCGATGCCCAAGGCGTCCGCCAGGGCGGTGAGGCGCATGCGGCGGTGCAGCGTGGTCATGGCGAACGCGCTGCCATCTGCGCCACGTTCCGACTCCGCGTTCGCCGATCGCGACGCCCCGGAGTCTGCGGATGGTTCGGTCATGCTGGGCAGTCCGAATGCGCCAGCTTGGGAGCTTGATGCCGCGCACAGGACGACGAAGGCGTTGACGCGGTAGTAGTTCACCCGATCCACGTCGATGCGGTGACCGGATAGCGCTTGGTACTCGCGTAGGCGTTCGGCGAAGTCGGTGAACGTATGCTGCACCGTGCGCCAGCACAGCCAGGCAATGTCGTCCATGGGATCGCCGAGGTGGGCCAGCTCCCAGTCGATGATGCCGGTCACCCGGCCGTCCTTGTACATGAGGTTGCCGGGGCCGGTGTCGCCCTGCACCAGTACCACCGGCCCGTCGTAGTCCGGAATGTTGTTTTCCAGGAACTCAAGGGAGATTCGCAGCATCGGCTCGATGGGCTCGCCGTTGGCCTCGGCCTGGGCGCGAAAGACGGCCAGCCGGTCGAGTTGGTGTTCGCGGGCGCTTTTCACCGGGTGGTAGCTCGGCAGGTCCAGTTCGGCGGGATCTAGGGCGTGCAGCTTGGCTAAGTGGCGAATGAAGTCTTGCGCCACGCTCAGTTGTTCGGCGGGATCGGCGGGCGGATGCATCCAGGCCACGCCAGGCACCCGGTCAACCAGGAAACCGCCGATCGCCTCATTGATGCCCCATGGCTTGGGCACGGGGATGTGCGGGTGCAATGCCCGATAGACTTCCCCCTCCATGCGAAACGAGTTGAAAGGCGAGCGCTCCGGGTCGCCGGCATCGGAACGCGACTGCTGGAGAAACAGTTCGTGGACCTTGCCCGCGCCGTCTTCGACATCGATGTACCAGCCGTAGCGGCCACCGGCGAGGATGCGTTGCGCACGGGCGATTCGGCCACGCGTTACACTCGTGATCCAGTGGGCTACCTCAGGTGCCAGTTGTGCCATGGACGTCTCGAATCTGCGGCGTGCGGAGGGTGATTGAAGCAAGGCATTATGGCGCGGATGACGCTACCATAATATAGTTCACTTATTTGGATGATAAATCATCGGGGGAAAGCCCATGCGCATGGAAGACATGGTCATTGCCAGCGTGGACGACCACATCGTCGAGCCGCCGGACATGTTCGACAATCAACTCACCATCGGGCAGCGGGCCAACGCGCCCCAGGTTCAGGAGATGAACGGCAACCAAGTCTGGGTGTGGGACGACCTGGTGAAGCCCAACATCGGCCTGAACGCAGTGGTGGGCCGTCCCAAGAACGAATGGGGCATGGAGCCGCAGCGCTTCGATCACATGCGCAAGGCGGCCTACGACGTGGACGCCAGAGTGGACGACATGAATGCCAACGGCACCTTCTCGTCGCTGGGCTTTCCCACCTTTCCCGGCTTTCATGGGGCGCTTTTCCTCGAGCGGGCGCGCAAGGATCCAAAGAATGCCTATGCAGTGCTCCAAGCCTACAACAACTGGCACATCGATGAGTGGTGCGGCAAGCATCCCACGCGGTTCATTCCCTTGGCATTGGTGCCCATGTGGGACGTGGGTGCCACGGTGAAGGAAATCGAGCGCGTGCTCGACAAGGGATGCCGGGCCGTCAGCTTTGCCTCCAACCCCGCGGGCGTGGGCTTGCCCGGCATTCACCGGGCGGAGTGGGAGCCGCTGTGGGAAATCTGCGACCGCGAGGGTGTCATGCTCAACTGCCATATTGGCTCCGGGACGCCGGTGCCGCATCCATCCCCGGAGTCCCCCATCGAGGCGTGGATCACCGCCATGCCGATGTCCATTTCCAACGCGGCCGCCGACTGGATTACCCTGGAGGCGTTCCTGCGTTACCCGAACCTGAAGATGGCCCTCTCCGAGGGCGGCATCGGCTGGGTGCCCTACCTGCTTGAGCGGGCTGACTTCACCAATCGCCACCACGGCGCTTGGACCAACAAGAGCTACGGCGACAAGAAGCCGAGCGAAGTCTTCCGCGAGCACATCATCACCTGCTTCATTGAAGACGACGTGGGCCTGCTCAACCGCCATCTCATCGGCATCGACAACATCACGCTGGAAGTGGACTACCCGCATTCGGACTGCCTGTGGCCGGACTATCCGGAAGGACTGTGGCGCAGCTTGCAAAGCGTGCCGGGGGGCGTTCCCGATGACGAGATCGAGCGGATCACGCATCAGAACGTGTTCCGCGACTGGCACTTCGATGGCATGGAGCTGGCAGGGGGCCGCGACCAATGCACGGTGACGGCGCTGCGCAAGCTTGCCTCAAACGTGGACATGCAGCCGCGGTCACTGGCCGGCATCGCGCCGCGCGGCTACGCACCGGGCAAGGTGGTGACCTCGGAGGACATCGTCGGCGTCACGGCGCCGGCGGACGCGTAACGGTCTAGACGTGAGCAAGGGCAAAGTCACCGCGCCTGATCCGGCCGAATTGGCGCGGCGCGCATCGACGGCGGTGGGCGCCGACATCGATCAGGTGGAGGCGCTGCACGGGGGTTCGTCGAGCTTCACCTACGCGGCGCAACTGCACGGCGTCGCGCCGCGCAAGGTGGTGGTCAAGGTCGCCCCGCCGGGCTTGGAGCCGGTGCGCAATCGGGATGTGCTACGCCAGGCGAAAGTGCTCAGAGGCTTGGCCGACGCGCCCGGCGTCATGGTGCCCGAGGTGCTTGGCACCGATGCCGGCGAACCGCCGGAGGTTCCGCCGCTGGTGGTCATGAGCTTTGTGGCCGGGGAAAGCTACGAGCCGGTGCTGCGCGGCGGCAACCCGGATGTGAGCGATGCGGAGGTGACCGCCCGAGCGTTCGCAGCGGCGCGCATGCTGGCCGCGTTGCAGCGAGCCGATGCCGGCCAGTTCGACGATGAACGGGAAACGGACCTCGCCCGTGAGGTCGGGCGCTGGGAGCGGGCGTTCTCCACCGTGGACCGCGGCTTGCAGGGGGATGGCCGGGCGGATGATGTCAACGCTGCCCTGAAGGCCGCACTGCCAAAAAAACGCCCCCCGGTGGTGCTGCACGGCGACTACCGCCTAGGCAACATGCAGTGCGTGGGCACCGAGATTCGGGCGCTCATCGACTGGGAGATCTGGTCGCTCGGCGACCCGCGGCTGGACCTCGCCTGGTTTCTGCTGAACAGCGACTGGCGCCACCCGAACAGGAAGCCGGGCGGCGACCGCATGCCACCGGTGGCCGAGCTGGCCGATGCCTATGCGCAGGCGTCTGGCCGCTCCGTGGAGAGTTTCGGCTGGTTCGCCGCCTTGGTGCGCTACAAGCAGGCGGCGGCATCGGCGCTCATCGTCAAGAACAACCGCCGCCTGGCTAGGGAGGGCGTGGACACGGCGAGCATGGAGGAGAACATCCCCCGGCTGCTCGACTGGGCTCGGCAACACCTCGATTGACCATGCTCGCCGCACGCTGCAACGCGCACGGGCCGCCTGAAACCATCGTTCTTGAGGAGATTGAGGACCCGAGTCCGCAGCCCCACGAAGTGCGGGTGGGGATTCGCGCGGCTTCGGTCAACTTCCCGGACGTGCTTATTGCCGCCAACGGCTACCAGGTGTCGACGCCGACACCCTTCACGCCGGGCAGCGAGTTTGCCGGCGAAGTGCTCGAGGTCGGTGCTGAGATCAGCGACATGGCACCCGGCGCTCGGGTCCGCGGATCGCAGATGGTAGGCGCGTTCGCCGAGCAGGCCGTGCTGCCGCGCGACCATCTGAGTGTCCTACCGAGCGGCATGAGCTTTGCTGAAGGGGCCAGTTTCGGCGTCACCGGGCGCACCGCCTGCGCGGCGCTGGTCGGCGTGGCCGAGGCGCGGCCCGGAGAGTGGGTGGCGGTTACCGGTGCGGCGGGGGGCGTTGGCTCGGCAGCCGTGGATGTTGCCCGGCGGCTGGGCTGCCGCGCCCTGGCGCTGGCTTCCACGGAGGCCAAGCTGGCCGCTTGCTTGGAGTGGGGGGCCGATGCTGCGTTGTTGTCGGGACGGGCCGATCTCAAGGAAGCCATTCGCGAAGTGACGGACGGTGGTTCCGGTGTGGTCATCGACCCGGTGGGCGGTGCGCTTGCCGAGGTGGCGCTGCGCGCCATGCGCTTCGGCGGGCGCTTTGTCACCATTGGCTACGCCTGTGGTGAGATTCCGCGCATCCCCTTAAACCTCGTACTGCTGAAGGGCGTGCAGATACGGGGCCTCGACATACGCACGTTCGCAGACAATGCGCCGCAACGGGCGGCCGATGCCGAGGCCATGCTCGCGCAGTTGGTGGCCGAGGGCCTGCGCCCGCGGATCAGCGCGGTCTACCCGTTGCGCGAGGTCGTGGCGGCCATGCAGGCCGTGGCGAGCGGGCAGACCCTAGGCAAGGTGGTGCTGGAGATGGAAAGCGGGCGCGCTTGAGGCGAGGGTTAGTTTGGCGGCTTGATGGTGGTGGCAGCCCTGTCGCGATTGCGCGCCGTCTTGATGAGCGACACGAACGCATCCCGTTCGGTCTTGAGCATGGCGTTCAGGTCGGTCTCGGTCGCGTTCGCCTGCAGCATGCGCCGGGTGAGGCCCATGGCCATTGCCGGAAAGCCCGCCAGTTGCTCGCCGAGGGCGAGCGCCTGCTCCAGCAGTTCGTCGTCCGCTGCGATGCGGGTGATCAGGCCGACCTCAAGCGCTTCGGGCGCGGTCAGGGTCTGTGCGGTCAGGCAGATGTCCATGGCGCGGCCGTAGCCGACCAGGCGCGGCAGCAGGGCGGTGCAGCCGAATTCCGGCATGGTGCCGCGCTCCAGGAATGCAAACGAATAGCTTGATGAGGACGCGCCGATGCGTATGTCCGCAGCCAGCGTATGGGTCACGCCCAGGCCGATCGCCGGGCCGTTGACGGCAATGACGCTGGGCTTCGAGCGCGCCAGCAGGTGCAGCCAGCTTTTGTCGTCGGCCATGCCGATGGTGGAGACGCGGGGGCGAATGCCGGTTTCCGGGTCCCTCGGCTCAGGTCTAGCCTTGAAATCGACACCGGCGCAGAACACCGGCCCGTTGGCGGTGATCACGATGGCGCCCACGGTGTCGGAACCGTTGCCGCGCTCGACCGCCGCCATGACTTCCCGGGTCATCCGCACATTCCAGGCATTGCGCGTCTCCGGGCGGTCGTAGGTGATCAGCGCGACCGTGCCGCGCTCCTCGTAGCGCACCAGCGGTTGGCTCATGGCCCCGCCCCGCCGGCGGCGACTGGTTGCGGTTGCAGGGCGCGGGCGATCTCAAGAGCGCGGCCAAGCCCCGTGTCATGGGGATTGCCGCCCAGGAATTGCGGCACGCCGATGACCCGCGGCTGGTCCGGCACATCGCCGGGGTAGTCGTCCACCAGTGTGCCCGGCCGGTGTTCAGGGCGCAGGTGATCGACCACGTAGCGGCCGTCTGAACCGCGGCGATCCTTGCTGTAGAAAGCCGCGAAATAGTGGTCGATGCCGAACTGCGCCAGCATGTTCTTCGCATACTCGGCGCCGCCTGCGCTCCACAGCACTGGGGTGGCCCCGGCATCGCGCAGCCGCTCCAGCAGCTCAATGGCGCCGGGCCGCAGAACGTCGCTGCGCACGGAACCGATGAGCGTCCCGTCCACATCGAATAGCCATATGGCGTCGGGGTGGTTCATCCGCTCCGTTGCCGCTGCGCCAGCAGCTCGTTGTGGCGCGCGAACATCTGTGCGGCCTCCCGTTGCAGCGCCACCGGCACCGCGGGCAGCGGGGGCAGGCCGGCTTCTCGTGAGGGCAGGGACACGGTCGCCGAGCCGTACGCGGTCTCGGTGTCGCGCTGGTTGACCATGTGCATTTCCAGGTCCACCAGGTGGCGCGCGCCCTCTTCGCGCTTGTTCACCACCTTGCCGGTCAGAAACTGGGCGTCGCCTTGGTAGTTGAACTTGCGGATGGAATCCTCGAGACGCTCGATGAAGGCGTCATCGCCGCACCAGTCGGACACCATGTGGTACAGCCAGCACTGGCGCATCACGCCGTAGTCGTAGGCCAGCGGATTGCCAATGGCCTTGGCCCATTCGTTGTCCCAGTGCAGGCGCTGCGCCACGTCCCACACCCCCATCTCGTTCTTGATGTAGAACGGCGCGATGCGCTTGCGGTTCTTGTAGCCGAGCCGGGACGCCTTGAGGCCATAGGGCACGAAGCCGTAGCCGCCGGCATGCACGGCAATGATCTCGGACACCGTGAGCGGCCCCTTCACCATGGGCTGCAGCTCATCGCCCACCTTGACGTCCTCCCAGTAGCGCCGCTCGGCGCCGTGTGGCTGCTCGGCTTCGTAAATGGCGTCGATGCGCTCGTAGTCCTCATCGGTGTAGTCGGCGGGCTTGATGTCGGCATACTTGCCCTTGCTGCGGGATTTTCTGCGCTCGGTTTCCACCCGCAGCGTGCGGTACACGCCCACCACCTCACCGCGCTGGTTGATGTTCACGCTGCGGCTGACGCGAATGACGGAGCGTTCCGCGAATTCCGACTTCTTCTCCTCCACGGACTCCTCACCGCGATAGGTGTAGATGCGGTCGCCGGGACGCAGATGCCGGTACCAGTCCCACGTGCCCCCGGAAACAAAGACATGCACGCCGCGGAACAGGCCCTTGGTGGCCTGCTTGATTTCCGCAGGCATCGGGTCGCCCAGCATGGGGGTTTTGACGTGGCCGACCATGGTGCCGTGGGCAATCTGCGTACCCCATCTTGTGGTGGGGCCGTAGCCCTCATCCGTGTACAGGGGATTGTCATCACCCATGCCTTGGGCCCAGTTGCGGATCGCGTCGGGGGTGGCTTCGGAGAAGAGTTCCCTTTCCCTACTGGCGACATTCACCCCAACCAGCAGCCTGGCTCGCTCAATGTCCTCGTCCTTGAGCTGGTACTTGAGTGCCTGCTCAAACTCCTTCTCGAGCTTGTCATCGACCTTGAAGGCCCTGCTCACTGTTGATTTTCCCGTGGCCATGGCCGGTCCCATCCCGTTTCAATTGTCAAACGGGCTAGCATAGCGGGGTTGGTCGGTCAGTCAACATATCATCTAACCTAGTTGGATAATCGGCCGTAAGGGAAATCGCTGCGGTTGCCAGCCGCGCGAACGTGGACTCCGCGCAACAATCCGGAGATAATCTGCTCAGACTGCATCGGCTTCCTTGGAGGCGCAAATCTTGAACAAGCTGGCGCGGGGCCAACAGCGGCGAGAGAGCGCCCTCGATCTGGTGCGGGTGCCGAAGACCGCCGAACTGGTCGCTGGGGAACTGCGCCGGCGCATTGTTCGGGGCGACCTGCGGGAGGGTGACAACCTGCCCCCGGAATCGACGCTGATCGAGGAGTTCGGCATCTCCCGTCCGACCATGCGGGAAGCATTCCGCATTCTCGAAACCGAGCGGTTGATCAGCGTCTCCCGCGGGTCGCGGGGCGGGGCTCGCGTTCACATGCCGGAGGTTGACGTGGTGGCCCGCTACGCCGGGCTCTATCTTCAGGCCCGCAGCACCACCGTGCGCGACGTTCACGATGCGCGCCTGCTGGTGGAACCCCCGGCGGCGCGGCTGCTGGCAGCGCGGCGGCCCCGGCCTGTTATCGAGGCGCTGCGCGAGCAGATCAGCCGCATCGAGTCGCAGATCGATGATGCCCAAGCCTATTCCCACCATGCGGCGGTCTTTCACCTGAAGGTGATCGAAGGCTCCGGCAACGAGACCCTGACCCTGCTCGGACATGTGATGCACGCGGTCTGGGAGGCGCACCTGCTCAATGTGGTGGGCACCGGTTACGACGTGGAAAAGGCAAAACTCGGCGTGCGCTCGGAGAAAAAACTGCTTGATTTGGTGGAAGCCGGCGACGATGCCGGCGCCGAGCAGCACCTGACCAGCCACTTGAAGCGCAGCGCACGCATCATCTTCAAGACCATCGGCCCCGACACGCTGGTCGAGGTGCTGGTTTAGTCCTCGACGATGCTGATGGCCTCTTCCGGGCAGGAGGCCGCGCCCAGCCTTGCCGCATCCTCAAGCCCCGGCGGCACCTCGACTTCCTCGGCCGCCAGGTAGCCGTTGTCGTCGAGCACATACACTTCCGGCGCCATTGCTTCGCAGCGGCCATGCCCTTGGCAGATCCACTTGTCGCAAAGCGCTCGCAACCCTTTCTCCAACCGCCGTAAACCGGCCGAAACTATACACAAAGATAGATACGTTAGATATATTGGCGAAATCGAAGGAAGAGGCACATGGTAAATCCCGAGGGGTCAGGGCTCGGCGGTCGCGTTGCCGTGGTGACCGGCGGACACGACGGTGTGGGCCGCTACATCGCCGAAGCGCTGCTAGGTGAGGGCATGCGCGTGGCGCTTCTGGCCCGGCGTGAAGAGGTGCTGCGGCAGGCGGCTGGCGAGCTCGGCGGCGGGGTCCTGCCGGTGGTTTGCGACATTCGCGATCCGGACAGCGTCCGCGCCGCGTTCAAGAGCGTTGATGCAGGGCTCGGCAGCGTCAGCGCGCTGGTCAACAACGCCGCCATCATTGCCATCTACCGGATCGGCGAGGCCTCGGACGACGAGTTGCGCGCCACGGTGGAAACCAATCTGCTTGGGGTGATGTACTGCATCCGCGAAGCCGCCGCGCGGATGCGTGCGGCCGGCTCGGGGGACATCATCAACATCTCCTCCGAGGCGGTGCTACGGCCGTTTCCGTATCTGCTCGGCTATTCGTCCACCAAGGCGGCGGTGGAAACGATGAGCCGAGGCCTCAAGCGCGAACTGGCGCCCTGGGGCATCCGCGTCGGCGTACTGCGCTCCGGGCGTGTGGCGGTGCCCGATCGGCAACCCGGTTCCCGTTGGGATCCCGAGCGCGCCGAAGCGTTTTTCCAGGAGGCCTACGCCGGCGGTTTCATCGAGCACGAGGGCGATGGCATCGACCCGCAAACCACCGCGCATTCGGTGGTGCACATGCTGCGATTGCCGCGCAACGCCAGCATTGATGTGCTGGAACTGCGCGATGGCTGAACGATCAGGGAGTAAGCCCAAGATTGGAGCGATCACAATGAATCGAGCCTACAACACCGAGATTCCCCTGCCCGAGGACTTCGAGGTGCCGGACCATGTGCCACCAGAGCTGGTTCGGGACTACGACTTCCTGAAGACCTTCCAGCCCAATACCCTGGCGGAGCCGTTCAGCAAGACCGCGCGGGTTTTCGAGGATGCAGACATCCCGCCCATCTTCTATGCGCCGTCACTGACCATCTGGCGCGGCAAGGGCGCTTGGGTCGCCACCCGGTTTCAGGACATCAAGTGGGTCTATACGGACTCCGAAGTCTGGTCGAACGTCGGCGCGGCCGGATTTCAGACCACGGTGGGCGAGACCTGGCCCATGATTCCCCTTGGCATCGACCCGCCCGAGCACCGCAAGTACCGCGACTTTCTCGACCCCTGGTTCTCGCCCAAGGCCATAGACCGCATGGAGCCGCGCATACGCGCCGTTGCCAACGAGTTGATCGATGGCTTTGCCGATGCCGGGCAATGCGACTTCAGCCTGGATTTCGGCCGTGTGCTCCCGGTGCGCATCTTCCTGGAATTGATGGGATTTCCGATTGCCAAGTTTGACGATTTCCTGGACTGGGAGTACTCGATCCTGCACAGCAACCGCGACCCGGTGAAGGTGAAGTACGGCGCCGGCAACGCCATCAGCTACATTCGCGAGTTCATCGAGGAAACCAAGGCCGCGCCGCGCGACGACCTGGCAAGCTACATCGTCACTGGCAGCATCGAAGGCAAGCCGCTCACCGACGACGAAGTGATCGGCATGATCTTCTTTCTGTGGGTCGGCGGCCTCGATACCGTGGCCGCATCGCTGTCGCTCATCTTTCGGCGCCTGGCCATGACCCCGCGGATGCAGCAGCGGCTGCGCGAGGAGCCGGAACTGATCCCCAATGCGGTGGAGGAGTTCCTGCGTACGCAACCACTGGTGAATTCCTCGCGTTGGGCCAAGCAGGACACGGAACTGCGCGGCCTGAAGATCAAGCAAGGCGACTACATGGTGTGCCTGAACACGGCCGGCAACTTCGACCCCGCCGAGTTTTCCTGCCCGCGGGACATTCAACTGGATCGCAAGCCGATCCGGCACTTCACGCTGGCCGGCGGGCCGCATCGCTGCATGGGCTCGCATCTGGCGCGGCGGGAGTTGCGCGTGGCACTTGAGGAGTGGTTCGCCCGCATTCCGCCGTTCACCATGCAGCCGGATGCCGATCGCTCGGTCTATCCGGGATTGATCGCGGCCCCGTCATTGCCGATCGCTTGGGAGGAGCCATGCTCACACTCTACTACGCACCAGGCGCCTGCTCGCTGATCAGCCACATCGTGCTCGAGGAAGCGGGCGCGGACTACGAGGCCCGCTCGATCAGCTTCGCCAACGGCGACAACCACGCCGACTGGTTCCTGGCGGTCAACCCGAAGGCGCGCGTGCCCGCCCTGGTCACCGACGACGGCATACTCACGGAAAATCCCGCGATCTTGAACTACGTCGCCGAAACCCATCCCGAGGCGCACTTGCTGCCGCGCGACGATGTGCTGCTTGCCAACCAGATTCTGGCCTTCAACGTGTTCATGGCCACATCGGTGCACATCGCCTTCAGGCAGATCTCCAGGCCCGGCGACTACGCGGACGGCCCCGAGGCCGCGCAGGCGCTTGCGGAAAAGGTGCCGGAGCTGGCCAACGGTTTCTTCTCCGTCGTCGAACGGCAGCTCGCGGACACAGGCGGACCCTGGGCATTCGGCGACGCCTACTCGCTCTCCGATCCCTACCTGTTCGTCTACGCCAACTACCTGGGCATGGGAGACCGGGGAGACGCCAGCCTGTTTCCGAGAATCGCCGCGCACCGCGAGCGCATGCTGCGCAGAAGCGCAGTGAAGCGCGCCTTCGCCGACGAGGGACTCAGCGATTCAGTGACCGAGTGGTTCCAGTGAACCGCACACTGGAACGAGTACGGGCAAGCAACCATGGTGAGTTCTGGAATGAGAGTCGGTGTGCGGCGCGGTCACCCGGCACAGTTAAGGCTCGTCGTAAGCCCATCGTACAGAACAACAACCCCGCCTGGCGTGCCGGATGACCGCGCCGCACACCGACTCGGCGCTCCGACACCCAAATGGTTTAATACTCTAAAATCAATCAGTTGGGACCTATTTTCATGGAAGATCCAAAATGTATGACGTGATGCAAGGCGTGAAGGTGATCGAGGTAGCCGAGCACACTTTCGTGCCGGCGGCCGGGGTGGTCCTCGCCGATTGGGGCGCGGACGTGATCAAGATCGAGCGCACTTCCAGCGGGGGTGACCCCGGCAGGAACCTGCTGATCCTGCAGCGCCCCGGGCAGAAGCGCAACGAGTTCTTTGAAGTGGCCAACCGCGGCAAGCGCTCCGTGGCGCTCGACCTCACCCAGGACGCCGGACGCGAGCAACTCTACAAGCTCGTGGAAAGTGCGGACGTGTTCACCACCAACCTGCGCACCGATGCGCGCCGCAAGCTGGGCATCGAAGCGGACGACCTCATGCAACGCAACCCGCGCTTGGTGTACGCGCGCGGCACCGGCTACGGGATGCTCGGACCGATGGCCAGCCACGGCGGCTTCGACTACCCCTCATCCTGGTGCCGCTCAGGGTCCGGGTTCGCACAAACGCCGGAATCGGGGCGGCCGCCGATGCAGCCCGGATCGGTAGGCGACCTCACCGGTGGCGCAACGCTGGCGGGCGCGATTTCGGCGGCGTTGTTTCGCCGCGAGCGCACCGGCCAGGGGGCGGTGGTCGATCACGCGCTCTACCTCATGGGTGCCTACATCATGACCCAGTCGCTGACCGGCGCGAGCCTCTCGGGCGCCCAACCCGGCGACCCGATGACGCCGCGGCGGGTCGATGGCCACCCGCTGGTTCGACTGTACCGGACCAAGGACGACCGCTGGCTGTCGCTCTGCTTCCTCCAGGACCGCTGGTTCGCAGACTTGGCACGTCGCATGGGGCGCGAAGACCTGTTGGCAGACGAACGATTTCGGGACGAGAAATCCAAAGTGGCGAACGCCGAGGCGCTCATTGCGGCGCTTCAAGGCGAATTCGAAACCAAGACGCTGGCCGAGTGGAACGACATCCTGTTCTCGATGGAGGGCGTCTGGGCGCCCTTGCACAATCCGGCGGAAGTGATCCACGACCATCAGGCCTTGATCAACGGCTTCGTCACGGAAGTATCCGCCGATGACGGGAGCTATCTGGCCGCCTCGTCGCCGGGGCAGTTCGATGAACGGCCCATCGGCACCTTAAGCGCCAGCCCGGGCTATGGCGAGCACGGCGACGAGGTGCTGCGCGAGCTGGGGCTCGGCGCCGATGAGATCGCGCAGTTGCGCGCCCAGGGAGTGTTGCTATGAGCCAGCCGCTGAAGGGCCTGAAGGTCGTGGAAGTGTCGATGTGGGCCTATGTGCCGTCCGCCGGGGCGGTGCTCTCCGACTGGGGGGCATCGGTGACCAAGATCGAGACGCCGGATGGCGACCCCATTCGCTACCTCAACTATTCCGGGTTGAATCCCGCGGAGCTCGGCTACTCGTTCATGTACGACATCTTCAACCGCGGCAAGCGCAGCGTGGCGATGGATCTCAAGGTGGACGGCGCGCGGGAGCTACTGTTCAAACTCATTGATGAGGCTGATGTCTTTCTCACCAGCCTGCTGCCCGCGGCGCGCCGCAAGCTCGGCATCGACGTTAGCGACGTGCAGGGCCGCAATACGGATGTGATCTACGCGGTCGGCAGCGGGCAGGGTGCCAAGGGCCTGGAAGCGGAAAAGGGCGGTTACGACTCGATCTCCTATTGGAGCCGTTCGGGCCTGGCTTCGGCGATTACGCCCCAGGAGTCGTCCCATCCCCTGGCCATGCCCTGCGGCGCCTTCGGCGATGGCCAGAGCGGCTTGGTGCTCGCCGGCGGCATCGCCGCGGCCATTGCGCAACGGGCGTTGACGGGCGAGGCCACGGTGGTCGACGGCGCCCTGTTGGCGTGCGGCATGTGGGCGATGCAGCCGAACATCGTCGCCTCGACCATCCGCGGCGTGGACGAGATGCCGAAGAGCAGGCGCTCCGCGATGCCGAACCCGCTGGTCAACACCTACCGCACATCGGATGGCCGCTACATCGCCCTGTGCATGCTCCAGGGACAGCGCTACTGGCCGGGCTTCTGCAAGGCCGCGGGCCGCGAAGACCTGGCCGGGCATGCGGACTTCGCCAGCGACGCACTGCGTGCGCAGAACATCGAGGCCTGCATCGCCGCCTTGGACGAGGAGTTCGCCAAGCGCACCCTGGAGGAGTGGAAGTCGATTCTCGCCACCCAGGAAGGCCAATGGGACGTGGTGCAGAAAGTCGGCGAACTGCCCCGGGACGCCCAGGCGGTGGCCAACGACTACGTGCAGCAGGTGCCGTTCGACAGCGGCCGCACCCTGCCCATGGTCAGCGTGCCGGTGCAATTCGGCCGCGAGGCATCGCGCAGCCGCCCGGCCCCGGACCTCGGCGAGCACACCGATGAGGTGATGATGGAGATCGGCCTGGACATGGACCAGATCCTCGACGCCAAGATCGCCGGCATCCTGCTTTGACTGCCGAGCCGTAGCTTTTGCCGACCCATCGGCCTATCATCTAAACAGGTTACAGGTTACAGGTATTGGGGGCCTGAATGGCAAGACGACGACGCTTGAATGAAGCCCTGTCCGCAGCGCGGGAATACGACCCGTACACCTCCGAATGGCTGGAACAGGAGTTTGAAACCTACGCCCTGCTGCGTGAGGAGCTGCCCATCGCCCGGGTGGAGTCACGCGGTCGAACGGAACGGGGCGACACCGGCGGGAGCTGGCTGCTCACCCGTTACGACGACTCCTGCGCCATGCTCAGCGACACAGATACCTTCTCCAGCCAGGCGAGCAGCTATCCCGAGCGGCCTTGGATACCGCAGGCGATCGACCCGCCCGCGCACACCGCCTACCGGCGCATCCTGAACAAGTGGTTCACGCCGGATGCCATGACCGCCATGGAGCCGCACTTGGAGCAGTTCGCCGGTGAGCTGCTCGACAAGATGCTGGAGAAGGACGAATTCGACTTCGTCGCGGACTTCGCCGACCCCTTTCCCACCGTGATCTTCTGCGAGCTGTTCGGTTTTCCGCTCGAGGACTATCCGCAGCTCATGGACTGGAAGAACACGCTCATGCACTCCTCCGACGGCCACGGGCGGGGGCGCGCCCTAGCGCTTGCCAAGGCCGAGGAGCTGGGCATCGAGTTGGATGACGACGGCGAAATTCCCCAGGACCGATTGGTGGAGATCTGGAGCAACACCGGGGCGGCGCTCTACGAGTATTTCGGCAAGCTCCTGGAAACGCGCCGCCAGGCGCCTCAGCAGGACATGATCAGTTGGCTCATTGACGCGGAGTACGAGGGCGAACGTCCCCTGACCGAGGAGGAGTTGCTTGACACCCTGTTCCTGATGTTCATGGCGGGCCTCGACACCGTGGCCTCGGCCCTGGGCCTGATCGTCAAGACGTTCGCGGAGCAGCCGGACAAACGCCGCGAGTTCGTCGCCCTCATGGACGATTCCCGGCGCCTGATGCTGGCCATTGAGGAGCTGGTCCGTTACAACGCCATCGTGCTGCTGCCCCGGCGCGTGACGCGCCCCGTCGAATTCGACGGGGTGCGCTTTCATGTGGAGGATCAGGTGAGCTGCCCGACCATGGCCGCCAATCGGGATCCGGAGCAGTTCGAGAACCCCGATGAGATCATCTTCGACCGGGTGCCCAACCGGCACATGGGCTTTGGCCACGGCCCGCACCGTTGCCTGGGCCTGCACCTCGCGCGGCGGGAACTGCGCATCGCGCTGGTGCAGTTACACCGGCGGCTGCCGGACTACGAGCTGCATCCCGACCACGAGCCGGAGCTGTTCGGCGGCATGAAGGGGGCAAGCTCCCTGTGGCTGCGCAAGGCTTGATGGCGTGCAGGTCAAGATCGTTGCCGAGCGCTGCCAGGGCCACGGCATGTGCAACATGGTCTGCCCAAGCGTGTTCAAATACGACGATGACGGATTCGGCTATGTGGTTCCGGGGTTGGAACAGGTTCCCGCGAACCTCGCAGACGATGTGAGCTTGGCGGAGATCCAATGCCCGGAACGCGCCATCGTCATCGAATCCTGATCGCACCGCAGTGCTTCGCCAACTGCCCAGGGGGAAAGCGTTTTGCCCAACACCGATGAGTTGACCGGCTGGGTGGTGACCCCCGCCGACGACGGCTTTCACGACCAAGGCGAGGGTTCCGGCCACCCTTGGTGGATGGAGACGTTCTGGACCTCGTTCAACGTCCCCGAGCGCCGCATGGGCGGCTGGCTGTACAACCAGGTGCTGCTCAACCAGGGCGACAACGGCTTGTGCAACGGTGGAGCCTGGGTTTGGGACGACAGTGCCGCGCCCGCGCTCTACGAGCGGCGCCAAAGCGGGCTGGCGCTGTCCGCGGGCCCCCGCGACCTGCGCGACATCGCCCTGCCGAACGGCAATCGCATCAAGGTGCTGGAACCGCTGACCAAGTACCACATGACCTACTCGGACCCCGGACAGTTCGAAGCGGACCTGGAGTTCGCCGCCGCCATGGAGCCCAATCCGCATCCGGCCGGTTGTGCGCCGTTCTGGCGCGGTCGGCATTGGGACCAAGCCATGCAGGTCACCGGCGAGATCGTCCTGCATGGCGAGGCGATTGCCATCGATTGCCTGTCGGTGCGCGACCGCAGCTGGAGCCCCCGCAAGCCGAGGATATCGCAGCAGGCCAACGACTCCAGCGGCGGCAAGCGGCCCCAGCGCAGGCCGGTGGAACCAAGCGGCGAGCATTCCGACCTGTCGAAACCGCTGCGCAAGCCGTTCAACATCGGCTACATTTTCGGCACCGCCTCTGCGCAGGATGCGTTTCTGGTGTACACGATGGTGGTCGAGGGCGAGGAGGACCGGGGCGACTTCACCAACACCGGGTATCTCATTCGCGACGGCCAGTGGGCGCACTTGGTGGAGGGCCAGCGCGATTGCTTGGTGGACCCCGACACCGGCTGGATCTGGCGCATTGAGTACGAAGGCGTGGATACTTTGGGACGCCGCCTGCACGCGGTGGGCGAACAGGTGAGCAATCACGGCACCGCCACGGGCCTGTTTCGCTGGCGGTGGAACGGCATCGAAGGCTGGGGCGAGAATCAGGGCGGCATCGCGCCATCCTATGCGCGGGTGGCTAGGAACTGAACCGCAAGACGACGTGGAGTAGGAATAATGGCTTGGAATTACGAACTGTTTATCGATGGAAAATGGACCAGCGGTACGGCCAACCGCTCGATCACGGTGATCGATCCGGCCACCGAAGAGGCCATCGGCAAGGTGCCGGACTCATCGCCGGAGGATGCGCGCGCGGCCATTGCGGCGGCGCGCACGGCGTTTGACGAAGGCCCTTGGCCGTACATGAAGCCGAAGGAGCGCGGCGCGGTGCTGCGGCGTATGGCCGATGCGCTGAAGGCCCGCCACGACACCCTGCGCGAAATCATCGTCGCCGAGGCGGGCGCGGTGGGGCCCATCGTTGACATGATCCAGTGCGGCGGCTCCATCGACATCGGCTACTTCAACGCCGACCGCGCCCAGGACTTGGTGCACTGGGTGGAAACCTCCCCCCCGACCGGAGGGCCCGGCGGCATGGGCGGCAACGCCTTGGTGCGCGAACCAGTGGGCGTGGTGGGTGCCATCACCCCCTTCAATTTCCCGTTCATGCTGAACATGGTGAAGATCTTTCCGGCCATGGCGGTGGGCTGCAGCGTGGTGTTGAAGCCGCACCCCTGGACCCCGCTTAACGCCTTCGAGATCGCCAAGGCCGCCGAAGAGGCGGAACTGCCGCCGGGGGTGCTCAACGTAATCACCGGCCACGCGGAGGTGGGCGATGAGATCACCGGCAGCCCCGACATCGACATGGTCACCTTCACCGGCTCCACGGCGACCGGGCGCCGCATCATGTCCCGCTGCGGCAACCAGATAAAGCGGGTGCAGCTTGAACTCGGCGGCAAGAGCGCCCAGGTGGTGCTCGATGACGTCTCCGAGGACGTGGCGCGCAGCATCGGCTTCGGCGCCGTGCTGACCCACTGCGGCCAGGGCTGCGTGCTGCAGACGCGACTGCTCCTGCCCGAGCACCTGATGGATGCCTACCTTGAAGGGGTGCATGCGATCAGGGACAACATCATCATCGGCGACACCCGGGATCCGGCGACGGTGCTCGGCCCGCTCGTCAGCGAACAGCAGCGCGACAAGGTGCAGGGCTACGTCGAATCCGGTTTGGAACAGGGCGCCGATCTGATCACCGGCGGCAAGCGTCCCGGCCACATGGAGAAGGGCTTCTTTTTCGAGCCAACGGTGTTTGTGGGCAGCAACGACATGCGCATTGCCCAGGAGGAGATCTTCGGCCCGGTGCTCACGGTGATTCCCTATTCCGGCAAGGACGAGGACGCCGTGCGCATCGCCAACGACACCATCTACGGCCTCGGCGGCGGCGTCATGGCGGCCAACACGGCCCGCGCCTTCAACGTGGCGCGCCGGGTGCGCGCCGGCAGCATGACCGCCACCGGCGTCGGCCAAGTGCCGGCCGGCGACACCGGGCCCGGCGATGGCCAAGGTCCCGGCTGGGGGCAACCCATCCTCGGCATCGCCCAAAGCGGCGCGTTCGGCGGCTTCAAGCAAAGCGGCATCGGCCGCGAGTGGGGCCGCCATGGCCTGGAGGATTTCACGGAGGTGAAGTCCATCACCTGGACTTAGTGTCCTGCCCCTTGCATGGAGCAAATTCCAAGCCATTAAGTCCAACTCGGGTTCCGATGGCCAGTTCGAGGGCGTCCCGCCCTCGAATCAGGCGTTTCCCTTCGGAGCGAGGGCGTCCCGCCCTCGAATCAGGCGTTTCCCTTCGGAGCGAGGGCGTCCCGCCCTCGAATCAGGCGTTTCCCTTCGGAGCGAGGGCGTCCCGCCCTCGAACTGCCACCCAAGCCTGCGTTGCTCACCGCGCAGCGGTCAGAGATGCTCCTGCAGGCGGCTGGCTAGGGGTGCCGCGTCGGCCAGCGAGCGCAGCAGGTCGTTCAGGTGCGTGCAGGTGCTGGTGCCGACCAGCCGTTGTCGGACGAAAGCCCTGAGTTCCGGCAGCTTTTGGCCCGCTAGGCGCCCGGCGCTGGCGGCCGCTGCGGGGCACTCCACCCAAGGCAGCACCCGGGCCTCGGCTTGGCAATCGAAGATCTCCAGGCTTTCCGCATCGGCGCTGGCGCTCAGCGCGTATTCGTGGAGCACGGTCTCCGTGCCGTCGGGCCCGACATGGGTGTCGCGAAACATGGCGTCGATGGCCAGGTGCGCCGGCTGGCTGACATCCACCCGCCGCCTGCGCCGCATGGCGCCGACCGGCAGCTCGGCGATGGGATGCCAGGACAGCGGGTCGCCGGACAATTCGATGGCGGGTGCGGCCGGGCCGACCGGTATGGGAATCTGTCCCTCGCGGTCGATGGCCTGCATCATGGTGGCGTCACGCGCCCAGCCGGCGCAGATGTCGGCCTTTACCTTGCGCTTGGCCGTGTCCGAAGGCGTCGGCGGCTCATTCGGCGCGCGCAGGTAGAGGTCGGCGTAGCCGGCGATAAGCGCGGCGACCGGCAGGTCGTCCAGCAGCAGGTAAAGCGGCGTTTGCGTTTCCCGTTGGTCGGGCACGGCAAGATCCACGGCGGCGCGAAAGCCGGTGCCGACCACCCGCCCGAAGAGATCACGCAACGCCGCGCCGGGCTCCGTGGCCAAGTCCTCCAGCGTGCGGCCTTCGCCGAGTTCGGCACGCACCTCGGCTTCGTCGAGCACCACGCCCTCGCCGTCGCGCCGCGTCAGCACGTCACGAGCGGCGCCGACCAGCGACAACCCCGATTGCGTGTTGGCGCCGCGCGGGATCATGTCGATGTGGCTGGTGCGGCGAATGGACCTAGCCGCACGGGTCGGCGTGGTTGGTGTCGGGTTGTGCACTAGGCTGGCGGAACTGCTCAACGAATCGTCCGGGCTTTGCCGACGGAAAGTAGGAAGTAAGTATATCCTGACTCCGGATGATCCTTTAACTAAGTTATCTCTTTTGACTGTGGCCTTGCTTTGCTCTTTAATCGGCCCGGACAGATCGATTCGCGGCTTAGTGGAATCACGCAACCCATGGACACCTTGGTCAAACCGCCGATGCCCGTTCCTGACGCCCTGACGGAGTTCTTCTGGGAGGGCGTGCGGGCGCACAAGCTGATGATCCTGCGTTGCCGGAATTGCGGCCACTTCATCCACTATCCGCGGCCGGTCTGTGAGCGGTGCCTGTCGGAGGATCTGGCTCCGGAAGAGGTTTCCGGGCGCGCTACGCTGTACAGCTACACCATCACGATGAAGCCTTGGCATCCGTTCTGGGTGGACAAGGTGCCCTATGTGCTCGCCACCGTGGAGTTGCCGGAACAGGAGGGCCTGAAGATGCTGACCAACCTGGTCGAGTGCCCGCATGACGCCGTCGAAGTCGGCATGCCGCTTGAGGTGACGTTCCGCGAGGTGGGCGAAGGCCTCACCTTGCCTTTTTTCAAGCCGGCAGGCGCTGTGTAGGATGGCTGAAACTCCCCGTGTAGCGGCAGTCGGGGTCGGTTACTCGACCACCGGACGCAAGACCGGCCTGACCTCCCGGAAACTGGCGATTCAGGCCTGCGGGGCGGCCATGGCCGATGCCGGTGTCGACGGCACGGACGTTGATGGCATAGCCGTGCTCTGGAATCCCGCCGGTCCTGCGCCGCCGGGGCTCGACGAGGTGAAGGCGCTGGACCTGGCCCAAATGATGGGCTACGTACCGGTTAACTGGCACGTCGACGGCGTGGGGCCGGCCTACATCGGCCCGGCGCTGCAGGCCATCGCCGCCATTCGCGCGGGTTTTTGCCATACCTGCGTTACGGTGCGGGTGATCAACCAGCGCTTAAGCGGAACGGAGCTTAAGGCCGGCGCGGACGCCACGCCCTCCACGGGGGACGAACAGTTCCGGCGGCCGTTCGGGCAACTGTTGCCGTTGCAGGCCATTGCCGCCATGCCCATGCAACGGCACATGGCGGTGTACGGAACCACCGAGGAGCAGTTTGCGCAACATGCCGTGACCCAGCGCTATCACGCATCCCTCAACGACGATGCGATCTTTCGCGATCCGCTCTCGGTGGACGATTTCCTGGCCATGCCCTACCTCAGCACGCCGTTGCGCATCCTGGATTGCGACCTGCCAGTCGATTCCGGGTCGGCGGTGATCTATACCACTGAGGAGCGGGCCAGGGACCTGGCGCAGAAACCGGTGTTCGTCGAGTCGGCGGCGTTCTCGGGCACCGGCTACATGGCGTTCGAAATCGAGGACATGGTCAAAAACGCACCGTTCCACACCGGCAGGCACCTGTGGGAACGCACCGACCTCACCCCGGCGGACGTGGACTGCGCCCAACTCTACGACGGCTTTTCCATCATCACCTTTCAATGGCTGGAAGGGCTCGGCTTCTGCGGGCCCGGGGAATCCGGCCCCTTCGTGGAAGCCGGCAACACTCGGCTTGGCGGCAGCCTGCCGTTGAACACGGATGGCGGGGCCTGCAACGTGGGGCGCCGTCACGGCACCAATTTCTGCATCGAGTCGGTGCGCCAGATTCGCGGCCAATGCGGCCCCCGGCAGGTGCCGGACGCCAACGTGGCGGTATGGGCCAACGCCGTGGGCCCGTTTGGCGGTGCCGTTTTGATGGTCGGGGAGTAGATGCGCCAACGGCTCCCGAGCTAGCCGCGCTTCATCAGGATGGCGCCATGCCGAGCATCATCTTGATGGCGGGCGTCTCGAACGCGTCGGTGGCGCCCGCTCCGACCTGACCCTGGTCCACCAGCAGATTGGCGCCGTTGATGCCGCTGGCCGCGTCGCTGCCAAGAAACAGCAGGGTGCTTGCCATCTCGTCCGGCGTGAGCGTTGCAACGCCCGCGGCATCGCGATAGTCCTGCCCGAAGGCGAGCCAGATATCGGCATTGGCCCGGGCCAAGGGGGTATCCGTCGGGCCGGGCTGAATGGCGTTGATGCGAATGCCCTGCTGCAGCAGCGGGAACGCCTGGCGCGCTACGTAGGCGCTCATCGCCATCTTGCTGAAGCTGTAGGTGTCCCTGTCCTCGTGGGCGTCGATCCAAGCGGTCGCCGCCTGCCAGTCGGGCGTGTCGAGGAACTCGGTCACAGCCGGCAGGTTCTGTGGCCAGGGCAGGCCGGCCACCGAGGAGATCATGACCACGGAGCCGCCCCGGCCGAGGCGCCCGCTCTCGATCAGCGTCTCGACCAGGTAGCGTTGCGCGGTGAAGTTGATGAGCACGATGTCCGGCGTGCCGTCGGCGACGCCGGCGCAGGCGAACGCCACGTCCACGTCCCCCTGCAGTTGAGCGATGGCTGCATCGACGCTCGGCTGGCTGCGCAGATCCACCTTGATGGCGGCGTCCACGGCGTAGTCGATGTCGGCCACGTCCATTGCCGTGACCCGCGCACCCTGCGCCTTGGCCTGCTTGGCGGCGGCCGCACCCATGCCGGTGGCAGCGCCGATCACCAATACGTGCTTGCCTGCATAGCCCAAGAAGGTGTCGTCCATCCCAGCCCTCGATCAGTTAACCTGTTTAGTCAAGTACACTACAATCGTCTGGAAGGGGCAACCGGGGTGATCGGGCAGGAAAATGAAGGGACAGGAAACCTCGGAGGCAACGTCGGTCACGTTCCAGGCGGCGGTGCAGTTGCGCAAGAGAGCGCTCACGGTTGAGGAAGGCAAGTTTCTCGGCTCTGAGGAGGAGTTGATGGAAGCGCTTGGCGTGAGCCGTCCCACCTTTCGCCAAGTGGCGCGGCTGTTGTCGCACGAACAAGTGTTGACCATCAAACGCGGGGTGGGCGGCGGATTCTTCGCCCGGCGCCCGACGCTCGCCACGGTGAGCCGGGCGGTTGCCGCTTACCTCGAATCGCGTCACACCTCCCTGCAGCAGGTTCGTGAGGCCGCCCAGGGCGCATTCCGCAAGGGTGTGGAGCTGGCGGCGCAGAGCGACAATCAAGCGGCACGCGCTCGGCTGGCCCGTTTGCGGGAAGGGCTGGTGGCGGCAGAGGCACGCCAACAGTCGGCACCGCTGCTGTTGGCCTTGGAATCGGAACTGGAGAGCATACTGGGCGAACTGAGCGGCAATCCGGCCATCGAACTGTGCCTGACCACGTTCAATCAGTTCGGTGCCGAGCAGTCCACCACCAAGCTCTACGCCAATCATCCGGGGCGCGTGCAGGCATGGAACGAGGCCTCGATCCGTTGCGTGGATGCGATCCTGGCGAAGGATCCACAAGCGGCGCGGGACCGGTTTGCCGAGCGGTCCGAACTGCTCAACCGGTGGATCGCCGCGGAAACGGGGGAAATGGCAGGGAAGGAGCCCAGGGTGGTGGCCGTCGGCTAACGTCAGGCCAGTGGCCGATGCGCGTTGCGGGCGGCTACCAGACGGGCAAATCTAAAGGAACAACCGGGGAGGGTGGCCGTGATCGATTTCGAGATTCCTGAAGAGCACAAGCAACTGGGCCTGCGCTACCGCAAGTTCGTCGAGGACCACTGCGTGCCGGCGGAAGCGCAGCTGCGCAGCCGCCCCTTGAAAGCCATCCTCAAGGAGCTGCACACCCAGGCGAAAGCCGATGGGCTGTGGTGTCCACACATGCCCGAGGAGTGGGGCGGCTTGGGACTGGGACCTCTGGCGATGGCCATCGTGCAGTACGAGCTGGGCGGCAGCCCGCTGGGCGACCTCGCCGTGAACACCCAAGGCTCCGATGACGCGACCATGCTCACCATCGCCCGCTACGGCACCGAGGCGCAGAAGCAGAAGTATCTGGTGCCGCTGGTGAACGGCGATGCGCGGGTCTGCTATTCCATGACCGAGCGCGCCGCCGGCGGCGATGCGACGGGTTTGCAGACCACCGCCGTGCGCGATGGCGACAACTGGGTGCTGAACGGCGAGAAATGGTTCACGAGCCTGGCCAACATCTCCGATTTCGCCGTGGTGCTTGCCAAGACCAATCCCGATAATCCGCGCCATCAGCAGTTCAGCGCCTTTCTGGTGGACCTGCCGAATCCGGGCTATGAGGTGCTGCGCAACGTGCCGGTCATGGGCCATGACGATCAGCACTACGAGGAGTTCGGCGGGCATTGCGAAGTCAGGATCGACAACTTGGTGCTGCCCGCCGAGGCGATCCTCGGTGAACCCGGCCAGGGCTTCGCGCTCGGCCAGCACCGGCTCGGCTACGGCCGCCTGCGGCACGGCATGCGCAACATCGGGCTGGCGCAGAAGGCCCTAGACCTCGCTGTAGGGCACGCCACCCAGCGGGTCACCTTCGGCCAGCCGGTGGCCGACCGGCAGGGCGTGCAGTTCATGCTGGCCGAGTGCGCGGAGCAGATCTACCAAGCGCGCCTGATGGTGCTGCATCTCGCCTACAAGATGGAGAAGGGCATGGACCTGCGCCAGGAGAATTCCATCGCCAAGATCTTTCTGCCGCACATGGTGCACAAGGTGGTTGACACCGCGCTGCAGCTGCACGGCGCCCTCGGCTACACCCACGACACCCCGCTGGCGCGCTGGTACACCGGGATTCGGGCACAGCGGTTGGTGGATGGGCCGGATGAAGTGCATAAGTGGCGGGTCGGGCGCAACTTGGTCAAGGCCTTTCAGGCCGAGGGCACCACCAGTTCGGCCTGTGGCGGCGACCTGTTCTATTAGGGCCTAAATCGATTCAAGGAGAACGTCTGTGGATGAGCACGCGATAGCGAGCGTTT
The DNA here is from genome assembly GCA_022827905.1 of Pseudomonadales bacterium. GTDB lineage: Bacteria > Pseudomonadota > Gammaproteobacteria > Pseudomonadales > Azotimanducaceae > Azophilus. The sequence goes on along the minus strand of JAJEIQ010000017.1, from coordinate 32,289 downwards.
TTGACCTGACCGGCAAGGTGGCCTTGGTCACCGGCGGCAGCCGCGGGCTCGGCCGGGAGATGGTGCTGGCGTTTGCCAAGGCCGGGGCGGATGTCGTCATCTCCAGCCGCAAAGCTGGCAATTGCGAGGCGCTGGCGGCGGAGGTCGAGTCAAGCACCGGCCGACGGGCGCTGGCGGTCGGTGCGCACACCGGCAACTGGGAGGACATGGAGCGCTTGGCATCGGTTGCCTACGAGGAGTTTGGCCACGTGGACGTGTTGGTGAACAACGCCGGCATGTCGCCGCTGTACGACCACATCACCGATGTCAGCGAAGCGCTCTACGACAAGGTGATGGCGGTCAACATGAAGGGCCACTTCCGGTTGACGGCGCTGATCGGCACGCGCATGGCCGAAGGCGACGGGGGCTCCATCATCTTCGTGTCCAGCGGCGGTGCGCTGGCGCCGACGCCGAACATCATCCCCTACGCCGCGGCGAAAGCCGGGCTGCATGCCATGACCACCGGCTTCGCTTGGGCCTTCGCGCCCAAGGTGCGGGTGAACTGCCTCATGCCGGGGCCGTTTCTCACCGACATCTCCAAGGCCTGGGATGTGCCGGCGGCTGCAGCGCGAGCCCGAGACAACCACGTGCTGCAGCGGCTCGGCGAGCCCCATGAGATCGTTGGCGCCGCCCTGTTTCTGGCCTCCAATGCCTCAAGCTTCACGTCGGGCAGCGTCGTCTCGGCGGCCGGGGGCTCCGAGTTCAAGCACTGATCCTAGCCCGGATCGGCCTTGGTTCAGCTAGCGTTCGACCAGGCGGCAAGCACCGCTTCGGTGGGCGCCACGCGGGCTAGGTACTTGATGGTGTGCTGCATGATTTGTTCCTGGTACGCCATGGGCGTCCCCGCCACCGCATCGGAGGGCACGACCACGTCATAGCCGCGGTTGACGAGATCCATGACGCTGTTGGGGATGCCCACGTTCAGTGACACGCCGACCACCACCACGGTGCTCACACCAAGGATGCGCAACACCGGGTCAATGCCGCTGTCGTGCACTGCACCCATGCCATGCAGACGCGTCATGACCAGATCGCGCTCGTCTGGGCCGAGTTCGGGGACGACTTGGCACCCGGCCTGGAGGCGGCTGTCGGGCTCTGGCCGCGCATCGGCATCCGTCAGCACGCCCCGGCGCTGGTAGAGAACGATGTTGCGATTGCGCGCCAACGAATCGCGCCGGAAATGCTTGACGGCATGGACCACGGGCACGCTTGCCAAGCGGGCTGCATCGGCCAGGCGCACAATGTTGCCGAGGATGCGCCTGGCGTTCTCGGCCAAGTCGCCGTCCGCGTCAAGGACGCTGGACTGCACTTCATTGGTGAGCAGCGCGGTGTGCTTGGGGTTGACTAGGGGTCTTAAGTCGAATGGCATGAGTCGGCTCTTGTGCTCGGCGCTCGGGCGGGGCCGATGGAGGGCAGGTTCTGGCGGTCAGAATAGCACAGCCGAAGCGGGGCAAGACGGCAGCCCGTTACGCTTCCCAAGCGCCATGCGATGGCGCACCATGTGGATTATCGTCTCTTGACCCAGATCCGTCCATAGGGAGGAAACCATGACCCCGGAACAGGCCACGGCCCGCGAGGCCATCAGACACACCATGTCCATCTACAACACCGAAGGGGACCGCGGCCGCTTGGAAGGCCTGGCCTCGGCGTTTTTTGAAGACGGCGTGCTCGACACCCCATCGGGCACCTATCAAGGGCGCGCTGCCATCGTCGAAGGATTGAGTGGGGGCGTAGCCAAGCGCGCCAGCGACCCGAAAGGGGGCGTGGGATTCGTGCGTCACAACCTGACCACCAGCCGCATCGAGTTCGACTCCGACGCTGAAGCCAAGTGCTGGACCTACTTCATCGTCTATACCCGGTTCGGGCCCGACCACATGGGCACCTACATCGACCACTTCCGCAAGACTGGCGAGCGCTGGCTGATCGCCAACCGACGGGTCAAGCTGCATTGGAACAATCCCGAATCGACCTTTCACGGCGACTAGCGGGGGAGCCAGTTTCCAGGAGCCAGCTTGACTCAAACAAAGAAACCCTATTTAAATTAGTTAAATGAATCTGGACTACTCGGCTGAGCATCTCGCCTTCCAGGAGGAAGTGCGCGCGTTCTTGGCGGAGAACTGGCCGCCCAAGGGCGTGGATCTGGACTTGGACCGTGCCGCCCAAGTGCGCGCGTTCCGTCTGAAGGCCATCGACCGGGGCTATCTGTACCGCGGCATTCCGCGCCGCTTCGGCGGTTCTGAGCAGACCGCTGACCCCCTTAAGGCCCGCATCATCACCGAGGAGTTCATCGCCGCCCGCGCGCCGCGGGAGATCGAAGGCAACGGCATCTCCCGGGTGGTGCCCACGCTGCTGCAATGGGGCAGCGAGTGGCAGAAGGAGCAGTTCATCCCGCCGGCCATTCACGGCGACCACATCTGGTGCCAGGGCTATTCCGAGCCGGGCGCTGGCTCCGATCTTGCCAGCTTGCGCACCAAGGCCGAACTGGTGGGCGATGAGTGGGTGATCAACGGGCAGAAGGTCTGGACCAGCCGCGCACACGTATCCAAGTACATGTTCGCCTTGGTGCGCACCGAGCCCGACGAGCCGCGCCATGCCGGCATCTCCTACCTGCTGGTGCCCATGGACCAGCCCGGCATCGAGGTGCGCCGCCTGCGCCAGATCACCGGTGGCGCCTCTTTCAACGAGGTGTTTTTCACCGATGCCAGAACGCCCGCCGACTGGCTGGTTGGGGAGCGCGGCAGGGGTTGGGAGGTGTCTCGCACCACGTTGAAGTTCGAACGCAATCAGCTCGGCGGGCCGGAGCAGGGTCGCGAGCTGTACCGCAAGACGGTGGGCCTCGCCCGGCGGACGGCGCGCGGTGGCGGGCAGGCCATCAAGGACCCGGAAGTGCGCCAATGGCTGACGGCGCTGGAGGGTTTCGTGCTGTCCTCGTACTGGTCCGGCCAATACCAGTTTTCCAAGGACGCCAAGGGTGAAGATACCGGCGCCCTTGGCTACATGAACAAGTTCGTCACCATGCACACCATCGGCATGGAGGTGGCGCGCATCGTTCACGAGTTGATCGGCGACGACTCGATGCTGCTCGCCTCCGCCGTGGCCCATGGCACCGGCACCGATACGGGCGAGGACAGCGCGGTTACGCGGCGCCCGACACGGGTGGTCGGCAACGAGCGTTGGGTGAACCAGATTCTGGGTTCCCTAGCCGCCACCATGGGCGGCGGCACCTCGAACATTCAGCGCAACATCATCGCCGAGCGGGGCCTGGGGCTGCCCCGCGACGTATAAGCAGGGAGACAAATTCATGAGCGACAAAACCGCCGCCGCGCCGGCGACCGAACACCGCATCGCCATTACCGAAGCGGAGATCGACCGGGCCCGCTCGCAGGTGGGCATACCCCAACCCGACCATGTGAAGCGCCACGACGCGCGGCCGTCGGCGGCCGGCATCGCGCACTTCGCCTTCAGCCTGGGCGATGACAACCCGCTCTGGCACGACCCCGAGTACGGCAGCAGCACCCGCTGGCGTCGGCAGATCGGCTCCCCCACCTACCTGACCGTCACCGGCGTCAACGAGACGCCGAAGTTCACCGCTGAGCGCAAGAAACAGTTTCGCCACCTGTTTCCCGGCGCCGGCGAGTACGTTTCCGGCCAGTCCTGGGAATGGTACCGGCCGGTCAGTCCCGGCGACGACATCTACTACGACATTGCGCTGACAAGCGTGCACGTGGTGGAGAGCAGCAAGTTCACCGGCGGCCAGTCGGTGCACATGATCACCCGTGACCTGTACGCCGACCACACCGGCGGCCCGGTGGGGATGAGCGAGACCTTGAAGATCGCCTCCGAGCGCAGCGGCTCGAAGAAGACCAATCGGCACGCGGGGGTGGAACTTTGGCCCTACACGGATGAGGACATCGCCGCCATCGATGCAATCTACGCCGCCGAAGAGGTGCGCGGGGCGGTGCCGCGCTACTGGGAGGATGTCGAGGTGGGCGATGCGCTGCAGCCGCTGGCCAAGGGCCCCCTCACCGTCACCGACATCATCGCCGAGCACCTCGGGCGCGGCATGGGCCACTACGGCCACGGACCGCTGCGCTTTCAGTGGAAGACGCGCCAGAAGATCGGCGGGTTCTATGCCAAAAACTCCCACGGCGTGCCCGACGTGGTGCAGCGCCTGCACTGGGAGCACGAACGCGCCCAGGAGATCGGCCTGCCGCTGGCCTACGACTACGGCGACATGCGCATGAACTGGCTGACCCACCTGGTCACCAACTGGATGGGCGACGACGGCTGGCTGTGGAAGCTCACCGGCCAGATGCGCGCCTTCAACTTCATCGGCGATTGGCACCTGATGGAAGGCACCGTGCGCGGCAAGCGCCAGGAAGGCCGGCACTGCATCGTGGAGCTGGAGATCAAGGGCACTTCCCAGCGCGGCTGGCTCACCTGTCCGGGCACCGCGGTGGTCATCCTGCCATCCCGCCAATACGGCCCGGTGGTGCTGCCGGAACCGTCCGACGCCTTAAGAGAGCGTGGCGCAGGCATGATGACCGAAGCGGCCCAACGCCGCCGAGCCGGGTAGCGACTGTGGATTTCGACCTCACCGAAGAGCAGCACATGCTCGGTGAGACGGTGCGGCGCTTCTACGAGACGGAAGCGCCGACCGCACGATTGCTGGAAATCTACGATGCCGACGCCAAGCTGGACCGGGCGCTTTGGAACCGTTCGGCGGAGCTGGGTCTGGCCGGCTTGCTGGTGCCGGAACAATACGGCGGCGTGGGGCTGGGTTTGCTGGATCTGGCCGTCGCCGCCGATGCCATGGGCTACTGCGCCGCGCCGGGGCCGCTGCTCGGCCACTCGCTGCTCACCCTGGCATTGACCCTGGGCGGCAGTGACGAGCAGAAGGCGCGCTGGCTGCCGGGGCTCGCCTCCGGCGAACTGGTGGGCAGCATCGCCTTTGGCGAGGAAGGCGATGCGTGGCAGCCAGAGCAATGGCGCTTGGCAATCCGCGATGGCCGACTCAGCGGCATCAAGAGGAACGTGCTGTTCCCCTCGGATGCGGACCTGTTCCTAGTGGGCGTCGAGGGCGGCGGGCTGGCGGTAGTGGAACGCGATGCGGCAGGTGTGATCACCCAAGAGTGGGACGGCGTGGACCGAACCCGGCGCATCGGCGGCCTGAGCTTGGACGACGCGCCCGGTGCGCTGCTGCCCTGCGACAGCGCGGTGGCCGGGCGGGTGCGCGATGCCGGTCTGATCTGCCTAGCCGCCGATGCTTACGGTGGCGCGCACAAGTCGGTGCAATTGACCGTGGACTACGCCAATGAGCGCGTGCAGTTCGGCAAGTCCATCGCGCATTTTCAGGGCGTCAAGCACCAGATTGCGGACGCCGCGGCCGAGGTCGAGCCGGCCCGGGCGCTGGTCTGGTACGCGGCCTACGCCTTCGATCACCGGCCCGAGGAGGCGCCGCGCTTGGCGGCGCTGGCCAAGGCCCATCTCGCCGACCGCTACGTCAATGCCTCGCGCACCATGGTCATGCTGCACGGCGGCATTGGCTACACTTGGGAGTTTCACTGCCAGTTTTGGCTCAAGCGCGCCTTGTTCGACCGCAACTACTTGGGCAGCCCCTCGGTGCATCGCGAGCGCGCTGCGGTGCTGGCCGGTTGGTGACTACGCCCGCCCTACCAAGGACACTTGACCGACCACAGGACACCAACAGGAGCCAACAAGCATGGAGTTTGAAACCATTCTCTACGAGGAGAGCGACGACCACGTAGCAACCATCACCATCAATCGGCCACAGGCGCTGAATGCGTTCACTGGCCGGATGTGCGAGGAGTTCGAGTACGTCTGGCAGAAGGCCATCGTCGATGAGCACATTCACGCTTACGTGCTGCGCGCCTCCATGGAAAGCCGGGCGTTCTGCACCGGGGTGGATGTGCGTGGCGGCCGCGATGCGCCGGGCGCGCGGGCGGTCAGCGGCCCCAATCAGACCAACGACTGGTTCAAGGTGGACCCCGGCGTGTACCTCGGCCCGCGCGCCAACAAGATGTGGAAGCCGGTGGTGACCGCGGTGCACGGCATGTGCGCCGGCGGCGCGTTCTACTGGATCAACGAGTCGGACATCCTCATCTGTTCGGAGGAGGCGACCTTTTTCGACCCGCACGTCACCTACGGCATGACCGCGGCCTTGGAGCCGATCGGCGCCACCTACCGCATGCCCCTGGGCGACGTGATGCGCATGGTGCTGCTCGGCAATGACGAGCGCATCAGTTCCCACGCGGCGCTGCGCATGGGGCTGGTGTCGGAAGTGGTGGAGCGGGACGCGCTCTGGGCGCGTGCCCACGAACTCGCCGCCAAGATCGCCGCCAAGCCGCCCGCCGCCACCCAAGGTACGGTGCGCGCGGTCTGGGAGTCGCTGGACCTGCCGCGCACGGCAGCGCTGAACATGGGCATGTCCTACACCACCATCGGCAACCCCGTCGGCACCGCCCAAGTGGACCGTGATGCCGTGATGGGGGTCAAGAAAAAGAAGTTTGAAGTGCGCTGAGGTTGCCCTGATCGTGGCGCGTCTGACTCCCGGGCGGCCGCAAAAAAAGCAGGCTTGAAGGAGCAACCTCATGTTGTTGATTGACTGGATACTCTGTGCGGCTTTGGCAATCGGCATTGCCTCTTGGTGGATGACCGGGCTTAAGGCGCGCAGACGCATCGTTGTCGTGGCATCGCTCGTCGCGCTTGTGGTTGGCGTCGTGGCGATCATGGACCATCGCTGGCAGGCAGCCGGCGGCGTGGCGGTCGCCTTGCTGCTGTTGGCTGCGGTGTGGCTGGGCAAACGCCGCGAAGGCAGTAAACCGCTGCGCGTGCCTTATGTGAGCGGTGCCGTGTTCACCGCCCTTGGCGTGATCGCGGTCGGGCTGCTTTACGTCTTCGTGGCAACGACGCTCCCGGCGCCTTCCGGCGAGCATCCGGTAGGGGTTCGGGATTTCGAACTCGCCGATCCCTCCCGCAAGGGCGTGCTCGCCGCCGGTGAAGACGAGCCGCGGCGCCTGCTGGTGCGCGTCTGGTACCCGGCGGGGGATGTGGCAGGGCGGAGCCCCCGGCCCTATTTCAATCAAGTCGAGGCCGAAACCACCGCCTCCGGTCTCGGCAGCACCATGGGCATGCCGTTTTTCTTCCAGTACCTCAAGCACAGTTCCACCAATTCCTACGAGAACGCGCCGCTCATGGATGGGGCGGCGAACCGGCCGGTCATCATCTACAGCCACGGTTACACCTCCTTTCCGGGCCAGAACACGGCGCTGCTGGAGGAACTGGCCAGTCACGGCTACATCGTGTTCTCCGTGCAGCACACCTACGACTCCTCCCCGGTTGTGTTCCCGAACGGCGATGTGGCGGGCATGGACCCGGCGCTCTTTGCGGAAATGGAGCGGCTGGCTACGGAGATGTCAGAGGACCAGCGCCTGAGCTTCGTCGGCGCGACGTTCGACGAGCGGCGCCGGGGCACCCGGGCCAGCTACGAGCAATCGGTGCGGGACGGGCAGCGCATTCCCTCGGTCAGCGCGGACGTATGGCGGGCGGACCGCATCTTCGTGCACGACCGGCTCGAGGCAGGGGACGTGCCCGACGAGGTTGCGGACATCGTCGCCGCGGGCGATCTCGGCTCGGTCGGGGAGATCGGCATGTCCTTCGGCGGTTCCACCACCGGCGGGGTGTGCATGGTCGATCCCCGCTGCGGGGCCGGCGTCAACCTCGATGGCGGCGACTACGACTTCCGACCCTTCAACCGCAACGTGCCGGCGCCGTTCCTCATGCTCTATTCGGATCTGGATGTCCTGGCGGCCTTGGTTTCGGGGGAACCGGAAGCCTCCGGACACGGATACAACGACTTTTCCTACGAGCGCCACGAAACGGCGGGGCTGCGCTCCGATGTCCATCGCCTGATGGTGGACGGCGTCACCCATCTGGGCGTCTCCGATTTTCCGCTGTTCATGCGCGCGCCCTGGAAAACCCCGCTCTTCGGTGACATCGACGCCCAAACCGTCATCGGGATTCAGAACGACTTCGTTCGCGGTTTCTTCGACAAGCACCTGCGCGGCCTCGAAAACCGATTTCCCGACGCCGAGTACGCCAAGTATGCCGCCGACGTGCAGCCGCATCGCATCGATGACCTGCGCCTGTGGTGGCTTGCCGCCAACCCTATCGACCGGACCGTGCAGGTGGTGCTGGAAACCTCGCTGGGCGACATCGAAATTGCCCTCTACCCGGAACGCGCGCCGTTGTCGGCGGCGCAGTTTCTCGCCCATGTCGACGGCGGGCATTACGACGGCGCCAGCTTCTACCGGGTGACCCGGCGGTCCGGCGGGAGTTCGATCGAGGTGGTTCAGGGCGGTTTGCTGGCGCAAGCGATGCGCGCCGACAGCGCGGGCATCGAAGCGTACGCGGAGGCGGAGCCCGCCTTGCCGCCGGTCGCGCATGAAAGGACTGACCAGACCGGCATCCCCAACGAACGCGGCAGCATCGCCTTCGCCCGCTTGGATCCCGGCACGGCGAACTCGGAGTTCTTCTTCAATGTGCAGGACAACCCCGTGCTCGATAGCGGGTACGAGTCGGAAAACCGCGACGGCGAGGGCTACGCCACCTTCGGCCGCGTGCTGCGCGGCCTGCGGGTGCTGGAACGGATACAGCGTTTGCCGAGCGATGCCCCGACCTCCATCGAATTGGTGCAGGGCCAGATTCTGGAGGAGCCGGTGGTGATTCGGCGGGCGTACCGAGCGCCGGGGCAAGACTAACCAAGCCCACGCAGCGCCAGAGCAGCATTTGGCATACACTCGTTGGACGGGATAGGGAAATCGCGGGCATGCTCGACCATATCATTCTTCTCCTTGCCGACCTCGAAGGATTCAAAAGCCAGTTTGAAGCCGAGACGGGAGTGGTGCTCACGGTCGGTGGCGCCCACCCTGGGCTCGGCACCGCGAACCTGCTGGCTTCGGTCGGGGAGGGGGTCTATCTGGAGTTCATTGCGCCGAACCCGGAACTCGACGAACCCCAGGGATTCGGTGCAAGGCTCGTCTCCTACCGGGAACCGCACATCGCGGGGTTCGCCGCCCGAACGCAGGACATGGCCGCTACCGCCACGGCAGCGGAAACGGCGGGCTTGACCACGGTGGGGCCTGCCGCCGGGTCCAGGGAGACGCCCGATGGCGTCCTGCTCTCGTGGACCGGGCTCTATCTTGCGGGGCACGACTACGGCGACCAAGTGCCGTTCTACATCGATTGGGGCGCGACGCCCCACCCGTCGGACACATCCGCCCAAGGGTTGAAGCTGCTCTCGTTTAGCGCGATCCATCCCGATCCGGAACGTCTCGCCGCAATCTATCGCAGCCTCGAGATACCGGTCACCGTGACGGCCGGTGAGAGGCCCGGCTTCGAACTCCGCATCGACACGCCCAATGGAGAGCTGACGTTCTCCTCGGCCCTGGGGGAACGCATCTTCGCGCCGTCCGCCATCATCCAGGATTGAGTCTCCGGCTTAAGTCCAGATCGAGACTGCCCATGAAGAAACCCGCTTTCCTGGCGAGATTCCGGGCCGCAAGGCTTCCGGAGCGGTTGGTTGACCTCTCGATCCAGGCGGTCCTGATCGTGTTTGCGGTGCTTCTGGCGCTGGGCTTGGAAGAGTGGTGGGGCGAGCGGGAGCTTCAGGCAATCGCGGCGGAGGCGCGGCTGGCGGTGGAACTGGAGATCGAAAACAACCTGGCCGAGCTCAACGGCGCCGAGGCGGGGCTCACCTCGGGGATCGCGGCCGTCGATCGGTTGGTGGGGCTGTTGCGACGGGCGCAGCGCGACGGCCTTCCGCTTGAAGCGCTCGATGAGTCGCAGGTGGAAGTGGATCTGCCGTACCCGCGAATCTCCACGGCAGCTTGGCGCGTGGCGCAGACCAGCCGCGCGGCCCCCTATCTGGAGTACGGCTGGCTGATCGAGCAGGCCAAGCTGTACGACTCCTTCGAGCGCTATGCGATGGTTTGGGACTGGATTGTCGAGGATGCGGCAAACGTCGCCGGGGTCGGCGAGGACGACGTGGATGTCGCCCTGGCGAAAGTCCGCAGGCTTCAGGGCCACCTCATTGTGCTCGGCCGGATTCACGCCGCGCTGCAGGAAAGGCTAACGGGGCGCACATCGAGGCAGCAATAGTGACCGACGGACAGTTGATCCTGGGACTGGTGGGCGACGTTCTGGTCGATCGCGAGGATCCGCCGGAGGTGTTCAGCCTGGTGCAGCCCGCATTGGATGCCGTCGATGTGCTGTTCGGCAACTTGGAGGGGCCGTACACCGACGATCCGCACGCGCCGCCGAGCGCGCCGGTGCAGGTGATTCCCCCGGCGCGGAACCTGGATGTCTATGCCCGGTGCGGGTTCGACGTGGTGACCATGGCCAACAACCACATCGTCGATGGCGGTCACGCGGCCATGCTCGACACCCGGGCGCGCCTGATCGAGCAGGGCGTGGCGGCCTGCGGGGCCGGCCGCAACCTGGCCGAGGCCCGGGAGCCGGCGATCGTCGAGGCAGGCGGCATGAAGCTTGCGTTCCTCGGCTACGCCTCGATCTTCCCGTCCGGCTACGAAGCCCGGTCGGCGGTGCCTGGCATCGCGCCGATGCGGGCGCACAACGTCTTCATGGACGCCTACGACAACTACCACGCGCCCGGCTGCGAGCCGCGGTTGAAAACCGTCCCCTACGAAGAGGACGTTCAAAATCTGTGCGAGGACATCGCCAACGCACGGCAGCGGGCCGACCTGGTCATCACCACCTTCCATTGGGGCGACTTCATGAAGCCCTTCCACCTCACCGATCACGAGACGCGCACGGCGCGCCTGTGCATCGACGAGGGGGCCGATCTGGTGGTCGGCCATCATCACCATGTGCTGCGCGGCATGGAGTGGTACAAGGGCAAGCCGATCCTGTACGGGCTGGGGCACTTCGTGTTCGACCTGAGAGTGGAGCTTCCGCCAGACCTGCTGAAGATGATCGCGGGCTCGGGCGAAGACCCCGACTTCTACGGCGTGGCCCCCCGGGAAGGCTGGCCGCTGCTGCCGCTGCACGCCGAGTCGCGCATGACGCTGCTGGCCTGGGCCAGCGTGCAGGATGGCGGCATTGCCGAAATCGGCTTCGTGCCCTGCATGCTGCGGCCGGATGGGCTGGTGCATCCGGTGGATCCGGACTCGCCGGAAGGTGCGGCAGTGGTCGCGTACGTGGGGAAGGGGTGCGACAGCCAGAACCTCAATGCCAGGATCGTGCCGGCTAAGATTGAGTTGGGGGGATGCGCGGGTATGCGCGTCGTGCCGGCCGACTCCTGAAGTGGAGCAGCAACCTGACCGGGCAGCCTGCAGGCGGCTGCCACTGTCGCGGCTCGAACCAGTCGGGGCAAACCCTCTGGAAGCCGGGGCGAACTCTTTGGACTCTGTGGTCTATGACGGGGATCTGGGCGATCTGCCGCTATACCTGGTCGCACCGGGGGACATGGCGGATGCCGAGGCCTTCTTCGCGACCATGGCCGAAGCCAACGAGGCCGCCGGACAGGAGGATTTCGAAGCGCGCCTGCGCCGCTTCTACAGGCACACCCGGGAACGCTACCTGGCGGCATCGAGCCGCTCGCAGCGCATCGTCACGCCTGCCGGTACGGGGCACAATTTCCCTTACGAAACCCCGGACTTCGTCATCGAAGTGATCCGCCGGGCAATCGCGGAAACCACGCCACAGCCGGACGCGCCCTGATCCCGCCTACTGCGAATCGGTCTCCACCAGCTTGCGCAGTGCGTTCAGTTCTTCCTGGAACCGTGCGCGGTTGGCCTGCACATAGGCTTCCCGGTCGATGGGCGGCTGACTTGGCGGTGCCGTCTGCTGGCTGTAGACGTGGTAGGCGACGCGGGTGCCGCCATCGACGAGCGTGAGTTCCCAGGAAGCATGGCCGATCAGGGCGCCGTCCAAGGCGTTCAGCCGGATGGTGCGCCGGTGGGGGGCATTGAATTCGACGTTGGTGACGTGGAACAGGGCGGTGTCCGGATCGTTCGGCATCACGGCCTTGAAGCGGTGTTCCGCACCTTCCACCGGCACCAGGCGCGCGCCCGCCTTCCAGGCATCGGGGTCGACGATGTGCGGCCAGATGCCCTCCGGCGCGGCGGCGATCACCACGGCGTTGTGGGTCACCAGGCTCAGGTCGCGGGAATCCTCCGTTGCGGATTGCGCCAGTGCTTGCCCGGCTACCGCCAGCCACACCACGACGAGTGACTTTGCATTGGTGAGTGCGATCATGTGGTTCCGCTCCTGGAAGGATCGATCCAGTGGACGCAGCAGCGCGAGGTTACCTCACAACGGCGGCCCCGGGACGTTGGTCGGGGTCTTTTGTTTATTCGACGGATTGCAGTAGGCTGATCGCTTGGTGATTGGGGAAGGCGAATGAACCTCAGCCGCAAGGACATCGAGGCGTTTCACGCCGACGGGGCCATTGCGTTGCGAGGCGTCGTGAACGCGGAATGGCGTCAGATCCTCGCCGACGCCATCGAGGCGGACATTGCGAACCCGGGGCCCTTCTACCACGGCTACGAGCCGGAAGACGGCCGCGGCCGCTTTCACGGCAACCTGCGCACCTGGGAATTCCACGAAGGGTTCCGGCGCTTCTGCTTCGAATCCCCCTTGCCGCGCATGGCTGCCGAGATACTCGGCTGCAGCCGGATCAACCTGCTCTACGACCAGCTTTTCGTGAAGGAGCCGGGCACGGTCAATCGCACCCGCTGGCACAACGACCAGCCCTACTGGCCCGTCGACGGCTACCAGATCCTGTCGTTCTGGGTGGCCCTCGACCCGACCACGGCCGAGACCGGCGCGGTGGAATTCGTGCGCGGCTCCCACCGCTGGGGGCGGTTCTTTCAGCCGGAGGTCTTCGGGCGCACTGTCACGGACGACTACGAGCGAAATCCGGACTACGAGACGGTTCCCGACATCGAGTCGGCGCGGGACGACTACGACATCTTCAGCTTCGATCTGGAACCAGGCGATGCGTACGCCTTTCATGCGCTGGTGCTGCACGGCGCCGGCGGCAACGTCAGCGAACAGGTCCGCCGGCGCGGCTACACGGCGCGGTACTTGGGCGATGACGCCACCTATTCCAGCCGCCCGGGCACCAACAAGGGCTTGCGCAACAGCCTGCTCAGGGACGGCGACCGGCTGGACAGCGAGCAGTACCCGCTCGTTTGGGAAGGCTGATGGGTGAGGGAAACCGTCGCGCCTGCGTCTTGTGGCTTGACGTTCACTTTTTTTGGAGAGTTTGCATGAAACCAGTCTGGATTCTGGCGAGTTTGGCAACCGCGGCCGCCGGTGCCGCGCTTTCGGCGTCCTTGGCCTTCGCGGAGGAGGAAGGCGTCATCGAGGAGATGATCGTCACCGCCCAGAAGCGCGACCAGGCGCTGAAGGACGTGCCCATGTCGGTGAGCGCGGTCACTGCCGAGGATGTCGCGGCCATGGGGGCGGTGAACCTGTCCGAGCTTCAGACCACGGTTCCGAGCCTTACCGTATCCTCGCTGGGAGGCGTCGCGGAATCCATCAAGATTCGCGCCGTTTCCCCGCCGGGCAGCCTGCTGCCGGTGGTGGGGCGCTACGTCGATGAGATGACCGTCAATGCGGAGACCACCGGCTACGGCATGGACTTTCCGCTGGTGGACATCGAGCGCGTCGAGGTGCTGAAAGGACCCCAGGGCACGCTGTACGGCGAGGGCTCCATCGGCGGCACGGTGCGCTACATCACCAAGGGGCCGACGCCGGGTGAGGTCGATGGCGCCATGGAGGTCAGCGCGCGCACCGTGGACCGGGGCAACGAGGGCGTTCGCGCCTTTGCGGCGGGCAATGTGCCGACCGGTTCGGACATCTTCGGCCTGCGCCTCGCCGGCTACTGGGAGGAAGGCCCGGGTTGGGTGGACAACCGGTTCGAAGGCAAGAACGCCAATACGCAGGACCGCTGGTTCGTCCGCGCCAAGGCGCGGCTGCAGCCGGCGGAGAGCTTCCAGGCGGACCTGCTCTACCAGCACTACGAAAGCGAGTTTCCCGCCTTGGGCTACAGCCATCTCGACTTCACCTCCGACTACTTCATTCCCTTTCCGAACGAAGTCAACTACGACCTCGCTAACCTGGTGCTGAACTGGGATGCTGGCCCGTTCGAAGTCACCAGCTCCACGGGATATCAGCACCGAACGATCTTCAACTCACTCGACATTTCCGGATTCAAGACCTTTGTCGAGTTGCTCTTTCCGGGCACCACGGACTTCGCGCCGCTGTTCGGCAATGCGCCCAGCGTGGCCAGTCCGATCACGGCCATCGGCTACTCCCTAGACCAGCTAGTCGAGACGTTCTCCCAGGAAGTGCGCGTGAATGCGGGGCTCGGCGAGATGTTCCACCTAACCGCGGGGGCCTTCTACAAGGATTCGAAGCACCTTGCGCCGCTGTTCACGGAGTACTATCCCGATCCCAACGTGCCCGTTCCGGAAGCGCTCGGCGGCGAACTGAAGGTCTACACCGAGTCCTGGGCGGTTTTTGGCGAACTGACGGCGGTGATCGACCGGTTCGAAGCGATTGCCGGCATCCGCTACTACGAAGACACCCGGGACTCCACCAACATCGTCTCGCAGTTCGGCGCGCCCATCGGCGTGGTCGATACGGTTGACAACGACAAGGTGGCACTGCGCTTCGTGCTCAAGTACAGCTTCACGGACGACCTGATGGCCTATGCGAGCTACGCCGACGGCTTCCGCTCCGGGGGGATCCAGTTCTTCGACTTGGAACTGTTCGGCATCGGCGAGAACACCTTCGACCCGGAGGAACTCACCACTTGGGAGGTTGGCGCCAAGGGGACGCTCGGCGAGGGCACGCTCGACTTCGAGTTCGCCGCCTTTCTCACCAAGTACAAGAACGTGCAGGTCTATGCGCCCAATCCCTTAGGGCTGCAGGCGTTCAACAACGGCGGCCGGGCGGAAGTGGAGGGCATTGAAGTCGCGGCCACGCTCAACGTTACCGACGACTTGTTCCTGCGCGCCACCTATGGGCTGAACGACGGCAAGTACACCCGGCCCGGCACCACGCACATCAAGGGCGACCCGATGGACGGGGTGCCGGACTACACGCTCTCCCTGGCTGCGGACTACAGCTTCAAGTGGTGGGGCGACGTCGGCGGCCACGCCCGCCTCGACTACTTTTTCCAGGACGATCAGATCACCAGCGTTCGGGGATTCGGGTATGCCGAGGAACGGGTGACCACCGAGGGCATCAAGTCGCTGAATGCCCGCGTGGGCTGGATGCTGGGGAACTGGAGCCTGTATGTGTTCGGCGAGAACCTGACCAACGAGGAGCAGCAGCTTGGGGCGCCGATTGCCACCATCCTGGAGTACGTCCTGCAGCAGCCGAGAACGTTCGGACTGACGGCACGGATGCACTTTTAGGGGAACAGGCTATGAGATTTAGGTGCGCAGTCCACCTGCTGGCCGGGGCGCTGACCCTGGGCGCACTTGCCGCGCCAGCACTTTCCGAGGCGGGGCAGGCCATCGCCCACGATGGCTCGAGCATCTACTTTGAAGTGCATGGCGGCGGCGACCGCTTCCTGTTCCTCGGGCCGGGCACCGCGGCGCCGCGGGCCATACCCGCTGCTCCCGGACAGCCGCCGCTGATCGCTGAAGTGGCCGAAACCCTCGCCCGGTACAAGCAGGCCTACATCGATGCCTTGGGCTCGAAGTTCCGTCTGATCTTCATCGAGTACCCGGGCAACGAACCGAAGCTGTACACCCTGACCCCGGCGGCGGTGGCGCGCGACAACCTGGCGATCGCGGATGCGGCCGGCGCGAAAGAATTCGCTTACGCGGGTTTCTCCTGGGGCTGCGTCACCGGCCTGCAGCTGGCGCTGCGCACCGACCGGATGACGGCGCTGGCGTGCGGCGGATTCCCGGTGCTGGACGGCATCTACGAAGACATGCTCACCACGACCCGGGCCATGGCCAGCGGCCCCGCGAGCCTGTACGGCCTCGAAGCGAATTCACCGGAAAACGGCCGGCAGTTTCTCACCTACTACGAAGGCCTGCAGAGCTTCGACGACCGGCTGATCCAGGATGCGCTCGACATCCCGCGGCTCAACTGGATCGGCGATCAGGACCTGCCTACGCTGAACGGCAAGCCGCTGACCCACATGGGGCAGTTGATTGTCCGCAGCCGCGCCGAGCTGGAGGCCGCCGGTTGGGACGTGAAGATCATCCCCGGCAAGAACCACCTGGACGGCGGCGCGCCGGACGTGCAAGTTGCGGTCATTGGCGAGTGGCTGTCGGAGGTGTTTCGATAGCCTGAAGCGGACCGGGCTGGCCGCACTTCAAGCGAGCGCTTTGGCGGCCTGTTCCCCGGCCCGGCCGCCTTCGGCGATGGCGTTGCGGTAGTTCATCCGCCAGCCGAGTTCGGAATGGCCGTAGAAGATCTGGCCGTGCCCCTCCTTCATGGGCGCGGTCAGCCCCGCGCCGTTCTCGCCGCCGAAATAGAAGCCGGGTTGCGGCGCGATGTAGGCGTGCCCCCAGCGGTTGAGGACGATGCCCGCGATGTCGCGCCGGGCATCGAAGCCGGCACCGCCGAACAGGTCATTCATGTGGGCGCGGATTTCGCGCTCGTAGTCGAGATAGGACTTGCCGAGCAGCAGCCCGCGGCCGATGCGGCCCTGGGTGTCGATGTCCAGCCCCGGCGTGTAAAAGGGCACGTAGAAGGTCATTACCGTCGGTTGGTCGGGGTGCCAGGGAACGGCCTGCCCGCCGACCTTCATCGGTGCGCGGATGCTGCCGATGAAGCCGAAGCCGTCGTACCAGCGCCCGGCGCCGATGCCGAGACGGTGCAGGAAGCGCCAGTTGTTGAGCGCCACATTGGCCACCAGCACGGCGCCGTGGTGGAACCGGGCGTAGTTCTCGCGGATCGGGCCCGGCATGTCGGCGACGATTCGGCGCGCCATCTGGCCGCTGGCGGAGATCACCGCGGTGCGCGCCCGCACCTGTTCGGCGCGCCCGTTTCTCAAGTAGGTGACCCGCACCCCGTCGCCGTCGTGCCGGACGTCGATGGCGGTGGCCCCGAGCCGCATGCGCGTCGGCGCGCCCTTGCGGTCGAGGGCGGCAAAGTCGATCCGGCCGAGGGCGATGTCCCGAAGCCCCTCGCCGGGGATGGCATCCGCAATCAGGTGCTTGGCGATGTAGCGGGCATAGGTGGTGTTGCCCCCCGGAAAGCTCATGATCTTGATCTGTGAGAAGTCGAAGGTGTCGGCCACGAAGTAGCCCTTCATGCCGGGCAACTGCAGCAGGTAAGCCGCATAGGCCGAGATCACGTCGCAACCGAAGCCGTAATTCGCGATGGCGAGTACCGGATCGATCTGCTCAGCGACGCCGGGATGCAGCTCGAGTTCGCGGACCAGGTAGTCCCGGTAGGACATGGCGTCGAGCCAGGGCCCGAGGCCTTCCATGGCATGCGCCGTCTCCTTGCCGTTGAAGGCGCGCAGCAGGTCCCGGCGCAGGGGCTCGCTCCATGGCGTGCGCGCCAGGTTGTCTTCCCAGATGTTCCGCACCCACCGGCCGCCGTTCGCGTCGCGGAAGAAATGGCCAACATCCAAGTGCGGCTCGCCCCAGAACATCGCATCGTAGCTGTCGTGGGCGAGGCGCAGGCCGAAGCTCTCGTCGGCATCGGCAAACTCGTACTCCATCGGCATGCCAACGGCGCGCCAGACGTCGTCGGAGAGCGTGGTGCGGCCCGCCGGCGGCATGAAGCCATTGGAGCCTTGGGGCCCGAACAGTCGGTAGCCGCCCACGGAAAACTCGTTTTCCTTGGCTTCGCCGCCGAACACCGGATGGTTGTCGAGAATCAGGCAGGTGCGGTTCTCGCTGGTGGCGTGAAACTGGAAGGCGGCGCCGAGGCCGGCAAAGCCCCCGCCCACCACCACGACGTCGAACACCTCCCCGGTTGACGATGCGGCGGCGAGGGCGCGTTCCTTGCCTCGGTCGCGCAGCACGTGGGCGGCATCCATCACGGCTTGCGTGTTGCCGTTGCTGGTGGCGTAGTCGCCGACGCCGCCGTACCCGTCCCAAGGGTGCCATGCCGCCGGGTCCGGCGGTTGCGGCCTGAGTTGCGCGGGTGCGCAGCCGGACAGCAGCACCGCTCCGGCCCCCGCCAGCGTCGAGCCGATGAAGTCCCGGCGCGTGATCGGCTCGCCTAGCCCTAAGCGCGCGTCAAGGCTGCTCAATCTGTTTTGCCGCATCATTCCCCTCATTCGAGTGCCGAAACCACCGATCCGTCCCAACGCTTCGGCGTCCTGAACGCCCTGTAGTATCCTCAGGACGGATGGGAGCAGGCTTCCCTCAATGGGACAATCCATGATACCCGCACCTGAAGGAGCGATCGGTGAGCACACTCGTCCTCGACAGTGAGACTGTTTTTGCAACCCTGAACATGCCCGCCTGCATCGATCTCATGGCCGCCACCCAGGTGGCCATCAGCCGGGGCGAGATCGAGTTGCCGTTGCGCTCGATGCTCCAGGTGGCGGACGGCGGCGGCTACTTCGGGGTGATGCCCGGTGAAATTGGTTCTGCGGGGGTGTTCGGGGCCAAGCTGGTCACGCTGTTCCCAGCCAACCCGGACCGCGGCATTCCGGCGGTGCAGGGCCACATCCTGCTGTTCGACCGGGCCGACGGCGCGCCGCTCGCCTTGGTGGAGGCGAGTTCCGTCACCGCCCTGCGGACCGCCGCCGCCAGCGCCGCCGCGACCCGGGTGCTGGCGCGGGAAGACGCCGCGACGCTGGCCGTGCTCGGCTGCGGCGTGCTGGCGGAAACGCACCTCGAAGCCATGCTGGCGGTGCGCCCGGTGCGGGACGTGCGCATCTGGGGCCGGAACATCGACAAGGCTACGGCTTTTGCGCAAAGCCATGCCGATGAGGATGGCGCGGTGGTGCGCGCGGTGGCCGATGCCGCTGAAGCCGTGGCGGGTGCGGACCTTGTCTGCACGGTCACCGGCAGCCACACGCCCATACTCGAGGGCGACTGGCTGTCGCCGGGGGCCCATGTCAACCTGGTGGGCGCGCACAACCCCGCCACCCGGGAAGCCGATGGCAGGGTCCTCGAGCGGGGCCGCGTGTACACGGAGATCACCGAATTCGCCCTCGCCGAAGCGGGCGATCTGCTGCTGGCCATCGAGGAGGGTCACTTTGCCCGAACCGACATCGTCGGCGAGATCGGCCAGGCGATCGACGGCCAGGTGCCGGGTCGGTTGAGCGAAAGCGAGATCACCGTCTACA
Organism: Pseudomonadales bacterium; assembly: GCA_022827905.1. Taxonomy (GTDB): domain Bacteria; phylum Pseudomonadota; class Gammaproteobacteria; order Pseudomonadales; family Azotimanducaceae; genus Azophilus. The sequence goes on along the minus strand of JAJEIQ010000017.1, from coordinate 12,923 downwards.
AGAGCCTCGGCAACACGGCACAGGATCTCACCGCAGCACACTACGTTTACTCTCAAGTGACAGGTAATCCAGCCGCAAAGGATTGATGCGGCAGACCGTGGGATCGATGTGAGACATATCGATACACATCTCGGAGCCGGAACGCCGACGGGCCGGGAACGTTCGAGGGCGGGACGCCCTCGCTCCGGGGGACAACGTCGAACGAAGGTCGGAGCGAGGGCATCTTGCCCTCGAACTGGCCACCGGAACCCGCGTTGGACTCAGTGGCTTGGAATTTGTTCCATGCGAGGGCGTAGCGCGAGTGCATGGGCGTTAGCAGCAGGAAGCCAGCGGGCGATGCGGGAGAGGTGCTGGTGCTGCGTCTTAGTCGGCAGGTCGGCAAGGTGGAATGCTGGTGAATCTTGTGAGTCTGTTTTTTCGTCGCTTGTTGCTCGGTCGCTTCAAGCGTTTCGTGAGCCGCAAAGGGTTGCGGCACGCCGTGGCGGGGGTGATAATCCTTTGGGCCGCAAGCGGATGTACGGCGACTACCGAAACCGCAAGGCAGGACCCTGCCGAGTTCGAATCCGCGGCGCTGATGGCGCTGGTCGCCAATCTGCTCCCGCAAGCCCACTGGATCGATGGCGAAGACCGGTTCTGGATCAAGCAGGAAACCGGTGGCGGCGCCCGATTCGTGGTGGTCGATGCGGCGACCGGCAGTCAGGCGCCCGCGTTCGATCATGCGCGCCTAGCCGAATCGCTGGCCGAGGCCGGGCTTGCCGACGCCGATGCGGATAACCTGCCGATCCTCTCGCTTGGGCTCGGCGGCGAGGGCCTGGTTGTCAGCACCGCGAGCGGTACGTTCGCCTGCACTGCGGATGCTGCTCAATGCACAGGGGACGAGACGCCGCCGCCTTCGCCCGCCGAACGCCCTTCACCGGACGGTACCCGCGCCGCCTTCGTTCGCGACAGCAACCTGTGGCTGCGCGATTTGGCTTCCGGGGAGGAAACGCAACTCACCAGCGACGGCGAGGAAGGCTTCGCCTACGGGCACCTCGGTTTCGAGCTGGCCCGGGTGCAGCGCCGGCGCTCCGGGGAGCCCGCCCCGATCACCTCGGTCAACTGGTCGCCCGACGGCCGCTATCTCGCCACGATGCGCGTCGACCTGCGAGCAGTGCCGCTGCGCGCCTACATCGCTGAACACCTGCCGCCGGACCTGCCCTTTACCGCCGTTCACCTCGACCGGGTGCCGTTTCCCGCCGAAGGGATCGTGCCGCCGCGGGAACTTTCGGTGATCGACACTGGGGCCGGCCGCCTGGTGCGGGCGGACATCGATCCGGCCCGCCTGCACGATTTTGCGCCCATGCACTTCGGCGGAAACGCGCTCTGGTGGAACCTCGATGGGCAGGAGCTCTTCTTCGTCACCGCCGACCATGGAGGCCAGACCTACGGCATCGCGGCCATGAACCTCGATACCGGCGCCGTGCGCACTGTCGTCGAGGAAAGCGAAACGCATTTCTACGCGTTCTCGGCCCGGGACTACCACGCGCCCAATTTCCACGTCACCGCCGATGGCGGCGAGGCGCTCTGGTACTCGCAGCGCTCCGGTGCGGGGCAACTCCATCTCTACGATGCGCGGACCGGCGAGCTGAAGAACCAGGTGACCGACGGCGGCGTTGTATTCGACATCATCCGCGTCGATGAGGCGGCGCGCACTGTCTATTACACCGCAGGCGGTCGCGAGAGCGGGCGCGATCCCTACTTCAGCCACCTGTACCGGTCGTCGTTCGACGGGGGCGATGCCGAACTCCTGACGCCCGAGGACGCCCACCACGAGTTCTTCCGCTATGCGCTACCGGTGCGCTTAGGGCCGGATTCGTCGTCGAAGTTCTCCCCCTCCGGGGACTACTTCGTCGATGTCTTCTCGACCCTTGCGCAACCGCCGGTCATGGTGATCCGCACCCGCGACGGCGAACTGGTCTCGGAGGTGCTGCGGGCCGATGCCTCGCGCCTCACGGCCACCGGCTGGCGGCCGCCCGAGCCCTTCGTGGTCAAGGCGGCGGATGGGGAGACGGACCTGTACGGCGCGCTGTTCAAACCGCTCGACTTCGACCCCGGCCTGAAGTACGCGGTTGTCGACCAGACCTATCCCGGCCCGCAGATCGATTCCGGGCCGCACTCGTTCCTCGACAATTTCGCGGCCATCACCACCCGGGACGCCCAGGCCACCGCCCAAGCGGGCTTCATCGTCGTCACCCTCGACGGCCGCGGCACCACCAGGCGCGACCGGGCTTTCCGTTATGCCTTCTCGGGCACCGAGGATCTGTTCGGCGCCGCCGACCACAAGGTCGCCATCGAGAACCTGGCTGCGGAGCGCCCCTACATGGACGCAAGCCGCGTCGGCATCACCGGCGCCTCGTTCGGCGGCTACGGGTCCCTGCGGGCGGCGCTGTTGTTCCCGGATTTCTTCGATGTGGTGGTCTCCCACGTCGGCCCCCACGAATACCTCAACTCCGTGTACTCCGGGATATCGGTGGAGCGCTTCTTCGGCGTGCCGGGCAGCGAGCGCGATGTGCATGAACGCACCAGCAACGTCGCCATCATCGACCGCCTCGAGGCCGACCTGATGCTGGTGTACGGAGAAATCGACGAGAACGTGCCGTTCCGGGCGGCCATGACGATCTTCGATGCGCTGATGGAGGCCGACAAGGACTTCACCCCATACGTCGTTGCCGACGCCGATCACGGGGGTGCCTCCACGCATCCCTACATCGTCAAGCGCCAACGCGGGTTCTTCGTGGACCACCTCGGAGGACCCATGCCAGGAGGCGGCTGAAGCGGCTCTTGCCGGATATCCGCAGCGCAGAAGCAGTCCACAGGATACAGATCACACGAAACCAGATCCCGAGACCCATCCGGGAGACCACCAGCAGGAAACCAAACGATGAGAACCATTACCTCGATCACGATAGCGTTGGCCGCCGCGATTGGCCTGTCCAGTGCAGCCATGGCGCAATCCGAGCCGAGCCTCGAAGAAACGCGGGCCGCCATCGAGGCGCGCATGGCCGCTGCTAAGGCCAAGTCGCGCACCAGGCCTGGCGACGAAATGGTCAACGCCTACTTCTTTATGGAAGACGAGCCGGTCTATCCCGCCCAGGGCGACTCGCCTGACCGGGGCGACGGGCCCTACTCCAAGCTCGTGATACGGGGCGTGTACTACGTGGCCGGCACGGGCGCTCCGGCGCGGGGACCGGTCGATGTCGTGGTCGAGGGCGACCGCATCGCCGCCATCTCGGGGACCAACCTCGTGGAAGCCGCCCGGCCCTCGTCCGGCGACCGCGAGATCGATGCGACCGGCATGTACATCCTGCCGGGCTTCATCAACACCCACGCCCATACCGGACCCTACCAAGTGGTGGACTTCAGCATGGATTACATCTACAAGCTGTGGCTCGCCCACGGCCTCACCACGGTGCGGGCGGTGGGCTCCCATCGCGGCGGGCTCACTTGGGTGGTGGAGCAGTCCAAGCGGATCGAAGCGGGGGACATCGACGGCCCCGACGTTCATCCCTATGCCTTCTTTGCCCCGGAACTGCCCACCTCCAGCCTGCTCACGGCGGACGATGCGCGCCGCTGGGTGCAGGCGATCACCCGGGCCGGCGCCCGGGGCATCAAGTTCCACCACGGCTCGCCGACCCTGCTCGAAGCGGCCATGGGCGAGGCGAAGGCGCAGGGAATCAAGACCACCATGCACCACGCGCAGATCGCGAGCCCCCGGGCCAACGTGCTCGACACCTCGGGCTGGGGCCTCGATTCCATGGAGCACTGGTGGTACGGCCTGCCGGAAGCGCTGTTTGAAAACCAGCGCATCCAGAACTACCCCAGCTACCACAACTACGAAGACGAGGAGCACCGCTTCCAGGGTGCGGCGCGCATCCTTTCCCAGGCCGCCCCGCCAGGGTCCGACCGCTGGAACGAGGTGATGGACACACTGCTGGAGCGGGACTTCACCATATCCCCCACGTTTGCGGTGAAGGAAGCCACCCGCGATGTCATGGCGGCGGCGCGGCGCGAGTGGCACGACACCTACACCATGCCCTGGCAGTGGCGGTTCTACACCATCAGCCGCAAGAGCCACGGCTCCTTCTTCTTCGACTGGACGAGCGAGGACGAAGCCGCTGGCGCCGAGGACTACCGCCTCGGCATGGCCTTCGTCAACGAGTTCAAGAACCGGGGCGGGCGCGTCACCGCCGGCAGCGATGCCGGCTACGTCTGGTGCCTGTACGGCTTTTGCTACGTGCGCGAACTCGAGTTGCTGCAGGAAGCGGGCTTCAATCCCCTGGAGGTGCTGCGCGCGGCGACGCTGCACGGCGCCGAGGCGCTCGGCATCGATGGGGAAACCGGCAGCATCGAGATCGGCAAGAAGGCGGACCTGGTGATCGTCGGCGAGAACCCGCTGGACAACTTCAAGGTGCTCTACGGCACCGGCGCCCTGCGCCTGGACGCCGACAACAAGCTCCAGCGCGTGGGTGGCGTCGAGTACACCATCAAGGACGGCATCGTTTACGACGCCAAGGAACTGCTCGGCGACATCCGGGAGATGGTGGCGAAGGCCAAGGCGGAAGAGGGCGTTGCGGAAGGCGCGCTGCCCTTGGAAGGGATTTAGCGCACTTCGGTTGCGGTTACATGCCCCAGAGAGCGCGAATGCCCCGGGTGTAGGCGATGGGCATCACGGTGAGGTGATCCTCATCCGGGAAGATTTTGACCGTCAGCTCCAGTGACGGGTACTGGCGGACGGTAAGCCGCTCGGCCATGGTCGCCACCGTGGAGACTATCTGCGCTGCGGACCAGATCGGATGGGCGGCCTCGGCTTCACCGGCACTGAGAAAGACCTTGGCTTTCAGGTCCTTGTTCTTCTCGTGCCAACGCGCCTCCATGTCGAGCCAGGGCTGGTAGGCGGCGGGGCTGCTGATGATGTACTTATGAAAGCTCTCCGGCTTGTTGAGCAGGACATAGAGGCCGAACTGTCCGCCGCCCGAGTGGCCGGCGTAGCCCTGGTCGTTCAGGTCCAAGCGGTATTCCCGTGCCAGCATCGGGCGCAGTTGGTTCACCAGAAAGTCGAGAAAGCCGGGCGCGCCGCCCACGGCGCCATCCGGCATGGCGGCGAACATCGCCCCCAATTGCGACTTGTCGGGAATGAAGTCGTAGCTGCGGCGGCGCTGGAACTCCGCGGCGTTGACATCCGCCGGCGCGCCGACTGCCACCACGATCAGTTCCGGCGATAAACCCAGCCCATCGCCTGTCAGTGCCGCCTGAATCAACTCGAGGCTGTTGTCGGTGATCCAAAGCGTTGGGTACGCCGCATCGGCATGGTGATAGCCGGCGGGCAGATAAACCCGCACCTCGTGGTCCCACGCCCACCCGTCGGCGCGCACTTGGCGCACGGAATCGACGGTGCCCCGGGCCGGAATCGGGCTCTCCGGATCGAAGCGATCGATCACGTCGTCGGGCATGTTGTAGGCCTCCATCTGTTCGCCAAGATCGTCGGCGACAGCGCCAAGGCAGCACAGAGACAGGGACAGAATCATGCCCTTTATGACTTGTTGAATCAGATGGGTCACTTCAAACTCCTAGTCGGGTAGATTCAATGGCTGCCGGATTTTCCGAACGCAAACCCCGGATCCTGATCAGCAAAGGCACCGGGGATGACGCGCCCCTCGGGACGCCTTGCCGCATCCTCCACCGGCAGGTCGAGCCGGGATCCTTTCGGGCCGCCGAAGAACAGGGTGAGCACGGGGGCGGGATTGCGCTCCGGCACGTACAGGTTGTCCCGGTCGGTTCCGGCGACCGTCAGCCGCAGGCGGCTCCCGGCACCGATCGAAACCGAGACGGGGTAAAGCTCGAGCGCGGCCGTCATGCGCTCTCCGGGGCGGACCTCGAGCAGGTCCGCGGCGGCCTGGGAATGCCAGGCGGGCCCGGCGTGGGGCCGCGGGCTCTCGCTCACCTTCCGGTGGCGCAGGTTCAACCAGCCCTCGGTGACGTACTCGGCATTGCCGTTCGGCATCACCTGCTCAAGCGTCGCGTGAATGGCGCCGTCGGAGGCCGTGGTGGCGAGTTCCAGGAAGAGCGTGGGCGAGCCCGTGATCTCGACATCCGCGGCCAACGTGGGGCCGGTGAAGGTCGCGCAGCGCAGCGCCCGGTCGTTGAGGTCGGGATGCCGAATGTACTCGTCGTGCAGCATGAAGCGCATGCGCCCGAGGCTGCCGAGGCCGATTTCGTAATCGACCCGGTACTCGGCCGTGGCTTCGGGGCCCGCGTTGCGCTCCAGGCCGCCGTCGAGGACGGATGCCAGGGTGCCGCTGGGGGTGTCGTTCAGGAACCATGACTCGGTCTCGACCTCCAGCACTGGCCAACTGTCCGCGCCTTTCCAGACGGCCCGGCCTTCGAGGTCGGTGGTCGCGAAAATCACGCCTGGTTCGTCGGCGATGCCGTTGTCGATGCCCTTGAGCCAGTGGTCGAACCAGCGCAGGGCCTCCATGGTCGGCAGCACGCCGTGGTTCCAGGGGCCGACGATGATGCGCTTCGGGCCGCTGAGCGCCTCGTAGAGGTCCAGGCATTCGCCAGCAAAGGTCATGTCCCACCAGCCGGTCTGCAGGTAAACCGCGGTGCCGGAGCGGCTGATGCGCTCGTACTCGTCGAAGACGTTGCGCAAGGGGCCGAGTTCCGGGAAGGGCGGCGGTGGTGCGCCCTCGGACGCGCCGGCGATGTAGGCGTCGCTGGTCATGTGCTCGAGTGTGCCTGGGTCGTTGGCATCCGCGTAGGCGGGCGCGCGTTCGGCAATCGCCGCGTCGAATAGGCGTTCGCCGTCCGGTCCGTCCACCGGCGCCGCCACATCCGCCCCGTCCTGGCCCTTGCGCATTGCCGACCAGTCGCGGGCGAACCCGATCATCGCCAGGCCGCCATCCATGATGGCGTTCATGACCGACGGCGGAATCTGCGGCACGATGCAGGCGAGGTGCCTGGGCTGGAAGACCGCGGTTGCGAGCTGGATCACGCCCTCCCAGGAACCGCCGATCATGCCCACCTTGTCCGTGGCCCATTCCTGCCCCGCGATCCAGTCCACCACTTGCGCGATGTCGGCCGCGATGCGCCAGGTCTGGTTGGCGTGGGTGCCGAAGGAGGCGCCCGTGCCGCGAAAGTCGACGCTGACCACGTTGTACCCGTGGTGGATGACCTGCTGGCAGGCGGGGCGCTGCTCGTAGGCCGTGATCAGCGCGCCGACCGGGAGATGGGCCGTTAGCTGCGCGTATTTCGGCGCATTGAACTCGTTCTCCTTCTTGTAGTACGCGCGCCGGTACCCGGTCGCCTGTACGACCGTCGGTCGCGGCCCCGCGAGGAGTGTCCCGTCGCAGGTGGGGCGCAGGATGTCCACCGCAATCCGGCAGCCGTCGTCGACGGGAACGTGCACGGAAGAGCGCGCGTAACCGTTCGCGACTTCCTCGGAATAGCCTTCGTAAACGTTGATTGTGGATTTCATGCTTCAGACTCTTTCAGATTCGTACATTCAACTCGATACCGATGGTTCGCGGCCACGGTCTGATCGGTTCGCCTCCTGACGGGATGAAGGCGACGAACTGACTCACGGCGCCGTCTTCGTCGAACAGATTCTCGGCTGTCACGAAAAAGCTCCATTTTTCCGCTTCGACACCTGCCCGGGCGTTGACGAGAGTTGTCTTGTCGGATCGGAAGACCCCGCCGAGTGAACGATCCTCACGTTCCGTGATGTGGCTGAGGGTACCCAGCACCGACAGATGCAGTCCACGCGCGATCGGCCGGTGGTAGCCCGCCAGGGCGGAGAGCGTCAGGTCCGCGGCCTGAAAGAACGAATCGCCCTCCGAAATGCCGGCGCCCGGAACATCCGAGGCGTATTCCGTATCGGAAATGTTGGCCGTCAGACCGAGGGTCAAGCCTTCGATGCCCCGGTAATTCACGGCGATGTCGATGCCCTTCCCGTCAACCGACGCCGCGTTCTGGTTGTTGGCTGTAATCACCCCCGGGTTGACCACCTGATCGACGTATTGAACGAAGATCTGATTGTTTTTCCAATCGAGAATGTAAGCCGTCAGCTCGAGATCCAGGTCGCCCTCCAGCAAACCGAGTTTGGCCCCGATCTCGTAGGTCGTCACCTCGTCCGGCTCGACGGCCGGTTCCACCCCCTCGATTCCATTGGCGAGCGCGGTGGCGAGCGCAATGCGGGTATTGAATCCTCCAGCCCGATAGGCTTGGGCGAAGTTGACATAGAGCAGCGCATCGTCCGTCGGCCGCCAGGCGAGGTTGGCCCTGCCCGTGAACTTCTCGAAACTGCCCGACGGCGTGTCGGATGGGTCGAGATTGCTGACGGCCGCCCGGTCGTCCGACGCGTAGCGCCCACCCAGGGTCAGTGCCCAGCGTGTCGAGAGATCGTAGGACACCTCGCCGAAAACGGCCCACTGTTCGACGGAACTGTCCGTGCCACCGGTGGGAACGAAGGTGGGGTCGGGGGCGCCGGGGAACAGCAGCCCGAACCGGAAATCGGAATACATGTCGTTTTCCAGGTAGATGCCGCCCAATACCCAGTCGAACGCCCCTTCCTGCACGGATGCGACGTTGATCTCCTGTGCGAATGTCTCGACATCGAACAACAGGCTGAATACGCCGACCACGAAATCGTCGTAGAGCTGCAGCGACTCGTATTCCAGGTACGAGGTGCTGCTCGTGATCCTGTATGCCTCCGTTTCGTACTCCAGCACCAGGCCCAACAGGTCAAACTCGTTTTCCGCAACGGCCCAGTCGTTGCTTCGGGAAACGGTCGGTTGCGTGAAATCGGGCCCGAAGGTCAAGGGATTGGTCAGGAAGAGCGCTGCATGGCGCTCCAGGTCTTCGTTGGCGAAGCGGTTGTGGGTGGTGTTTTCGGAGTGCCAGTAGCTGGCCACGGCAGAGAAATTCTCGACCGGCTCGATCAGCAGCTTGGCCCTGTAGGAAGCGTCGTCGTCTTCGTTGAAGTCGTCGTTGTCCTCGAGCGGCCGGTCGATGAAACCGCCGTATTCCACGTTTGAGCCGACAAGACGCAATGCCACCTTGTCCTGGAGCAGCGGGACGTTTACGGCCCCCTGCAGCCGATGGTTGTCATCGCCGCTCTTCGTTCCCGACCAGGCTGCGGTTGCCTTGGCCTCGAACCGGGTCGGGTCGGGGCGCCCGGTGATGATGCGGACCGTGCCGCCTGCGGACCCAAGGCCGAACAGCGTGCCCTGCGGCCCGCGCAATACCTCGATCCGGTCGAGGTCATAAGGGTTGAGGTCCGGAGCGACGTTCTGGCCGATACGCGTAAACGGCAGGTCGTCGAGGTCATATCCGATCGGAGAATCGCCCAGCGCACCGGCCACGCCCCGTATCGACACGCCGCCGCCCTGGCCGCCGACCTCGGCCACCGACACCCCCGGGGCCAAAGCGAACGCCTCGAACACGGAGTTGATTCCCCGATCCTCCAACTCGCTTCCGGCGATCGCCGAGACCGCAAGTGGCGTATCGAGCAGCGTGGTCCCGGTACCCCTTTTCAAGGCGGTTACGACGATTTCCTCGATGACTTCATCGGCGTCGCCTTCCTGAGCGAACCCGGTCACCGAAAACAGCAATGCCCCCCCCCCAACAACAGACCAATGGCAAGTCTTCGATGGCGCATGAACATGTCCCCCCTTCGTACAATTGCGGTCCCCCCACGGCAATTGCATGAGGGCGTTATCCCTCATGGACGCAGCAATCGGTGGATTGCCTCAGTTTCTGCTCACCAGGTCTTGCCGTCGAGAAAGTCCAGCACCCCGGGTAGCCAGGCATCGAGCGGTAAATCCATGTGGTCGTAGCCTTCGATCACATCGACTTTCCATCCGGCGGCCTCGAGCCTTTCCCTGTTGGCGATTATCGGTTCGGCAATCGGAAACACATGTCCCATCGAAGGGACGCCCACATCTTCCGACCCGACGTAGAGATACAGCAATCCGGCCCTGTCCCGCATGAACTCGACGGCGGCCTCTTCATCCCAAGCGCTACCAACGATTTCGGCATAGAAGTTCGTGTTGGAAGCGATCACCTTCTGTGCCGCCGTCCCGGCCGGCAGGGCGCTCGATTGCGTGCGCGAGGATTCAAGGATTTCCTTGTACGGGGCGTCCAGAGCGGGCCAGCCGCCGATGGCAAGGCCCGCACAGCGCCTGGTTCGACTCGCGACATGCAGGCCGAAGCCCGCGCCCCAGGAGTATCCCATGGCAACGAACCGGTCTACTCCGGCAGCATCGGCCACAGCCACATAGTCCTTCGCCACGGTTTCCGGCTTCAGGTCCCCGGGCAGGGGGCCGGTGGACCGCCCGGTGCCGCGGGGATAGTCCACATGCAGCACCTGGTAGGTGGCAGTGAGCGTTTCGATCAGTTCCCGGTTGACGTCCGTGCCGCGACCCGGGCTACCCAGTTCCTGCATGATGCGATCCCAGCCTTCGGTCCAGGGGTAGCCCACCCACAGGGTAGGCGCATCGGTCGGCCCGAGCAGGCGGTAGTGGATCCGGACGCCGTCATCGGTCTCGGCGAACCCTTCCTTCGTCGCTTGCATGGGTTCGCCGTTCACGGTCGAGGCGGGAAGGAGCAGGCCAGCCGCCAGCACGATGGCGAGGCTCTTGAGGGTCAGGCCCGATTGTTTCATTGTCTGTTGCCAATAGGAGGGGCGTTGCCGCCAGAGTCCGGGAGGATGGCGTTGAACTGACCAGATTGTCAATTTGTTGGGTTGACCGCCAGCAATTCTCATTTTGGCAGATGGTCTGATTCGTATCGGTTCTCCGAGGGTTGTGGATTGACGGCTTCGGGTTCGGGAAGTGAGGGGTCAGGGCGGTTGGGCGGCTGGGCCGCCGGTGGCCAGCAGCACCATGAGCGCGTTCCAGTTTGGGAACACTTGGTACTCGGTGACGGTGCGCAGGTGCTCGAACAGTCGGGACCGGGTGCCTAGGCGCTGTCGGGCCTGTCGCCAGAGGGCTTCGGCGAGGTCGCAGGCGGTGTGCAGCGCGAAGGCGAGCAGGTTGAGGACGACGAGCACGCTGGCGAGGGTGTCCTTGCCATGGCCGAAGTTGTGCTCGAGGTGGTATCCGTGCTGCTTGAGGACGTTGAATGCCTCGTTCTCGATCTTCCACCGGGCGCGTGCGCAGTCGGCGAGTTCGGCGACGTTGTCGCGATTGACGTCCAGGCTGGTGACGAAGGCGCCCCGGTAGGTGACCTTTCCGTCCGGGCGCGCGCTTTCGATTGCGAGCCAGTTGACGCGCAGGGCGTCGCCGCCGTCGCGGATGGGCAGGTCGGCCATCCAGCGGTAGCGGTGGACGCGGCGCTTCGCGCCCTGGCCCGCGGTGCGGCGGCGCGTGGGCAGGTCGATGCCGTCGAGGTACTCGTAGAGGGTCTTGTGGCTGTCCGGCTTGGCGGTGAGCAGGAAGTCGCCGCCGGCGTTGAGCACGGCTTGGCAGACGGGCTGGCAGGCGTACAGGTCGTCGCCCAAGTAGACGGGGCGCAGGGCGGCGGTCCGGGCGCCGTGGCGGGCCAGCCAGCGCTTGGCGGCCTGCCGCTCGCAGTCCTGCTTGTCGGCGCCGTCCTGGGGCGTCACGAACTCCGGGGGCAGCGGCAGCGCGCGGGCGTGGCCCGGCGCCACGACGGTGGCGGCCAGCATCTGGTGGTAGTGCTCCGTGCCGCCGTCATTGCGCCTGCGGGTCGAGCAGCGGTCGCAGTGGATCTTGCGCGAACGGAAGAACTCGGTGCCGTCGAGGGCGACGAGCGTCCGGCCCTCCAGGCGGCGCATGGGCGCCAGCTCGCCGCGGGCGTCGAGGTCCCCGGCGATGGCGTGGAACGCGTCGTCGAAGTGCGCCGTCGGCGCGCCGTCGAGCAGCTGCCGGATCTGGTTGTCGCAGGGGATGCGGGACAGGCCGAACAGGGTGTGCGCGTTGCTGCGGCGGCCCGGTTCGGCGAGCGCCCGCTGGTGCGCCAGGAACGACGGCGACTGCATCAGGAACACCGACAGCGCCGCCATCCCCACGTCCGCCATGGCGTAGCGCCGGTTGCCGCCCCGGCGCGGGTCCGGCAGCCCGGCGAAGCAGGCCCGGAGCCGGTCCAGATGGCGCTTGAGGCGCCTCACGGCGGCGCGCCGGCCTCCACCGCCATGATCGCCGACAGCACCGCCAGGCGCTCCGCCGGCGGCATGGCCGCGTAGCGCCGCCCCCAACTGGCGGCCTTGCGCCTGACCGTCTGGCGGTGCGTGAAGTCCCGCCCCGCCAGGGACGCCCAGTGCACCCGGTCCGGCTCGAAGTTGAACCACACCTTCTCGGTCACCACCCCCGCCCGGTTCATCACCTGCAGCGACGCGCTGCGCCAGCCGCGCAGCAGGTCGTCGTACAGCGCCGACGGGTAGCCCGACACCATCGCCGCGCAGGGCAGGCCCTTGAGCAGGCCCAGCAGCGCCTCGTGGTCCGCATCGTCGTAGTCGTGCCGGTAGCGCCGCCTCGACTTGCGCGCGCCGCGAAGGTACGGCGGGTCGCTGTAAACCAGCTCCGAACCGTCGAACGGGAACTCCGCAAGGTACCCGTGGCAGTCCCCATGCACCAACTCCACCGGGTGGCCGCACTCGAAGCCCGCCAGCGCCCGCGCGTCCAGGTCGATCCCGATGCTGCGCAGCGCCGCCGGCTTGCGCCGCATCACCGCGCCGCCGCCCAGGTGCGTCTCAATGTAAACCGAGTGCGGCGGCATCAGGGCCACCAGCGCCTGCCACAGGCCCGACGCCGCCTTCGACCCGAACCATGGGTTGCCCATGGCCCCAACCATAGGCCCCCCAGCCTATGCTGTCAAGCCCCCTTCAACACGGGATCCGACCAAAAAAGCCATAATGAGAATTGCTG
>JAJEIQ010000067.1 GCA_022827905.1 Pseudomonadales bacterium | reverse complement strand
ATCCAGGAATTCTGAAATAAAGGTGAAACAAATAACTTCCCCAGTACTAAACCCTGAGGTGGTTACAACTCCATACTCCTATTATTAGGTACTTGGATGGCTATGACACTGAAGATACTGTAACCAAATTTCAAGGTTGAGCACCTCAGTAGTTAGTTGGTGGTTGGCTAATACTAGTTTTGAGCGGGTTTCATTAATTTATCTTTAGGATTGAAGTTCCCATGTGGTTAGGTCAATTTTGTATCTTCATCAATTTTTTCAATCAGTTATGTAATTATGCAAAACAGGTCCACACTGGGTCATGTCAACAGATAATTGTCCAAAATCACAATAAAACTTACCGCCTCTCCCAAAGTACTGAGTAACTTCAAATCATCTGCAGAGTTGATAACTTAAAGTAATTAGGGATTTGGAAAAGTTACCAAAATAGACAGTAGCATCCATTGATGTTTGTCTAGAGTATTGAAATGTTTTTTTGAGAGTGTGTGTCATGAGTTACTACTTATATTTCATTAGGATATAATGGTATAAATTGAACAGTTTGAATATGTTTTTTTAAATAAAAATTGCGCCACTACCCACCAGCGCAGCGCAAGGAGTTGTTCCCGATGTTGAATCCAAATTTGGCAATGGCGCCGCGCTTGGCGTGCGCCGCAATCCTGGCTTGGGCCGGCCTGTGGGGCTGCGCCGCCCCTCCGGTGGCCGACTCGACCGAACTGACGACTGTTGTCAAGAGCCCCAATGATGAGCGGGACTACCGCTACATCGAGTTGGCCAACGGCCTCAAAGCGCTGCTGGCGTCGGACCCAAACGCCGACAAGGCAGCGGCCTCGCTGACGGTCTTCAGGGGCTCGTTCCACGAACCCGAGGAGCGTCCGGGCCTCGCCCACTTTCTGGAGCACATGCTGTTCATCGGCACCGAAAAGTACCCGGAGGTGGATGGCTACCAAGCCTTCATCTCCGCCCACGGCGGCAGTTCCAACGCCTACACCGCCAGCGACCATACCAACTACTTTTTTGACATCGACCCCGCCCATTTCAAGTCAGGCATGGACCGCTTTGCGCAGTTCTTCATCGCCCCGCTGCTCGACCCGGCCTACGTGGAGCGGGAGCGCAATGCGGTGCATTCGGAGTACCAACTCCAGCTTAAGGACGATGGCTGGCGCGCCTTCGCCGCCAGCAAGATGGCGCTGAACCCGGACCACCCCCTCGCCCGCTTCAACATCGGCAGCCTAGATACGCTGGGCGAAGGCACCTTGGAGGCCTTGAGGACTTTTTTCGAGGCGCACTACTCCGCAGACCAAATGGCCCTAGTGGCGCTCAGCAACGAAAGCCTCGACGACATGCAGGCTTGGATTGCGCCGTTGTTCGAGGGCATTGCCAATCTGCGGCGGGGTGCGGCGCGGGTCACTGTTCCGCCCTATCCGGCGGACGGCCTGCCGGCTACGTTGCGCATTCAGCCGCAGAAGGAAATCCGCTCGGTGTCCTACGAGTTTCCGGTGCCGTCCACGCGCCCCCATTACCGGGCCAAGCCCGAGGCCTACATCACCAACCTGCTCGGCCACGAAGGGGAGGGAAGCCTGTACGCGGCACTGAAGGACAGGGGCTGGATCGAGTCCCTCACCGCCTCAAGCAGCCACATCGACGATGCCCGCGATGCGATCGACGTGACCATCGGCCTGACTCCCGCTGGCAGTGGGCAAGTTGAAGCCATCACCGCAGCGCTGTTCGCCTACATTGACCTGTTGCGCAGCGAGGCGCCGTCGGCTTGGCGCTACAGGGAGCAGGCGCAGCTTGCGGAAACGCATTTCCGCTTTCAGGAACCCTCGAGCGCCCAAGGCTTCGTTTACCGGCTCGGGCCAACGCTGGCCCATTTGCCGCCTGAAGACTTGCTGAGGGCACCCTATTTGATGGCCGACTTCGACCCCGAACTGATCAGCGCATACCTTTCGCACCTGACCCCGGACAACATCCTGGTGACCCTCATCCGGCCAGACGCGGCCACGGACCGGATCGAGCCTTGGTTCGAAGTCCCCTACGCCTTGGCGCGCGGACCCATCGCCATGGACCCGACGGTTGGCAAAACCGGATTCGAGTTCCACTTGCCCGCCGAAAACCCCTTCATTCCAGACGACCTGACGGCATTGCCGGACGACCAGGCCCCGCCAAGACGCCTCGAAGCCGCCAAGGGGATTGAGATCTGGCTGGACCGCGATCTGGCGTTCGGCGCCCCCCGAGCCAACCTGCGCCTGCTGCTGACGGTGCCCGGCGGCGGCTTCGCGTCGGTTGACGACGAAGTGGCCGCTGGCATCTATCGCGACCTCGTGACGGATCAGCTCAATGCCTACGCCTATCCCGCTTGGCTGGCTGGGCTGTCCTTCAGCATTTCCTTGACCGCAACCGGATACCTTGTGGATATCGCCGGCTACACCGACAAACAGGACGTGTTGCTGCCGAAGGTTCTGGAAGCGCTCTCCCGCGCCAAAATCGAGCCGCAGCCATTCGAACGCTTCCGCGATGAACGAGTGCGCAATTGGCGCAACGAGGCCTTGGAGCGGCCCTACTTTCAAACCTACTCCGCGTTGAGGAAGGCGCTTAGCAACAGCGCCTGGCCAGCAGCAATGCTGGCCGACGCCGCCGAGCGCCTGACCGTCGAAGCCTTGCAAGCTTGGCGCCGGGAGCGGCTGACCCGGTTCGGCCTAGTGGCCCTGCTGCACGGCAACCTGGATGAGGGGCAGGCCGTAGAAGTCGTCAAGGCGGTGCGTGAGCGGTTGCCGGTGAAGGCCGTGTCTGTCTTCAAGGAGGAAATCGCCAAGGTGGCGGGCAGCTACCGCGTGCCGTTGGCCATCGACCACACCGACGCTTCCGTGGCGTTCTACATTCAGGACGAGCAGCCCGGGATCAACGCCCGGGCGCAAAGCGCACTGGCCGCCCAGTTGATGAAGCAGGCGTTCTTCACCGAGCTGCGCACCGAGCAGCAACTCGGCTACGCGGTCTTTGCGCGGGACACGCCGTTCCGCGACCAAGGGGGCTTAAGTTTCATCGTGCAAAGCCCGGTGGCCTCTCCCGCCGCCTTGGAACAAGCCATCCTGACCTTCCTGGACACGCGCCCGAACGCCGTGCGGGACCTATCCGAGGAAGCATTCGCCCAACACAAGGCCGGCCTCATCAGCGACCTAACCGAGAGGGACAAGAACCTTCGCCAGCGCAGCCAACGCCTATGGCGCGACCTTGATCTCGGCTACACCAACTTCGACTCCAACCAGCAACTCGCGGATGCGGTCGGGGATTTAACCCAGGCAGCGATGGTGGACTTCATGGCGAAGCTGAAGCAAAGAGCCCACCGCCAAAGGCTCATCATCTACAGCATGGGCAAGTTCACTGAGCCTCCCGTCCAAGGGGAACTGATCGAGGACCTGACTTGGTTGAAGCCTGTTCCCCGAACTCCCGCCGGAACGGCGGCAAGGAGTCGAGCAGGGCCCGGCCGTAGCGCTTGGTGAGCACCCGCTTGTCGAGCAGGGTGATGCGGCCATGGTCGTCGTCGTCGCGGATCAGGCGGCCACAGGCCTGCACGAGCTTCAGGGCGGCGTCGGGCACCGTGATCTCCATGAAGGGGTTGCGCCCTTGGGACTCCGCCAATTCGGCGATGGCCTGGTCCACCGGATCGTCGGGCACCGCGAAGGGCAACTTGACGACGATAACGTGGCGGCAGTAGTCGCCGGGCAGGTCCACGCCTTCGGCAAAGCTGGCGAGGCCAATCAGGTAGCTGGGCTCTCCCGCATCAACCCGCCGCAGGTGGCGCTTGAGCAGCGCCTGCTTGGAGCGCTCGCCCTGAAACTGCGCGGCATCCATGACCGCGTGATCGGCTAAGGCGTCGCGCACCGCATTCATTTGCCGCCAGGAAGTGAACAGCACCAAGGCGCTTGGCTCCAAGGCCAGCAGCTCCGGCAGCAGAGCGGCAACCTCCTCGGTGTGCCGCTCTACATCCTTCGGATCGGCGTCCATTTGCGGCACCGACAGCACGGCGATGTTTGGGTAGTCGAAGGGGCTGGAAATCTTGACGCCTTGGGCTTCGCCAAGACCGGCGCGCTCAAAAAAGCGCTCAAATCGACCCAAGGCTGTCAGGGTGGCGGACGTGGCCACCCCGGCATGGCAGCGCGACCAAAGGTGTTCGTCCAGCAGTTGGCCCGGCTCGATGGGGGAGCTCACCAAGTCCACGTCCTGCTCCGAGCGGCCCGCCCAGCGCGCCATTCGGCCTTGGGTAGCCGCCCCGTCGGAAGCCTGCGCATAGTCTTCGAGCAAGGCCCGCACCGCCGCGGCCCGCGCCGCCGCCTGACCGACCGGCGCCAGCCAATCCTCCGCATCGATCAGGTTCGGCCAATCCAAGTCGCCATCCATCGCCTTGCGCAGCAAATCCTGAACTTCCCCCAAGGCGGCATCGATTCGCGCCAGCGGGGCGGCGGCCAGACCCGCCGCTTCGACGAGGCCGGAATCGACTTGGCCGTGGGGGAAGCGGCAGACTTCCGACGGCCCATCCCCGCCTCCAAAGCGGTCGGCGAACGGCAGGTGCCCCGCCGCCACGCCCAAGGTCTCCATCCCCGCCTTGAGCGCCTCGCACTCCGGCGCCAAGCCCTTGGCGATGCGCTCCAGTTCCGCCGGACGCCCCATGCGCTGGGCCAACGTGCCGGCCAAGGCGTTGACTTGATCCGCCCAAGCGCCCGTGGCGCCGAGGCGCGCGCTGAGGGCGAAGTGGCGCTGGGTCTTGTCCGGCAGGTGATGGGCCTCATCGATGACGAGGATGGACGACTCCGGGGCGGGCAGCACCACGCCCCCGCCGAAGGCGTAGTCCGTCAGCAACAGGTCGTGGTTGGCGACGATCACGTCGGCGTCGCCCAAGGCATGGCGGGCCTTGAAGAACGGGCATTGGGCATAGAAGCTGCACTTGCGATTGGCGCAACCCCGATGGTCGGTGGTCACGCTGCGCCAAGCCGCGTCCTCGACGCCCGCCTCCCAAGTGTCGAGCTCGCCGTTCCAGCGGCCGTTGCCGAAGTCGCGCAGCATCTGCCGCCAAACCAAGCTGTGGTCCACGATAGCAGCGTCGGAAAGCCCCAGTTCCTGTTGCTTCTCGCCGTTCAGAATTTGATCCAGACGCTTCACGCACAGGTAGCGGCCTCGGCCTTTGGCCAGGACGAAGTCGAATTCGAGGCCGGACCCCTCGGCCAAGTCCGGCAGGTCCCGCTCGACGATCTGCTCCTGCAGGGCCACCGTGGCGCTGGCGATCACCAAGGTCTTCTCCAGCGCCTGGGCGATGGGGATGGCGGCCAGGCAGTAGGCCACGGTCTTGCCGGTGCCGGTGCCCGCTTCGATGGCGACCAGGCGCGGCGGCTCGCCAACGCAGGCACGGGCGATGTGGGCTATCATTTCCCGCTGCCCACGCCGGGCGCGAAAGCCCCGCGACTCAAGCCAAGCGCTGTAGGCGTCCTGAATCCGCGCCTTCAATTCATCGGTCAAGGCACTCATGGGACAAATGTTACGCGTCCGCTACCTCCGCCCGCTACCAGCAGTTCTGGCACTTTTCGCGATGGCGTCGATGCCAGCCGAGGGTGCGGACCTATCGCGGCTGCGGCTGCCCGAGGGGTTTTCGATCCGCGCCCTCACCCTAGACGTTCCCGATGCGCGGCAAATGGCCCTCGCACCGAACGGCGCCCTGTTCGTCGGCACTCGCCGCCGAGGGCATGTGTACGCCATCCCCAACGCCCTGACTAGCCAGCCGCCCAAAGTGCGCACCCTTGCCAAGGGCTTGAAGATGCCAAACGGGGTGGCCATCGCCGGCGGCGACCTCTATGTGGCTGAAGTGAGCCGAGTGCTTCGATTTCCGCGCATCGCCGCTTGGATGGCTGACAGCGAAGGCTTGGCACCCTACGACGTCGTGACGGACCAACTGCCGGACAAAACCCACCACGGGTGGAAGTACATCAAGTTCGGGCCGGATGGACAGCTTTACGTTCCGGTGGGCGCACCCTGCAACATCTGCCTCTCCGAGGATCCCCGATTTGCCGCCCTGCTGCGCATGGATCCGAACACCGGGGCGACCACCATCTATGCCAGCGGCATTCGCAACACTGTGGGCTTCGCCTGGCACCCAACCACCGGCGAACTTTGGTTCAGCGACAACGGCCGCGACCTCATGGGCGATGACGTCCCGCCGGAGGAGATCAACGTCGCCAGCGCGCCGGGCCAGCACTTCGGCTACCCCTTCCTCCACGGCAGCGACATCCCGGACCCCAGGTTCGGCAACGATGCACCGGGTTTGAAGTTCACGCTCCCGAGGCTGGAAATCCAAGCCCACGCGGCCGCGCTCGGCTTGGACTTCCACACCCACGATCGGTTTCCGCCCCCCTATCGCGGAGCGCTGTTCATCGCCGAACACGGCTCTTGGAACCGCTCCGCCAAGGTCGGCTACCGCGTCAGCGTCGTGACTTTCGAGGACGGCGAACTCCGCTACGCACCCTTCATCACCGGCTGGCTGGAGGGCGAGCGCCAGTGGGGACGCCCCGTGGATGTCCTCGCCGCTCCCGACGGCAGCTTACTGATATCCGATGACCAACAAGGTGCCATCTACCAAGTGACTTGGAATCAACCGGAAAGATGGCGTCCCCAGGGGGAATCGAACCCGCCGTCTTCAGGATGAAAGCCTGATGTCCTAGCCGTTGAACGATGGGGACCGTCCGCTCAGTGGGTCCATTATGCCCGCAACGCACCACGGGCGCTTGGCTGCAGCGACTAGGTGTTAAGTCCAACGCGGGTTCCGGTGGCCAGTTCGAGGGCGGGACGCCCTCGCTCCGGGGAACGGCTAGGCTAGAACCACCACCACTTCTTGTTGAGGCGTTTTTCGCAACGGCCGAGTTGTTCGCGGTAGCGAGCGGTGCGGTCGGCGACTTTTTGCGCGTACGACTGCACGGCGCCGCTGTTGCGCCAAGTGCCCTTGGCGTAGCCGGTGGGACCGGAGTAGTAGGCGAGGTAAAGGCGGTAGGCGTCTGATTTGGCGATGCCAAGCTGTCGGTGCGAGCGGTCGTTGTACCAGCCTATGAAATCCAGGGCGTCGTCGATCTCGTCGCGCTCGGCAAAACGGGCGCCGGTGGCCTTTTTGTAGTCGGACCAAGCCGCGTCGGTGGCTTGGGCGTAGCCGAAGGCGTTGGAGGGCCGCCGCCAGGGCAAAATGCCAAGCAGGCGCTGACGCTTGGGCCGAGCGTCGGAACGGAAACTGGATTCGCGGTGGATGAACGCCATCCCCAAGGGCACCGGAAGGCCCCACTTCTGCCGCGCCTTTCTGGCTGCCTTGTACCAGGATCCCTTCTCCTGAAAGATCGCGCACAGATTGTCAGGCCGCTGCGGCGGGGCAGTCGCGCAGCCTGCCGCCAGCATCACCAAGGCGAAAACCATACCGAACAGCTTAAAGCGCATCGTGGATCCTCAATAAGTCCATTAACTCCGCCTCATCCATGACCGGCACCGCCAATTGCTCGGCCTTGGCGAGCTTGCTGCCGGCGCCCGGTCCAGCAACCACTTGGGCAGTCTTGCCGGACACCGAACCAGCCACCTTGGCACCCAAGCCGATGAGCTTGTCCTTGGCCTCGTTACGGGACATCCGTTCCAGGGTGCCGGTCAACACCCAGGTCTGCCCGGCGAGCGGCAGGCTGTCCGCCACCGCCTCAATGGCCGGCCAAGCGATACCCGCTTCGACCAACTCATCCACTGCCTTGGCGTTGTCTGGGTTGTTGAAGTAGGCGGCGATCTTCTCGGCAACGATGGGACCGACGTCGGGAACCACTTCCAGGACCTCGGGCGTCGCCGCGCGCAAGGCGTCCAAGCCGCCGAAGTGATTGGCCAAGCTCTGAGCCGTGGCTTCACCCACTTCGCGAATGCCTAGGGCATAGATGAAACGGGCCAGAGTGGTTGCTTTGCTGGCCTGCAAGGCATCAACCAGGTTTCGAGCTGATTTCTCCCCCATGCGTGGCAGCTTGCTTAGTTTCCCGGCCTCAAGCCGGTACAGGTCCGCCGGCGTGTGCACCAAGCCCTTCTCCACGAATTGGTCGATCAGTTTTTCGCCCAATCCCTCGATGTCCATGGCCAAGCGGGAGGCGAAGTGGCGCAGCCCCTCCTTGCGCTGGGCCGGACAAAGGGTCGGCGCTGCGCTGCAGCGGGCCACGGCCTCCTCCTCGGGACGCGCCACCGGGCTGCCGCAGGCTGGGCAGGACTGCGGCAACTCGATCGCCGGCGCATCCTTGGGGCGTTGCTCGACGATCACCGAAGCGACCTGCGGAATCACGTCCCCGGCCCGGCGAACCATCACACGGTCACCGATGCGCAGGTCCAAGCGCGCGACTTCATCCATGTTGTGGAGCGTCGCATTGCTGACGGTGACGCCACCCACAAAGACCGGCCGAAGCTTGGCCACCGGCGTAATCGCGCCCGTGCGGCCCACTTGGAACTCAACGCCAAGCACCTCGGTGGTGGCTTCCTCGGCCGGATACTTGTACGCCACCGCCCAACGGGGCTTGCGGGTCACCGCGCCGAGCTCTCGTTGTTGGTCGAGGGCGTTGACCTTCACCACCACGCCGTCGATGTCGTAGGCCAGGGATTCGCGGCGCTGAGCGATGTCGTCAATGTAGGCCTGGCAGGTGTCGAGGTCCACGGCCAGCGCAGCCTCCGGGTTGGTGCGCAGACCCCACCCCGCCATGTGTTCAAGGGCTTCCATCTGCGTTTGCGGACGCCATCCGCCTTCGGTCCAGCCCAAGCTGTAGCAGAACATCGTCAGCGGGCGGCTGGCCGTGAGTTTCGGGTCGAGTTGGCGCAGACTACCCGCCGCGCCATTGCGGGGATTGACCAACGTGCGTTCACCACGCTCCCTTGCCCGCTCGTTGAAGGCGGCGAAGTCCCGCTTGGCGATGTACACCTCGCCACGCACCTCGAATCGGGGCGGGATGCCGTCGCCACGCAGCCGCAATGGCACGGCCGGGATGGTGCGCACGTTGGCGGTGATGTCCTCCCCGGTCTGGCCATCGCCCCGCGTCGCAGCCAAGACGAGACGACCATCCTCGTATATCAATGCCACTGCCACGCCGTCGATCTTGGGCTCGCAACAGAATGCCAGGGATTCCTCCCCGAGGCGGGTGCGGCAGCGATTCGCCCAATCCTCCAACTCGGTGGGAGTGGCCGTCTTTTCGAGGGACAGCATCGCCACTTCATGGGTGACGGCGACAAACTCGGCTAGCGGCGCGGCGCCGACCCGTTGGGAGGGTGAATCTGGGGTGATGCGCTCCGGATGCGCCGTCTCAAGGGCGATCAGTTCGTCGAGGAGGGCATCAAACTCGGCGTCGGCAATCTCCGGCGCGTCGAGCACATGGTAGCAATGATTGTGGTGGTCAAGCTCGGCGCGCAACGCATCCAAGCGGGCCTGAACCCCATCGCTCACGCCAATCTACCGGGCTCCGTGCAGCACTCGCCGGTCAGCGAAGCCCAAGGCTCGACTGCGGTAGCCTTCAACCGCCGGTGCAGTGAAGGGATTGCGGTTTTCGTCGAGCAACTCCCCGCCCAAATCGTCCGCCATCGCCTCGGCCGTGTGGATCATGTCCTCCAGGGCCTCTTGCGCATCTCCTAGGTCGGACAATCGGAGAAACGCAATCAGGCCCGGCGCCGCGCAGTCGTCGAGGTGGGTCAAGTCGAAGCTCCCCGGTTCGACGGCACGGACCACACTGAAGAGGGTCTCCCCGGTGGCGGCATCGATGCGATGGAAGATGTCCATGTCGCCAAACCGTAGATCCTGGGCGCGCAGAGCACCGACCAATTCATCGCCACTGAAGGACTCACCTCGGGGCGCGAGGAGATGAAGGACCAGCAGATCATCGGCGCCATCCGCACCTCGGGAATCCGCTTCGGCTTCGGCACCGCGGTCCGATTCATCAAACGGCGTCACGGATTCAGGCATCTGCGCCGCGGCCTCCGGCATCGCCTCGAACTCCGAATCCACCAACGCCGCTTCCTCCAAGGTCGGCTCATCCGACTCAAGACCAGCGCGGTCCACGTCCTGGGAGTCCGCATCCTGGTCCACTTCGATCCGGGTCGAGGGCGTTGGCGGGTCCTCACGCAGGGAACGCAACCGACGTTCAGGCACGATGGGCGCCAAATCGGGCAAAGGACTCTCAGCCGATTGCGCGGCTTCGGTGGCGAGATCGGTATCCGATGCCATACCGGCTCCATCGGCGCTTCGGAGGTCGGCGGTTTCGAGCAGCACCGGAATGCCGTCGTCCGCATGGACGTCGGCATCGGCCACGGCCGATGCCGCATCCTCAGCGTCCGCATCCGACGAATCGACGGCGACCACCCGAGCGCCCCCGTTGGGGAGTTCAGCGGACAGCCAATCGTCGTCATCCACGTCATCCGGCAGAAGCCCAGGTTGAATCTTCATGCGCAGCGGGTCGCGGCCACGCCACCAAGCCATAAACAGGCCGTGCAGCACAATCAGCCCGATCAATGCCCCGCCGCCAATGATGATCCACTCTTTCATGTCCATGTGAGCATCCTCATTTATCACGCCTTGCCGTTAGGCCGCTGCCATCGCCGCCGCCTCAACCACGTCCACGGATACGATTCGCGACACGCCCGGCTCGCCCATGGTGACCCCCATGAGGTAGTCAGCCATCTCCATGGTGAGCTTGTTGTGGGTCACCACTACAAATTGCACATCGCGAGACATGTCGCTGATCAACTCGGCAAAGCGGCCTACATTGGAATCGTCCAGTGGCGCATCCACCTCGTCGAGCAGACACACGGGACTGGGGTTGAGTTGGAAGATCGAGAAGATAAGCGCGATCGCGGTCAAGGCCTTCTCGCCACCCGACAGCAGATTTACGCTCGCATTGCGCTTTCCAAGCGGTCGCGCCATGACCGAAACGCCAGTGTCCAACAGGTCCTTGCCCGTCAGCTCAAGATAGGCGCGCCCGCCGCCGAACACTTTCGGGAACAGTTCACCGAAGTGGGCGTTGACCCGCTCGAAGGTGTCCTTGAACCGTTCCCGAGTCACCCGGTCAATCTTGTGGATGGCCTGAAACAGCGTCTCCAGCGCCTTGCTCAAGTCCTCGTGTTGAGCAT
This sequence comes from Pseudomonadales bacterium, assembly GCA_022827905.1. GTDB lineage: Bacteria > Pseudomonadota > Gammaproteobacteria > Pseudomonadales > Azotimanducaceae > Azophilus. Next base: position 53,187 of record JAJEIQ010000067.1, on the reverse strand, counting down.
CGAGATGGGCCTTGCGCTCCGATTGCGCATCGTATTCGTCGATAGCCGCCAAGTTGATGGGGCCGAGCCTGCGGATGCGCCGGTCCAACCCTTCAAGACGCTCCGCCCAAGTCGATTCCGCCGCTTCTTCCGGCAGTTGTGCCAAAACCTCTTCCAACTCGAAGCCGGCAGCAGCGACCTGCTCGGCCAGGTTAGCGGCCTGCACCCGCAGCCCCTCGCGCTCCACGCGAACCGCCTCAAGGCCTTCGCGAACGTCGTTGACCGCCTGTTCAGCGCGGTTTCGCTCCGCTTGGAGCTCGCGCAAGCGGGCATCGACCACACCGCTGTGCTGGCGCAACTCACCGAGCTGCGCCTCCACGGCCACCCGGCTCTGGAGATTCGCCTGCAAGTTGCGCTCCAACTGAGGCAGCGGGTTCTCGCTGGCCACTTGGTCCTGTTCAATTCGGTGGCGGCGTTCGGCCAACTCCTCAACTTGAGCCTTCAGGCGCTGACGGGCGGTTCGGCTGGCCTGCAAGCGCGACAGCAGCCCCTGATGCTCCGTCTGGCACGCATGGAGCCGATCATGGGCAGTCCGGGCTGCGCGTCGCGCCTGCTCCAGATCGGCAGCAAGGCGCGATTTATCGGCAGTCAACGCGCGCCTTAGCTCGTCCTCGCCATCGCGGGCCTGCTCCACACTCCGCAACGCGGCCTGTGCCTGCTCAAGGCGTTCGCGCTCCTGGTCGAGTTGGTCCGCGGCTTCCTGCCGTTCCCGCTGCAATCGATTGCGGCGGGCCACCGCCTCCTCGAGCCGCACCCTTCGCACGCCGTGATCGGCCTTCAGTTCGCCGAGCTGGCCCTTCACCTCATCGGTCTGGCGGCGCAACTGCTCACGCTCCGCCTCCAAAGCCCGAATGCGCTCTTGCGCCTCGGCCGCCTCCGCTTTGTCGGCTTCAAGCGCCTGATCGGCCTCCACCAATTGCAGTTCCAAGGCTTCCATGTCCTGCGCCCTTTCGATGATGCCGGCATCCTGATCGACGCTCGGCATGTGGCGCAGCCAGTCGTGGCCCACCCACAGGCCGTTGCGGGTGACAATGCTCTCACCCGGCTTGAGATGAGCCCGGTGTTGAAGGGCGACCGACTCGGATTCGGCCGCAAACACGCCATACAGAAGGGAGTCGAGCTTGAAGTCGGAGCGCCGCACCAAGGAGACAAGGCTCGGCAACTCGCTCTCCTTCTCAGCCTCCAGCCGGCCCTCGACCAAGGCCAGCCGGCCAACCTCAGGCGCGTCCAGCCCGGTGGTGTAGCGGTCCAAATCGTTGACCCGCAGGGCCTGCACGAAGTCGCCCAATACCACTTCCACCGCGTGCTCCCACCCCGGCACCACGCTGAGCGTCTCACCGAGCCGCTCCGAGCCATCGAGGCCTCTTTCATGAAGCCACGCCTGAACGCCCGCATCGGAGCGCCCCAAGGCGGCCTCCTGCACAGCCTGCAAGCGGGCGAGATCATGGCGCAGGCTCTGCACATCGGCGCGCGCGGCCTCCAATTGCTCTTGGTGTTCCGCAAGCGCCTCCTGCGCGGCTACGTGCTCCGCGAGACAGCGCCCGGTGGCGTCGTCGAGCTGGCTGCGCTGCCGGTCAAGGGCTTCGATCCGTTGGGCCAGACCATCGACCTCGCCGCCGTCCGTGGGCGCCTGCCCCTCATCCTCAACTTGGGCCATGCGGGCCTCGATCCGCTCGATGCCTTGGCTGAACTGATCGATGCGCGCCGCCTGAATGCCAGCATCGCGCTCGTGGCGGGCTGCCCGTTGATTGAACGCATCCCAGTCCGCCTCCCACTGCTGGTAGCCTTCCTCCAAGCCCCGCAAGGCCGTCAACGCCTGGCTGTCAGCCTGTTCGGCAGCTTCAACGACCGGTCCCAACTCGGCGATGGCCTGGTCGAGCGTCTCGATTTCCGACTGGTCAAGGCCCAATTGATGGGCCGCCTCCTCGCCACGCTGCACCACCTTGGCGAGCTCGGTGCGCAATTGCTCAAGGCGCTCCCGATGGAAGCGAATGCTCTCCTCATCCCGTTCGATGTCTGCGCCGAGCTTGTAATATTGCCCCTGCGTCTGGGCGAGCGCATCCGCCGCCTTGGTCTGATCGGCGCGAAGCTGCTCGACTTCCGCCTCGATGCGTCGCTGTTCGGCCCGCTTGCCCTCAAGCGCGGCATCCCGGCGGTTGATGTCGCCATCCATGGCCTCCAAGCGGTTCGAGAGGCTGCGGTTCTGGATGGCGCGCAACTCCGCGCTCAATTGACGCTCCTCAGCCTTGAGCGTTCGATACCTTTCGGCTGCCTTGGCTTGACGCTGCAGCCGGGCTAGCTGCCCGGCCAATTCTTCGCGGATGTCCTGCACCCGGTCGAGATTCTCCTGGGTGTGCTTGATGCGGTTCTCGGTTTCCCGTCGCCGTTCCTTGTACTTGGAGATGCCGGCGGCCTCCTCAAGATAGACGCGCAACTCCTCCGGGCGAGCCTTGACCAAGTCGCTGATCATGCCCTGTCCGATGATCGAGTAGCTGCGCGGCCCAAACCCAGTGCCATGGAAAATGTCCTGGATGTCGCGCCGCCGGCAGCGGGTGCCGTTCAAGTAATACTGGGAGCCGGCCTCTCGAGTGACCTCGCGGCGAATCGCAATCTCCGCGTAGGATGCAAACTCGCCGCCGATGCGGCCATCGGAGTTGTCGAACACCAGTTCGACAATGGCGATTCCCGCAGCTTTGCGGTTCGCCGCGCCGTCGAAAATGAGGTCGCCCTGTTCCTCGCCACGCAGTTGGCGGGCGGATGACTCGCCCATGACCCAACGCACGGCGTCAATGATGTTGGATTTGCCGCAGCCGTTGGGGCCGACCACGGCGCAGCGATTGCCGGGGAAGCGAACCGTTGTCGAATCGACAAAGGACTTGAAGCCAGCCAGCTTGATCTGCTTAAGTCGCATTGCATTCCACGAGCGAGCTGGCTACGCCAACGACCGCTCATTCAACAACACTATCTCGCATCCGCAACCGCCTCTAAGGGGCGCACCCCGCCACGCTTGCAAACGCGAGCCCAAGAGCGGCAATGCGACGTGAAAACACGCCTTGCCACTCGTTGGAAGGCTAGTTTAACGCATATGGAAACAGGAATCCTAGCCCTGATTCACACCAAAATCAGGACTTTGCGCAGATGTTTGCGCGCTGGGGGCCAATCAGCTTAGCGTCGGCGTACGAGTGTCGATCCCAGAGCGCATCACCTTGCCGGGCAGCGAGCCGGTGTGCCGCCCCTGATCGAGGATGCGCACCCCGTTAACGAAGACCTGGTGGATGCCCTCCGCTTCCGCATACACCCGGGGTTCGTCGGCCGGCAAATCCTGCCGAATGCCCACCGCGCCCGGGCCAACCGCATCAGGATCAAACACGACGATGTCCGCGTGCCAGCCGGGGCGTAAAACGCCCCGTTCGCGCAGGCCAAAGAGCGCGGCCGGCACCTGGGTGAGCTGGCGCACGGCCTCCTCGAGGGTGATCACGCCCTGCTCGCGAACGCCGTGCCGCAGCAGCGCCGTGGCATAGGTGAAGGTGTCGATCATGTCGAGATGGGCGCCCGCGTCAGACGCGCCAATCACCGTACGCTCATCGGCCCAAAGCTGGCCACGCTGCCGCCAAAGGCCCTCGTCGGTGCCACCACCGAAGTCCAACGGGATGAATGAGGTGCGCAATCCCTCAGCCAAGGCCAAGTCCAGCATGGCGTCAAAGGGCGCTTTGCCTTGCTCGGCGGCGATGTCCTCGATGGTGCGGCCTTCAAAGCCCTTATTGGCGGCGTCGAAAACCGCATGAACCTGCCACCGCCGCCAGTCCGATATGGATTGAAACGGCCCTCCGGAGCGGGCGCTCATGTCCAGCGCTTGGCGGTGCGCTGGCGAGGCGAGCCATGCCATGCGTTCCGGCACCGTCAGCTTGAACAGGTCGGCCCATCCCTCCATGGCGTCAAACACCATGCCGCCGTGCAAGTTGAGCCGCAGCACGATCGGTTGGGGCATGGTCAGCGCGACCACCTTGCCGCCATTGCGACGGGCGATGTCGCTGATGCCGAGTTGATTGTCCATCAGTTCCGGCGGCCCCGGATTGAGAACGTTCCAATTCACTGGCCGCCGCGATTCGGTGGAGATGTCCGACATGAGTTGGCGGACTTCGTCGCTGAACAGGCCAACGCCCGGCAGAAATTCGATGGAGGTGCCTTCGTGGCGTCCCACCACCCGCGCCAAGTCCAGAATCTCGTCAAACGACGCATGGCGCGAGGGCACCGGTTGGCCGTCGGCGTCGTTATGGGTGGTGGACAGGGTGGAGGAAAAGCCGATGGCGCCTTCCTTCAGGCTCTCCGACAGCAACCCCTGCATGGCGCGAACGTCGCTGGCGCTGGCCCGCTCACCCACCGCCCGCTCGCCCATGACCACCCGCCGCAAGGCGCAGTGACCGGCCAGGAAGCCCGCGTTGAGGCCCAAGTTGCCGTCGAGTTGACCAAGGTAGTCGCCAAAACTGCGCCAGTTCCAAGCCACCCCGGCCTCCAGGCAGGCCTCCGGCATGCCTTCCACCCGGGCCAGCATGCGCAACAGGTAGGGCGCGGCTTCGGGGCTCAAGGGCGCGATGCTGAAGCCGCAGTGACCCCCGAAAACGGTGGTCACTCCGTGGAAGCAGGAGGGGCTTAGAGCAGGATCCCAAAAGACTTGGGCATCGTAGTGGGTGTGGACGTCCACAAAGCCCGGCGTCACGGCGCAGCCGTCGGCATCCAGGGTTTCCCGCGCCGACTCGCCAACCTCCCCGACTGCCGCGATGCGGCCGTCCCGAATGCCCACGCCCCCGGTCACCGCAGGGGCTCCCGTGCCATCGATGATGCGACCGTTCTTGATCAATAGGTCCAGCATGAAACGCCCCGCTTCCCTTCTCTTTCCTTATGCTTGAGTATAACCGGACATCGACCCAGCGAACGCGCACCACACCATCAGACCCTCAACTTCACACTTGACGCGGGCCGTTGGCCTCATGGCCCTGATCGCAGCCGCTACAACTGCTTGGTCCCACGGCGTCGCCGGCGCGGATCAGGGGTTCATCGAAGGCAATGTCGGCCTCGCCGTCATGCCCTATGCCTACCTCGGCGCCAAGCACATGGTCACTGGCTACGACCACCTGCTGTTCCTGGCCGGCGTGGTGTTTTTTCTGCAGCGGCTTCGGGACGTCGCCGCCTACGTGACTTTGTTTGCCATTGGCCACAGCCTGACCCTGCTGGCCGGCGTACTCGGCGGCATCGAGGCCAACCCCTATCTGATCGACGCCGTGATCGGCCTCTCGGTGGCCTACAAGGCGTTTGAGAACCTCGGCGGCTTCAAGGCCCTGGGACTGGCACCGAACGCAGCGCTGGCGGTGTTCACCTTCGGACTGTTCCACGGCTTCGGGCTGGCCACCAAGCTGCAGGAAACCCACATTGCGCCAGACGGCTTGGTCGGCAACATCATCGCATTCAACGTCGGCGTCGAACTCGGCCAGCTCACCGCCTTGGGCCTGCTGCTTGGGCTGCTCAGCCTGTGGCGAACCGGCGCCCGCTTTCACGAGCAGGCAGCCACCGCCAATTGGGGCATCATGGCGGCCGGCTTCACCTTCATGCTCTACCAACTGGCCAGCTACCGGCTGGCTTGAACGCCACTTAGGCAATCACAGCGATGCCGGCTCAGGCACTAAGCGCATCCAACCTGGCGACCCTGGCGTCCTGCGCTGCCGTGATGGCGCTCATCGCCTGGGTTTCCTACCGCAAGTCCAAGGGCGGAACCGCAACGGCAACGGGCTACTTTCTGGCAGGGCGCGGTTTGACCGGCACCTTCATCGCCGGCTCACTGCTGCTGACCAACCTATCCGCCGAACAGCTCATCGGCCTGAACGGCTCCGCCTTCGCCTTCAACCTGTCGAGCATGGCTTGGGAGGTGACGGCCGTGTTCGCGATGATCCTGATGGCCATGGTGCTTCTGCCCCGCTACCTGACCGGCGGCTTCACCACGCTGCCCGAGTTTCTCGGCCGCCGCTTCGACGAGCGCGTGCGCCGCTTCACCGTGGCCCTGTTCATTCTGGGCTACGGCCTGGTCACCATGCCCGCCGTGCTCTACTCCGGAGCGGTGGCCGTGCTGCAGCTGTTCGACCTGTCGGCGCTGCTGGGCCTCAGCCCCAGTGCCGCGCTGATTCTCACCATCGGCCTCATTGCGCTGGTCGGCGGGCTGTACGCCATCGCCGGCGGCCTCAAGGCGGTGGCCGTCTCCGATACCCTGAACGGCATCGGGCTGCTCATCATCGGGGCTTTGGTGCCGGTGCTCGGTCTCATCAAGCTCGGGGAGGGCAGCTTTACCGCCGGGCTTGGGCAGTTGCTGACGCAGCATACCCACAAACTGAACGCCGTCGGCGCAGCCACCGACCCGACCCCATTCTCCACCCTTTTTACGGGCATGATTCTGGCCAACCTCTTCTATTGGGGCACCAACCAATACGTCATCCAGCGCACCCTTGGCGCCAAGAGTCTGGCCGAAGGCCAGAAGGGGGTGCTGTTGAGCGGCCTGTTCAAGCTGTTGATCCCGTTGTTCATGATGATTCCCGGGGTCATCGCCTTCCATCTCTACGGCGACCGCCTAGACAGCATGGACCAAGCCTATCCCCGTCTCGCGGCCGACGTGCTGCCCGCTGCCATGGGCGGCTTTTTCCTCGCCGTTCTGCTCGGCGCGGTGTTCAGCTCGTTCAACTCCCTGCTGAACAGCGCCGCCACCCTGCTGTGCGTCGATGTGGTGGGACCGCTGTGGGAAGCTAGGAAAAGACGCTTGAGCGATGCGCAGATGATCCGCCTAGCCCGTTGGATAGGCTTTGCCGCTGCGGTGGCGGCGCTGTCGATCGCGCCACTGCTGCACTTCGCCGATGAGGGGCTTTGGCAGGTGGTGCGCAAATTCACCGGCTTCTACAACATTCCCATCATCGCCATCATGACTGCAGCCCTATGCCTGCCTAGGGCGCCCGCCTCTGCCGCCATTCAGGCGATGGTCTTCCACCTGATCGCCTATCCGCTGGCGACATTCGTCTGGGACACAGGCATTCACTTCATTCATCTCTACGCCATTCTCTTCGCCGTTGAAATGGCGATCATGTGGGCCGGGGGGCGCCTCCGCCCAGCGCCAGCGCCCGCACCGCTTGCCGACAGGGACGCGCCAGTGGACATGACCCCTTGGCGTTGGACGCCTTGGGCGGCCGTGGGCCTGTGCCTAGCCGTGGCGGGCCTCTATCTGCTCTTTTCGCCACTCGGCCTAGCCGGTTCGTGATCGAACGAAAACGGCCCGCATGATGGTTTTATACTGTTAATATAAACAGTATTAAGGCAATTTCATTGGCAAGTAAACTAAAGGATGGTAGGCAAGCGCCGATCCGAGGAAGCCTTTGCAACAATGAGAGGTTATTTGGCCGCAACGGCCCTGTCGCTGCTCAGCGGCTGCATCGCCGTGGAGGAGCGACCGGCACCCTACGAAGACTTGCGCAGCGATTTGCACGGCGTGCGCAATGAGATGGCCGCCGCTTCACAAGCCGTTGCCCAGTTGGCCAGCGCGGTCAAGGACCGGGATGCCAGCTTCAGTCTCCGCTTGGAGGCCATCGAGCATGAGATGGCGCAACCCATCCATGTGCCGACGCCGATCTGCGAAGCGCCCGAGCCGGTCATTGTCCAAGCGCCCGAGGTTTGCGAAGCGCCCCTCGCCCCCACCATAGTCGAAAGCGAAGAGAAAATAACCGTCGGCCAGTTGGAGCGGATCCGCATTGAACCCCAGGGCGCGGTGCTGACGGCCCGCATAGACACCGGCGCCAACTCCAATTCGCTGAGCGCCGAAAATCTGGTGTACTTCGAGCGCGACGGCGAAGACTGGGTGCGTTTCGAGGTCCACACCGACGATGGCCAAGTCAACACGCTGGAACGCGAAGTGCAGCGCCACGTGCGGGTCATCCAACAATCCGACCCCGAGGGCAGTCGGCGGCCAATGGTTTACCTGCGCGTGCGCCTGGGCAACGTGCTGGGCAATTTCGAGTTCAACCTAACCGACCGGTCACACCTGAAGCATCCGGTCATCCTAGGCCGGGAGTTCCTCGCCGATCTGATGCTGGTTGACGTCGGCCAAGAGTTCCTGGTGCCCCTGCCCGTCCCTGGGTCTTAGGACACCAACAGATGCGGCGTTGGCCATTCATCCTGGCTGTGGCGTTATTGTTCCTGACCGGCCTCGGCATCGCCACTTACCGATACTTGGACACCGGCATGCCGCCGCTGCCCGGCCAGGAGCGAATGGTTTGGCAGATCGAGGCGCGCATCACCTTCTCCGCCAACGGCGACGCCGCCGAGGCGCTGCTGACCCTGCCCCCGGACCAGAACGGCTTTGAGTTCCTGAGCGAAACCGGGGCTTCCCCCGGCTTCGGCTTTGCCATCGACCGGGCCGGCCCGCAACGCCGTGCCCACTGGACGAAGCGCACCGTTGAAGGCAGCCAGACGCTCTTCTACAAGCTCGATCTAGTTCAGGACACTGGGCGGCGAGTCGTTGAGGATGAGCCCAAGCGCCGCCGCGCCGTCTCCTTTGACGGGGCGTACGCCACCGCGGCCAATGAGGTCCTCAACGCGCTCAGGCCCAAGTCGGCGAACGCCAGGTCGCTGGCCGAGCAACTGATTCAGGAGATCAACACCGATCCCTTGGACCAGAACATGAGCCTGCTCCTTCAGCGCTACTCCCCGGTTCGCCTCACCGGCGCGCTGCTCAGCCGAGCCAATGTCACCGCCCGCACCGTGAAGGCGCTGCGCCTGCGGGACGGCCGCCGCCGCCAGCGCCTGCGCGACTACCTGCAAGTCTGGGACAACGACGGCTGGCTGCTGTTCGATCCCCGGCGTGGGCTGATTGAGGACACCGCCAATATCCTCGTCTGGCAGACGGGCAATCCGGCCGTCCTCGAAGTGATCGGGGGCACCCGCAGCCGGGTCACTTTCTCCATGGTCAGCCAAACCCATTCCGCGTTGGGGCTAGCGCGGGAGCGCTACAACCCCTTCGACCTGTCGCTGCAAAGCCTGCCAATAGCCGAACAAGGCATGTTCAAGCTCATCATGACCCTGCCGGTGGGCGCATTGGTGGTGGTTTTCATGCGGCTGTTTGTCGGAGTGCCCACCTCCGGCACCTTCATGCCGGTGCTGATCGCGTTGGCGTTTCTGCAGACTGAGCTGCTCGCTGGGCTAATCGGCTTAGTGCTCGTGGTCGGCGCTGGATTGCTGCTGCGCTTCTATCTCTCGGCCCTCAACCTGCTGCTGGTGGCACGCATCGCCACCATCGTGGTGCTGGTGATCGCCTTGGTCACGGTGCTGGCGGTGGTCAGCTACCGGTTGGGACTGATTAGCGGGCTGGCAATCACCTTCTTCCCGATGGTCATTCTGGCTTGGACGGTGGAGCGCATGTCCATTCTTTGGGAGGAGGAAGGCCCGCTTGAGGCGCTGATCCAGGGCGCGGGGAGCCTGCTGGTCGCCGTGCTCGCCTACTCGGTGATGAACTTGGCCGCAGTTCGCCACCTAGCCTTCAACTTTCCCGAGCTGCACCTGTGCGTGCTCGCCGCCATACTGCTGCTCGGACGCTACACGGGCTACCGGCTGCTGGAACTGCATCGCTTCACGCCCTTTCTGAAGCACTCCCCATGAACTGGCTCATCAGCCCTCAGGCCCTGCGTCGCCAAGGCGTCATGGGCATGAACCAGCGCAACCTGCACTTCGTCGGCCGCTACAATCCCCGTCAAGCCTATCCGCTGGTGGACAACAAGCTGCGCACCAAGCGTCTTGCTGAGCGGGCCGGCATTCCCATGCCGGCCTTGATCCATGAAGTGTCCCGGCAGCATCAGATCGAGGCGATTGAACCGGATCTGGGCCAGCTCGATGAATTCGTCATCAAGCCGGCCCACGGCAGTGGTGGCAAGGGCATCCTAGTCATCGCCAGCCGGGACCGCGACGCCTTCGTCAAGAGCAGCGGCGAGCGGGTCGACCTGAACCACGTCAAGCACCTGCTCACCAACATCATCAGCGGCCTGTACTCGCTCGGCGGGCGATCGGACGATGCCATCATCGAATCCCTGGTCCACACCCACCCCATGTTCACGAACCTCAGCATTGACGGAGTGCCGGACATCCGGGTCATCGTCTTCAAGGGCTTTCCGGTCATGGCCATGCTGCGCCTCGGCACCCACGCCTCCGACGGCAAGGCCAACCTGCACCAAGGCGCCATCGGCGTCGGCCTCGACATCCAGACCGGCGAGAGCATTGGCGCCGTGCAGCGCAACCGGCCCCTGTCCGAACACCCCGACACCGGCGAGCCGCTGCAAGGCATCACCATCCCCAACTGGCGCGACCTGCTGACCTTGGCCGCTCGCTGCCACGACGTGACCGGCCTCGGCTACCTCGGCTGCGACATCGTCCTCGACGCCGATAAAGGCCCGCTGCTCTTGGAAATGAACGCCCGCCCCGGCCTCGGCATCCAAATCGCCAACGGCAACGGCCTCGGCGAACGTCTCAGGGCTATTGAAGCCTTGGAGTTGTTCGCGCCGGGCCTTGAGGTGCGGGTGGATTGGGCGATGGGTGGAATAGGTTTGGACCAGTCACGGCAGGCTGGCCGATGACGAGCGCGGGTGACCGCCGTTCTGCTTTCTCCGCTGTGGAAGCAACGGTGGATGATACTCGCAGGTCCATAAATCGATTCTGCGCCCGAGTTTTCCGCACTCGTGGGGGCAAGATTGGCAGTGGGATGGGAAGTGTCCTTGAGGCACTATGGGGCTACTACAGCAACGATCGGCTGCACCGAGCTTCCCAATCCGAAATCGAACTCGCTTGGTTTCCGGAGCATCAGTATCACGATTTCGCCTGCGTGAAACCCAACATTGAGTGGAATCCCGCAACGAAACGAGGGGAACTGTTTCGCATTGAAGCCAAGTCCATGAACGAGGACGCCGACGAGTCGAAAGCTCACTTTGACGTCCTAACCGACGAACTCGATCCCTTCGACACCCTCGTTCTTCTCGTTTGGCGCTGGAAGAGCGTTGATCGGTGGCGCGTCAGCCCATTCGTCATTGACATATTCTTCGGCCCGGCCAAGCCCGTCGCTCGTCTGCGTGACGAACTCCATAAGGCCCGCGGCGGTTCGTTTGTCGATCGGAACTCATGCCCCGATGCTTGCCCACCGTCTCAGTGTGCACATCACGGTGAACCTCTGAACAAGAGCGGAACGCGAGAACGGACCACTGAACCCACGACTCGAAAAGGTCCCAATACATCATTTGCAGCCAACTTCGGCGGAATGCTGCGGATGCTGAAGACAAACTCAAACGATGCGCGAACGGCTCTACGGGCAGAACGTCAGCGCTGCGATGTGGCCCACCGTTACATCTCGTTTATACACAAGCATTTTCCCGACGAGGAGCGCAACCACTACCGAGCGCCAGAATGGCGTCGCCTAGCCTCGATTCTCCAATTGAGGACCAATGGGACCCCCGAACAGCTGCAGCGAAACGTGCGTCGCAGCCCCGACTACCCGGAGGCCCTACGTACCTTCTCATAGTCGCAGCTGCCTTTGACCATCCCTTACCGCATCCGGCAGCGGGTTGTTCCAATCCGATTGCCCATCGCTCCTCGTCGGACTGATCGCGAACTCAGCACCTCGAAATGCAAAGTCGGAAAACGCGCCTCCGATCTCAGCGGGCAATTCCTTTGCACGCTGCATGTGCTTGACAAGCTCCTGTCTTGCGGAGCGAACTTGTGACACGACTAGCTTTTGTAGGTCCCGATCGGGAATCGGCACTTCGATTCTGAGCAGGTCCTTCGCCTGAACTCGAGGAAGCGCGGCCCCGGCGACTAGGCATTGGATCCGGCGGCTGACTTCGACAGAAACCATGAGTTCGCAGAGGTATTCCGAGAGGACTACGTCCTCGTTCGCAACCAAAACGAGTATCTCCGTCGAGCAAATCCCCTCGGACAGCACCCTGTCCACCAACAAGCACTTGTTCAGGCCGGGTCTCAGCCGCCCGTACAAGACGTCGCCCTCGTGGAAAACCTTCGAGCGCGATTTGACCTCCGCACCTGCTTTCGGCGCGAACCCAACCAGCATCCGTGTAGTCTGCGAGATGTTCTCGAGGCCAACATAGTTGAACTTCCGTTCCGGATAGTTGCTGGGCAACAGGAACTCGCGCCGCTCGCTGCATAGCTCGCCCAGTGCCGCCATCCGAAAGCCCTCGCACACTCTGTACGCCTCCGATTCCGTGAGGAAGAAGCTGGCGTTCCATCGATTGCTGTCGTAGAACTTCGCTGGCGAGACCAAATCGAATTTCACGTATTGCCTCCGTTTACCTGAGCCATTCCGCGAGCGCTTCGGCTAGCGGTTCGTAGTCGGCGCCATCGACCACCCGCCCGGAAGCGTCGTGTCCGATGTTCTCCAACACCCCACAGAATACTTCGCGTTTGGCTGCACCAGCGTTCCGGTGCTTTTCGCAGAACAAGATGCTAGTCTTGATGTTCGCACCAAAGGGGGAGAAAGTCTCGATAGGGAGACTGACGACTGCCCGCACTTCGGCCTTTGTGGCAATCCAATCTCGGACGAATTCCGCTGACGCGTTGACGAATATGCTCTCCGGCAACACGATGGCCAACATGCCTCCCGGGCGGAGAAATGCCAAAGACCGTTCCAGCCCCAAGAGTTCCAACGGCACCTTCTTTCGGCTCCGAGCCAGTTCAAAGTCAGCCAGCGCACTCAACGCGTCAACACCTAGGACCGAACCGAATGGAGGATTCGTAAGCACCATATCGAATGACTCCCGTTCGATATCGTGGTAATTTGAGAATGGAAGCAGAGCGTCTGTGCATCGGATATTGGCATGTCCGTCGCCGTGCAAGCGCATGTCAGTCATCGCCACACGGACCATGCGCTCACTCTTCTCGATCCCATGCAGCTTATGGTAGGCGAACTCGTCAGCCGCCTTGTTCTTATGGTTGCTCCGAACGTGGTCCAGCGCTTCGGTCAGGAAGTGACCAGATCCACAGAACGGATCAAGTATCAGTTGGTTGGCACTTGGCGCCAAAACCTGCACGATGAAACGGACTACGTTGTGGGGAGTGAAGTACTGTCCCATGCCGGCTCTCAGAGCAGGCAGAAAGACCTTCTGGAATGCCCGCCCCTTGAGGTCCGTTGCTGTGTTCGATATGTCGTACACCTGTAGTCTCTCCACAAGCTGAGCGAGCGCCGGAGCGGACAGCTTTATGGGATCATCAAACACGCCTCGGGACCGTTTATAACCCGGTATCCGAAGGCTGTAGACGCGGTTGTCGTACTCGTTGGCGGCTCTGTACATCCCACGGAAAGCAGTCGACAACTCTGACGTATTCCCGTAGATAGAGAACTGTGCGCGTAACGGCTCCCCCGGCGAAGTGTGCTCTTCGTCAAAGAGCTTCGTGTAGAGGACTTTGCAGAGTTCGTCGAGAGCTTGGTCAGCGTGTAAGCCATCGATGTCGCGAATGTGGGAGTGAGCATCGAAAAACACGGACTCAACGGAGTCGGTAAGCGGTGCAATCGGAAGTGTGCCCAGAGGATACTCATCTCCGGGTTGCGTGTAGAGTAGGGGCTTCGCCCCGCGCTCTAGGAACTTGTACGACTCAAGAGCGTCTACCGCGATCAGATCTGAATCCTTGGACCGATATCGATATGCCGTAAGGTGGCCTCCCTCCATTACCACGCCCGAACTGCAAACTTGCGCTTCATCAAACGCCTGCTTGAGTAGCCGTACCCGATCATCGATGGCACCCCCCGACACGAGCCCGAGCAGGAACGGAGCCCCTTCCTCCGTGCAAACCGAAAACTGGACGCCATAGTCAGTTTCCAGCTGGCGCCACCGAGTGGGGAACCACGAAGGGGGGTACCCATAATGTTCGGCCAACACGTCAACGGCTTGCCGAACGAGACCTGCCGCCGAATCGCCTAATCGTGACGAGTTCTTACCCATGGAATTTCGCCGCTCTTGCCTCTCTTTTGCCCGCTCTGCATGTACCGCACAGGTCACATGGGATACTTGGACGCCCTGTCTTGGATTTTAAGACACACCGTCTTGAACCTCAACGGCTTGGGCCTACCGGCCCAATACGGCCACACTAAAGTCAGTTGGATTGAGTTCCGGCACCGCGCCATAGCGGCCACTGAGGTAGCGCCGCCCGATGGACTCATCCCGCCGGGCCTTGAAATCGGCCAAGGAATAGAGGCGGGTCTCACCATTGGCACCCCGCTCAGTAAACCAAAGTTGGTCGCGGCCAAGGTGATACCGATGGCGACCATCAAGAACGTTGACGTCGTGGGCATTGAAGATCAGTTGTGCGCATCGGGGATTGGTCAATGGACTTTGGAAAAGGTCGACCAACTTGGTGACCAAGTGCGGGTGCAGGCTGGCGTCGAGTTCGTCCACGAGCAGAGCGCAGCCCGTATTGAGGGCATCAAGGACGGGGCCGACCAAACCGACCCAGACCTGGGTGCCCATCGACTCGTCTTCCGGTTCAAACAGAACTCCCCCTTCCGCGCCACGGTGAATGAGCTGAATCTGCTCCTCTATGACAAATTCATCCCCTTCCTCCTCGTCCCCCTGGAGAGTCTTCGCTACCCACCTCAGACGATCAAGGGTCTCGGCGTCTGGCGTGACGACTTGCATGTCAGTCAGCCCTAGGTCAGCGGCACGCAGCAGATCCAAGACGCGGCTCCGAGTTGTCGCTTTCTTGCCAAGACTGGCGGTAAACGCGGCTCGCCCTGTGCGGTTGTAGCTGGTGGCCAACCGCAAATTGTTCTCCCACCAGTCAAACAACGGTCCAATTTGTGCGTTGTCCGCCGCTCCGCAGAGGGAGAGCAGCAGGGCATTGTCTCTCAAGAGAGGGAGGAGGCTCCGGCCCGTTGATCGGAAGGCAGCACCAAATAACACCTCATCCGTGTCCCGCTCGAAGACTAGTGCCTGACGAGCCCGAGGATAGTGGTATGCGAACTCGCGAACCACATTCTGGCCATCGACTTCGAAGCCGTATTGCCACCACACGCCGTTCAAGATCAACTCGACCATGAACTCCGACGGGCTGTCGGACGCCTCAGCATCCAGCAGAAAGGGCCGACGGCAGGAACTGGCGCCTCCAGCACGGTTCACAAACGAGGACAGCACCGTGGAGCGCATGTCCGCCATCGCCCTCAAGACGTTGGACTTGCCGGACGCATTGGCGCCAAGCACACCGGCCACAGGTAGAAGGCGTTCAGGGGCAGCCGAAGCCGTGTACACATCTCGCACGACTTCCGCATTCGCCACCCGCGTCGCCTGCAGGGACAGCGTCACGGGGTCTCTATAGGAACGCACATTGTTCGCCGTGAACGCCACGAGCGCACTGGGTTGGGCTGTTGCTTCGCCTTGCATTCCGCCTTCCTCCTGATGGGCACCGCCCATTCCACCCAAGCCACTCTTGGCCAGCACCGATCTGACCAAAAGCCCATGTTCAGGGTTCTTATAAGGCAGTTTATGCTAGTTTTCCACAAAAAATCGTCTTTGAGGCTTCATGGATTCGTCTTGGGATGGGCGCATTTAGTGCTCCATCAAGCTAAAAATGCGTATCAGTGGCAGCGGAAGTGATGCTGGCGGCGAGCTCACGCACTTGGTTCGGCCGGTCGTCGTCTGGCCACCAGGAGCCGACGAGAAACTGAGCCGGTGAGCTTCCGCCGAGCCGCTTCCGAGGACGCCCGAACCACCGCCGAACGCCAATGTCGTTGTATGCGCCCGCTAGGTCCGCGACGACCAAGGCCAGGAAATGGAGGCGGACGGCCACCGCATCGGGCGTGGCGCGGGCACCGGCGAGATACCGCCGCACACTCGATGCGGATATCCCAACCAGACTCGCCAGCAATTTCGCCCCTAGAACCTCTTGCAGTGCCGGCCACTCGGTCGTTGGCACCTGGGTCTCGCCAAGCGCGCCTTGTATCTTCTCCAATACGGGGGCCATTTCAATTCACCTCGGAAGTGGAGGAAAACAACCTAGAATACTCCTCCCGCAGCCGGTTCTTCTGTACCTTGCCCATGCTGTTGCGGGGCAGCGCTCCGACGTTGACCACGTGCTTGGGCTGCTTGAAGCGGGCTAGGCGATCTTCTAGGGAGGCGGTCACTTGCTCGGTGGAGACTGGGCCGCCTGATGGCACCACCACGGCCACCACGCCTTCGCCGAAGTCCGGGTGGGGCACGCCGATGACGGCGGATTCATCCACCTCATCGAGTTCGTCGATGAGCGCTTCAACCTCCTTGGGATAGACGTTGTAGCCGCCGGAAATCACCAGGTCCCGCGCTCGTCCGACGATCGACAGACGCCCTTCGGCGTCCATGACGCCCAGGTCGCCGGTGATGAAGTAGCCGTCCGCGCGAAACTCCTCGGCGGTCTTCTCCGGTTGGCGCCAGTAGCCCTTGAAGACGTTCTCGCCGCGCACCTCGATGCTGCCGACCTCGCCCGGCGGCAACGGCTCGCCGGCCTCCCCGGCGACTCGGACCTCAAGGCCCGGCAAGGCGAAGCCCACGCTGCCCGCGACCCGCTCGCCATGCAGCGGGTTGGAGGTGTTGATGATGGTCTCCGACATGCCGTAGCGCTCCAGGATGCGATGCCCGGTTCGGGCCTGCCAAGCGTCGAAGGTGGCTTCCGTCAGAGGGGCGGATCCGCTGATGAAGACCCGCACCTCCCGGCAGTGGCTGCGGTTGAAGTCCGCGTCCTGCAGCAGGCGGGTGTAGAAGGTCGGCACCCCCATCATCACCGTGGACTCCAGCAGATGCCGCTTGACCGTCCGCACATCGAAACGGGGCAGGAAAATGGTCGGCGTGCCGCCCAGCAGGGCGCAGTGCATGGCGATGAACAAGCCATGCACATGGAACAGCGGCAAGGCGTGCAGCAGCACGTCGTCGTCCCGCCAGCCCCAACACTGGCGCAGCGCCTCGGCATTGGAGCGGATGTTGTGGTGGGTCAGCATCGCGCCCTTGGAGCGGCCCGTGGTGCCGGAGGTGTAAACCAAGGCGGCCAAGTCATCGCCCTTGCGCTCGGCGACTTCAAAGCGGGGCCGGGCGGTGTCCATGGCCTGCACGAGGCTTCCGTCTCCTTCGCCTAGGGTCAGCTCAGCCAGACTGGCACCCTCGCCCTCCAAGGCTGGGCTGGTGGGATCCCGCACGAACACCCGCGGTTGCGTATCGGCAAGAAAATACGCCACTTCGGCGGCGGTGTAGGCCGAGTTGAGCGGCACATAGACGCCGCCGACCTGGAGCGTTGCGAGGTAGAGGGCCACCGCCTCGGGCGTCTTGCCCACTTGGGCCAACACCCGCTCACCCGGCCCGGTGTCAGCCTCAACAAGCACCGTGGCCAAGCGCGCGGTTCGCTCGGCCAAATCGGAGTAGGTCCACAATGCCCCATCGACCATGCGCAGGGCCGGTCGATTCCCATGGGTCGCGAAGACGGCTTGCAGATCGGCGGCGAAGTTGCCGTTCATTGGGCCAACGGGCGCGACTTAATCAGCGGCTCCCCAGGGCTTCGATGAATTCCCGGTAGGCAACCGTTTCTGGGGCCAGTTCCGCTGCCCGTTCCGCATCGGCGCGGGCCGCCTCCCGGTCGCCAAGACGATTGAACATCAGCGCCCGATTGTAGTAGGCGATGGCCAGGTGCTCGCCGGCGTGGGCGATGGCTTGTTCCAGATCCGCCATGGCATCGCGGTAGCGCTTGGCCGCGACGAAGGCGTTGGAACGGTTGATGTACACGCTGGCCAACTCGGGCGCCAAGGCTACCGCCCGGTCATGGTCCTTCAAGCCAGCCGCCAAGTCGCCGCTGCGCACGTACAGGATGCCCCGGTTGGAGTAGGTTGCCGCCAAGTCCTCCGGCACCAGCATCTGGTGCTCAATGGCCAGGGTGCAGGTATCAATGTCCATGGACGAGCCGCGGTCAGCCGCAGCCCTGTAGCAATCGCGGGCGGGTGATGTATTGAGCAGCACCGTCTCCCTAGCCGACGCCACGGCGCTGAGGAATCCGACGCAAAGCACGCACGCCCACGTTAGCGCGGCTCGGTGTGAATTGGAAAGCGATCCCATGGGTTGGGTTTACACCTAACGACGATCGGATTCAAGCCGTTCGCTCTTGATCGCCTGCTCCGCCAAGTAGGGCGTGAGGATGTGCTTGAGGATGCCGCGGCCGTACTCGCCGTACCAAACGGAAGGGTCTTGGGCTTTCACCGGCATGGCGCCGTCCTTGGGGATCAGCCGGGCGCTGCGCAGCATGGACAGGGCGAGGTCGAGCTTCGCCTCGTCCCCGAAGTTGACGCTGGCAAGGCTCCAGCAGCGCATCTCCTCGCTGACCCGGGCGGCGGCGATGACGCACTGAAGGTTGCGACGAGTGTCTTCCAGCAGTTCGAGCAAGCGAAAGTGCTGGTAGCGCCGCGACATGTACAGGCGGCTGCGCCGCCGGGTGTCGGCATCGGGATCCATACGCTGCAGTTCCGCCATCTCGTTGGCCACCTGGGCTTCCTGTTGGGGCGACAGCGGCGGAATGACGTCGGCCAGCAGATTCAGCCGCACCAGAAGATCCTCCGCGATGGCGCGGCGATGGGGCCGTTCCCGCCAGTCGAAATGGGCAGGGGAAATCAGCTCCCAAGCGTCGATCCCGGCGGCGGCACCGGCTTCGACAGGCAAGGCCGCAAACGCGGCCACAGCGATCAGTCTCCGCAACCCCTTCATCAGGAAAGACGCTTGTGCAGGTTGTTTAACTTGAGGCTGCCCTGCGGCTCGCAATCAGCCAATCGAGCCCTAAGCCTAGCCGCCATCGGCCAGCACCAGGTCGCGCAAGGTGGCCATGCCGAGTAAATTGCGATCATGATCGACCACGACCGCCCGGGACAGGCCAAGGCGAACCAGCAACCGGGTGGCGTAGCGCGCCAGCATGTCGGAAGGCAAGGTGAGCACCGGCTTGGACATGACTTCATAGACATGCACCCGCTCCGGCGCCCGGCCGGCGGCAATCACTTGGGCGGCGATGTCCGAGACAACCAGCAGGCCAAATTCATCATCGCTGTCGCGGCGGTTGACCACCAGCGAACTGATCGTATGGCGGCGCATGAGCGCCATGGCTTCGGCGACGGTGGCGAGCCCATCCACGCTGTGCACGTCCGCCGACATGATATCCGCTACCCGCATTGGCACGTCACCGCTCATAGAGCCTCCTGCGCTTCCTCAAGAATGGTGTCCATTTGGGTGCCGAGACCGACGGCATCCTCAATGTTGAGCTGAAAGGCGATGCCCGCCCCCGGCTCCTCATCGAAGCGGCCCGCCTGGCAGAGGCGTTCCAGAATCTCCCGTGCCCTGGTTTCCACTACTAGGAACAGGAGCAGGTCGCAGTGCGCCTCGAAGTCCAGCCCCAAAAAGGTCTTCGCCGGCTCAAGGCCTTCGCCGCGGCCGCTGCCAATGATCGTGACGCCTGTGGCGCCCGCCCCACGGGCGGCAGCGACCAGCGCATCCGTCTTATCCTCGCCCGCAAGGGCGGCAATAAGTTTCAGTTTCATGTTCCTGACTCCCCGTCAGTGCCGGTTGAATCCGTGCGCCGACGACCGATGTGGGATGAGACCATAGCGTAGCCCAATACCGACATGATCGGAAAGACGGCGGTGAAGGCGATCAAGCCAAATCCGTCGATCAAGGGGCTGCGCCCCGGCACCGTTGCCGCCAGCCCAAGCCCCAGCGCCGCCACCACCGGCACTGTGACGGTGGAGGTGGTGACCCCGCCGCTGTCATAGGCCAAGGGTATGATGCTGCGGCTCGAAACAAAGGTCTGCGCGATAACGACGGCATAGGCGGCGATGATGTACCAAGGCAGCGGCGTGCCCGTAACGATCCGGAAGCAGCCGAGCGAGACGCCGACGGCAGCCCCCGAAGCCACCGCAATGCGCAGGCCCCATGCGCGCACCGCGCCCCCGGAAACTGCTTCCGCCTTCAAGGCCACCGCGATCAACGACGGCTCCGCAATCGTGGTGGAGAAGCCGATGCTGGCCGCAAAGGCATACACCAGAAGGTAATCCGTCCAATCCACGCCATCCGCAAGGCGCTCAAGGCCGATCATCTCCGGGGCGGTGAGTTGCCGCACCATGGTCTCGCCAATCGGGAACAAGGCCTCCTGCAGCCCAATCAAGAACAGCGCAAGGCCCGCCAGCACCAGCGCAAACCCGGCCACAATGCGGCGCAGATCCGGCAGCTTGCGGCGCAGAACCGCTGTCTGGAAGACAACGAGGATCGCCAATATGGGTGCTACGTCAAAGAGCGTTGACCACAGAGAATCTCCCAACGTTGCCAGGAAGTCCCCCATCAGGCGAGCATCCCGTAAACAAGCACGAAGATGATCGGCGTAAGGCTGGCGAAGGCGATCAAGCCAAAGCCGTCCACCATGGGATTGCGTCCGCGGATGGACTGCGCCAACCCAACACCAAGGGCGGTGACCAAGGGAACGGTGATCGTGCTGGTGGTGACGCCGCCCGAGTCATAGGCGACGCCGATGATCTCCACCGGCGCGAAGGCGGTCATGATGGTGACCAGGACGTAGCCGCTGATGATGAATCGATGGAGGGGCCAACCCTTGATGATGCGCAGCACCCCCAGCACGATCGCCGTACCCACGGACACCGCCACCACCATGCGCAAGTTGAAGGCGTAGGCCTGCTTGGCGGCCTCGTCGGCGGCAATGGCCCCCGCTTCGGCGGCGACGCTGGCGGCTTCGGCGGCGATGGCAATCAACGCCGGTTCCGCCACGGTGGTGCCGAAGCCCAAACCAAAGGCGAAAGCAAACAAAGCCACTAGGCTGCCTTTGCGTGCAAAAGCCCTCGCCATCGCCTCGCCAAGCGGAAACAGGCCCAACTCCAAGCCTTGAATGAACATCGCAAGACCCGCCACGACGCACACCAAGCCAATCAAAACCCGGCCGAGATCCGGGAATGGTTGTTGCAGCACAACGACCTGGAAAAAGACGATCACCGCAATGATGGGCGCGAGGTCGCGCAAAGCGCCGCCAAAGCGGCCCGCAGCCGCGCCGAGAAGGCCAGTCAAGTTAGCGGCTCTGGCCGACCGGAGAGCGCTTTGCGCTGGGGCAAACCGAGAGCTTCCAGCCCTGATCAAAGGTTCGGATCACTGATTGAT
The DNA here is from genome assembly GCA_022827905.1 of Pseudomonadales bacterium. Taxonomy (GTDB): domain Bacteria; phylum Pseudomonadota; class Gammaproteobacteria; order Pseudomonadales; family Azotimanducaceae; genus Azophilus. The sequence continues at coordinate 31,927 of JAJEIQ010000067.1, read as the reverse complement.
GCCTCAGCAGTCAAGAAACCCAAGCTTAGCCCAACAACCCCACGCCAAGAAGGCTCAAAGCGGATGGCAGCGCCGGGCTGGAGCTGGCAACCATGCTAATCTAGACAAATGGGCAGCAGTTCTCATGTTGGCTTTTCGATATGTCGAGCGAGCGCCCGGAGCGAGGGCGTCCCGCCCTCGATGGAAGTCCCCCGTTTCAATCCGAGGGCAAGATGCCCTCGTTCCACCAAAGTGAGAACTGCTGACAAATAGGAGATCCACTTGACGGATTCCCATACGGCGACGGGCTATCCCCTCGCCCATCTCAAGGTGCTGGATTTCTCGCGAGTGCTGGCCGGCCCCTTTGCCGGCCGCCTGCTGTGCGACCTCGGCGCCGACGTGGTGAAGGTCGAGCCCCCCGACGGGGACATCACCCGGCTCTGGGGCCGAGTAATCGGCAACCTTCCCGGCTACTACCACCAGCAAAACGCCGGCAAGCGCAACATCTGCATCGATCTGCGGTCCGATGGCGGGCGACAGTTGGCCCTAGACTTGGCGGCCCAAGCCGACATCCTGATCGAGAACTTCCGTGCGGACGTGATGCCGCGCCTAGGTCTGGGTTACGAGGCGTTGCAGGCCGTCAATCCGCGGCTGGTCATGCTCTCCATATCCGGCTTCGGACAGGGTGGCCCGGAATCCCACCGGCCGGCTTACGCGCCAATCATTCACGCCGAAGCGGGCCTCTTGGCCCGCCAAGCCCGCCGCGGCCGCATTCCCTACCGCGACCTGCCGCTGTCGGTGGCGGACACCAACGCCTCCCTGCATGGCTTGGTCGGGGTGCTCGCCGCCATCATCCAGCGACAGCAAACCGGGGTCGGCCAGCACATCGACATCGCCATGATCGACGCCACCGTCGCGACCGACGACCAGCTTCAATACGACTTGGAAGACTCCGAGACAACCGGTCCGCTGCCCAGCGAAACTTGGGAAAGCGGTGCGGGCTGGGTTCTGGTCTCCGCCGATTTCCGTCACCTGTGGCGGATGCTCGCCGGCGAATTCGGCCTCACCGACCCCACACACAAGACGATGCCCCTCCCGGAGAAAATACGCCTGCGCCGGGAGTGCATGCAGGCCTTCTTCGCCACTCTGGAAAGTTGGGATGCGGTCGAGGCCGCCATGGCGCGAATGAACATCGCTTGGGGCCGGGTTCGGGAACCCGCCGACCTCGCCGAGCAACCGACCCTCGCCGCCCACGGCCTGATCCGCTCCATGGACGACCGAGCCGGCGGACAGCGCCCCATGGTGCAGGCCCCGTGGCGCTTCTCCAACGCCGACCACGGCGTACGCGGCCCGGCACCCCATCGCGGGGAGCACAACGAGGCGGTCCTAGCCGACTGGCTGGACCGTTCGCCCTCCGAAATCACGGCGCTCACCGCCGCTGGCGTCCTGCTGCGCGACGAGGACGTTCTGGACGCTTCGGACTAGCGCACGCTGGTCTGACCGCCATCCACGGCGATCAACTGGCCGGTGATGAACCAGGAGGCGTCCGAGGCGAGGAACACCATGACCGGCCCCAAGTCCTTGTCGGGGTCGCCGTACCTGCCACCCATGAAGATGGTGCTCAGGTTGAGCCGGTTGCTGGCCTCGCGCTGCTCGTCGCTGGCCTTGCTCAGCGCCTCGTAGTACATCGGGGTGGCCATGGCGGGCAAAATGGCGTTGACCCGAATGTTGTCCACACCCCAAGTGCCGGCGGCGGTGCGGGTCCAGGAATGCACCGCGCCCTTGGCGGTGGAGTAGGCGGCAGCCGTTGGCTCCGGGCGCTGACCGGAGATCGACCCGAAGTTGATGATGGAGCCGCCACCCGAATCCTTCATGTGGCGGCGCGCAACTTGGTTGGTGAGCATCGTGCCGCGCACGTTGATGGCGAACATGAGATCCCAATCCTCCACGCTCACCTCGCCGGCATCCGAGGAACGGTGAATGGCCGCCGGATGGGCCAACGCATCCAAGCCGCCCAACTGCTGCACCGCCTCGCCAAAGGCCTGCTCCACGCTCGCCTGGTCCGAAACATCAACGTGCAGGTAGCCCGCCGTGCCGGGTCCCTGCGCACTCGCCTCGTCGGACACCGCAGCGCCCTGCTCATCGAGCACATCCATGCCGACGACGTTCGCACCCGCTTTGACATAGGCCCTAACGGTCGCCGCGCCCATGCCGCGCGCCGATCCGGTAACGATGATTCTCTTGCCTTCGAGTTCCATGATGGTCTCGCTCCTCCACTGTTAGATCGAGGGAAATTGTACCGAGCATGTGACTGAGATATGCGGCGACTAACCGCGCGGTCGATTGCCGATTTGTACCCGGGGAGGTGGTAGCTAGCCGGGTTCCCGCACACCATAAAGAGTAGTCCAGCACTCCGGACAAAGGCCGTCCTCCAGACGGTCGCTGTATTTCGCGCAGCTGTAACAGATGTGCAGGCGCTCGCCGATGTCCACCAGAACTTCGCTCCGATTGCCGTCATTCTCGTCCGAAATGCGGAGAAACTTGGCGACAATCTGTTGGGTCTTCTCCCTCCCGACCTGCTTCAAAACGGACAGGTTATCGAGTGCTTCGAGTGCGTCGTTGAGCATGTAGCTCCCCCAGTGATTGGACATGGCAGCCTCCCGAATACCGCTTTTGGTGGCAAGGGAACCACGTTCGGCTAGGCCCGTCAAACACCTTGGCTTTGGGGCATAATGCCGGAAATCGCCAGCCGCCGAAGGCTTTTGAATGATCCCGGAGTACATTGACGACGGCACTCTTCGCATGCAGGACGATGTGGATCTAGACGAGTACCTGAAGGCCACGGACCGGGCGGAGGATTGGCCCGCGGCCGCACAGCCCTTCTTCTCTGGCCGGGAAGCCCAGATCAATGCGTTTCGCACCATGCTCGACGTCATGTCGGACGGCAGGCGCACGAATCTCGCCTTTGTCGCCCACGGCGCACCGGGGGCAGGGAAAAGCGCCTTGCTCAACCAGTTGGTGGCCGACATGGACGCCCTGCCCACCTTGGGCGACAAGCCATGGCTTCCCGTTCAGATTCCCCGCTCAGCCGCCGCCTCGCCCCATGCCGTGGAGCGAGCGGCCAACCGCGCGGCGGCTGACCGGCTTTCGCGGCAAGGCCCCGCAACGACTGCTCGGGCCGTGGAACGGGTGCGGGCGGGTCTTCAAAGCGCCTTGGAAGGCCCCTTAGGGGAGGCCGGAGTCCGCGAGGAAGCCCTAGGGCTCTTTCAGCAACTCCGCGAACGGCCGCCCGACTCGACTCAAGCGGACGCCCTGCGCGATAGGGCCCAGGGTCTCCTAGCCCAAGCGGGGAGCGGCGTTCACAAGGCGCTTCATGCCGTCTTGCGCCGCGGCTTCGGCGCGTTTGGCGTGACCCTGGGGCCGGCACCGGGTGTTCCTGACGAGGGGATCATGGACGTAGTCGCAGCCAACCCCGCTCTGTGGCAGGAGAACCGGGTCGTGCTCTTCATTGACGAGGCGCAGAACCTGAACCCGGGCAGCGAATCCGCCAGAGATCTGCTGGAGACGATTTACCAAGGCCGCGCCGGGGCAGCCGTGGGGGTGTGCTTCGGCGGCTTGCCTGACACGAAAGGTGTACTGGGGGACATGGGCATTTCCCGCCTGCCCAGCCGACGGACGCCCCGTTTGGGGCCGCTGCCCATCCCCGAAGCCGAGACCGTCATTCGCCGGGCTTTCCACCAATTCCGGGTCCGCAGTGGAGAGGGTTGGATAGCCCCCCTTGCGGAACGGTCCTGCGGCTGGCCGCAGCACGTTCAGCGTCACCTTGCCGCCGCCCTTGAGGTGATTCGCGATGCGGGATTGAACGCCGGCCGGGCAGACTTTGCGAAGGCGGTCCGGGAAGGCGACCGGCTTCGCGAGGCCTACTACCACGACCGGGTTGAATCGATGGCGACCTACGAGGACGAGGCAACCCTTGTAGCGCAAGCGTTTCGCAGCACCCCTCAAAAGTGGCTGTCGAATCGCGACATCGCCGCCGCAGCGGGCCTTTCCGAGGATCCACCCGCCTACTCGGCCTTTCGCCAAGCAGCGACCCGTGCCGGATTGCTCATCCGAGGGGAAGGGCCCGACGAACCGCTGGGGCACTACAAGGTTGCCATTCCCTCGTTCGGGGCTTTCCTAAGGAGCGAGCCGCCAGTGCCGATTCAACCGCAAGACGTTTAGTACCGGCCCAAGCGGACCCTTTCCTGCATGTCTGCTTCGGGTTGATGGCCGCTCCATGTCTTTGGAAGGGGCTTGCGGATTAGACAGAACTCACCTGTGTCCCTGTATTCCCTTGCCTCAGTAGCAGAATTTTGTCCGAGCGGAAGGTGCGCACCAATATTCAGAGTTTGCTAGAAATCGCTTGGCGCTATGTCAGCGATGTCGTCCACCCCGATACGTCGGTATTCATCAGGCCACTCCATCACTTCGGCGTTGAAGACCAACACCTGCTTGATTTGCTGGCCGTTTCGGAGGCGGATGTCAACGCGCTGATAGCCCATGCCACTTTCGGGAAACTCGCAAAGGGCGTCGGACCACTTGTCGTTTAGGCGGATATGCACGTTTCACCTGTCGGGAATGGTCGATGGTGGCAGAGCGGCAGTGGCGGCGGGACACCCTGCGCTGAAAAGTACTTCCACGCCCCCACCGGCTTGGCCAAAGGCGGGTGCCGAGTTGCCGCAACGAATCTGAGTGGCTGGTGGTGGACTCAGTTGATAAGCGTATAGCGCAGGAAACGGGTAGGGCAAAGCGTAGCGCCCGACAGCCGCAAGTCCGGAAGGGACGAGGGAAGAGTCCCTTTCGGTTGTGGCATAAGTACCGGGAAGTACAGAACCGTTCGTGGAATTGACGCGCCGGTCTCGGCGAAATGCCGAGAAGCGCAGGAAAGTCTCATTGGGGCGTGTAGTGGATGGATAGCTGCCGTGTTCCCGTACTGCAAGTGAACCCGAATACCGTTCAAGCTCGCCAAGCAGATCAACCACGGCGTTATCGTCCGCCTCATGGGCGAAACGCTTCAACCACGAAAGACGGGCGTCAATCGCCGGTGGCTTAGCATGTTCCAAGGAGACGGCGATTTCAGCATTAAGGAAGACGAAGTTGCCCTTGCTGCCGAGTTGATAGCCCATTCCGAATTCGGGCTGATCTAGCAGTTCCTCTTGTTGCTCCGTGTTCAGGCCGTAGATCACGTGGGGTCTCCATCCTATGGTTGGCCAGCATAGCATGGCTAAAGAAGACTCCCCATCCACACTCACTTGGCCGTCTACGAAGATGAAGCATCCCTTGTAGCGCAAGCGTTTCGCGACGCCCCTCGAAACTGGCTGTCGAACCGCGACATCGTCGCCGCAGCGGGTCTTTCCGAGGATCCACCCGCCTACTCGGCCTTTCGTCAAGCGGCGAACCGCTGGGACACTACAAAGTTGCCAGTCCCTCGTTCGGGGCCTTCCTGGGGGGCAAGCCGCCAGTGCCGATTCAGCCACCAGACGTCTAGTACCAGCCCAAGCGGGCCATTTCCCGCATGACTGCTTCGGGTTGACGGCCGCTCCATGTCTTTGCTGCAGAATCAGGCTTCTGCCAATCGCCACTGCCAATCGCCGTTGGTGCGGCAAGTTCAGAAAGATGGCAGTCTGCGGAAGTTGACTGCACCGGGGTAGGCGCCTAGATTGTCTCCATACCCCAGAAGACAAGTCGAATGATTCACGAGACGAGCTACACGCAGGCCAGAAAGCGCCTGGCCACGCTGATGGATCAGGCCACAGACACACGTGAACCGGTGTTAATCCGGCGTCGCGGCAAGGAGGCGGTCGCCCTCATCGCTGCTGAAGAGCTCACCGGATGGCTTGAAACCGCCGATCTGTTGCGCTCGCCGAAAAACGCCCGCCGCTTGATTGAAGCGAGCGAAAGGGCAAATCGTGGTGAGGGCGAAGCCTTCTACCTCCCAGAACTCAGACGCAGTCTCGGTTTGGCCAGCGAGTGACCGGTGACAAACAGTGGCAAGCCGTCATGGATCGGAACTTCCTGGGCGATCTTGAGCACTGGACCCGAACAGACCAGCGGCTCCTCGGCCACTTCGGGAGGCAATTTCGCGAGCGGATCAGGCTCACCAGACCAGGGTCTGGTGCCGTTGTAAATCACCAGCCGCAGTGCCGGTCCACGCGGGCATCCCTCACGTGCCCACCTCCGGCCAACGACTGCCCTAGGTCGCAACATCTGGGTTAGCGCGTTCTTGCGATTCTGATAGGTTTTGGCTAAATGGGCTTACAGCTCCATCTCAAACTCCAAGCCCCAGCTTCGGCCTGGAAACACGGTGGTTACGCCGAAGAGGTGGAAGGTGGGCTGGCCACCACCGATGTGGCCCAGGACTTCGTACCTCTCGTTGGTCAGGTTGCGGCCATAGAGAGTGACATTCATATTGTTCCAACTGTAGCCCACCGATGCGTTGACGTACTCGCGCGAATCAAGCTTGCCGAATTCGGCATTGACCAAGTTGGTTTCAATCTCGTCCACGAAATTGTACTTGGCGTAAAGCTCGATTTGTCCCGGTCCCGCTGGGAAGGAGGCGGTGCCGCCCACGCCAAAGGTGTTTTCAGGCGCATTGCGGGGCGTCAGATGGCTGGCGTCCTCGATGTTCTGCCCCAAGCCGTCGTCATTGGGGTTCAGGTCCGTCATGAAGTCCTTGTAGTCCGCATCGAGGTAGCCGTAGGTGGCGAACAGATTAACGTACTCGTTCAACACGAACTGCGACTCCAGCTCAATGCCCCAATACACCGCCTTGGCCACGTTGCTGAAGACCGTGGCCACCGTCCGGGTATCCGGATCGAGCTGAACGGCCTGCTCCTGCTTGTCGTCAAAGTCGTTGTAGAAAAAGGTGGCATTGAACTGAAGGCGGTTGTCGATGAACTGCCCCTTCATGCCCGCTTCCCAGGAGTTGGCGAACTCCGGGTCGTACTGGTCGCGCTCGAAGTCCCGCGTGTTCTGGTTGACGCCAAAGAACCCACCGGAGTGAAAGCCCTCGGAGTAGGAGGCGTACACCAAAACATCGTCCCGAAGCTGGTAGGAAAGGCCTACCTTCGGCGAGACTTCCTTCCACTCCTGGCTGAGGTCCGCAAAGCCCGGGTGGTTGTGTACATAGGCGCGGGACACCGGCGCCAAGTAGGACTGCGCACCGATGAAGTCCTTTGTCTCCTTGGTCCAGCGCAGGCCCAAAGTCAGAGTCAAGTCATCGACGATCATGTAGTCCGCTTGGGCGAATACGGCAATCGACTTGGTGACCTGATCTTCATAAAGCAGCTGGGTCAGCTCAGGACCTTGCCAACCCGGGTCGTCGGCCGGCGCACCGGTGTCACAGGCAATCGGCGCAAAGGCCCCTGCCCAGCAGGCTGCCAGCAAGTCTGGATTGCTCACCACACCCCCAAACAGCGAGTACCAGAACTCGCCGCCAGTCACCCAATCCTGCTCAAACTCGCTGCGCCAGTAATAGACGCCGCCCACCGCGCTCAACCGATCGGTGGTCCACTCCAAGCGCAACTCCTGGCTGAACTGTTCGAAGTCATTGTCTCGTTCGATGGTGATGTAGTTGCCCTTGCCGCCATCGAAGTCTATGAGCCGATCCTCCACCATCTGGCGATAGCCGGTTGCCGAGACCACCTGCAGTTGGTCGTTTAAGTCGAAATTCAGGTTAAGGGTGTAGGCATCGACGTCGAAGGACGCCGGGCCGTTGAAGTCCATGTCCGTTTCCTTGCCCGGCAAGCTCAAGTCCGTGCGGCAGGTGGAGAAGCCGCCGTAGCAGGCGAGGTAGCCGTGGGACAGATCCGGCGAGGCCACGTCGCTGGGCGGTGCCGCCAACCCGGGCGGCAGGTTGTTGCTGTGGGTCGGCGAGCGGATGTCTGAATTGTCCTTGAACTTCTCAATGGTGAACAGCGCCTCGACCCAGTCGTTGGGCGTGGCGAGCAGAGTGAGACCGTAATTGCTGTAGTCACGCTGCGGAAAGTCATCCTGCAGGTTGGTGTTGCGCAGGTACCCGTCCGCCTGCACCGTGGTGTAGAACAGCTTGGCGGCGAGCTGGTCTTTCAATAACGGAGCATTCAACACGCCCCGCAACTCGCGCTGCCCCCACTTGCCGATGGTTGCTTTCACCCGTGCGCCCACCTCCCCGGTGGGACGGCTGCGCACCACGTTGATCACGCCGCCGACCGTGTTCTTGCCGAACAGGGTGCCTTGGGGGCCACGCAGTATCTCAATGCGCTCCAAGTCAAAGTTCTCGATGATCTGGCCGGAAAGGGTGCCGAGAAAGATGCCATCGATCATCACGGCAATAGGTGAATCCAAGGAGTTGTCATCAGTGCGGGTTGGGCTAATGCCCCGAATGGTTATGGATGCGCCACCAGACCGACCAGGGTCCTCGTCAATCTGAACATTGGGCGCAAACCCGTTGACATCGGCCAAGTTGCGAATCGTCGAATTGCGCAGCTCGCCGGACAGGGCAGTAATCGCAACCGGCACTTCCTGCGCCGATTCCTCCCGCTTCCGGGCGGTGACGATCACTTCCTCAATGACCAGTTCCGATTCGGCCGCGACCGCGGATGTGGCTACGCCGAAGTTCAGCAGCGTTGCCGCCGCCAGTGGCACCATGCCAACGATGGCGCCGAGTGCTTTGATTCTCATCGAAATTTTCCTCCCCGTGATTCTGGTTGAACCGAACACGACGGCAACACCCCTAAGTCCACCGCTTCGGACAGGTGCAACCATGTAGCAGCTTTCGCACGGCTAGTCAACCGTGCAGAAACTGCGAAACTGCGTGTCAAAGCAATTCAGAGATGTCCCCGTGCAGAAACTGCGGAGGAGGCGAATCGGGACTCGGAGTGCGGCCTCCGCGACCTGAGCCAAAACAGCGCAAGTCGCGGTGGTGCGCAAATGCCGACGAAAGGGAGGGCTCTCGTCGCGATATGGCCTTACAGATCGAAACCGACTTCCACTCCGATGTGGCGGGGTCGATTCGTATTGCCAACGATGAACAAGGCCGCTGAGGTATTGCTGCCACCCAGCACGATCGGCACTTCCCAGCGCTCGTCGGTCAGGTTGGTGCCAAACACCGTAAAGCTCCAGCGATCCATGCGATAGCCGATCGTCGCGCTCAGGTCGTCGTTCTCACCACCGGCCAATCGCCCGGAGGACAGATTCAGGACGTCGGTTTCCTGATCGCCTCTCCCGGACCATTTGGCAAACACCTCAAGCTCTCCCGGCCCGATCTGATAGTTGAAGATGAAGCCCAAGCCCAAGGTGAAGTCAGGCGCATTTCTGGGCTTGAGGAAGGAGGCATCGACGACATTGTCGATGTCGTCGGTCGGCGTGATGTCAATGTTGAACTCATCGTACTCGGCATCAAGCAGGCCGTAGTTCAGGAACAGGCGCAGGTTCTCCGTGGCCGCGAACAGAACCTCCGCCTCGACCCCTTTGTAGGTGACGCTGGCCGCGTTCTCGAACACCGTGGCGACGGTTCGGGTGTCGTTGTCGAGCTTGACGAAGGATTCCTGCTTGTCCGTGAAGTCGTTCAGGAACCCGGTGATGTTGACCCGCAAGCGATTTTCCAGCCAAGTGCTCTTCAAGCCCACTTCCCAGCTTTCGGCGAACTCGGGGTCGTACTGGTCGCGCTCGAAGTCCCGGATATTCTGGTTGACGCCGAAGAATCCGCCGGAGTGGAAACCCTCGGAGTAGGACGCATAGACCATGATGTCGTCGGTGAACCGGTAGGTGGCACCGAGCTTAGGCGACACTTCCGTCCACTTGTTCTTCAGGTCGGCATAGCCCGGAAAGTTCCTGTCCCACTGACGCTCCACGTTCGACAGGTAGCTTTGGCCCGCCACGAAGTGCTTCTTCTCCTCCGTCCAGCGAATGCCAGCAAGGACCGCCAGCTGATCGGTCAAGTCGTACTCCACTTGCGTAAAGAAGGCGACCGAAGTGGTTTCCTGGGTTTCGTAGAGAATCTGGGTCACGTCGCCGCCGGGCTCAACGCCATTCGGCAAGCCAAGGTCGCAGGCGATGGGCGCGAAGGCCCCATCCAAGCCGTTGGTGCCTTGGCAGAGTTGCCAGACGGAAGGCGTATAGGCCACGCCGCCGAACAGGGTGGCCCAGAACCGCCCGCCGGTCACCCAGTCTTGGGTGAATTCGCTGTCCCAATAGTAGGCGCCAGCAATCACGGAGAGCCGGTCCCACTGGGCCTCAAGACGGAGTTCCTGGCTGAACTGGTCGTACTCGTTGTCCCGCTCGATCGTGATGAAGGGCGCGGAAGCCCCGTCAAAGTCGTAGATGCGCCATTCCGTCATGTCCCGGTAGCCGGTCACGGAGCGCAGCGTCATGTTGTCGTTGAGGTCGTAGCTCATGTTGAGCGTCAGGGCATCGGTTTCGAGGTCCGCATCGTTGTCCGTGTCGTTCTCGGAGTGATTCGGACGATCCAAGCTGGTTCTGCAGGTCTCCGGGAAGAGAGCGCAGGTCGTCGAACCGAGGGAGAGGTCCTTTTCCCGGTTGTCCGTCGGCGGGGTTTCCACCCCAGGCGCGAGGTTGTAGTTGGTCTGGTAGGCGTTCAACTGGCTTTGGTCCTTGAACCTCTCCGCCGTCAGCGTCGCCTCGAAACGGTCATTTGGGGTCCAAAGCAAAGTTGCGCCGAAGTTCTGGTAGTCCTTGATCGGAAGGTCGTCACCGGTGGTGATGTTCTTCTGGTAGCCGTCTTCCTCGATGTGGGTCACGAAGAACTTGGCGGCCAAGACGTCCGGCACGAGCGAGGTGTTCAGAACACCGCGAAACTCCAGTTGCCCGTTCTCGCCACCGGTCACCTTGAAGCGGCCACCGAACTCGCCGGTTGGCCGGCTGCGAATGACGTTCACAACGCCACCGACCGTGTTTTTGCCAAACAACGTGCCTTGCGGGCCCCGCAGGACCTCCACGCGTTCAATGTCGAAGTTTTCCAGAATCTGGCCAGCATTGGAGCCGAGATGCACCCCGTCGATCATGACCGCAATGGGCGCGTCGAAGGAGTTGTCGTCCGAACGCGTTGGGCTAATCCCGCGGATGTTGATGTTCGCGCCGTTGGAGCGGCCGCCATCCCGGTTTATGGTGACATTTGGCGCGTAGCCGTTCAGGTCCGTCAGGTTGCGAATGCTTGACTGCTCAAGTTCCGCGGTGATGGCGGTGATTGCAACCGGCACCTCCTGAGCCGATTCCTGAACCTTCCGCGCCGTAACCACAATTTCCTCAAGCATGGCCCTGCTGTCTTCACTGCCCCCCCCCTGAGCATGGGCGCTCAGAGAAAAAACAGCTGCGCCGAGCAACAGCGATCCCACAAGCATCGTTCGCATGTTATCCCTCCTCAATTTGGAATTTACTGCAGACTACGAAAGCGCGGCATTATACAGAGTCGGCAAGTCATCTCAACGAGCTTGAACTGGACTCCTCTTGGCGCCGTGGGTGTTGCCGCGGGCAGCGGTCTCGATGGCCCTCCACAAATCGTCCCTAGCAAGAGCCCTTTCCTGGTCCAAAACTTCACGCGCCCATTGTCGAAGGGCCTTCCCATAGAGATCCGAACCGACGCCCGAAGCCACGATCCACCCCAAGCGGTTCCAACCACGCGTCACGATGTCCGCTGTCTTCGCCGCCCGCTGCATCTCGCTCAATACGCCGCTCGGGTCTGTGCCGACGGCTTTCATCAATCCACTCCTGGCTCTACCAAGCACCGGTTCCAACACCCATTCGTAGGCGCTCCGCAGCCCCGGCGGGAGCGCTGCCACGTCTCGGTTGAATAGGTGCGCGAGCCGGACCAGATCGTTCTCGCGCAACGTGCGGTGAACGTCTTTGACCGCCACTTCCCGGGCACTGCCGACCATACGAGACAGCTCCGCAGCAGGCGATCTGTCCTCGCCAAAAACTGACCCTATCTGATCCAGAAAACCAGTAAAGGAAACGTGCCGGCCGACGAATTCAGGGATCGCGGCGTAGGCGGGAGCGAAGGCCCTGTCCACACTCACTTCGATGACCCGCCGAGTTTCCGTCCGATCGTCGGTGCGAAGCTCGGCCGACCAGCGTTCCACCGCCCGCTGTTGGAGCGCGTGGTGCGCGACACCCGTCAGCACCGTCAAGGGAACGAGCAGGAGTGTCACCCGCCTTATCCTCCCCGCCCATCGACTTGTGCTCGTTTCTGCCCCGCAGTCCCTCGCGCCGCCCGCTCGCGCTCTTAGCTCAACGCGACCGGTCACCAGCATGACCCCCTCAATCCCGCGGACGAACCCGGTCATCGCCAACGCCGCATTCAGGAAGAATGCGGCCCAGAAGATCAGCATAATCTCTTCGGTCGTCCATCGCTCCGCAATGGTCATAAAGAACCATCCGGCTCCGTCGAGCGCGGCTGCAACGCGAAGTCCCTCTTCCACGACAGCGCAATCCGAGCGGACTCGCACGGCGAACGCCTCAACGGTGCGTTCGGGAAAATCGGGGTAGATGATGGCAGGAGCGGGAATCGTCGAGGAGTTGAAATAGACGAACGCGATGACAATCAGTGCCAAGAGCACATGCCCCGCGACCCGTGATGTCAGAACCCCCGCTGGCGCGGCTAGAGCACCCCCGCTGGCGGCACCCCTGAAATGGCGTCCGGGCCAGACGGACACGCGGTTGAACAACAACGGCGCCAGCACTGCGGCGCCGGTCAGAAACAGCCAGTCGGTAGCACGCCCCAGTGCGGCGAACCCCGCAAGAAAAACGGCGAGCGGCAACGCCGCAATGATGCTTATCACCACCGGCAACCACGACCTCCGCAACCGCTGGCGCCATGGCGAGTTGCCATCGAGATAGTACTCAATGGCAAAGCGCCTTCGCTCAAGGCGGTATTGCAGCAGGCCCCAGAACACCGCGAAGTAAACAAGCCCCGGCGAGGCGAGTGCCACGCAGGACTGCTCGTAGGTCCGGGCCCATAGAAGCAGGATGCCCAGCAGGAGTGTCGTGGCAGCGAGCGGGCCAAGCAAGCCATCGACCGGGCCACGCGCCGACTTCCGCGCAGTGTTCTCCGCGTACAGAACCACCCGCTCCAGCCGGTTCAGTCGGCCGCCTCCAACTTGCCGAGTTCCCACACGCGCCTCGCGAGCCTCCGGGAATCTCCCGTCTCTCGCGCCTTCTTGCGCAATTCCCGCATCAAGGCCGTTCGGTCAGCGAACGCCCTGATGGTCTCCTTTCCGTGCTTGTAGGCCGGTTTCGGACGCCTCCGCTGCTTGTTGGCGAAGACAAGGCAACCAGTGACCCGCACACCCGGCGCCCACTCCCGCACGCCCTCGACATTGGCTGCGATGCGCCGCAGGGTCTCCGGGAACTCCGACTTGGGAACGCGCCCGTGCTTGGTTTCGATCACCCAAAGGCCGTCCGGTGTGACAACAAGATGGTCGATGTCGCCGATCCGCGCGATGTCCTCATCCTCCACATGGTGCGCCACCGCGCACGTGTCCCGGGTCAGCGCATATTCGATCGCCTGCCCGATGGTCTCCTCAGCACGCGCTCCCTTCCTCATGTCCGGCACCCGCCAGCCGCTCTTCTCCACGTACAACGCTTTTCCCAGAAACGCCGCGCCCAGCAGCAAGGCCGCGATTAGGCCGAACCACTGACCCAAAACGGCACCACCGAGCCACGCCGTTCCCGCCGTCGTCCACAGCGCAACCTCCAGATTTCGGTGCAGAATCTGGCTTCGAAGCCACTCACCGGGATTTTGTTTCACTAGCCAAGCCTCCTGTAGCCCGATAGTCCCACCCCGAACGGCAAACCATCGGCATGGCCACCCGTGTACCGGGGAATCTGCGCTATAGTTTGGGTGTGCAGCCGCAACCACGGATGATAGAGGCACCAAGTCGAAAATGTCGAACGACGACAACACAGCCTCCGTGACCTGGGCCAAGGGCATGGACGCCAAGGCGTTCCTGACTGCCCTTGCGGCGCAAGCCGACCGCGACCGGCCCTTGGCCTTCGTGGGCCGAAGGCCGGTTCTCGACTTGGCAAAGCACTGCATCGGCAATATCCCCGTCAGCGGGCCAGCCAACCGAGCGCGCGCATTGAGAAACCCGCCGGGCCAAACCCTGCTCATCCAAGGTCCGCCGGGCGCTGGCAAGAGCGCACTGCTCTACGAAATCGAGGCTTGGACCAACTCGCAACCGGACAGCGTCTCAACTCAGGTGGACCGGGACCTGTTGGCAAGGCGCGAAAGCCTGCTTTCGCTAATTTCCGCTGAACTGAGGGACGCTCCCGAGGAAGCCCCCGGAGATTCCGTGTCGAAAGCCCAAGGCGGGAACGCAGGCTTTGCGCTCCTAAAGGGGCGGTGGTCGAGAACTTCCACCAAGAGCGAACCGGTGCCGACGAGCGTCGCGGCCCTTGAGCGCCGCCATGGAAAGGCTCTGCACCAGCGCAGGTTGATACTGCTCATCGACGAAATCCAAGACGTTTCCCCAGAAGGCGCAAGAACTCTCAACATGCTGCACACCCAAACGACCCTTCCGGTCATGGCGGTTTGCGCAGGCACGGGCGACAGTCAAGGCGCCCTAGGCCAACCGGGCGGTGTGTCAAGGTGGGGAGCAAACGCAGTGGTCAATTTGGCTGGACTGGCACCCAGCGAAGCGCTGCAATGCGCGCGCCAGACACTGCACAAAGTGGTCGGCACGCCAACCACACCACGCATCCAAGGCCACCATGCCATCGAGACATGGGCCGAGCAGCTTGCCGAAGCCTCCCGAGGCTGGCCACAACACCTGCACAACTATCTGGCGTCGCTTTGGAAGGCGCTCAGCGCACAGGAGCAGCCGGACCTTAGCCGCGCTCCACTGGAAGAGACGCTTGCGCAGGGCGACGTTGCCCGGCGCAGCTACTACGATCAGAGAATGGAGCGGTTCCTAGGCTACGAGGGCGTCGTTGCCGCCGTCCATCAGGGCTTGGCCACGGCGCACGGCGGCATTCTGCCCAAGGGCGAGGTCATCAACATCATAGGCGAGTTCAAGCAGCGCCTGCCGGAACACACGCAAACGGCGTTTGATCGGCGATTCGAAGACGTCATCGACTTTGCGGAGGCACTGCTCAAAAGCGGCATGGTGGCCAACGCGCCGAACGGTGGTGGATGGGCCTCGCCAATTCCATCGTTGACTGACTATGTCCTTGATCAAGGCAGCGCAGGACTGGAACCCTGAACTGGCAGAGTTAACCCACATGAGGCAAGTGCTGCTCTACCCTGGGGAAGATGGCTATTGGATCACGGAGTGCCCGAGTTTGCCCGGCTGCATCAGTCAAGGAGAAACTAGGCAGCAGGCAATTGACAATGTGAGGGAAGCTATTGAGGGCTACGTTGTGGCCTTGGAGGAAGACGGGCTGCCGGTTCTAGAGGAGACATTTGGCGCACTAGTCGTCGCAGTGTGATTGCATTTGCTGACGCCGCCTGACGCGGCTACTCGTTCCGTCCCAGCGAGTGGCTTGCTCACCCCATTGCGCCTACAATCCGGCCAAGTTTCCGCCGCCCTCATCTTCAGGAGACGCCCGATGCGGCAGCACTGCGCACCGAGCCCGTTGGCCAGCCCCGCCGGGCCGACAAAGCCCGGTCCGGCATCCCGCTTTGGCCTCCGCACGGCGCGGGCAGCCGCATTCGCACTGGCCACCATGCCTCTGCTCGCGCTCCAAGCGGCAGCGCAAACGGCCACCGGCGAAGTGATCGAGGAGGTGGTGGTCACCGGCACCCACATTCGCGGCGCCAACATTAGCGGCGTCCTGCCGGTGTCGGTGGTGGATGCGCAGGACATTGAGCTGTTCGGCGTGGATTCCGGCGATGATCTGCTCGAGGCGTTGCCCGAACAGGGGCAGAACTTCTTCAACGAGGCGGAGAACATCAGCGGCGGGGTCAACTCCGCACGCGGCGATGTGGGTGCCTTCAACCTGCGCAACCTCGGCACCGGCAACACCCTGGTGCTGCTCAACGGCCGCCGTCTGGTCAACGCGGCCAGCTTCCAAACCGAGGAGGTCGGCGGCAGCTTCGTGCCGGTCAACACCGTGAACGCCAACACCATCCCGGTGTACGGGCTGGAGCGCCTCGAGGTGCTCAAGGACGGCGCTTCCGCGCTGTACGGGGCCGATGCGGTGGCGGGCGTGGTCAACTACGTGCTCAAGAGCGACGCCGAAGGGCTGTCCTTGCGCGGACGCTTCGGCACCTACGATCATGTCGGCCGGGACACTTGGCAGGTGGACTTCTCCTGGGGCAGCACATTCAACGAGGGCCGCACCAACATTCACCTGATGGGCGGCTACCTGAACCGCGACCGGGTGAGTGCCAGTGAACAAGATCGCTGGGCGGACAGCGATTTCCGCAGCCGTGTTCCGGAGGACTCGCTGTGGAGCGGGGACACCCGCTTTCGCAACAACAGCGCTCACTCCCTGTACGGCCAGTATGACGTCACCAGTTCCGCAAGCCGGGCCGGCCTAAGCGGCACGCTAACCGACTCGAGGGGCGAGTTCGAGACCTTTCCGGCCGGCGACGAGCGCTGCCAATGGGCCTTGAACGACCAAGTGTGCGGCGGCATCGACGGCCAAGGCACCTACCGCTACAACCTCAATGAGTTCCGCGACCTGTCGTCCAAACTGCAACGCACCACCCTGTTTGCGTTCATCAACCACGAATTCGACAATAACCTGGAGAGCTTCACCGAGCTGATGTACTACGGCTCGGACACCAACCTCTCCCGCCACCCATCGGTTTCGTTCTCGACCGTCAAGCTGCGGATCGCTCCTGAACACCACTACAATCCCCTAGGCCCCTGCGGCTCGCCCAACCGTCTGCCCGATGAGGTCATTCCCGACGTGCCCTGCTCCGGCCTGGAGTTGGAGATCGACAACTACCGCTACGCCGAAGTGCCGCGCATCGTGGACAACGAGGGCGATGTTTACCGCGTGCTGCAAGGCCTGCGCGGCAGTTGGGGCGCGTGGGATTGGGAAGGCGCGGTGCTCTACTCCAAGGCCGAACGGGAGGACCTCACCCGCAACCGGGTGTCCAACACGCTCATGGTCGAGGCCCTATCGGATCCAACCCCGGCGGCCTACAACCCGTTCAGCGGCGGGGTCAACAGCAACATCGAACGGGCGCTGATCGATGTCACCCGCGACAACGAAATGGAACTCTTCCTAGCGGACATCAAGGTCGCCAACGTCAACCTCATGGAGCTGCCCGCCGGCCCGCTCGGCCTGGCGGCGGGCATCGAGTACCGGGAGGAATCGTTCAAGGACGACCGCGACCCGCGCCTGGACGGCACCATCGTCTTCACCGACTTTCAGGGCGATTCCTTCCCGTTGGTGTCCGACGTGGTCAACTCCAGCCCCACCCCGGACAACAAGGGGCGCCGGGATGTCACCTCCCTGTTCGCCGAGCTGCAGATTCCCATTCTGCCGAATCTCGACGCCCAGGCCGCCATCCGCTACGAGAGCTTCTCCGACGTGGGCGACACCACGGTGGGCAAGTTCGCCGCCGGCTGGCGCCTGCACGATGCCGTTTTAGTGCGCGGCTCCTGGTCCGAGGCTTTTCGGGCGCCGAACCTGGTGACGGTCAACGAAGAGATCGTGGCGCGGCAAAACACCCGCACGGACTACGCCTGCCTCTACGCTGCCAGCAACGGCGGCGACCCCGATCAAGACATCATCGACTGCGTGAATTCCACCCAGCGGATCGCCCAGGGCAGCGACCAACTCGAAGCGGAGCGGTCGAGCAACTATTCGGTGGGCGTGGTGCTGGAGCCCTTCGACAGCCTCACCTTCACCTTCGACTACTGGTCCATCGAAAAGGAGGACACCATCGGCCTGTTCGGCGAGGAGAACCACACGGCCCTCGATTTGCTGCAACGCCTGCGGCACGGGCCCGGCAACTGCGCGGCGTTGGCCGCGAATCCGGCGGTGGTCCGCGCCGCCGAGATCGACCCGGAAGCGGCGGCCATCTACACGGCGGCCGGTATCTGCCCGGCAGGCGACATTCGCTTCGTCAGCGACCGCTACGCCAACCTCGACACCAGAACCCTCAAGGGCTTCGATGTCGGCCTGCTGTACCGCCTTGAATCGGCCCTCGGCGCCTTCCGGCTGCGCTACACCGCATCCTTCCTCGACACCTTTGAGCAGGAGGCCGGTGGCTCCTCGGCGGAGTTGGTCTCGGCCCAGGAGTCAGGCGAGTTGCCGGCCAGCATTCCCATCACGGGCTTCGCCGATCTGCTGCAGCGCAACGGCAACCAAAAGCAAAAGCACAACGTCACCTTCTCGTGGCGCAAAGGCGCGTTCGGGGCGGGCCTCTCCGGGGTCAAGATCGGCAGGATCTACCAAGATTCCCTGACCTTGGACGACGGCAGCCGCTACTGGCTGGGCTCGATGACCACGTGGAATGCCACCTTCGACTACCACTGGGACATGGGGGAGCGGAACCTGCGCATGCGCTTGGGCGTACGCAACTTCACCGATGAGCGCGCCCCCTTGGCGGACCGCTATTTCGGCTACTTCGCCGATGCGCATCAGGACTATGGCCGCAACTTCTATCTGGATCTGCGCCTCATGCAAAATTGATGGGCACCTAAGATGCAACGGCAGTCATTCGTCATCGGGCTGACCTTCTGCGCGGCCGCCTGCTCGCCAGTCGAGGAGCAAGTGGCCACCGAACCCAATCCGTCGGTCTCGGCGTCCAGCCCTGCCGCCGCGCTTTCAACGCCCGTGCAGGTTCGCGTCGCTGCCGTTCAGAGTGCCCAACTGCACTGGCAGGCGTCCGTGCCCGGCGTCATTGAAGCGTTTCGCAAAGCCGTGGTGGCGGCGGAAGTGGATGCCCGGGTGGTTGCCCGCTCCGTGGAGCCGGGCGATCCGGTCCAAGCGGGCCAGCCGTTGGTGCTGCTCGACGATGAGCGCGCCCGCATTGCCCGTGACCAGGCTGCGGCGGAGGTGCGCCGCAGCGAGGCCAACGCCGCCCAAGCGGACAGCGAACTGATCCGCGGCCGCGACCTGTTCGCCCGCCAATTCATCAGCGAGGACCGATTGGACGCCCTGCGCTTCGCGGTGCGGCGCAACCGGGCGCAAATGGTGGCGGCCAAGGCGCAATTGGCAGCGGCGCAACGGGCCTTGGCCGACACCCGGGTTCGGGCGCCTTTTGACGGAACGGCCGAGCAGATTCACGTTCAGGTCGGCGACTACCTCAAGCGCGGCGCTGCCATCGCCACGGTGGCGGATTTTTCCCGAGCCCGGGTGCGGGCCGGCGTCACCGCCGACGAGGCGAGCCGTCTGGTTGGAGCGCAGACCGCTGAGTTGGCGTTGGACGCCCTCGGCGGTCGCCGGCTAACCGGCAGAATCCAAAGCGTCGCCCGCCTCAGCGAACCGGCATCCGGCACCTATCCGGTGGAGATCTGGGTGGAGGATCCCGAAGGCGTTCTGCGCGAAGGCATGGTGGCCACCGTGCATGTGCCCTATGCCACCGTGGAGAGCCCGGCGTCTGTGCCCGCCCAAGCAGTGTTCCGGCGCGACGGCACCATGCACGTGTTTGTAGTCGAAGGGCAGCAGGCGCGCTTGCGTCCGGTGCGGACCGGGCGAACCGGCGGCGCCCTAATTGAGATCGTCGATGGACTGGCAGCCGACGAGACCGTGGTGATCGACGGCCAGTTCGCGTTGCGCGATGGCGCTTCGGTCACCATCGTAGGCGGGAGCTGACACGTTGGAGGCGCTGCTCCGCTTCTTCATCAAGCGGCATCTGTTGGTCAACGTCATTGCCGCCGGACTGGTGGTGATCGGCTACCTGTCGGCATCGAGCGTGCCCCGGGAGTTCATTCCGACCATCGATACGCCAATCTTCTGGCTCACCGCCATGCTGCCCGGCGCCGCGGCCCAGGACGTGGAAGCGAAGGTGACCATCCCCATCGAGGAGGCGCTCGAGGAAGTCGATGGCATCGATGAATTCACCACCGTCATCGCCGACAACACCTCCTTCACCACCATTGAACTCTACGACGACTACAACCGGGCGCAGACCGAAGAGGCCGAAACGGACCTCCGCGCCGCCATCGAGGCGATCACCGAATTTCCTGCCGAAATGGAGGACGAGCCGATTCTCAAGCAGTACAACCCGGCCCGCATCACCGTCCTGGAGGTGGCTCTTGAAGGGCCGGAAGAGCCGCTAGCCGACGCCGCAAACGCGGTCGAGGAGCGTTTGGAGCGCCTGCCGCTCATCGCCAGCGTGAAAACCGTTGGGCTGCCGGATCCCGAAGTTCGGGTGCTGGTCGATCCGGTTCGGGCACGGGAGCACGGCATCACCCTCACCGACGTCATCGCCGCCGTCCGCAACCGCAACGTCTCCAGCACCGGGGGCATGCTGGAAAGCCCGGAAGAGCGCCGGCAAGTGGTGATGTGGAGCCGCTTCGACGAGCCCACCGACGTCGGCGAGGCGATCCTGCGCTTTGATGCCCAAGGCGGCGCAGTGCGCATTCGCGACATCGCCCGCATCGAATCCGGGCGCGAGGACACCGGCATCATCGCCCACACCAATGGCCAGCGCGGCGTCACCCTGCTGATTCAGAAGCGCGAAACCGCCGACATCGTGGAGGCCGTCGAGCAGGTGCGCACAGCAGTGGCGGCGATGGACCTGCCGGAGTCGGTGCGGGTAACGCTAACCAACGACGAGTCCATCATCGTCAACAACCGCATGGCGCTCATGTTCAACAACGGCCTGATCGGCTTGGTCCTGGTCACGGCGGTGCTGTTCACCTTCGTCCGCCCGGGGCCCGCCGTTTGGATTCTCATCGGCATCCCGGTGGTGTTCCTCGCCACGCTGATCCTGTTTCCCGCGTTCGGCATGACGCTGAACATGATGTCGCTGACCGGTTTGATCATCGTGCTCGGCATGGTGGTGGACGACGCCGTGGTGGTTTCAGAGCGCATCGTCGTCAAGCATGCCCAAGGGCTTGCGCCGGGGGACGCGGCCTTGACCGGGGCGCGCGAAATGCTGGCGCCCGTCACTGCAGCCGCGCTCACCACGGTTCTTGCCTTTGCACCCCTAGCGGCCATGGGCGGGCTGCCGGGCAAGGTCGCCTGGCAGATTCCCACCGTCGTCATCATCGTGTTGATGTTCTCGCTCATCGAGTCCTTTCTAATCCTGCCTGCCCACATGTCCACCCTCAAGTCTGGCACCCGGCTGCAAACCCGCGCCTTCGTGCGCCGCCTGGAAGTCAAGTACCGCAGGGCGCTGGCTTGGGTGCTCGATCACCGGGCGCTGACCCTAGCGGTCGCCCTCGCCGCCTTCGCCGCCATCATGGGATTCATCCGCCCGATGGTGCCCTTCATCCTCTACCCCCAGGACGACGCCGACCGGCTGTTCATCAAGGTAACCACGCCGCCCGGCACGGCCTTGGAGCGCACCGAAGCCATCACCGCCGACCTTGAGCGGCAGCTGCTCGACATCACTGCCAGCGACATCGACACCGTGACCGCCCGCATCGGCCATCAGGACACCAACGCCCTGGACAAGAGCTTTGGCGATGCGGACAACGAGGCGCTGATCTTCACCCAGTTCAAACGCTTTGGCCGCAGCCACACCAACGCCGAATGGATCGAGCGGATTCCGCCCCTGCTGCGGGTGCCGGAAAACGTGGACCTTGTCTACCAATCCGAGTTCTTCGGGCCGCCCACAGATCAACCCGTCACCATCCACATCCTCTGCAACGACGACACCCTGCGCCGGGGCGTCACCTTCGAGATCGAAAGCCAACTGCGCGGCACCCCCGGCGTCATTGAAGTGGAGGTGGATGAACGGCCGGGCACACCGCAACTGCAACTCAACCTGAACTACGAAAAACTGGCGCGGCTGGGCCTAAGCGCCCAGGATGTCGGCATGACGCTGGCGGCGGCCTTCTACGGCATCGAAGCCAGCGAGCACCGCGACCTCGACGACACCACCGAATTGCGGGTGCAGTTCGACCCCGCCGCCCGGCTGAACCTCGAAGCGTTGCTGGAGACGCCGGTGCGCGCGGCCTCGGGCCAGCTCGCGCGCCTGCGCGACGTGGTGGAGCCGATGCAGCTACCGGCCTTGACGCGCATCTACCACCGCGACGGCTTTCGCTCGGCCACCATTCGCGCCAGCTTCTCCCAGGACAGCGGCCTCACCGCGCTGAGCTTTGCCACGCAGTTGGAGGAGGAGCTGTTTCCCCGCTTTGCGGAGTTTCCCGACCTCTACGTGTTCAATGGCGGCGAAGCCGTGGAAACCCAAAAGACCACCTCGGGTATCGCCGTCGCCGCAGTGCTCGCCGTGCTCGGCATCGGCGTGGTGATTTGGCTGATGCTGGGCTCGCTGCTCGAAGCCCTGTTCGTGATGTTGGTGATTCCGTTCGCCGTGGCCGGGGTTTTTCTCATCTTCTTCATCCACGGCCAGCCGATGAGCATGTTCGCCATGATGGGCGCGGTGGGGCTGGCCGGCGTGGTGGTCAATGCCTCGATCGTGATGGTGGATTCCATCCACCGCCGCGTCCGCGAGGGCGATGGGGACGGCGATCGGAAGAGCCGGATCATCGAAGCGGTCACCGAGCGGCTGCGGCCCATCATGGTGACCACCCTAACCACTTTGGGCGGGGTGCTGCCCACCGCCTACGGCATCGGCGGCTACGACCCCATCGTCAGCATCATCTCCCTCGCCGTCGGCTGGGGCTTGGCCATCTCGACCTTGGTGACGCTGTTCGTGGTACCCGTGCTGTACTCCTTGGCGGGCGATTTGCGCCGCGTCGCCAAACAACCATTCACGCGACGACCTTCAACGTCTTGATTTAGACATGGAACCACTAGTGTCCGGTTAACTGAACCTGTAGTTCGCATAATGGCATGAATGCAAAGCGTTTTTTGGTCTTTTTGGGTGGTGTCGACTTGAATGCAGGGGCGCTGTCGGGCGACCTTTTGGGAAAGCACTCCCGGAGCTCGCAGCACCATGTACGCCGGCAAAGCCCTGTTCGCACAGTTGATGGATTTTCTGCCTTGGACGACCTTTGCCCGGATCGTCGACCGCTACGGCGGCAACCACCGCGTTCGCACCCTGCCCTGCGCCGAGCACTTCCGGGTTCTGGCCTTCGCGCAACTGACCTACCGGGAAAGCCTGCGCGACATCGAGGCGGTTCTCTGCGCCCAGTCGGCCAAGCTGTACCACATGGGCATCCGCACGCCCGTGAGGCGGTCGACGCTGGCCGACGCCAACGAACGCCGGGACTGGCGCATTTACGCGGAGTTCGCGCAGCGGCTGATCGCCCAGGCGCGCAAGCTGTACGCCGAGGAGGATTTGGGCCTGGAGCTGTCCAACACGGTGTACGCGCTGGACTCGACCACCATCGACCTGTGCCTGTCGCTGTTCCCCTGGGCGCCGTTCCGCCGCGCCAAGGCCGCCGTGAAGATGCACACGCTTCTGGACCTGCGCGGCAGCATTCCCAGCTTCATCCATGTTTCCGACGGCAAGCTGCACGACGTCAACGCACTCGACCTGCTGATCCCGGAGCCGGCGGCGATCTACGTGATGGACCGGGCCTACCTCGACTTCGAGCGGCTGTTCGCGCTCCAGGAGGCCGGCGCGTTCTTCGTCACCCGCGCCAAGTCGAACGCCAACCTGCGCCGGGTCTACTCCGCGCCGAGCGACAGGGCGCAGGGAATCATCTGCGACCAGACGGTGGCCTTGTCCGGCCACTACAGCCGCAAGCGCTATCCGCGCCACCTGCGCCGCATCCGCTTCAAGGACCCGGACACGCAGAAGACCTTGGTGTTCCTGACCAACCTGTTCGGTCCGCCGCCAATGACCATCTGCGCACTGTACAAAGCCCGCTGGCAGGTCGAGCTGTTCTTCAAGTGGATCAAGCAGCACCTGCGGATCAAGAAGTTCCACGGCACGTCCGAGAACGCCGTGAAGGCGCAGATCTGGGTGGCGGTGTCCGTGTACGTTCTCGTCGCCATCGTCAGGAAGCGCTTGGATTTGGATGCCTCCCTCCACACTTTGCTGCAGGTTTTGTCCGTCACCCTGTTCGAGAAAACACCGCTAAATCAAGGACTTTTCGACAGCCCCAACACAACCAAACCCAATGGCGACCCTAACCAATTGAATTTATTTGAGTGTTAACCGGACACTAGTGACATGGAACGACATTTCCTCGCTTCAGGACGAGGGCGCGAACCTTTGGTTCGTTATGCCCTCGCTCCGGGCACCCCCCCTCGGAGCGAGGGCGTCCCGCCCTCGCACGGCGCAAAGCGCCGTCCTTCCCGAAATGCCGTCGCCGCGCTGGTGATTGTGCTGGGTGCTTGCGGCGGTGGCGGCAGTTCGTCACCTGCCCCCGCGCCGCAGCCCGCCGCCCCGCCGCCAGCGACCGAGACACCCGCATCCGGCTGTTCGGTCGATGTGGCCAGCGGCCCATTCGAGGCCGCTTGGCCGGGCTTGGAATGGGAGAGCGCCACCCCCGAATCCCAAGGCCTGTGCCCCGATGCGCTCGAGTCAGCCATCGACTACGCGTTCGCCGACGGGGCGGACACCGGCGCGGTAATCATCGTCCGCAATGGCCGCATCGTCGCCGAACGGTATGCCGACGACCGCGAGGCAAGCGACCAAGCCACCAGTTGGTCGGTGGCCAAGAGCTTCACCAGCGCCTTGGTCGGCGCGGCCCTGGACGACGGCTTGATCGACTCCTTGGATCAATCGATGGCGGACTTCATTCCCGCCTGGCAGGACACGGACAAGGCGGCGATCACCCTGCGCCACATGATGACGGTGCGCACCGCCCTGGAAATCCTCGACGGCGGCGAGTTCTACGAGGGGGCCGACCAGCTGCAGATGTCCATCGACCGCGCCCTGACCGGGACGCCAGGCGACAAGCTCTACGACTACTCCAACTCTGACGTGATGCTGGCTGGGGAAGTGGTGCGGGTGGCCACGGGCATGAGCGCCGAGGCCTATCTGGACACCCGCATCGGCGCAACGATCGGCTTCTCCGGTGACTGGTGGACGGACTCAGCCGGCCACGTCATGACCTACTGCTGCCTCGACGCCATGCCGAGGCACTTCGCCCGCTTCGGCCTGCTGTTTGCCCGGCGCGGCCAATGGAACGGCCAGGCGGTGCTGTCGAACGACTGGTTCACCACCAGCACGGAGCCCGCCTACAACGACGACTACGGCTTCTATTGGTGGCCGGGCGGCGGCGTGGGCTTCGTCGCCCTCGGCCTGCACGGGCAGATCGTCGGGATCTATCCGGATGCCGACCTCGTGGCGACCCGCTTCAGCCGTTACACGCGAGTGGGCGACGGGCGCCCGGTTCGGGAGGACGGCAACTACCACGGCACCAACGAACCCACCGAGTTCGACGTGGCCTCCTTCCTCGATCAGGTGTACGCGGCCATCGAAGACTAGTCTCCTAGACGCTGCGCCCGGGCGTAGGCTGGCCGGGCGAGGCAGGCGTTGGCCCAGCGCTGGATGTTGGGGTAGCCGGAGAGGTCCACCTCCACGAGCTGCAGCAGGGACATCACGCCCGCCAGGTTCAAGTCCGCGATGCTGAAGGCGTCGCCCACCAGCCAATCCCGGCCGTCCAAGTGCTGGTCAAGCACCTTGAAGGGTCTGGCCAAGCCGGCTTCGGCTTCGGCAATGACCGCCGGGTCGCGCTCGTCTTCCGGCGTGAAGAACTTCTGCAGGGCAATGCGAATCTGCAGATCCTCGATTTCGCTGATCCCCCACACGGACCATTGGATGGCCAACGCCTCTGCCGTCGGATCGACCGGATACAGGGCTTTGGCGTAGGTCTTGGCCAAGTAGAGGTTGATGGCCATGGACTCAAACAGGATGAGGTTGCCGTCCACCAGGGCGGGTATTCGGCCGTTCGGGTTGATAGCGAGATACTCGGCGGCCTTCGAGTCCTCGCCAAAGCCCACCGGCACGTGCTCGTAGTCGATGCCGGTTTCCTCAATGGCCCAGAGCGAGCGAATGGCCCGCGACCCGGCGATGCCGTAGAGTTTGGGTTTTGACATGGTGCGTACTCAAGTGCGGAAAGTCAGCACAGTATAAGCGGCAGCCGACAGCGCGGGAGGGAAAGCCTCGAACGGCGATCGGCTCGAGGGCATAACGAACCGAAGGTTCGCGCCCTCGCCCCAAAGCAGGGGAAGCCTTGGTGCCAGGGCATCTCGTTTTTGCGCCAACAACGTGATTAGATGCGCCTTCGGAAATCACACCCCAAGGGAGGGCAGAACATGATCAGCAGTGGACCGGTCGAAGACCGCCTCGCCATCCGCGAACTCGTGGAATCCTACAACGATGCCGTCATGCGCTTCGATGGTGACGCTTGGGCGGCCAATTGGCGCGACGACGCCACTTGGTGCCTGCCCGGCGCCGGCGACATCACCGGCAAGGCGAACTTCTTCCCCGTTTGGCAAGGGGCGATGGCAGGCTTCTCCTTCGTAGGCTTCTACGCCTCGGCGGGGCCGATCGTCGTCGATGGCGACACCGCCCACGGCACCTGGTACCAGCAGGAGGAGCTGCACGACAAGGAAGGCGGCAAACGCTTCGTGGTCGGCCGTTACGAAGACGACTACGTCAAGGTGGACGGCCGCTGGTACTTCCAAAAGCGCGTGTACGACATCCTGAAGTCCGAGGAAAGTTAGTCCGCTACCAGCGCAGCGCGTTCTGGAATGAATGACAGCCAATCCAGGATCCGCAACGCTTGGCAGGGCCGCATCTCCGGCTGCATGCTCGGCAAGCCAGTCGAGTTGCTGTCGATGCGCAACGGGCATGAGGCGCTCACCGCCTACCTTGAGGAAGCCAACGCCCTGCCATTGCGTGACTATGTTCCGTTCAACGAACGGGAGCCGCTGGTGGCCCCATCGAAGGCCTGCTGCCGCCAATGGATGACGCGCAGCGAACCCGACGACGACATCCACTACTCGGTGCTGGCCCTGATGATGCTCGAACGGCACGGACGCGAGCTCAGCACGGTGCAAGTCGCCCAAAGCTGGCTGCGCAACCTGCCCGCAGCGGCCACCTACACCGCTGAACGGGCCGCCTACCGCACCCTGCTGATGAAGGGTGACACTTGGTTTGCGGAACGCGGGGAGCCCGGGTTCGATCTCGCGGAATGCGCCGACAACCCCTACAACGATTGGATCGGCGCGCAGATTCGCACCGACGTTTACGGATGGGTCGCGCCCGGCGATGCCGAACTCGCGGCCCGGCTAGCGACGGCGGATGCCGCGCTCTCCCATCGCGGCGACGGCGTTGGCGGCGCGGTGTTCGTGGCCGTGGCCGGTTCGCAGATTCCCGTTTGCGGCTCGCTCGATGAGGCGGTGGAGCGGACGCTGCCCTTCTTGAAGTCCACCTCCGGCGCCCGGGAGGCTGTCGAGCTGGGCATGACCTGCCGGAACGACCCCCAAGGCGGCGCCCGAATCCGCGCCCGTTATGCGGACCTCTCGCCGGTCCACACGCTCAATAATCTCGCCATCGTCGTGTGGTCCCTGCTCTCCCATCCGGACGATTTCGGGGCAGCCATCGGCGATGCGGTGGCCGCAGGGCTCGACACCGACTGCAACGGCGCCACCGTCGGCGGACTCTGGGGATTGCAGGGAAAGCCCATTCCAGACCCTTGGCTTGCCCCTTGGCAGGGCCGGGTGGGCGTCAACCTCGCAGGCCAATCCGAACTCAGCTTGGATGATCTGACCACCCGGACCCTCAGCGTGATGGAGTCGCTCCAGCGCTGATTCTGCGGAACGTCAGATTGATGCGCGGGCCGACGCCCGTTTTGGAAGCCACCTTGGGGACGCAGTGCCGCCAGTGCCTTTGCAGGGCGCCACCCATCTCCAAGTAGCTGCCGCCCGGCAGGTTCCAAGCCACTTGCACCTTGGGGTCGGCCTTGTGCCGCATCCGAAAGCGCCGGGCGGCGCCTAGGCTGACGGAGCCGATCAGCGGGTTATCGCCGAGTTCGGGCTCGTCATCGCTGTGCCAGCCCATGCTGTCCTGGCCATCCCGGTAGTAGTTCAGCAGCACGCTGTTAAAGCGGGTTGCCGACGCCGCTTCGATCCGCGCCTTGATCGCCAACAGATCCTCAGTCCAAGGCTCCGGGTGGAGGCGAATGCCGGAATAGCAGTAGGCCGCGCCGGGGTCGCCGTGCCAAGCGGTCAAGCGGGGCTGGCGTCGTTTGCGGCCAAACAGGCAAATCTCCTCCTGCCGCCACCGGGTTCCATCACGCAGCGCTGTGAACCAGCGCTCGTTTTCCGCGGCGGAAAACAGCCGCTCCACAAAGCGAACCGTACCGTCACGCAGTTCGATGACTTCGGCGCCAGCCATGATCGTCCTTTAGTAAGGCGCCGATCCGCCATCCACGCTCAGGGTGGCCCCGGTGATGCCGCCGCCCGCGTCGCTGGCCAGCAGCACGGCGACGGCGGCCACCTCCTCAACAGTGTTGGGCCGCTTGATGGCCGATTCCTGGGCGAACAGGTCCACCATCTCGTCGAAAGACAGGCCCATCGCCTCAGCCGTGGCCGGGCCGTTGTCCTTGACGATGTCGGTGATGACCAAGCCCGGGCAGATGGCGTTGACCGTGACGCCTTGGGCGCTGACTTCCTGGGCCAGCGACTTGGTCAAGCCGTTGACCGCGTGCTTGGCCGCGGTGTAGGCCGTGAACACCGGCTTGCCAATCTTGCCCTCGACGGAGGAGATGTTGATGATGCGCCCGAAGCCGCGCTCCAACATGCCCGGCAGCACCCGGCGGGTGGCCCAGAAGGTGGAGTAGAGATTCCACTTGATCGCCAAGTCGAAGGCTTCGTCGGAGAGGTCCACCAGCGGCTGCAGGTCGCCGGCACCGCCCGCGTTGTTAACCAGCACGTCCAAGCGCCCGAAATGCGCAACCGCTTGGTCGATGAAGCCTTCCACTTCGGCCTGCACCATGGCATCGCCAGCGATGAAGACCGCTCGGTCGCCCACGTCCAGTTCGGCGAGCACCCGCTCGGCCTTGTCCCGGTTGCGGGCCATGAGCGCCACCTGCGCGCCTTCGGCCAGAAAGGCCTCGGCGATCCCGCGGCCAATGCCCGCCGTGCCGCCGGTGACCGCCGCCACCCTGCCTTCAAGCTGCATTCCCTAAGCCTCCTAGGCGGCCTTAGTGAACCTGAGCTTCAGCTCCAGCGTGCCCAGCATGATGCCCGGCTGGTGCAGGAAGCTGTTGCCCGGCGCGTACTCCAGATGGTCGATGCGGTCGAGCAGCCGGTCCCAGGCAATGGTCTGCTCAAGCCGTGAGAGGTGGGCGCCAGGGCACACCCGCGGCCCTTGGGAGAACGTCAGGTGCCGACTGACAGCCTTGCGGTCGAGCTGAAGCTCGTGAGGGCACTCGAATTCCTCCCCATCGATGTTGGCCGCCCCCCAACGCAAGTGCAGTTGCGAACCCGCCGGCACGGTGACGCCCTGAAAGACCTCGTCCTGGGTGGTGATGCGGGTGGACAGCCCTTGGGTGGGCGAACGCAGGCGCATGCCCTCCTCCGTGAAGTGGCGCAGCTTGCTGCGGTCCTGCTTGACGGCGGCAAACACGCCGTCGCGCTCGCACAGCAATTGCGCCTGCTCCTCGATGGCGTATTGGGTGGTCTCCAGCCCGCCGATGACCATGGCATAGACAATGCCGTTGATCTCCAGGTTAGTCAGCTTGCGGCCCAATGCCTCGTAGGTCACTTGGGTGAGGAAGGTGATCATGTCGTCCTTGGGCCGGCGCCGGCGGTCCTCGATGTGCCCGTCAACGTACTCCGCGAACTCATCAAGCGCCTCGAACTGCTCGCGCGTCTGCTCCTCGTTAAGCAGATTCCGGTGGCCCTTGCCGTAGACGAACGCCGCCACCTGCGCGGCGCCCCACTTCTCCACCAAGGCGATGTCTTCCTGGGGAAAGCCGAGAATGCTGTTCATCACCCGCTGCGGCAGCGGCCGGGCGAATTCGGAGATGAACTCCACCTCGGCAGGATCGTTGTCGATCCAGTTGTCGATCAGGTCGTCCACATGCCGCCGGATCATCTCCGCATTGCGGGAGGCGCCCGGTCCCACCCAAGGATCCGTCAACTCCTGCCGATGGGAGCGATACAGCGCATTGGTGGGACGCAGCGTCATCATCGACGCCATCATGGTGTTGAGGTTGGGCACGTCCTCTGGCGGGACACCTGATTCGTTGAGGTCCTTAAGCCCCAGCGACATCAGCGGCGGAAAGCGCACCGGGTCGCGCACCACCAAGGCAATGTCGTCGTACTTGGTGAGGATGTAGGCGTCCTTGTCCGGGGTGGGGCCTTCGCCGAGGAGGCGGTGCACGGGCGCCTCGCGATGCAGGATTTCATAGGCCTCGTACCAATGCTCCGGCGCACCCGGACCGAACAGGTCCACGTCGGCAAGCGTCATCGGACACTTCATCGGACTGAGTTCGTGATTAGGGGTCTTCAATGGATCCATCCTCCCTTGGGAAGAACCTAGAATGGCTGAGACAGGGTTGTCTGGCAAGCTGACGGACGACCTTGGCCATCGGCCGGGCAACTGGGCCCCGTTCAGGCCACGGCCGCCCGGCGTGCGTCGCGCCGATCAAATCGTTCGCGGATTCTCGCCAGCCGCGCTGCGGAGATGGGGTAGCGCCAAATCACCGCAACCGACAGCGCGTAGAACAGCCAAGGCGGCAGCACATAGATGTAGGACAGCATGCGTATGGCCTGGGCGCTGTTGTCGCTGTTGGCCGAGAAGCCGAGCGCCTCCAGCAGCGGCAACGCCATGCCAAGCGCCAAGGCGCCGACCAGCTTCTGGCCCAGCGACCACACCGCGATGTAGGAAGCGGCGATGTCCTCCCCGGAACGGCGCGAGGCAATCTCGATCACGTCCGCCTTCATCGACATGGAGATGGCAGCAAAATTGCCCCCGGCAATGCCGTAGAGCGCCAACACCAGAAAGAACCAGCACAGGTCGCCGGCACCGAGCAACAGGAACAGCGGCGTCACGAACACGAACATCACGCCCCCCGCCACCCAAGTGGGCTTCTTGCCGATGCGCTGGGCAATGGCCACCCAAATCGGCAGGGAGACGACGTTAAAGCCGTAATAACCCAGCAGAATGGCCTGGGTCTGGGCTTCCGCTTCGATGACGTAGCTCGCGAACAGCATGAAGGTCGCCCCGCCCCAACCGGTACCCAAGGACTGCAGCAGGAAGCCGAAGAACAGCAGCAGGAACGAGCCGTTGCGGGCCATAACGCGCAGGTTGCCGATCATCGGCGAGCGCACCGGACGCACGTTGGCGCGCTCGCGCACCCCCAGCAGGGTGACCGTGATCATCACCGGCAGGGCCACCAACGCCATGGAGCCGATGATGGTCAAGCCCTCCCGAGGCAGGCTCCCATAGCCGGTCATCTGTCCGGCCAGCACCGGCACGGCCAGCACGCTGACGTTGCCGAAAAAGGCGAACGCCTGGCGCCAGCCGGTGATGCGCGTTCGTTCGTGGTAGCTGTCCGACAGCTCGGCTCCCCAAGCGTAGTAGGGAATGTTGATCAGCGTCCAACCGAGCCACAAGGCGACCGAGCCGGTCAGCAGGTAGAGATTGGATACCTCGCCAGGTGGGTTGAACAGCAGGAAGGCTGACGCCGTCATCAGGGCGCAACCCGCCCCCATCCACGGCTTGCGCCGCCCGAACCGGCTGCGGGTGCGGTCGCTCAGGGCACCGATCAACGGATCGGTGATCACGTCCGAGACCCTTGCGAGCATGAGAATCAACCCAACGTCACTAGTGTCCGGTTAACTGAGCCCGTAGTTTACATAACTGCATGAATAAGGGGCGTTTTTCAGCGTATTTTGGTGGTGCTGACTTGAACGCGGCGGCGCCGTTTGGTGCCCTTTCGGGATTTCACTCCCGGAGGCCAAG
>JAJEIQ010000023.1 GCA_022827905.1 Pseudomonadales bacterium | reverse complement strand
CGCCGGCAAAGGCCCTCAGCCGGGGAGCGCGGGGGGCCTGCCCCTAATAGGCAAAGCCCTGGACCCGCGCGCAGCGGGATGAAGGGGCACCGAAGTGCTCTTTCCCGTTCGTGGGCAATGGGCCCGGCCCACGAACGAACGACGCGATGGCAGGTCTCCTGGCTCGCCGATCAGCGCTTGTGGCCGCCTTCCCGGAGAAACCTCCAGTGGCCTCGTGGCCGCAAGCTCTTGGCTTACAGTTGCGGGTACAGCCCCGGATTTGCACCGGGTTCCCTTTTAGCCGCCCGCCGGGCGGCACCACCTGCTCGCATTGTGGGATTTGCGGGGGCGCTGTCAATACCTGCTTGGCGCAACCCTGCGTGTGTTGGGCTGGTTGGGTGGAAACGCCATGATGCCACCAAAATCCACCGAGACGGCAAAGTCCCGTGCTTCAGTGCCGCCGGCTGAGAAGGCCGCCTTGATCACGCCGGAGTGGGTAACGAGTGCGGCCGGCTCCTGACGCGCTGACCAGTCGGCGAGGGCCCGGTCAACCCGGCGTTGCAACATGGCGACGCTTTCCCCGCCGTGGGGTCTCGCGTGCATGAAGTCTTTTGCCCAGCTATCCAGTTCGGCTGCCGGCAGCGCCGACCAGGGGCGTCCTTCCCAAGCACCGAAGTCCATCTCGGTGAGGCGTTGGTCCACCTGCAGGGGCAGGGCCCGCGCTGTCGCGATGTGCTCCGCCAGCTTGCGGCAGCGCAGCAAGGGGCTGGAGACCACCCGCCGCACCTCGGGCAAGGCGCGAAGCAGCGCCGCGGCTTCATCGGCGAACGTGTCGAGCAGCCCGACGTCCAGGCGACCGTAGCACAGGCCCTCGGCGACGTTGGGCCGGGTGTGGCGGACTAGAATGATGTCCATGCGCCCGCGCTCGCCGAGACGCCGAGGTAGAGTCCGATTTCACTGGCCTGCTGGACGGCGCCGAGGGTATCGCCGGTGTAGCCGCCGAGTTGGCGCTCAAACGCGAGCCGCATGAGCGTGTGCCCGGCAATGAGCCCGGCGAGGGCGAGGGAGGCGGTCAGCGGCCCCAGCAGGAGGACAAGCCCCCCCACCAGCACAGCAGCGGTGGTCAGGACCGTGAGCCAACTCAGGCGTCCGAAGCGGCCAGCCATCGGCGTGGCGATGCCGGCTTTGCGGACGTAGGTGCTGGTCTGCATGAGGACGATGCAGGACAGCCGGGACAGGCCATGTCCGACGATCAGCGCGACGCAGACGGCGAGTGGCGGGAGGCTGGCGAGGGTGGTGACCTTGATCGCCAATGCCATGACCAGCGCTGTAGCGCCGAAGGCCCCAAGGCGGCTGTCACGCATGACCTCCAGCACGCGGCTTCTTTGCAGGTCGCTGCGGTTGCCGACCTCTTCGTCCGTGCCTTGGCCACCACCCTGGTTGGCCCCCGCGCCGATGCCATCAAAGGTGTCGGCCAGCCCGTCCTCGTGCATGGCGCCGGTGAGCGCCAGCCCCGCTGCCACGGCAAGCAGCAGGGCGACGGAGCCGGGCAGGGCAAAGTCCGCCAACCAGAAGATGCCTGCGCAGAACGCGCCGACCAGCGCGCCGACCAAGGGATAGTGGCGCACCGAGGCGGCGAGGCGTTCGGGGCTGTAGGCCTCTTCAGCCGGTGCTGGCAGCCGGGTGAGAAAGTGCACGGCAAGGGCGAAGGCGCGCAGTTCCTCCTGCGCTAGAGCACGCCACCGACTTGGTGCGGCGTGCGTCACGACTTCTCGCTGACTCCGGCGGAACTGAAGCTCGCCATGTCGCGCAGCATCGCGGCGGCGGCCTGCACGAGGGGCCAGGCGAGCAGGGCGCCGGTGCCCTCGCCGAGTCTCAGTTGCAGGTCGAGCAACGGCTCGGCGTCCATCGCGCCAAGCACCAGGCCGTGCCCCGGTTCGGCGGAGCGGTGCGCAAACACCAGGTGGCGCGCCACATCCGGCATCAGGCGCTGCGCAGCCAAGGCGGATACCGTGGCGATAAAGCCGTCCACCAGAATCAGCTTGCCCGCCTCGGCAGCCCCCATCATGGCGCCGGCCAGCATGACGGTTTCAAAGCCGCCGTATTCGCGCAGAGCGCTTTCCGGGTCCAATTCGGCTGGCGTTCGCGCGGCCGCCGCTTCCAGGATGCGCCGTTTTCGGGCGAGGCCGTCATCATCCAAGCCGGTGCCGCGGCCGGTCAGGTGGCCGACCGGCAAGCCGAGCAGCTTGGCGGCCACCAGGCTAGCCGAGGAGGTGTTGCCAATGCCCATCTCGCCGAAGCAGGCCGCATCGAAGCCTAACTCGCCACCGATCGCATGGCCCTCCCGCAATGCGCGGCGGCATTGGGCGGCGGACATCGCGGACCGCTTGGCCGAGTTGCGGGTGCCGTTGCCGATGCGCACTGAAACCAGCCCAGGCCGGCGCAGGGCCGTGCCAGCGACGCCGGCATCGACCAAGGCGAATTCCACCCCGAGCGCCTTGGCCATGACGTTGGCGGCAGCGCCCCCGGCGAGAAAGTTCTGCAGCATCTGCCGGGTCACCTCTTGGGGAAAGGCGGACACGCCGGCTTGTGCAATGCCGTGATCGGCAGCGAACACGGTCAGCCGGCAGCGTTTGGCCACCGGCTTCAGCGTCTGCTGGACCTCCGCGATCTGTGCGGCAAGGGCCTCCAGCCTGCCGAGGGCGCCGAGCGGCTTGGTCTTCTGGTCGATGGCGTCCTGGACTGCGCGGCTAAAGGCCGCCGAGTCCGCAGATGCGCCTTCGCCTTCACCGTTTTGGGGTGCGGCCTCAGGCATTGGCTTTGACTCGATTGCGTCGAATGCCGACATCCGCTGTCTGGGTTTCCTTGTGCCGCTCCGCCGCCAGCAGGCAGTAAATGCTTGGCAGCACGAACAGGGTGAACAGGGTGCCGAGCATCATGCCGGCCACCAGCACGATGCCGATGCTGTTGCGGGCCTCGGCACCGGGGCCGGTGACGAACACCAAGGGCATGTGCCCCATCACGGTGGCGCCGGCGGTCATCAGCACCGGGCGCAGGCGGGTTTCGGCGGCGCCCTTGATGGCTTCCAGCTTGGCCAGGCCTTGGGCTTGCAACTGACGGGCGAATTCGACGATCAGGATGGCGTTCTTGGAGATCAGCCCGACCAGGGTGATGAGGCCGATCTGGGTGTAGGTGTTGATGGTGGTCAGGTCCAGGTAGGTGAACAGCAGAGCGCTTGACAGCGCCAGCGGGGCGGAGCCGAGCAGCACCACGAGGGGATCGCGGAAGCTGTTGAACTGGACTGCCAAGGCCATGAACACGAAGGCCAGCGAGATGCCGAGCACGCCAAGCAGGGTGCTGCCCTCCTGGCGCAACTGGCGGGACTCGCCGGCGTAGTCGATGGCGTAGTGGGGCGGCAGGATCTCAGCGGCCAGCGCCTCCATGGCCTGCAGGCCCTCCTCCTTGGTGCGGCCGGGAATCAGGCCGCCGCGAATGCGGAAGGCGTTCTTCTGCTGGAACTTGGCCAGCACCCGGGGCGCGACGGTTTCATCGAGGCGGGCGAGGGCGGACAGGGGCACCATTTCGCCGCTCGGCGTTCTGAGCTTGATGTCGAGCAGGGCGTCCGGGTCGGGGCGTCCCGTGCGCTCAATCATGGGGATGACCCGGTAGGCGGTGCCGTCGAGGTCGAAGCGGTTGACGTAGTTGGCGGATAGGAAGGCGCCGAGCTGGCGGCTCACTTCGGCCAGATCCATGCCGAGGTCCGCCACCCGCTCCCGGTCCACCAGGAAGCGGCCTTGGGGCAGGTCGATGCGCAGGTCCGTATCGACGAACAGGAAGATGCCGGTCTCCCGCGCCCGGTCCATGAGCCGGTCGGCGTAGGGGAGCATCTCCGCGGCGCTGTCCGATGAGAGCACCACGAACTCCATGTCGAAGCGCCCGGCGCTCGGCAGGGCGGACGGCAGTATCGGAAAGGCGGTCAGGCCGGTGACTTCGGAAAGTTCGCCGAAGGCCATGGGCAGCATTTCCTGGGTGCTCAGCTCGCGGTCATCGAAGTCGTCGAACTTCATGCCGCCGAAGGCGAAGTTGTTCATCACCATCTGCCACATGAGGCCGCTGCCCGGCAGGCTTTCCATGGCATCCACCACGTCGGTCATGTAGCGCTCGGTGTACTCCAAGGAGGCCTCGGGGGGCGCCGTGATGGCCACGTTGATCTCGCCCTGGTCCTCGGTGGGCGCGAGCTCCTTTTGCGAGAGCATGAAGAAGGGCGCGGCCAGCAAGGCGAAGAAGACGGCGGTGAACAGCACCGGGCCGTTGTTGGCCAACAGCCCGTCGAGCAGGCGGCGATAGAGCCGGCGGGTGGCGTCGAAAAGGTGGTTGACGCGCCGCGTCATGGTGGATTCACGGCCCTTTTCCGGTGCCACCCAGGCGCTCATGATCGGCGAGAGGGTGAGCGCCACCATGCCGGAGATGAGCACCGCCACGGCCAGCGTGAAGGCGAATTCCTTGAACAGCACGCCGGTCAGGCCGGACAGAAAGCCGATGGGCGCGTAAACCGTCGCCAAGGTCAGGGTCATGGCGATGATCGGCGACACCAGTTGCCGGGAGCTGGCCAGCGCCGCCTGGGTGCGCGAGGCGCCCTCGCGCATGTGGCGGGCGACGTTCTCCACCATGACGATGGCGTCGTCCACCACCAAGCCCACCGACAGCACGATGGCCAGCACCGTGAGCAGGTTGAAGGAGAAGCCCATCAAGGCCATGGCGGCGACGGCGCCGAGCAGGGAGATGGGGATGGTCACCAAGGGCACCAGCGCGGTGCGCACAGAACCCATCAGCACCACCACCACCAAGCCAACCAGTATGACGGTCTCCGCCAAGGTGGTGAAGATTTCCGCCAGCGCCTTGCGCATGTAGGCGGTCACGTCCTCGCCGATTTCCAGTTCCAGGCCGGCCGGCATGGTGGCGTTGATCTCGTCGAGGGCCACGTAGAGGGCGTCGGCGATGTCGATTTCATTGGCGCCCGGCAGCGGAAAGATGCCGAGGAACACCGTGGTGCGCTGGTTCAGCCGGCCGAGGTCGGTGCCTTCCTCCTCGCCGAGTTCGATCCGTGCCACGTCACGCATCCGGATCAGGGTGCCCTCGGCCTCGCGGACTACCATGCGCTCGAACTCCTCAACTTGGGTGAGCGAGGTGTTCACCAGCAGGTCGATGCGCTGGTTGGCGTTCTCGGTCTGGCCGATGGTGGCGATGATGTTGTTGCGCCGGAGCGCTGCCTCCACGTCGGCGGTGCTGACGTTGAACATCGTCATGCGGTCCGGGTCCAGCCAGATGCGCATCGCCGGCAGCCGCCCGCCGCCCATCCAGACCTGCTGGACGCCGGGGATGGAGGCGAGCTGGGGAGCCACCTCGCGGCGCAGGTAGTCGGTCAGTTCCGCGCGGCTCATGCGTTCGTTGAGCTTGACGCCCAGATACCAGCCGGCTTGGGGCCGGTCGGCGCGCTGCACTTCCACTGCCGGATCCTCCGCGCCCTCGGGCAGTTCAAAGCGAATCTGGCCGAGTCGGGTGGACAGCTCGGCCAAGGCGTCGGCGCTGTCCTCGTTCAGTTTCAGGAACACGGTGACCTGGCTCATCCCGGCCCGGGTTTCGGACGCGATGTAGTCAACGCCGGGGATGGTGGCCGCCACCCGCTCGATGGGGTCGGTGATGAAGCCCTGCACCACCTCGGCGGAGGCGCCGACATAGGGTGTGCTGATCACCAGCGAGGCGCTTTCGATGGTGGGGTACTGCTGCACCGGCATGTCCATGGCGACGCGCACGCCGATCAGCGCCAAGCTCAGGGAGATCACCACCGCCAGCACCGGGCGGCGCACGAAGAGATCCGTGAATCGGGGCCGTTCCTGGGCTACGGCGAGGTTGGCATCGGAGCCTTGGCCGAGGCTGGTCTCAACCGCCACCAGATACCCCTTGCGCACTATTTGCATCCCAGGAACCGGCAGTGACCAGAGCTCCGTCACGCAGCTTGAAGGCGCCGTCGGCGACCACCCGCTCACCCGGACGTAGCCCCGTAGCGATCACCACCAAGCCGCCACGCTGCGGCCCGAGGGAGACCATGCGCTGTTCGGCCCGTTCCGGGGCGGGGGCGCCTTCCTCCGCTTCCCGCAGCACGAACACCTTGGCGCCAAAGGCGTCCCGGCGCACCGCATTAGCGGGCGCCAGGGTGGCGGATTGCGGATCGCCCAGGGGCGCGTGCACCGTCACCAGGGCACCAGGGGACGCGCCCAGCGTTTGGTTCTCCGCCAATGCCCGATAGCGCACGCTGCGCGAGAGTTCGTTGACGAAACTGTCCTTGGCGATGACTTCGGCGCGGGTGATGGCGGCCGCGGTTTGGCTGCGGGCGACTTCGACCGCCTCCCCAATCGCCAAGTTGGCTTGCTCCTGGGGCAGGGTGAAATCGATCCAGATGCGCTCGCCGGTGCCGATCAGGCGGGCCACCACGTCGCCCTTGTCCAAGAACTGCCCGACATCGAGTTCATGCAGTCCGGCGGCGGCGTCGAACGGCGCCCTGAGGGTTTTCTTGGCGATGACGGCCTGCAATCGGCGGATGGCGGCGTTCGCGGCCTCGAAACGGGCTTCGGCTCGATCCTGGTCTTCAACCACGCCGAGCCCGGCGGCGATCAGCTTGCGGCTGCGTTCGAGTTCCAGGTGGGCGATCTTCGCCTCGGCTTGGGCGGCCTGCAGTTGGGCACGCTCCTCGCTGCTGTCGAGCCGCGCCAGCAATTGGCCTGTCTCGACGGTGGCGCCGGGTGTGAAGCCGACCTCGTCGATGGTGCCGGCGATTTCCGCCTTGATGGTCACCGAGCGAATGGCGACCGCTTCGCCGATCACTTGGGTGGTGGGCTGCCAAAGCTCCTCGAGGACGGTGAACGCCTCCACCGCTTCGACCCGCTCCGGGAAGGCGGCGGCGAAGGCGATGCCGGCTTGGATGCGCTGGTACTTGTACCAGCCTAGCGTTCCCGCGACCGCGAAGCAGGCGGCGATGACGGTCAGCCAGACTCGCACCCGTCCCTCATGCGCTCATCGAGTTGATTGTGGAAGTGCTGAACGCGGAGCTCGTCGTCATTCAACCAAACGCTGTCGAAACCCGCCGACCCCATGCCGGCCTGAACGCCGCCGAGCAGTTCGATGTCCTGGTCGATGGTGTCGGTCATGGTCTTCTCGCCGCTGAGGATGGCGTGGTGCTCGAACTGGTCGCGCTCAGGACGCACGTAGTCGGCGGGCTTGCGACCATCGGTGAGGTTGTGTCCGTGCCGCGCCGGGCCGCCGATGCCCCGGGTCTGTCCGCCTAGGCTCGGATCGGCGTGCAGCACGAGGCTCATCTTGTCGAACCAACATTGCTGCGGGTCGGTGGCGTGGGGGCGTGGGCGCAGTATCCACAAGTGCTCCGGGGTGAAGGAGAAGATGGTGTTCGGGAACAGGTTGTACTGCCAGACATCGGAGAGTTGGTCGTCGGCGAAGCGGCTGTAGTCGTAGCCGTAGTCCCGGCCCACCTCGCGTTTGCGCCGCTGCACGGCTTCGCGCACCTCGAGCACTCGACCCCGGAAATCGGCGGGATTCAGGCCTAAGCTCTGCAGTTGGGCGGATTGGATGTCGGTGGGCTCCTCCGGGATGGGGAAGCGGGGGTTGACGGTGGCCCCGCGCACTGCCAAGCCGGTATGTCCCTCGGGGAAGAGGTGCACCGTGTCGTTGCAGCAGTCCACCATGCGCTTGTGCTGGGGGTGCAGGAAATCCACGTGGTAGAGCTCGCTGAAGTTGTCCACCACCGCCTTCCAGTTGCAGTGGTGGTGAACGGTCTGGTCCTCCACCAAGGTCATGTCGC
Source organism: Pseudomonadales bacterium (assembly GCA_022827905.1). Classification (GTDB taxonomy): domain Bacteria; phylum Pseudomonadota; class Gammaproteobacteria; order Pseudomonadales; family Azotimanducaceae; genus Azophilus. Next base: position 29,688 of record JAJEIQ010000023.1, on the reverse strand, counting down.
GAAACCGATAGGGGGCCAGCCAGTCCGTCACCGGGCCAAGGAAGTCCAACAGCGGCACGGGGTTCCCGGCCATGCAGATGAACACGAAGCCATCCCAAACATCCACCGCGACCGGGCGCAGGGCCCGCTCGCCGCGTGGGACGCCTTGGGGAAAGCGGTCTTCGCAGGGAATCGCGTTCAGGGCGCCGTCCAGGCCGTAGGTCCAAGCGTGGTAGGCGCAGCGGAAATTGCTGGCTTGGCCGCGCTCCTTGGCCACCAGCCGATTGCCCCGATGCTGGCAGACGTTGTAGAAGGCCCGCAAATCGCCATCGGCCGCCCGGGTGATGAGAATCTGCTCGCGTCCCATGTCGAAGACGAAGAAGTCCCCCGGCGCAGCAAGGTCGCTTTCCAGCCCGGCCAGGAGCCAGGTCCGCCGCCAGATGCGCTCCCATTCCCGGTCCATGTAGGCCGGGCACAGGTAGCGCTCCTTGGAGAAGTTGGCGATGGCCACTTCCCGCCCGGTGTGGTTGACCACCTCAATGGTCATGCCGCAGCCTCCCGATGCGTTGGGCAAAGAGTCGATTGTTTCACATTGTCTGGGTGCTTTCGAGGAAGGAGAATGCGGGACGCCCCGAGCCGCTGCGCCGAAGCGTTTACTACCGAGGGGAAGAATGTGAAGATGCCGGGATGGGCAATGTTCAACAGCTTCGATGGCTTCTATTGCTGGGTTGGCTTGCGTGGTGCCCGGTCCATGGGGCCGAAGTGGCCGTGCCGGAAACGTTGCGCGACTGGCAGCAATGGGTGCTCAAGGACAAAGCCTATCGCCAATGCCCGTTCTTGTTTGACCGCAGCGCGTCTCAGGAAGCCGACTTCGTCTGCGCTTGGCCCGGGGAGCTTGAACTGAGGGTCGATTCGGACGGGGCTCGGTTCGATCAGGCCTGGACGCTGTACGGCGGCGAACAGTGGCTGCCGCTGCCCGGCAACGCGGCGCATTGGCCGGAAGGCGTGACCGCGAACGACCGGCCGGTGCGGGTGGTGCTGCGCGGCGGCACGCCCAGTTTGTGGCTTGGCCCAGGCCGGCACCGGGTGTCCGGACGCTTTGCGTGGGCGGAGCGGCCGGGGGTCTTGGCGTTGCCGGCGCCCAGCGGGCTGTTGTCGCTTCGGGTGGATGGGCGCCCGGTCGCGCGTCCCGCGCGGACCGCGGAGGGGGTTTTTCTCGGCGAGGCGCAAGCGGAGCGCCCGCAACGCAATGCCGTGCGCACGGAAATCTATCGATTGGTCGAAGACGATGTGCCGACGCGCCTGACCACCGTCCTATTCGTGGACGTGTCCGGCGAGGTTCGTGAGGAACTGTTTGGCCCGCTGTTGCCAGAGGGTTTCGTGCCGCTGGCGCTCGATGCCGAACTGCCTGCCCGGTTCGAATCAGACGGCAAACTGCGCCTACAGGTCCGGCCGGGTGAGTGGCGCATTGAAGTGGCGGCAAGGGCCGGGGATGCGCTTGATGCCATCGGATTGGATGCGGGCGAAGACAACCTTCCGGACAGCGAGATCTGGAGCTACCGGCCGAACGTTCGCCAGCGGGTGACGCAAGCCGAAGGCCCGGCAACCGTGCAGCCCGAGCAGGTTGGCGTGCCAATAGACTGGCGGCAGTTGGCCGCGTTCCGCATGCGTCCCGGGGAACGGCTGCTCATCACGGAACGCAGCCGCGGCATCGGTGCTGCTGACAACGAATTGACGCTCGACCGTGAAATGTGGCTGGACTTCGAGGGGGCGGGCCTTTTGGCCGCCGACGAGGTCAGCGGCAGGATGCGCCGCGGCTGGCGGCTGGACATGGCCCCGCCGTACCGGCTCCTGAGTGCCCGTGACTGGAACGACCACCTGCTGGTCACCGAGGGCGTGGAAGAGGGTCAGACCGGCGTCGAGCTGCGGCATCCAGATGTCTGGATGCGATCGCTGGCCGGCGTCGAGCGGGGTGGCCGGATGCCGGTCACGGGCTGGAACACGCGCTTTGACGCCGTGGGCATCGGCCTGAACCTGCCGCCGGGCTACAAGCTGTTGGCGGCGCCTGGCGCCGATCTTGCCCGCGGCAGTTGGGTGAGCCAGTGGCGGCTGCTGGATTTCTTCCTGATCTCGATCATCACCCTGGGCGCTTGGCGCCTGCTTGGGCCAATGGCCGGCGTGGTTGCCTTGGCTGCGGTTGGCCTCAGCTACCACGAAGCCGACGCGTCCGCCTGGTTGTGGCTCAACCTGCTCATCGCCATTGCCCTGCTGCGCGTGGCGCCGGAGGGCCGGTTGCGGCGCTCGGCCTTCGTCTATCAGGCGGTGAGCGCGGTTGCGCTCGTCCTATGGTTGGTGCCCTTTGTGGCGGGCCAGTTGCGCATCGCCATCTATCCGCAGCTCGAACCGCAGCCGGATGCTTGGGTGCAGGAGACTTTTGCTGAATTCGAACCTAGCTTATCCCGCGACTCCGCAAGGGTGGAGGAGAGGGTGAGGTCTTTGTCCAGTCCGGCGTCGGAAGCGCCGGAAATTGAGGAGATCATCGTCACTGCGGCATCCCGTCGGAGCTATGAGCGCACCTTGGCCAATGCGATGGTGCAGACCGGGCCGGGCATGCCGGCGTGGCGTTGGAACCGCCATGAACTGACTTGGAGCGGACCGGTGGACGCTGGCCAGAGCGTGCGGCTGGTGGTCGCGCCCCGTTGGCTCGTCACCGCGCTGCGGTTCCTGGAGGTGTTGCTGCTGCTGGCCTCTGCCGCCGTGCTAGCCGCCGCGATGCTCAAGCGCCGCTTGACCCTCCCGAAGCGATGGCTGCCCGGCCGCGCCAAGGCCAGCGGTTTGCTGATGGCGGCATCCTTGGGCGCGTTGCTGTCCAGCGCGCCGCCAGCCGAGGCCGACCTGCCGGACCCGCAGCTCTTGACTGAACTGCAAGAACGCCTCCTGGAGCCTCCCGATTGCGCGCCCCGCTGTGCGGAAGTGGTTACGGCGCGAATCAACGTCACTGCGGATACGGTCAACATACGGCTGGAGGTGCATGCGCTGGCCGACGTGGCGGTTCCCTTGCCGGGATCGGAGGCGGGCTGGCGCCCGGCTGCGGTTCTGCTCGGTGGGTCCGCGGCGGGCGAGGTGCTGCGCAGGCCGGATGGCACGCTTTGGGCGCACGTGCGGGCCGGTCGCCGCAGCATCGAGGTGAGCGGTCCCACGTCGGCTGCCGACAGCTTGGAAATACCCTTTCCAGCGGTGCCGCGGGCTGTTGAGGCGAACGCCAGCGGCTGGGAATTGGCCGGCATCGAGAATCGGCGGCTGTTGTCCGGTTCGCTGCACCTGACCCGCGTGCGCGAGGCGGCGGGTTCGGACTCCGGGCAGCCGACTTGGGAGAGCAGCCGCTTTCCGACCTTTGTGGAGATCGAGCGGACATTGGAACTTGACCTTGATTGGCGGGTAACGACCGAGGTGCGCCGCATCGCTCCGGCCGAAGGAGCATTGACCCTGAACGTCCCGCTGATGGAGGGCGAATCCGTCACCACCCCCGGCCTGACCCGCGACGGGGACAGTTTGCTAGTCTCTATGGCAGCGGCGCAGCACAGCGTTTCCTGGGAGTCCGTTCTACCGCAGCAGTCGCCGCTGTTGATCGAATCGGCCATCGGGCAACCTTGGCGGGAAGTCTGGCGGGCGGCGGTCGGCAGCGCGTGGCGCGCCGAGTTCACCGGTGTCCCTGAGAGCATCGATTCGGATGGCGCTTCGGAGTGGCACGTCGCCGAATTTCACCCGCGCCCTGGGGAGAGCCTGAAGATCGATGTGACCCGGCCGGAACCGAGCGCCGGACCAACGCTGGCTTTCGATGCCGTGGTTCTTGATGTCGCCAAGGGCAAGCAGTCGAGCACTTCGAGCTTGGTCCTGAACTACCGCAGCACCCAAGGCGGGCAGCACACCGTGCGTCTGCCGGAGGGCGCGGAGGTTCTCAGCTTGCAAATTGATGGGGACCACGAGCCGTTTCAAGCCAACGGCGGCGCTTTGAGCCTGCCCATCCTGCCGGGAGAGCACGACATTCATTTGGGTTGGCGCACCTACGGTGAGACCGGCCTGCAAACCGGGACCCCTGCGGTTGATCTGGGTGCGCCGGCCGGCAACATCAGCCTGCAAATGCGTCTGCCGGACAGCCGCTGGCTTCTGGCCACCCAAGGCCCACCCCTGGGTCCCGCGGTACTGTATTGGTCGGAGCTCGCTGCCCTAATCCTCGTCGCCCTGGCGCTTGGGCGAGTTGGCCTCACGCCTTTGCGAACCCGGCACTGGCTGTTGCTGGGCCTGGGGCTGAGCACCTACAGTTGGCCGGTGCTCGCCTTGGTCGCCGCCTGGCTGCTGGCCTGTGGAGCACGCAAGCGCTGGCGTGCCGATCTGCCGACCGATCTATTCAACGGCGTTCAGGTGCTCATCGCGGTGCTGACCTTAGTCGCCTTGGCCGCGCTTGTGGCGACCTTGCCGGACGGGTTGCTGGGAACCCCGAACATGCACGTCACCGGCGCCAACTCCGCGGGCAACAGCCTGAATTGGTTTGCCAGCCACAGCGAGTCGGTGCTGCCGGTGGCATCCGCTTGGTCCATGCCGCTATGGATCTACAAGGCGCTGATTCTGGCGTGGGCACTCTGGCTGAGCTTCGCCCTGCTGCGCTGGCTGCCTTGGGTCTGGCAGTGCTTCTCGATGGATGGCTTGTGGCACAGGCGTCAGCCCTATCAGCCCGACACGCCCGCTGAGTGACGCGAGGACAATTCAGATAACGTTACGACGAGGTCGCCATGGTTGGTCGTGGCAAGCGCGTTAGCGAAGCGCTGGTCAGCGGTTATGACGCGAGCACTTAGGCGCTGCGCCAAGGCGAGATACACCAAATCGTAAACGGGCCGGTCGAGAGTAATGGCGAGTCGGGCCGCATCGGCGCAGAGCGTCTCGTCGGAGTGCCAACGGATCGGCATGTCCTGCATGGTAGCGATGAGCTGAGGGCCAGCGTGGCGGTCAACTTGGCCGAGTCGGACCTTCCGCCAAACCGCATTGGCTACTTCAGAGGCGAGCAGGCGAGGGGCGTGAAGTTCCTCCCCCCGTTCGATGAGACCACGTGCGTCAGTTGAGCCATCCTCCACGACCAGCCATTTGACCGCGACGCTCGCGTCAACTACCAAGGTCACGGTTGGTCAGTGTCCGTGATCGCGGTCTTCGCGAATCAGAAGCTCGGAGGGCGTTTGGGCGCGTCCCTCGGACGCGCAGCGCAACTCGGCAGTTCGGGCAAGGAACGCGTTTCTCTTGGCCGACAGGTCGTCTCTGACAGTGTCCACCAGGATGTGACGGACCTCGCCTTCAAGCGAGCGGTTGTTGCGAGCCGCACGGAGCTTTAGGTCGCGTACGACATCGTCGGCGAGCAGCCGAACATTGATTGTTGCCATGGCGGGCTCCTTGCAAAGCGCTATCATTTCGATAGCGTATCAGGAGAAGGCGGGATTGGAAACCGTTAATCTGGCCCACGACCAGTCCCCCGCCCTTCAGTGCATCCGTAGCAGCTACCCGTCCAAACGGGCGTGGCGAACCTCGCCGCCGACGATGGTGTAATCCACCTGGGTGTTGGGGATTTCGCTTTCCTCAACGGTCAGAATGTCTTCGGAGAGCACCACGATGTCGGCGTACTTGCCGGGGGTGATCGAACCCTTGACGTGGTCCTCGAAGGCCGAGTAGGCGTTGTCCAGGGTGTAGCTCTTGATGGCCTCCATGCGGGTCATGGCTTGGCCGGGAAAGAATGGCTCGCCGTTGCTCATGCGGCGGCTCACCGAGGCGTGGAATGAGCCAATGGGGTCGATCGCCTCCACAGGGGCATCGGTGCCGTTGTTGAGGATGGTGCCGGCATCGAGCAGATCGCGCCAGCGATAGGAGGTGCGTTCGGCCCGCTCCGGGCCGAGCCGGGCGGGAATCCATGGGCCGTCGGAGGTGGCGTGGATGCCTTGCACGGCGGCGATGACGCCCAAGCGGCCGAAGCGCGGGATGTCTTCGGGGGCGATGTGCTGCGCGTGCTCGATGCGCCAGCGCAGGTCATCGCCGGCGACGCCCGCCTCGGACCAGATGCGCTCATAGAGATCGAGCACCTCGCGGTTGGCGCGGTCGCCGATGGCGTGGGTGTTCACTTGAAAGCCATGCTGCAAGGCGATGCGGGCGGCTTCCTCGATCACCCCCAGTGGCTCGAGCACCAGGCCGGAACTGTTCGGCAGGTCGGAATAGGGGGCGAGCAGCCAAGCGCCGTGGGCGCCGAGGGCACCGTCGATCTGCCGCTTGATGGCGCGCACGGTCAGGAAGTCGTTGCCTTGGACGGTCATCCGATAGTCCGCCAGCCGCTCGGCCAAGATGGCGTTGTCCTCGCTGCGCACCATGACGTACAGGCGCACCTTCAAGGTGCCCTCGTCCTCCAGGCGGCGCAGCAGGTCGATGTCGGCGAAGGAGGCGCCGGCATCCTGAAAGGAAGTGACCCCGAAGCGCAGCGCCCGCTCGCTGGCCAACTTGACCCGTTGCCTTTGCATGGCTTCGGTTGCCTCGGGGCCTAGGCGCGTCTCGTGACGGGCGATGGCGGCCTCAACCAACTCTTGGGCGTTTTCCCGCAGCAGGCCCGTGGCCTTGCCGTTGGCCGCCCGGACGATGGTGCCGCCTGCCGGGTCGGGGGTTTGCTCGTTGATGCCCGCAGCGGCGAGCGCGGCGTTGTTGGCAAAGGCGGCGTGGCCGCTGGCGTGCCCGAGATAGACTGGATTGTCCGGCGCGACCGCGTTCAGGCCATCGTTCAAGGGCGTGCCCGCGACGCTCGGCTGCGGCGGCTCATTCCACTTGTCCTGATGCCAGCCGCGCCCGAATATCCAGTCCCCGGCATCGGCGCCTTCCACCGCCACAGCGACCTGCGCGACGATGTCGTCCCAACTCGCCGCGCCGGCTAGGTCGAGAATCTGCTGCGCCCTGCCCAAGCTGAGAAAGTGGCCGTGGCCTTCGATGAAGCCCGGCAGGGCCAGACGCCCGCGCAGTTCGATCACTTCGGTGTTCGGGCCGATGCGGGCCGCGATGGCTGCATCATCGCCCACTTCGGCGATGCGGTAGCCGTTGACGGCGATGGCTTGAACAGTTCCCAAGTCCGCATCCACCGTGACCACCTTGCCGCCGCGCAGAACGAGTTCGGCGAACTCGGGAGCTGGCGCCTCAGTGGCTGGCTGCGGCCCGCAAGCGGTGCTGGCGAGGGCCGCCAGCACGACGGCCGCCAGTCTCGGCGGCGCTGACCGCATTAGGGTATCGGTGCCGCCTTCAAGGCATTGATGCGGGCGTCCAGGGGCGGGTGGGAGGCGAACATGGCCCGCAAGCCCCGCCGGGCGCCGCTGGAGATGCCGAACGCCACCATGGTGTCCGGCATGGTGTTGGGCATTTCCTGGCCGCGCTTGAGCCGTTCCAAGGCGGCGATCATCTTGCTGCGACCGGCGAGCCGAGCGCCGGCTTCGTCAGCCCGGAACTCGCGGCGCCGGGAAAACCACATGACGATGGCGCTGGCGAGGATGGCCAGCACGATCTCGGCGACGATCGTGGCGATCCAGTAGCCGATGCCGAGGCCCCGCTCATTGCGCAGCACCACGCGGTCCACGAAGAAGCCGATGATCCGCGCCAGGAACATCACGAAGGTGTTCACCACCCCTTGGATCAGGGTCAAGGTCACCATGTCGCCGTTGGCCACATGGCCGATTTCGTGGCCGAGCACGGCTTCGACCTCGCCGCGGTTCATGCCGTTCAACAGGCCGGCGCTGACCGCCACTAGCGCCTTGTTGCGGTTGGCCCCGGTGGCGAAGGCGTTCGGCTCCTGGGCGGGGAAAATGGCCACTTCCGGCATGCCAATGCCAGCCTTGTCTGCCAAGGTGGCCACGGTTTCCAGCAGCCAACGTTCGTCGGCGTTGCTTGGCCGCTCAATGATCTGGGCCTTGGTGGACCACTTGGCGAGCCGCTTCGACAACGCCAGCGAGACGAACGCCCCGCCGAAGCCGAACAGGGCGCAGAACACCAACAGCGCCCCCAAATCGAGATCGACGCCGTTGGCGGCCAGGATGCTCTCGAATCCAAGCAGACGGAAGGTGATGCTGGCCAGCACGATGATGGCCAGGTTGGTGGCGAGGAAGAGCAGAATGCGCATGGACGCTCCCGTGGTGGTCTTGCAATCAACGCCGGGCATTTTACAACAAGGCCACGGCATCACCCTTAATTTGTGGCACACTTAGGCCTCCACAGTCGCCAAGCCGCGCACCGCCGCCCCCATGCCGCAGACCGCCGCCGACATCGTTGAACGCCGCAAGGTTCAGGAACTCATGGTTTCGGAACGGGAGCTCGGTGCCTACTTGGTCGAAAACGGCCATGTTCAGGCCGACGACCTGGATCGGGCAGCGCAGATCCAGCAGGCCGCCGGCGGCCGCCTTTGGGCACTGCTGGTGCGGGTGGGCGCCATCTCCGAAGACCTGCTGCTGCAAATTCTCGCCGAACGTTCGGGCCTCACCTACCTGCGCCACAGCGAGGAGCTGCCGGACAGCTTGGAGGTGTACCAGTTCATGGCGGCCTCGCCCATCAAGCTGGAGTGGTTCCTCGACCGCGCCGTGCTGCTGTGGCGCGTAAACGATGAACTGCAGTGCATCGCCCGGGACGTGCTCGATGACGCCCTGTTCGAGGCGCTCGACTATTTCTATCCCGACGAGCCGGTCGCCTTTCATCTCGCCGCCAACCACCAGATCGACCGGCTGCTGGACTTCGTGCGCAAGGAGCAGGCCATCGAGAGCCTGTTCGCCGGCGACAACGCCAAGCAATTGCGCGAGATGGCGGAAGAGGCGCCGGTGATCGAGCTGGTCAACAACCTGCTTTCCCAAGCCGTGGACATGGAGGCGTCCGACATCCACGTGGAGCCGAGCGAGGAGAATTTCGCCGTGCGCCTGCGGGTCGATGGGGTGCTGCACACCCGGCTCACCCAGCCCATTGAGCGCTTCCCAGCAGTCGCTTCGCGCATCAAGCTCATCTCCGGCATCGACATCGCCGAACGCCGCCTGCCCCAGGATGGGCGCATCACTGCCCGCATCGCCGGCCGGGAAATGGACGTGCGGGTCTCCACCGTGCCCTGCGCCTTCGGGGAGTCGGTGGTGCTGCGGCTGCTGCCTAAGGAGCGGGAGGACTTGAAGCTCAAGAACCTGGGCATGGAGCCGGATCACTTGGAACTGTTCCGCGGCTGGCTCGGCGCCAGCAACGGCATCATCCTGGTCACTGGCCCCACCGGTTCCGGCAAGTCCACCACGCTCTACGCCGCCTTGGAGGAGTCCGACGACGGGGTTCGCAAGATCATCACCGTTGAGGATCCGGTCGAGTACCAGATGCCCAACATCACCCAGATTCAAACCCATGCGGAGATTGGCTACACCTTCGCCCGGGCCTTGCGCGCCATCCTGCGCCAAGACCCCGACACCATCATGATCGGCGAAATCCGCGATTTGGAAACGGCAGAAATTGCCATTCAGTCAGCGCTTACCGGTCACATCGTGCTCTCCACGGTGCACACCAACGACGCCATCTCCAGCTTCACCCGGCTGATCGACATGGGGGTCGAGCCGTTTTTGGTGGCCTCTCCCATTCGCGGCGTGCAGGCGCAGCGCCTCGTGCGCAAGCCCTGCTCACGATGCGCGGAGCCGGTTGCGCCGCCGAGCTACCTGGCCGACCAACTCGCCGCCATGCCCGAGGGGATGCTTGGTGAGCAGTGGGTGCGCGCGGTGGGTTGCGATGCCTGCCAGCAGACCGGCTACCGGGGCCGCATCGGCATTTACGAACTCGTGCCCATGAGCAGTGAGATGCAGGACATGATCGTGGCCGGCGCCACCCTCAATGACCTCAAGCGCTTCGCCCGCTCCCAAGGCTGCCGCACGCTGTTTCAGGACGGCCTTATCAAAGCCTCCCAAGGCCGCACCACATTGGATGAGGTCACTCGGCTGACCTTGACTTAGCGTCCCCAATGCCTGAGTTTGACTACGAGTACGCCGACGCCCAGGGCAACCTCCATAAAGGCAGCATGGCGGCGGAATCGGCGGTGGAGGCGGTGCGCCGGCTGAACGTCAACGGCCAGACCGTGGTGGACGTGAGCGAGCGCGCCGCGCCTTCCGCCGGCCTTTTGCGGCGGCGGTTGAGCGCCCAGGAAGTCGTGGTCGCCCTGCATGAGTTGGCGACCTTGCTGGAGGCGGGCGTCTCCTTGAGCGATGCAGTGCTGGCCCAAGGCCGCGGCAGCCACCATCCCGCCTTGGCGGAGGCCTTTGCCAACATGGCCACCCGGCTTGGCCGGGGCGAGAACTTCCTGTCGGCCCTGCGCGCCTGCAATCTGCCGCTGCCGGACTACGTCCTGCAACTCGTGGAGGCCGGCGAGCTCAGCGGCCGTCTGGCGGAATCCTTGCGCCAAGCCGTCTCCCAACTTGAATACGACAACAAGGTGGCCGCCGATTTCCGGGGTGCGCTCGCCTATCCGGCCATCCTGATCGTGGCCGGCCTGGCCGCGGTGATGTTCGTCTTCGTCTTCGTCGTGCCGCGGTTTTCCAATCTGCTGGACGAGGGCAACGACCTGCCGCTGCTCGCCGAGGTCATCCTCCGCACCGGGCTGTGGTTCAACGACAACAGCGCCTTGGTGTTCGCCGTTGCCGGCGGCGCGGTGGCTGCAACCGTGCTGCTGCTGCGCCAAGCGGCCTTCCGGCAGCGCCTATACGACTTTCTGGCGCTGCTGCCGGTGCTTAAGGATTGGTTTTCCGAAGCCGACACCGCCCGTTGGGCGTCGGTGATGAGCGCCATGCTTACCAGCCGGGTCGAGCTCATGGATGCCCTCGGCCTGGCGCTGCGCGGCATCCGCATCTCGCGGCGGCGCAGCGGGCTGGAGCAGGCCGCCGGTGACGTGCGCAGCGGGGCGGCGCTGTCGGATGCCTTGGAGCGAAGGGACGCCTTGACGGCGACGGGTTACAATCTGGTTCGGGTTGGCGAGCAGTCCGGCCAATTGGCGGAAATGCTGCGCTCGCTGGCGACGCTGTACGAAGAGAACAGCAGTCGGCGGATGAAGCGCTTCCTGAACTTGGTGGAGCCCTTGGCGATCCTGTTGATCGGCGGTTTCTTGGGGACCATTATGGTGGGCATCATTCTGGCGATTACGAGCATCAACGAAGGGGTGCTGTAGGAGCGGCTATGACGCGTGGAATAAATCTGGGTGCGGTGTGGCGCCGCAGGCTGGCAGTGCGGTGCCGGTCGGCACAGGAGTGCTGGGGCTTCTCGCTGATCGAACTCATGGTGGTGCTGGTCATACTCGGCCTGCTCACCGGCTTGGTGGGTCCGCGCTTGTTCGGCCGGGTGGACAGTTCCAAGATCAAGGCCGCCGAAACCCAAGTGAAGATGCTGAAGAGCGCCTTGCAGACCTATCGCCTGGACGTCGGCCAGTATCCGTCCACCGCCCAGGGCTTGGGCGCGTTGATGAACCCCCCGCCGGAAGTCGCCGATTACTGGGACGGGCCCTACCTTGAGGATGAGTTGCCGTTGGACCCTTGGCGCACCGCCTACGTTTACCAATTCCCGGCCGAGAATCTGCAGGGCTTCGCGCTCTTTTCGCTGGGCGCGGACTCCCTGAACGGGGGCGAGGGCATCAATGCCGACGTGGGCTACCTGCCGGAGCAGTAGTTCCCAAGCAGCGGGGGGCTTGAACCGGCGTAAGCGCTCAAGCGGCTTCACCCTGCTTGAGTTGATCGTGGTGCTGGTCATTCTTGGCGTGGTCGGGGCGTTGGCGCTGCCCAATCTGCAGAACCTCTACGCTGCCGCGACGCGGCGCGCGGATCGCGACATCGCCCTCGACCAGATTGCGCGCCTAGGTGCCGAGGCACTGCTGAACGGACGCGGCTACGTCGTCTGGCCGGCGGCGACACCTTGGGAAGGGCAACTGCCCGGCGCGGGCTACGCGAGGCGTGAACTGGAGTTGCCCGCCGATTGGGGCTTTGAGTTGGACCGGCCGTTGCTGGTGCAAGCAAACGGCGTTTGCCTAGGCGCCCATCTGACCTTGGTTGACCCCCGCGGCCAACGCACCGAGCACGATCTTGAGCCGCCCTTCTGCCGTGCCCAGTAGCCCTTCAAGCCAGCAGGGCTTCACCATTCTTGAGGCCATCGTTGCCCTGGCGGTGTTCGCCAGCGGCGCGATGGCGCTGTACAGCCTCTATGCCACCAACATTGCGGCCTTGATCAAGGTGGGCGACACCGTGCGTCAGGCGCCCCTGGTGCGCCAAGCCATCGAACGGGTGGCGGCCATCAACCTGACCGATGAGGCCGCCGGTGAGTTCGAGATCGACGGCATGCGCTTCACTTGGACGGCCCGGCGGGTGGAGCCCTATCGGCAGGGCCAAACCACCACGGGATTCCTCGGCAGCTATCAACTGGGGCTCTACGACATCGATTTGAGCGCCAGCGAAGCGGGCCGAAGGGTTGGCGACTACCGCATGCGGTTGGCTGGCTATCAACTGCTCAGGCCGCGAACGCTCCAATGATCGCATGGTCGCAGCGCCGCCCGAGCGCCATGGCTGGACTTTCGTTGCTGGAAATGCTGGTGGTGCTGGTGCTGGCCTCGTTGCTGGCCACCTTGCTGGTTCAAGGCTTGGGCTTCTTTCTGTCGAGCAGCGACACCGCCCGGCGCCACGCCAGCCGGGCTGCCGAGGCGCACCAGCAGCAGCACTGGTTTGCCTCGTCGGTGCGCAGCATGGTCCCCTATCTCGACCCGCAGCGGGCCTTTGCCGGCGATGCGGCATCCTTTGCCGGCATCACCTTGGAGCCACTCAGCGCCCAGCCGGGCCTGCCCCGGGAAGTGCGCTGGTCGATTGAGCCGGACGGCGAATCCTTAAGCTATGCGGAATCGGGCAGTTCGGAGTCCGACCCAGTGGCCTGGACCGTGCTGCATGTGCCGGGCGAAGCGCTGCGGTTTGAGTACGCCGACCGTGCCGGCGGCTGGCACCCGAAGTGGCCGGAGGCTTCGGCTGCGCGGGAATGGATCCCCGGCCAGGTGCGGTTGGTCGGCGAAGATGGCCGCACGCTCCTGTCAGCGCACTTGAGCCTGCACCCGGTGCCGGTCGCCAACTTTCTGGAGCCGTTGTGAACCACCGGGGCGGAAGGGAGGACGGAAAGGCCGACCAAGGCTTCATCCTGGTGGCGACGTTGTGGATTCTCGCGGCGCTTGCGGTGCTCGCCGCCTACATCAATGCCGTGGCGGAGGCCAACGTGGCGCAGGCGATCGGCATTAAGCGCGCCATCGATGAGGACTTGGCCGTGCGCAGCACGGAAGCGACCCTGCTCTACCTGCTTGCCACCAACCGGATGAACCATCGGGGGCTGCTGCTGGAGGCGGAGCAACGCTTCGCCGAACTCAGCCCGGATGACCTGCCGCCGGTCGGGGACGGCGAGTTCTGGATGAGCGGCGCGGTTTATCAAGGGTTGAACGGGGTGTACTTCGCGGCCCAGGATGAGTATGGGTTGGTGTCGATCAACCAGCCGGAAGCGCCGCCGTTTGCCGCCTTGCTGCGCTGGTTTGGCGTCGGCCTGGCCGATCGCAGCCGGCTTGTAGGGCGTATCGCGGACTACGTGGATGCGGATCACGAACTCACCCTTGGCGGTGCTGAACGCTTGGCCTACCAGCGTGCGGGCGGGATGCCGCCAGCCAATTGGATCATGGCCACGCCGGTTGAAATGAAGCGCGTGCTTGGTATCGATCAACTGCTCGCCGTCCCGCAGCAGCGCACGCTAATGCCCCTGCTGACCTCGCGCCCATTGGCGGGCTACAATTTCAACACCATGCCTCTTGAAGTCGCTGGGGCGACGCTGGAGGTGGACCGCAAGGCAGCCAAGGCCATCGTTGATCAGCGGCTGCAGGCGCCCATCTGGCGTTCGCTGCAATTGCGGGAGCTCACCGGCTCGGCGGTGGACATCCCGGAGGATCAGATTTTGCGCTTGCCCTCGAGCTTCGTGCGATTGATGCTGTGGCGTCCGGGGCAGGGCGGGCGATGGCTGGTGGGTGTGGAGATGACGCCATACGGGGAGACCACCCCGTGGCGCCGGGACTATCAGTACTGGGAGCCTTATGCAGGGCAGAATCCAGAAGAGCCTCCAAGGCTTGCGACAGCGCTTCTCTAAGCGTCCGAACTTCATTCAGGGCCGCAACGGCGCAACGCGCCTGCCGCAGCCGTCCTTGCGCGCCCATTGGATTTTGGGCCGTGGCCTGTGCATGTACCGTTGCGAGAATTTTGATCACGTGCCCCGGGCGCGGCGAGAGGCGGCGGTCAAGCTCCAGGTGCCAGGATGGAGCCCGTTCGATCGCACCGAACACTACGTCGTTTGGGCGGGCGGCGATGCCATGGTTTGGTATTGGGATGCCGAGGCGGTGGACCGTGAGGCGATGCGCGACCAGGTCGCCGAGGCCGGTGCGGACCCGGCGCACTGCCTCGTGCTGCCGGAATCGGTGTTCCGCCCCCGCCAAGCCAACGGCCTGTGCGTGCAGCAGTGCGCGGAGGGCTTTGAAATCCAGTATTGGCAGGACGGCCTCCTGCGCAGCGCAGTTTGGTCGTTGGAACGGCCCTCGGCGCAACGTGTGGCCCTCTTCGCCGAGCGCCAAGGCAGCGCCGCGGATGCGGTCGAGGTCGATGAACTCCTCGCCGAGCCTTGGGCGGCGCAGATGTCGCCGCGGGAGTGGCTGGTGGCCAACGAGCTGCGCGTGGCGGCGGGGCTCGCCTTGCTGCTGTCCACCCTGTTGATTTGGCAGGAAGGACGGCACGGGCGGCTGGCGCTGGCCGGCCAAGGCGCTGACCGCGATTTCGCCGCCATCCAGGAGGAGGTTGCGCCCTTCATGGCCGCGCGCAATGAACATCGGCGCTTGAGCGGCATCAACGATCGGCTCGATGCCTTGCTGCGCGAACCGTCCCAAGCCTACCTGATGGGCTTGATCGACCAAACGCTGCCCAACCCCGAGGCGCGCTTCGCCGCTTGGCACTATCAGCAGGGCGAACTCAAGGTGGTGATTGAGGACGCCGCCGCCGACCCGGTGCAGTACGTGCGGCTGGTGGAGGAACTGCCGGTCCTCGCCGACGTGCGCGTGGAGCAGGCCCGCGGCCGCAACCGCGTTGAGTTGACCATGCAGGTGGAACCGTGAACGGCCTGAAGGCGGCGTGGCAGCGGGTGCGCTCGGAGTTGGCGGCCAACTTGCGGCTGCGCTTGGGTGCTTGGGCGGTAGCGTTCATCGTCCTCTTCTACACCGTGCTGGTGCAGGGGGACCGGGTGGCGGCTGCTTATGATGAGTACGCTGACGGCGCTGACCGCTTCGCCCGCGCCGAACGGCTGCGTGGCCAAGGGGAGTGGAGCGAGTTGCTGGCCGCTGAGCAGGAGCGCAATGAGCAGTTGAGCGCCCTGTTCTGGGAGGCGGAAACCCAAGGCCTCGCGGAGGCCAGCCTGCAGGCCGCTTTGCAGGAATTGCTTAGGCCCTTGGAGTTTCGCAACATGCGCATTCAATCGGGCGTCAGCCAGCCGGTGCTGGACGTGCCGGGCCTTTGGCAAATCCAGGCCCAAGTCAACGCCGGATACCGGCAGGGCGCGGAGCTGCAGCTACTGCACAAGATCGCCACCCACCCCCGCAAGCTGGTGGTCAACCGCCTCGACCTCGTGCCCCAGAACCGGCGCCTGCTGTTGATCGTGTCGGCCTACTTCACGGGCATCCCGCCTGCGTCGGAGTAGGGCGTTGCGGCTGCCGCTGTTGCGGCACTGTCAGTCAGTGCGGACCCAACCCTTGAGGATGAGCGCTGTCGAATGCCTGAGGTGACCTAGTTCACCTTCTTCACTGGACGGGTCTGCCACCCTCTGGTTGTGGCGCACCAGAAGATCGATCACGATTTTCGCAGCCAGTTCGCAATCAAGTTCGGGGGAGACCGCCCCGCTGTTTTGGCGTTGGCCGAGCGCCCGGACGACCTGGTTGTGCTGCCAACCAAGGACCCAAACGGAGACTTCGTGCAGCGGACCGGCGCTCTTGGATTGGACAAGGAAATCCTGCATCAGACCGTAGGAGATGAACTCATAAACTCGGTTGTAAACCTGCAGCAGAGCGTAAACGGCATCGACCGGGTCATCCGGCAATCGGCTGAGTGCTTGTTCGCCAGCCCGTTCCAGAACAGTCATGTCCTCACGGGCCATGGTCGCGAAGATGCCTTCCTTGGTCCTGAAGTAGTTGTATAGCGTTGCCACGCCGAATCCGGCTTGGTCGGCGATGTCTTCCATCGTCGTACTGCTGTAGCCCCGCTCAATAAACAGTTGCTTGGCCACATCAAGCATCTTTTGGCGGCTCTCGGCCTTTTTTCTTTCTCGCAGTCCGGCCATGGCTCCAGAATCTATAGGAAAACTCCGAAATATCCTAAATAGATAGATTTTTGTGATTTCTATTGTTTTTGTCGTCGAACTCAACTAGTCTGGCGAACGCTCCCTATCCGCAAGATAAAGGAGGGAAGGGATGCCTACAAGAACCGGTGCCGAGTACATCCGTGGATTGCGCGACAGCCGGTCGGTCTGGGTAAACGGCGAAGCGGTGGGGGACGTCACCGCCCACGAGTTGTTCAAGGGCTCGTTGGCGGGGATGGCTGGTTACTTCGACTGGCAGAAAAAGCACGCCGATGCCTGCCTGATGGCGCGCGAAGACGGCAGCGTCAGCGTGAGCCACTTGATACCGAAGAGCCGCGAGGACCTCGCCAGACGGCACGAGTGCCTTCGAACCTTGGCGAAATACAGCGTGGGGATGCTGGGCCGCACACCGGACTACCTGAACGTGACTTTTGCAGGCTTCGCCGGTCAGCCGAGCATCTGGCGGCAGGCGGGCAACGAGGAATGGCAAGAAAATCTCTGCGCCTTCCAGCAGGAGATTGCCGTCAAGGACCTCGCCCTCACGCATACCATCGTTCACCCGGTCCTGGACAAGCGGTACCCGGATTACGAGGGCGTCAACAAGCAGTTGGCCCTACGCAAGGTGGATGAGACCACTGACTCCATCGTGGTGTCAGGCGCCCGAATTCTGGCCACGCTGGGTCCGTTCGCTGATGAACTGGCGGTGTATCCGGGGCATCCGATCCCTGAGGACCAGCCCGACGTCGCCCTTGCCTTCTCGGTGCCGATGAGTACGCCTGGCCTCAAGGTGCTTTGCCGGGATCACTACGGCGTTGAGCGCAACCTGTTCGACCATCCGTTCTCCAGCCGCTTTGATGAGCAGGATGCCTTCATCGTCTTCGACGAGGTCGAGGTGCCGAAGCACCGGGTGTTCTGCAACGCCAATCCAACCGTCTTCAACACCGCCATGCGCAATGGCTGGACCGGCAACATCATGCAGCAAACGGTGATCCGCGCGTTGGTGAAGCTGGAGTTCGCCTACGAGTTGGCCACCCGCATCGCCGCAGTGACCGGACAGCAGCAGCGCGGCGAGGTCACCCAAATGCTCGGCGAACTTTGGTCCTACGCGGAGTTGACCCGGGCGGGCCTGAAAGCGGCGGAGGACGGCGCCGCCGCCGACCGGGACGGCACATGGATCTGCGACGAGCGCCCGTTCTTCGCACTTCGCCCGTCAATGCCGGGCTGGATGGTCCGGGTGAATGACATCCTCAAGACGCTCGGCTCGCACAATCTGCTCGCGACGCCAGCCGCCGCCGACTTTGGTGACGAGACGCTAAAGCCCGTTTTGGACACCTACCTCAAGGGGGCGGAAGACACCTCGGCGGAGGAACGCGCCCGGCTGTTCCGCACGGCTTGGGACATGGCGGGGTCCGCCCTCGGCGGCAGGGTGGAGCTCTACGAGCGCTTCTATTTGGCCTCCGCGCCAAGAAACTACGCGCTTGCCCATATGCGCGCGCAGCAAAGCGCGGCCTGGGAGGCGGTGCCCGAGTTTTGGCGGGCGACTGATGAGATCATGGGCCCTTATGGTCTCTGTGGCGAAGGACAACAGACGAAAGGAGACGAACTATGAACGGCGTGACTGAATTGGGCTATGCGAGATTCGGCGTATCCGATCTCGATGCGTGGCGAACTTTCGCCACCGAAGGAATTGGCTTGGAAGTGCATCCAGACAGCGACGCCAACAGGCTGTTCCTGAGAATGGACCAGTGGCACCATCGAGTCATCCTGGAGAAGGATGGCGCGGATGACCTGACCGGCATTGGGCTGCGGGTCGCGGGGGCGGAGGAATTCCGTGCCGTTCGCTCAATGCTTGAGGAGAACGGCATCGGCTACGAAGTGGCCGATACGCAGCTCACCCGTCAACGCTGCGTCCTGGAACTCATCTGCCTTGAGGACCCAGGCGGCAACCCCATCGAGTTGTTTCACGGCCCGCGCATCGACACCCACCTGCCGTTCCATCCGGGGCGCGGCATGTACGGCAAGTTCGTCACCGGCGACGGCGGGCTCGGCCATATGGTCGTTGCGCACCGGGATTTGGAGGAAACTTGGAAGTTCTACCGGCTGCTCGGCATGCGCGGCGGGTTGGAATACCTGATGAAGGCGCCGGACGGCAGCCCCATTGAGATCATGTTCATGGATTGCGGCACCCGAGACCACAGCCTCGCCTTCGGAATGCCCCCAAGAGGCCGGATCAACCACATCATGTTCGAGGTCGACAATCTTGACGACGTGTTCCACACCTACGAGCGCATCAAGGCAAACCACCCCATTGCGATCTCGCTGGGCAAGCACGCCAATGATCACATGTTCTCGTTCTACTGCGTGTCGCCGTCCGGCTTCTTCGTGGAAGTCGGCTGCGGCGCGCGCCCGGCGACCTTCGCCTCGGAGTACTACGTTCGCGACACCTACGGCCATCGCTTCGACCCGGAAGCGGTGCGGTGAGCAAAGCGAACGTGACGCTCATGGAGACCCAGCGGCATTAAATCGGCGACCACTTGGACATTGCCAAGGAGGAAGGGGGAGTTCTTCATGGAAATCCGTTCGACGCGGGCGGTTCCCTAGTCGCCTTGTTCGATGGACTCGGTGAAGCCGGTGTGCGAGTTGAATGAGCATCGGAGTGGGCTTCCGGCGCGAAGTGGCTTCGGCCAATCGACAGCTTTCCAAGCGGAAAGATCACTTCCGGTTTTCCCGCAAGTGAGCCACCTGTGCGCGCCTGGCTGGCACATAGCCGGGTTGTCCGGTCATCGCATACAGATTGAGACATATTTCATGGTGTCGTGAAAGACCGCCCTGAACCACCCGTTCAATGGGACCATTGGCGTATCCCAATCCCATCTTGCACGTCGTGTCCATGGCATCAGCGCTCGCCAGACCCTCATCGAGGAAACGGAGCGCGGCGTTGTATTTGGGCCTGACAAGTCGATCAACAATACGGCCTGGCATGTCGAGACATACGGCTACGGCGTATCCCAGCGATTCGAACAACGACCTGGCTGCAGATATGGCTGCTGGATCGGAGTTGGGCTGACGTACCAGTTCAATCAGGTTGGAAGGCATTTCGTTGCCGTTGCGATAGCGCGCGAAGCCAAGAACGTTCGACCCTTCCTCGCCGCTGCCTTCACCGGTATGAACACCAAGGCACTCCAGATCGAGCTCAACCAGCACCGCCACTTTCGACGAATCTGACTCAAAGCCACCTCCAACATGAACGGTAACTTCCGTATTGCCCTGCCCGTCGTGCCTGATCTCGTTGAGATCCGGAAACGAACGACTTGTACCGTGCTCCACTAGGTTATAGGTTGGCGTAGGGCCAACCTCCGGCCCCGATTCATCTGTCCGCAGCCCTCTGCCGTTCTTGATGCCGAGGTATCCCGCCGCAACCATGCGCCGCAACATCGGGGGCGCAGAAGCCCTCGTGTCAAGCGTCGCTGGATAGAATGCCTCACTCAGCAGAACCTGCGTGTCATAGCCGATCATATCCATCAAGGAACAGGGCCCCATCTTGTAGTTCAAGCCCATCGTGATGGCTTTATCGACATCAGCAGGTGTCGCAAGACCGGAATCCACGGCCCTCAAAACATCATTGTTGAAAGGAACCAACAGTGCATTCAAAATGAAGCCCGGTTTGTCCTGAGTCTGCACCGGCAGTTGCCCCGCCGCTTCTGCCCAGGCCCAAACCGACTGGAACGCTGCGTCGCTGGTATTCATGCCACGTGACACTTCTATCAACTTCATGCGTTCTGCCGGCAGGCAGAAATGCATGCCTACGACTTGCTCTTCGCGGCCACATCCCGAGGCGATTTCTGTAATCGACAGGGTAGACGTGTTGGAGGCGAAAACCGTCGAGTCCTTACAATTGACATGGAGTTCATTCAGCAACTTCCGTTTCACGGACAGGTCTTCAAAAACGGCTTCTATTACTAAGTCGGCGTCCGTAATATCCTTGAGATCGATTGTGTTGTTGAGGTTTGCGAGAGCGGCGTTCTTTTCCCCCTTCGACATTTTTCCACGCTGCACCGACGCTGCGAAAAACGTCCTCGCCCGGTCGCTTGCGGCTTCCAATGCTTCCATCGACTGGTCGAAGCAGTACGTTAAAAAACCTGCTCGAGCGGAAACGAGCGCAATACCTGAACCCATAGTTCCACCGGCACCACAAACCGCCACGCGCTGAATCGTCATTTCTGCAAAAAGCTCCTGCCAATGAGTTGACGATGCACCTGGTTGGTGCCCTCCCAGATTTGGGTGATCTTCGCATCTCGCATCAACCGCTCGGCACGGTACTCTTTGCAGTATCCGTAACCGCCATGAAACTGGACGCACTCGATCGACATCTTCATGGCCAGGTCGCTCGCACGGAGTTTTGCCAACGAAGCCTCGAGCCCGAAGTCGGTTGCACCGTCATCTATCAGGTCAGCCACGTAATCGATGAATCGTTCGACCATAGCGAGTTCACCGGCGAGATCGGCCAGAGTGAATTGATTACCCTGAAACTCTAGTATTCGCTTTCCCGATTGCGCCCTTTCATTACCGTAATCAACCATGTCCTTGAGCGCCGCCCGGGCGATGCCGCGCGCATGCGCGGCTATGGATGGCCGCGAACTGTTCAGTGAGGCCAATAAGATGCTCAATCCATCTCCGGGCTGCCCCAGAAGGTTGGCTCTAGGTACACGCACACTGTCGAAACCGATCGCGCATGTAGAGGAAGCGTTGTGTCCCAGCTTCTTTTCGCGGCCGATCACTTCAAACCCCTTTGCATTCTTTTCCAGAACCAAGACAGAGATCGCCTCTTTGCCGTCTTCGATTTCGCTCCATTTTCCGAACAGAAGAATGCGATCAGCGACATCGCCGCTGGTGATAAAACTCTTGGCGCCGTTGATCTCAATCTCATCGCCATCTGGTGTAAAGCGTGTTGACATCCCTGTTGCGTCGGAACCGGCCGAAGGTTCCGTGATCGCAAGCGATGCCAAACCACCCGACGCAATCGCCGGCAGGAACCGCCTTTTCTGCTCGTCGCTGCCGAAATCGATGAGAGGCTTCATGGCATGGAAATTGGTGGCGTAAATGATACCCGTAGAGGCGCAGGCCTCGGAAATCAAGCTTACAATTTCCAAGTAAAGCTTGAATCGCATCGGCACTCCGCCGTAAGCTTCAGGAACAAACACACCATTCAGACCCAGCTCGTTTATTCCGTCCACATTGGGCCAGGGAAACTCTCCCGATTCATCGAAAATCGGCGCGTTCGGAGCGATTACGTCGTCAATCAATCGTTTGACCTGATTGAGAAGTTCTTTTTCCTCGGGTTGCCATGCGCGGGCCGCATCGAGTTGTCGAAGGAGTTTCACGTGGTTGTGTCTATGGCTGCGTTAGTGATTGATACCTTGTGCACCGTCCATATAGGTGGTCTCACCCGTCAGATATGATATGGCCTCCGAGAACAGAACCCCGACCAATCGTGCAACCTCCCCTGTAGTGCCGGCTCTCCCACCCAAAGGTACCCGCTTTTTCAGAAACGCTTGGTTCTTTTCGTGGCTGAGATACTCCGCGCTGAGTTCTGTTGTCACATATCCGGGTGCAATATTGACGACCTTGATGTCGTCCCTGGCCCACTCCACGGCCAGACACCGCGTAATGGCGGCCACCGAGGCCTTGGATGCGCAATGGACCAAATTGTGCGGCACCCCCATACGATCAAATAACGAACCCATGTTAGTGATCGTGCCGTGGGTTGCTTTCAGATACGGGTACGCTTCTCGAGCGCAGACCGTCACCGCCGTTGAATTCAGGCGCATCACAGTCTCGAATTCCGATGTAGGCAGACGAGCGGTAGGGGTGTTCAAATGGACACCGGCGTTGTTTACCAGGCCAACGATCGGGCCATTCTCGCCAACCTTTGCGAATACCTGCCTTAACGCTTCTTCATCAGTAACATCGCAAATATGGTTTTCGCCGACCGCTGCATCTCCCGACCTCGAAAGGCTGGCCACACGATATCCGCGAATGGCTAGCTCCTGGGCGACCGCGGCACCAATGCCCTTGCTGGCACCCGTCACGATGACCTGACCCTTATCACCCATCCACAAACACCGGCGGCCGCTTTTCCGCGAATGCGGCCATGCCTTCTTCTGCGTCTCTGGTTTGGTAGGCCAGCGTTGACAGGTCGGCCTCGAGCGCCAGTCCTTCCGTCAAATTGAGATCACGTCCTCTCTGCACCGCCCGTCGCGCCAACTCCAGCACTGGCAGGCTATATCCCGTAAATTCTTGCGCAAGCGCATGCCCGGCCTCGAGTAAATCGCCATCCGCGATCCGGTTCACCAATCCAATTGCCATAGCTTGCTCTGCGCCAACCGTTCTCCCCGTCATGATCATTTCCAAAGCGCGCGCCTCGCCCACAAGACGCGGCAAACGTTGGGTGCCTCCATAGCCAGGTATCAAGCCGAGCTTGACTTCGGGTAACCCGAACTTGGCACCGGGTGAAGCGACCCGAAAAGTGCAAGCCAGAGCCAGTTCCATTCCGCCGCCAAATGCGAATCCGTTGACCAGGGCAATCGACGCTATGGGGAGTGAATCGAACTTTGCAAAGACAGCCTGCCCCAGTTCCGAGCCGCGTTTCTGCTCGACAAGGCTTCTATTGCGCAATTCCTTGACATCTGCACCCGCGCAAAACGCTTTTTTGCCGGCTCCGCTGACGAGTAGGGCGCGTACTCCCTGCATTTTCGCAACCTCGTCGAGCGCCTCTCCGATCTCATTCAATATCTTGAATGACAGGGCGTTCAACGCCTCTTGGCGATCAAGTGTCAAAACCGCAATGTAGTTTGAGAGGCTCACCTCAACACCCATGCTGACACCTCCTTGATCCGTGGCAGAGATCGATTATCAATCGAGTTCATTTCGTTGAGTATCTCAATGGCGTTGTTCCCGATTCGCTCGCAACAATGTCAGGTAGGGACACAGGTTGTCTAGCTGCCGATTGCGTCCGGATCGGGCTTGCGTCGTTCGTCAAAGCTCGCTTTCAGTTCGTTCGCTTCTGGAGTCGACAGATACTGTGGCAAGAGCAAGTCATGCGAGACCCTGGAAAGCCCGGATACCCCGCCATGTCTGGCATTGAATGCGCCCTTGATCGATGCTAGGGCGAATGCACCCCTGTCCGCAACCTCCAGTGCCAGCTTCCGTGTCATGTGTGCGAGGTCTGCGTCTGGCACCACCCGGTTGATCAGACCGATTTCCAATGCTTCGTAAGCTGAGAGCTTCCGGTTGGTGTACCACATCTCCTTGGCCTTCTTCTTGCCGACCAGATCTTCGAGATACCAGGTACCGTATCCCGCATCAAATGAACCCATCATGGGCCCAACCTGCCTGAAAACAGCCGTTTCCTTCGCTATCGTGAGATCGCAAACAACCTGCAATACGTTCCCACCACCAACAGCAAAACCGTTCACGCTGGCGATCACGGGTTTCTGCAGGCGGTCGATGGACTCGTAGATCTCGAGCGTAGGCAGCACCCCTGGATATAGTCTGGTGTCCTGCAATCCGGATTTGTCTCCGCCAATACAAAAGAACCGATCGCCCGCACCTGTCAATACGACGACTCGTGTTCGGGTTTCCCGGCGAATGTCGTTAATGCAGTCTCGAATCTCATGGCACATCGTCTCTGTGAACATATTGCCGTTGTGGGGTCGATTGAGCGTAATCGTGCCAATGACGCCTTCTTCCTCGTAGATAATCTCGCGATAGTTCATATTGCCATCCATATTTCTTTAGCCAAATGTTGAGCCAGCAAATTCTGTGTCAATACCTTCTCAAAGAGCAAGAGCATCACTTTCCCAAATGCATCCTATCACGGCTAACAGCACCACAGTCGGTTAGGGATTTGTTCATCGCACTCGGCCAAACTACTAGGCTACCGCAATCGTTTGGATCTTGAACTATTCCCTCCGGCTTGTACACTTGAATCACATTGACAATTGTGAACCCGAACAAGAGCTCGCCCAGTCCAATGATTGCGCGTATGATCCAGTGTGCGGAATCATCGATTCGTGCTGTTTCCGGGTCAAACCCTGCGAGGTCAGCAATCCCGAAGCCCAGTCCTACACCCAGCGCTAGGCCCAGTTTAAGAGTGGTTGTGAGGAAGGAGAAGTACAATCCGGTGCTTTTGTCTCCGCTTATGGCCCGATGTTCATCCACGACGTCAGCCATGATGGCTCGCGGGAACAACTGTGAAGCTCCAGTGCCTGTTCCAAAAAAACGTACAAGATTAGCGCCAAAAACAATCCAATTTTTATGCCGACAGCCAGGTCAGCAGCAAGCAACATCCGGGTCGCGCGCGAGTGCACGGCAGTCTTCAGCGCTGGCAGGACGGGCGCGGAATCCGCTCGCTCGTGCCTTGCGCTTGGTGCCAGGAACCAAGCAATCGCCAATGTAATGGGTAGCACCCCAAGAATAAACGCCCCCATCGACTGAATACGAAGTCGTGTGACATCTCCCTCGAATCCGAACAACTCGATTGCAGCAGGCACAATCAGAACACCTACTCCCCGATACTGTTTGCCACCTGTATTGCGCCCATGATACGAGAGCGTTGGTGATAGTCCTCCGAGACCTCCGCTCCCCAGCTATACAGCCCGAGGTTAGTCAACGTCCAACCGGCGTACATGACCACTACCCAGTACATCAGACTGGAACTGTTGTCGGCGGGGTCAAAAAAAATCTGAAATGTTGCGAGGGCAAGAGGCACCGCGCCAATGACTACCCAGGCGCGCTTGCTGAAATGCGTCTGGAACCTATCCATGACACTGCCTACGACCGGGTCCGTAACAACATCAAACAAGCGGCCCAATGTGAAAATGCCGCCGACTACCGCCATGCCAAGATCCATTTGCTCTGCAAAAAAAGGTGGAATGAAAATCACAAGAGGCATCATCAGCGCCACCATCTTAGGTTGGCGCAATCAGCGCCAGGGAGTCAAATTTTGGAAACCTTTAGTTGAGGTAATCTGAATCGACGTAAGGGCATAAACCTCATTGAATTTCAACTGAATCGTGCCTGTCGTTTCTGAGTTGAGTCATGTGCGATATGGTCAATACGGGCCTGAGGAGCCTGCGATTTCAAATCCGCTGGCAATGACCTATGATCGGCGGCACGGAGAGATTCATGATTGAGAGCAAAAAGCCCGTTGCCGTTGTTATCGGTGCAACTTCCAAGTGGCAATCGGATGGGCAAAACACACATTTGATCCATGGGAAAGACGTTGCGGATTATGGTCTACCAATGGCCGTTCGCTGGGGTCTCGGCGGTGCCATCGCACAAAAGTTTGCCGCGGAAGGGTTTTTCACCGTTCTGACCACACGAAACGAGCAGAATGCTTCACGACTTGCCGCGGGAATCACAGATCAGGGCAACGATTGCATGATCGTGGAGCTTGACCTATCGTCTGGCGATTCTATCTCGACAGCGTTTGCACGAATTCGATCTGAGGCCGGCGATCCGGATGTAGTGGTGCTGAACGCGGGCTATCTTGCAGGGCGAGATCTGCCCGCCGAGAAGGAATTACTGGAACATGTGCCGGTTGACATTTTCGATACTGCCCAGGACATTTCGAGTCGAGGTCCGTTCCTAGTGGCCAAAGAATTTCTTCCTGTCATGCGCGAACGTGGGAGTGGTTCTTTCCTGATAACCAATAACGCCGCGTCGCTTCGAGGTCGCAAGCGGCAGACTGGCCAATCACTCTATTATCCCCGAGTCATGATGCGCACGCTCGCCCAGGTGCTGACCGAGGAATACTCAGAGCACGGCGTGCACGTCGCCCACGTCATAGTGGATGGTCTGATTGACTCGCCGGGCACACGGGCGCTGCCCATAGCACAGAAGAGGCCGGAGATCGTGATTAATCCGGCGGCGATTGCCGATGCCTTTTACTACCTCCACACCCAAGACAGATCCTGCTGGACACATGAGCTGCAACTTACCCCCTTTTCGACAACACCAAGTTTCTGACCAATCGCCTTCATCGATTTGAACTACAAGGACACAACACGATCCTATGGCCTGATTTCAGTGCTTTTCCACTGGATCACGGCCGTGCTCGTCGCGGGCCTGTTCGGTATCGGCTGGTATATGGTAGAGCTGACTTATTACGATAGGCTCTACAACGTGTTGCCACACTGGCACAAAAGCGTAGGCATGCTGTTCGTGCTGATTCTGTTCCTCCGGGTGTTCTGGCGCCTGCTTGCTGGAAAGCCCGAAGCGCTTGCGAGTCACAGGCGGCACGAGTTGATCGCGGCGCCACTTGCGCAGTGGGCCATGCAGCTATTGCTTGTGGTGATCGTTGTCTCGGGCTATTTGATCCCCACCGCGGCGGGTCGACCCATCGATGTATTCGACTGGTTCAGCGTACCCGCGCTGATTTCAGATTTGAGGAACCAGGAGGTTCACTCCGGCTTAGTGCACCGCTACGCTTCCTACGTATTGGTAGCAGTTGTCCTGTTGCATGTCACGGCGGCGCTCAAGCATCATTTCATGGACAAGGACTCAACGCTGGAGCGAATGCTCGGCATAAACAACAAAGGAGACGAATGATGTCAAGACCTTTTCTCGCTGCAGTAGCCTTGGCGCTTTGCTCGGTTACACATGCTGCCAGCTATGTGATCGACATAGCGGGCCAACATGCTTTCATTACATTCAAGGCAAGTCACCTGGGTTACTCCTACATCATTGGCCGATTCGAGAAGTTCGATGGTTCGTATTCCTACGACCCAAAGAATCTTGCGGCATCCGCTGCCAGTGTCGAGATCGATGCAGCCAGCCTGGACACGAACCATGCCGAACGCGACAAGCACTTGAAGAGTGATGAATTCCTGGATGTCGGCAAGTATCCCAGAATTAAATTCCAGAGCACCGGATTCGACGGCAGCGCGGATACTGGAAAACTCAGCGGCAATCTGACCATTCGCGATGTCACCAGAGCGGTGGTGCTGGAGGTGGCCAGAATCGGTGAAGGCGACGATCCCTGGGGCGGTTATCGCAGCGGTTTCCAGGGCGAGGTAACCCTGAATGCAGCAGACTACGGCCTTCCTTCGTGGGTAGGCGAAATCGAGGTGAACCTGATCGTAGAAGGAATCCGACAGTAGGCGGCAGTTCGTGGATAGGAAGATACTCGAACGCCGGCGCATCCTGCAGGCGGCGGCGCTGGCGATGGGCAATGCCGTGCTCGGTACCAACCCTGCATTAGCAGCAAAATCCGGGGTCGGCGGAAAGAACAACAAAGGCACTATGCGGATGCCTACGGTCTTTCTGCCTCACGGCGGCGGGCCCTGGCCGTTCCTGAAGGAAAACGTCTTCGGCGCGCCCAACATGTGGCAGCAGATGGACGCCTATATGCGTCGCCTGAACATGATACCGCCTCGGCTACCTCGAGCTGTCCTGCTGGTTTCGGCCCACTGGGAGGCGAAAAACCCAACGCTGATGACCGCAAACCATCCGCCAATGCTCTATGACTACTACGGTTTTCCTGAAGAGGCCTACCAAGTCGAATGGCCTGCGCCTGGTGCGCCCGAGCTTGCCGCTGAAGCTCGCGAGTTGCTCGAGCAGGCCGGCATTGCCAGTGCCATCGACGCCAAGCGCGGTTTCGATCACGGAACATACGTCCCGCTCGCGCTCGCCTATCCTGACGCCGATGTACCGACCTTCCAATTGTCATTGAAGGAGGGTCTTGAACCTGAAACCCATATTCGGATGGGCCTGGCCCTTGCTCCGCTGCGTGACAAGGGCGTGTTTCTCATCGGCAGCGGGATGAGCTACCACAACCTGCGCGCCTGGATGCGCCGTGATCGTACAGAGATCGCTGAGGCGTCCAAGGAGTTCGATGAATGGCTGGTCGATACGATCTCGCTCGATCCAGCCGCGCGGGCCGCTCGCTTGATTGAATGGGAGCAAGCACCGGCCGCACGTCGATCACATCCCAGGGAAGAACACCTGCTGCCGCTGATGGTCGTGCTCGGAGCGGCACTTGAGGACGACGCAATTGTCCCCTACCGTGATGTCGTGATGAACGCCCACGTCTCTGCCGTCCACCTGGGCACGACACAACTCGCGGCAGACTCCGCATCCTGATTAGTCCATCGGATTTGGTCGAAATGACGTTTCTTTTCGTACAACCTGAAAACTGGTTTTAGGAAAGAACTGGGGCTCTTCAAAAACCTCAGTCCTCCTTTGACTTTTTTTTGATTGCGCTTGTTAACGGAGCAACTAGGCTGGATCAAACCATAGCCCGCTTACGGCAACATCATGAATTCTCGTGACAAAATATTGCTTGCATCAGCCTTGGGGTACTTTGCACTTGCTGGTGTAACCGCGTTTGCACAAGACACATCCGCCGACCTCGTCGCCGCAGCCCTGGTTCACGTTGACCGACCCACCGAAGATGCTACCCACGATGGGCGCCGCATGCCATTGGAAGTATTGGCTTTCGCCGGTATCAAGGAGGGCATGACCATTCTCGAAATGGAAGCTGGTGGCGGGTGGTACACCGAGATTCTGAGTAGGTCAGTGGGCTCAAGGGGTCACATTATCATGCAGAACCCGCCTGCCTTCGACGGTTTTTTCGAAGAATCGGTTCGAGCCCGCCTAGCGAACGATCGACTGCCAAATGTTCGGTTCAGCAGGGTTAACTTCGATCAGTTGGACGCGGCAGACAACTCCGTCGACATGGTCACTTGGATCCTGGGACCACACGAACTGTGGTTCGAACCCGACGGCCAGAACCTGGGTGATCCGGAAGACACGTTCGCCCAAATCATGCGCGTGCTGAAACCGGGGGGCGCATTCCTGGCCATCGATCACGACGCAGAATCCAGTGCGGGACCGGAAACCGGCGGTACCCTGCACCGCATTGGAGAAAGCGTCGTGTCAAGCTTGGCAAAGCGGGCTGGGCTTACCTTGGTACGTAGATCCAGCCTGCACGTCAATGAGGACGATCCGTTAACCGACAACGTCTTTGACCCTTCGATCCGTGGAAAAACTGATAAGTTCGTTCACCTTTACCGCAAATGACAATGAAAGGCTCCATTAGCGAAGGACGTCGCAGTTTCTTACGGGGAACTGCCGGTGGCTCAGTTTTCATCGCCTCGGCGGGTTGTCCCGCCATGTCGGCTTTGGCGATTTCCGATGGCGATACGCCAGGGAAAACTGATTCGAGCGTCCTGGTGATCATCGAGGCAAGAGCCA
>JAJEIQ010000027.1 GCA_022827905.1 Pseudomonadales bacterium | reverse complement strand
CCAGCGCCTGCCACAGGCCCGACGCCGCCTTCGACCCGAACCATGGGTTGCCCATGGCCCCAACCATAGGCCCCCCAGCCTATGCTGTCAAGCCCCCTTCAACACGGGATCCGACCAAAAAAGCCATAATGAGAATTGCTGCTCTGGCTGACCTTTGCCCTATGGTGTGCCGCTCAATTCAATATCAGGGAGCAAACCCATGCGCATAGGCACCATGATCGGCGCGGACGGCACAAGCAACGACCTCGACGGCGTCATCGGCAAGGCCAAGCACGCCGAGGCGGCCGGGCTCGACAACGTCTGGCTGGCCAACATCTTTTCCTTCGACGCCATCTCGACCTTGGCCCTCATCGGCCGCGAGACCCAGCGCATCGGTCTTGGCACGGCGGTCACGCCCACCTACCCCCGGCATCCGACGGCCATCGCCCAGCAGGCCCTCACCACCCAAGCGGCCGCCCCGGGACGTTTCACCCTGGGCATCGGCCTGTCCCACAAGCTGGTCATCGAGGACATGCTCGGCCTCTCCTACGAGCGGCGGGCCGCCCACATGCGCGAGTACCTCGAAGTGCTCATGCCACTGGTTCGGGGCGAGACCGCCAACTACGATGGCGAGGAGTACCGGGTGCATGGCGTCGCCTTGGACATCCCCGGCTCGGAGGGCCTCAAGGTGGTGCTCGCCGCCCTCGGGCCGGCGATGCTGAAGATCACCGGGGAACTGGCGGACGGCACCAACACTTGGATGGTGGGGCCAAAGACCATGGACACCCACATCGTCAAGCGGTTGACCGCAGCCGCCGACGCTGCTGGCCGGCCCGCGCCCCAAGTCGTTGGCGGCTATCCCATCGCCCTGACCACCAAGCCCGACGAGGCCCGCACGGAAATCGCCAAGAACCTCGTGATCTACGGCCAGCTGCCGAGCTATCGCGCCATGCTCGACCGGGAGGGCGTGGCGGGGCCGGCCGACATCGCCATACTCGGCGATGAGAACCTGCTGCGTGGCGAAATCAAGCGCCTGGAGGACGCCGGCGTCACCGACTTCAACGCCGCCATCATGAACGTCGAGGACGGCGCCTATGAAAGGACGCTGGAGTTTCTTGGCAGCATGAGCGCTCCCTCCAGCTAACTGAGCCGCCAACGCACCTGCTGCTTCCGGCCATGGCCGGAAGCAGGCGGTTTTCTAGCCCATGCGCAGGGCGACGATTGGATCGAGCCGGGCGGCTTGGCGGGCCGGGTAGTAGCCGAAGAAGAGGCCCACGGCCACGGCAGTTAACACGCCGAGCAACAGGGCGCCCCATGAGAGTTGCCAAGTCCACCCGGCGAAGAGGCTGACGCCCAAGGTGACGCCGACCCCGAGCAGGCACCCGGCCGCGCCGCCGGCGAGGCAGAGGATCGAGGATTCGGCGAGCACTTGGCGTTGTATGTCCGCGCGCCGTGCGCCAAGCGCGCGCCGAATTCCGATTTCCAGGCGCTGTTCGCTGATCGAGGCGAGCATCGCGTTCATCACGCCGAAGCCGCCGACAACCAGGGCAACGCCACCCACCGCGCCGAGCAGGATGGCAAACAGCCGCATCTGGGCGTCCATCTGTTCGATGATTTCGACTGGGCTGTCCACCCGAGTTTGGAGGTGGGGGGCGACCCGCCGCAAGTGCTCCTCGACCTCGGCGGTGGCAGCCAAGTAATGAACGCCTGGCGGCATGCGGAGAATAACGCCGGTCAACTCGCTGGCTCCCGCCGTGCGCATCGCGTGGCCGAGCGGAACGAACAGCGTTTCGCTGCGGCGAATCGCCGCCGGGCCGCGGCTGCCGGGCTTCAGCACCCCGATGATCGTGTACAGCGTGCCGCGCACTTTCACCCGAGCGCCGACGCCGCTTTCCCGGCCCATGCGGTCAAGTTGCCGCGCGACGTCCGCGCCGATGACCGCGAAGGGCCGGTTGCCGTCAAGCGGGGACAGAAAACGGCCTGACTCAAGCTCGATGTCGGCCAACTCGGCCATCTCGCTGGTGACGCCAACCACTTGAACGCGCTGGCGCTCCCCTGCGCCTGAGAGTTCGCCCGAATTGATGACGAAGGGTGCTGTGCTGTCGATTGTGCTCAAGGCCGGCAGGCCGATGATGTTGTCCCTAGTCAAATCCGCCGCCGTCCGGGCGCTGGAAGCGACGCTGAAGCCGTGCAGCGACAACAGGTCGGTGCCGAGCGCCTCGAACTGCTTGAGCGCCTCGCTGCGGGCGATGGTGCCGGTAGTGACCAAGGCGGTGACGGCGCCGATGCCGACGGCGATGCCGAACAGCGCCAGCAACGTGCGCTGCATCGTTCCAGCTAGGCTCTTCACCGCAGTGGCGATGACAATGCTGAATGGCATCGTCAATCCGCGTCGCGCGGCGCGGCGGGCGACGATAGCTCGGGGCTCTCCAGGATCACGCCATCCACCAAGCGGACCACCCGGCCGCACTGGCGCGCGACCTGGGCGTCGTGGGTGATCACCACGGCCGTCACGCCATCATCGGCATTCAGGCTGATGAACAGCCCCATGATCTCCTCCGCCGTTTGTGCATCCAAGGCGCCGGTCGGCTCATCGGCCAGGATGATCGAAGGGCGTCCAATCAGCGCTCGGGCGATGGCAACCCGCTGCTGCTGGCCTCCGGAGAGTTGATTCGGAAGATGCTCCGTGCGGGCCTCCATGCCCACCCGTGCAAGCATTTCCTCGGCCTTCAACCGCGCCGCGGCCGTGGCATGGCCGCGATAGGCAAGCGGCAGCGCAACGTTCTCCCATGCCGAAAGGCGGGGCAGCAGGAACGAGGATTGAAACACGAAGCCGATGCTGCGGTTGCGGTGCTCGGACCGCTCGTCGTCGGTCATCGCCGAGACTTCGCGGCCGCCAATCACGCAACTGCCACCGCTCGGCCGATCCATCAGGCCCATGATGTTCATCAGCGTGGACTTGCCGCATCCGGAAGCGCCCATGATCGCCAGCAAGTCGCCGCGGGGCACTTCCAAGTTGACGCCGTGCAGAATGTCAGTCGAAACCGGGCCCACCACATACCGCTTGCGAATGGCGGTTAGGGCGATGGACAGGTCGTGCTCCGTCGGAAGGTCCGGCGGCTGTGATCGGTTTTCAACTTCCCCGCCCCCGCCAGCGGCGCCGAACGACCTGCGGGCCTCCTGGACCATGCCAGCCAGACGCCGACCCATCGCCATGCGCGCGCTTCGCTCCCGAAGCCTTTGCAAACCGCTTCTGAAAACGCCTTTCGTCATGGCGCCAGCAGCCTGATCCGGTCCCCTGGGGAGAGGCCGCTGGTGATCTCCACCGAATCCAGCGTCGTAACGCCCGTGCCCACGGCGACCCGCCGGGCATCGCCTTCCTCGACCAAGGTCACCATCGCTGCGCCGTCAACGAACTGCACTGCCCCCAGCGGAACCAGCAGCGCCGCGCTGTCCTCGCGAACGATCACCTCCATGGCCACGGACATGCCGATGCGCAGCGTGGCGATCCGTTCCGGTGACAGCGCCTCAATCATGGCAACGGTCTCGAAGTAAGGCAACGAACGGCCGTCGGCACCGGCAACGGCCTCTGACGACACGCGATCCACCTTGGCCTGCAGCACCACGCCCGGAAATGCGTCGCCGGTCACCCGCGCCCGGTGACCGGGCTGGATCTGCACGACATCGACCTCATCGACTTGCCCGAGCACGGACAGGCCCTCGACATCGCCGATGGTCAGCAGGTGCTCGCCGGTGGCCACCGTCCTGCCGGCCACCAAGCCGGTTTGCTGGCTGTTCGCGGCACCGCCGCCGGTGCGCGGGCGCATCACGACGCCGGCGATGGGCGCCTTGATGACGGCGAGCTCGAGTGTTTGTTCGAGTTCGCGAAGCCGCGACTCGGCATTGGCGAGCTCAAGCTGAGCGACCCGCCCGTCGGCGACGCCTTTCTCGAGAACCACAGTCAAGTCCTGCTCCGCCGCCTCCAAGTCGAGCTCCCGGCCGCGGTGGTCGCGCTCGGCCGCCTCGTGCTCCGCTGACGGAATCACCCCACGTTCGAGAAGAAAGCCCGTCTCGTCCAGCCGCCGCTTGCTGTCGGCAAGGTCGATGCGGGCCTTGGTGACGCTGCGGCGCGCCCGGGAGGCGTCCACGCTTTCCGACCAGTTCTCCGTTTCCTGCAGCCGCTCGCGGGCCTTGATGTAGCTGGCCTCGGCGTCACGGTGCTGGATTTGCACCTCGGTCACGTCGAGGCCGAGCAGCGACTGGCCGGCAGCCACCTGCGCCCCATAGTGAACATGAACCTGCGCCACCTTGCCGGACATGGGGCTGGTGACCTCGACCTCCCGCCTGGGGCCCAGCCGGCCGGTGACATTGATCACCGTGGTCAGCGGTTGGGCTTCGACCGCAATGATCCGGCCGGCTCCCGCCGCGGCCTCAGGGACAGGGTTGGGAACCTCGGGCTCCGACGAGCGCGGTCCGCCGAGGGCGGCGTAGAGAACCAGCATGACCAGCAGCACGGCGACGGCGGCGGTGCCGCCGATCCGGGCCATGCGCATTTTGCCTTGCGCCTCGTCAAGGTGCCGGTTGCGCTCTTCGAGCGCGACGTAGGCTTCGCGCAACTCCTTGTGCCTCGCTTCCACTTCGCGGGCCAGGACCATCTCCTTCTCGCGCAATTCGAGCACTTCGGAGATGTCGTCGAACGTGACCGCCAAGCTGTTGGCGCCGTCGTCGCTCTCGTCGCTCATCGTTCTGGTCACGCTGACGGACAGCACCTTCCTGCCGCTCGGGAAGCTTGCGTTGACCACGCGCTGACGCACCAGCGGGCCTTTGTAGATGGCGTCCAGGACCGCTTCTGCGAAATCGCCGGCGCCTTCGAGTCCGAGGAAGACCTCCGCGAAGGTGCGCCCGATCACCGTTTCCGGCGCCAGCCCCGTGAGCGAGGCGGCCGCCGCATTGAAGGTGGTCACCACCCCGGACTCCAGTGAGATCACCGCGCTGGCCAGCGTCTCCAGTATGGCCTCATGGATCGGACCGGTTGCTGGCCCCGCCGCTGGGCTACCCTGGGGCTGGTCTGCGTGATCGGCCATCAGCGGAGAAGCGGTTCCGTGCCGGAGCGGCCGTTGAAGGCTTCCATGTTTTCCACTTGATCGATGTCGATTCCCCAACGATCAAGCGTCGTCCCCAGCGCTAGGTTCAACTCGGTGATGGCGTTCAGGTAGCTGACCACCGCGTCGAGTTCATTGGTCTCCGCGAGAACGAGATCATTCTCGAAGGTGACGAGCTGGAAGTTCGTCGAGACGCCCAGGCTCAGTTTTTCCCGCTCGATTTCGGCCTTCTGCTCCGCCAGCGAGCGCGCCGTTCGCGCGATCTCCAAGCGCTGCGAGGCCAGTTCCGAGTTCCGCAGCGCGTTCTCGACGTCGATGGTGATGCGCTGGCGGAGTTCACTGAGTGAGTTGCGCGCCGCCTGCAGGTCGGCCACCGCGCTGCGATGGGCAAGTTCCGCAGGACCAGCGGCGGCGCGGCCGAGCGGGATCTCCAAATCGAGAGACACCCGGTGCCCGGTCTTGTTGAAGTCATCCAACACGCCGTCGAAGTTGTCCTCTAGGCCGCTGAAGGTCGAGCCCAAGGTAACGGATAGATCCCACAGCCGGTCATTGCGCGCCACGTCAGCCCGAAGCTCGGCATTGCGAACGCCCAGCTCCGCGCCAAGGTAGTCGGGACGGTTCTGAAGGGCGGTCGCAACGCCTCGATCCGAATCGAACGCCGGCGGCTGGATCTCTTCAGGATTCAGTGTGCCGAGTTCGCCGAATTGGGTCTCCGTGGCGATGTCGAGCACGTTGATCAGCGCCAGCCGGGTGGCATCAAGGTAGCCCTGGGCCGCCACCTGATCGAGTTCCCGGCGGGCGATGTCCGCCCGGGCCTGCACCACGTCCTGTTCCGCCATGCGGCCCGCCGCAACGAGCAGTTGGTTGACCTCCAGCAGGCTGCGGGCGCGTTCCAGCGACCGCACGGCGATTTCGCTTTGGCGGCGCGCCTGAACGTGGGATCGATAGGCGCGAATGACGCTCGACGTCAGGTCCATGACCGCTTGCTTGAACCCGAGGACGTTGACCTCCTCGCTGATCCGGGCGCTGTGCAGCGCCGCGCGGCCGACTCGCAACCCAGCCCCCCGCAACAGCGGTTGGGTGAAGGTCAACTCCATGACCCCGCCATGGGACAGTGTGCCGGGTTGTCCGTCAATCGCCCGGGTGAGGCGCGAACCAAGGGAGAACTCGCCGCCGGTGGGCACCCGCAGCCGCACGGAACTCTCGACCCCGGAGGATTCGTAGGCTGTGGAACCGTAGGCGGTGTCGGTCACCTCCCGTCCGGCGTAGGCTTGGGTCACCACCCGGGGCCGAAACTCGCTCTCCGCGATTTCCAAGGCGAAACGCTCGACGGAACGCCGCAGGCGCGAGTTCTTCAAGCGGAAATTGCTGCGCAACGCCAGTGCGACAGCATCCTCCACCGATAGGTCAAGCGCGCCGGCTGCTGGGCCTGAACCATCCTGCTCGCCTGCCCGCAACGGCCCGGCGCCTGCACACGCAAGCAACAGGCTTGCGCATACGACCGCCGTTCGGCGCAGGAAATGCGGAGACCGCCCGCCCCCCAATCTAACTGGCGGCAGCCTGATCGGCCTAGACGCTCGCCAATGGAGATTCATGGGAACGAGCTGATTTTTCCATTCGCTGCAAACTACTCCTTTTCGGCCCACACCGCTAGCCTTGGGGCTGGGGGTCTTGCCAACACGAACTGCGCCATGAACTTGCGGGGCGCCTGCATCCTGTGTGATAGTTTCCTCCCAGAGTGAGGAGATCAATCCGATGAAGGTATTGCCAAGCCTGCTTCCAACATCCGCAACAGCGTTGCTGCTGCTATCCGGCACCGTCTTCGCTCAGGAAATCGGTTCGCCAAGCCAAACCGCAATCACCACGGCCGATTGCCAGTCGGCTTGGAACCAAGCCTCCGCGTCCTCAAGTTGCACCATTGAAGTACTTGAGGCCGAGCAGGCCCCAGGTTCGAGCATCGTGAACAACTGCGCCGTCAAGACGTACTGCGCCTCCACGGAGGGCGGCAGCCACGACACGTTCAGCGACTACCACGGCGGGCCGGACGGAGTGAAGACGCTGAAAAACTGCAGCGGGCACTTGAAGCCGACCTGCTGACCAGGCATTGACGCCAGCCTTCGCGATCATGCGTGGGCTGCCGGCGATGTCCGGCAAGACCAAGGGTTCGGCGAGTCAGTCCGCCACCGATGCCGGAATCCAGCTGCCGTGGAAGCCGTTCGGAACGCGGGGCAGTTCGATTGACGCGACGGGTTCATCGTCCATCGTGGCCGCGTCCATGATGACGAAGCGGCTGCTGTCCGAGTGGGCGTCGTAAACGAACGTCATCAGGTAGCCGTCGTCCTCGCTCTTCGGGTCCGCCGAGGGCGCGAACACCGCTTCGCCGCCGACGCGGCCCCGTCCGAACTCGATCGCTGATCGCGCGCCCGTCTCCCGGTCGTACTTCAGGATGGCGCCCGAGGCGCTCATCGGATCGTCGGGTATGCCCGCTTCGGCCATGCTCATCATGTAGCCGTAGCGATGCTTGAGGCCGATGACGCTGTCAGCAACCCGGGGGAATTCAGCGGAGCGGTCGTCCACCTGCTCTTCGCGCACATTGCCGGTGGTGGTGTCGATGGTGAACCGCCACAGCTCCGGCGGCGGAAAATCCATGGATGATTCGCGCCACATGTGGCTGAAGCGGGCCACGTCGAGCACGATGGCATCGCCGTCTTCGTAGGAATTCATGGGGTGGAAGACGTAGCAGGGGTTGATGTCGTACCAAGCCACCTGATCGTCGGTGCCGTTGCGCGGCATCACGCCTAACCGGGCCGGGTAGTTGTCGTCCCAGCGGATGGGCATTTCGCCGCTCATCGCCAGTTCCATGTTGAACACCGCCGGCAGGTCCATGAACACGACGTGGTTCCGGGTGATGTTGAAGTCATGCATCATGGTCGGCCCGCCAACCGTGATGTTCTCCACCTGCACCAGCTTGCCATCCGCCGCTACGCGCAGGTAGCGCAGGTAGGGGGGCATGGCCGAGTAGCCGAAGGCGAGCAGCTCGCCGGTGACCGGGCAGATTTTCGGGTGCGCGGTGAAGGAGCCGTTCAGGACGCCGTCGAAGTCGGTGGCGCCCAGGGTGCCAAGCTCGCCGTCGATCACATAGGGGAAGTGGCCTTCCTCGAGCGCGAGAATCTTGCCGGCGTGGCCGATGACGTGGGTGTTCGCCTTCGATGACTTCATGTCCATCAACACGGCGGGGTCGAGAATGTCGGTTGCCGGATTGGCGATGAAGGGCGTTTGCACGTAGCGGTTGCGATACCACTCGGCGCGGCCGTCGCGAAGCCGCACGCCATGCAGCATGCCGTCGCCGAAGAACGGGTGGCTGCTGGTCCCGGTAAAGGGGTTGGCGCCGTTGCGCACGAAGCGGCCATCGAGATCGGCGGGAATGGTTCCGGTCACCTTGAGCTTCGTGAGCGTGCGCTCCTCGGTGATCGGGCGACCGTTGCCGCGCAGGTGAACCGGTGTGTCGTCAACAACTTCTGCTTCTGCCATCGTTGCAATCTCCCTGTCTTCTAAAGACGGCTATCATACGGGATTTTAGGGGCATTGCGTCTGAAACGGTATCCAACCGGCCACCTGAACCTCCGGGACAGCGTGCTGTTCGTGCTCGGCGCGCCCGGATGGCAGATCACGTCAACCATTGTCGTTTCCATCGGCATCTACTTTTACCTGCCGCCGGAAGGGGCGGGGCTTCAAGTCCAGGTTTCCGAGGAGATTTTCCTCGGTGTGCTGACGGCCTACGGACTGGCGCGGCTGATCGGCGGCCTGATCGATTCGCTGACCGATCCGTTGGTGGGCCACTACTCGGATCGTTCACGCTCCCGATTTGGCCGGCGCCGGATCTTCCTGGCGTTTGGGCTGGTGCCGATGGCCGCCACCCCGGCGCTGCTGTTCTTTCCGCCGGGAGAGCCCGGCACCCACGGCGTGTTCGTTTACCTGACGGTGCTGCTGTGCCTGTACTACATCTTTTTCACCGTGTACGTCGCGCCCTACAACGCGCTGCTGCCGGAGCTGGCGAACACCGAAGCGGAACGGGTTGAACTCACAAGGCTGCGCTCGGCAATCGGCGGCTCCCTCATCATGGCCTACGGCATCCTGTGGCTGGCCGGCATCAAGTTGTTCCGGGAGCTTGGCTTGGATGCGAACACCGCAGTGCAGGTGGTTGTGGTCATCTCCTGCGTGATTTCGTTCGCATTCTGCGCCTGCCCCCTGCTCGTGGTGCGCGAACAAGAGCTGCGCCGCCAGCCGAGCGCCATGAACATGCGCGCAGCACTGGCCACGACGCTCAAGAACGGGCCCTTTCTCACCTACCTGTCGGCACAGGTGATATTCACCTTGGGCATCCACATGAGCGGGCCCGCCATACCCTACTTTGCCCGCGTGATCCTGGGCCGGGATGAGGGATTCGCGGCGGTTCTATCCTTAAGCATGCTGCCCGGCATCCTGATCGGCTTCGTGTTCATTCAGCACGTCGTGGACCGGATCGGCACCAAGATGACGCTGGTGCTCTCCATCCTGATCCTAGGCATCGCCCATGTGCCCTACGGGCTGCTCACGCCGAGCGTTCCGGGCGATGCCCATGACTTCCTGAACCTGGCCGTGATAGTGGGGCTGTCCGCACTCAAAGGGCTGGCGATTGCCGGCATCATGATCCTGCCGACGGTCATCCTGGGCCAACTGATCGATCTCGATCAGTCGCGCACCGGGGCGGGCCGCTCCGCCATGTACTACGGCGTGCAGGGCCTGATGACCAAGTGGGTCCACGCCGCCTCGGCGGCCCTAATGAGCTTTCTGCTGTCGGGCTACGGCAGAAGCGCGGCGGAACCGCTCGGGGTGTTGTTGATCGGCCCGGTCGCGGGCGGCCTATGCCTGCTCGCCGCCGGCTTCTACGCCTGCTATCCGGAAAAACGGGTTCGTGCCGAGGCGCGCGGACTGCCCGAACCCTGAGCGGGAATCGCTGCGGTCACTCGCGAGTCGAGGCGCCCTAATTCAAGCCCATCACCTCTGGCAGCGCCCGTTCAATCAGCAAGCGGGATTGCTCAAGCATCTCCTCGGTGCCGTGGGCAATGGGGCGCAGGATGAATTTGTGGACGCCGGCTTCGCGAAAGCGCTGCAGCAAGGCCATGATCTCTTCGCAGCCGCCCACGGCTAGGAAGCCTTCTGCCGGCTTGCCGATCCGTTTGTTCAAGAGTTCCGCGTAACGGGCGACGATGGGCTCGTCGGCGCTGCCAAAGCGGAAGGCGAAGCCGGCGCCGTAGTGGTCCTCATCGATCGGGCGTCCGAGTTCGGCGGCGCGGGCCTTGATGGCCGTGATCACTGGCTTGACTTCCGTTGGCGACTCGATGCCCGCCTGCCAGCCGGTGCCCCATTTGGCGGTGCGCTCGATCGCTTGGGGTGCGGAGCCGCCAACCCACAGCGGCAGCGGCTGCTGCACGGGCTTGGGCGCGATGCTCGCGTCCTGGAGTTGGTAGTACTCGCCCTCCAGGGTCACCGCATCTTCGCGCCAAAGGCGGGAGAGGATTTGCAAGCCCTCCTCGCTGCGCTTGCCCCGACCCCGGGTGGGGGTGCCGGTGGCGGCGTAGTCTCGGGAACGGCTGCTGCCGACGCCGAAGGCGGGCAGCAGCCGTCCTTCGCTCAAAACATCGATGGTGGCGCAGGCCTTGGCGGTCAGCACCGGGTCCCGCAGGCCAAGGCTGGCCACGTTCATGCCGAACTTCAGGTTTCGCGTAGCCCCGGCCAGCGCCGCCATGACGCTCATGCACTCCAGGTTTGGGTCCGGCCCGATCAGGCGGTCGCTCTGCCAGATGGAGTCCACCCCGCCGCTGTCGCACAGGTCCACCCAGCGCCAGAAGCCCTTGGCGTCCTCAAACGGGAAGTTGGCGATGCCGAGGCCGGCGCTGACGGTCATTGACGGTTCCCCTGCAACGGCTTAATCCAGCGCCGCCATCAGCCCCAAGAGGTCGCAGACGCGGTTGGAATAGCCCCATTCGTTGTCGTACCAGCTCAGTGCCTTGAGGAAGCGGCCGCTGGTGATTTGGGTGAATGAGGCGTCGTAGATCGAAGAATGGGGGTTGCCAATGATGTCCGACGAGACCACGGGCTCGGTGGTGAACTCCAGCACGTTGCGCATGCGCGGCGACTCGGCGGCGGCCCGCATGGCGTCATGCACCGCCGCAACGTCCGCAGCCCGCTCCAGCGTCACGAACAGGTCCACCACCGAGCCGTCCGGCACGGGCACCCGGGAGGCGATGCCGTCCAAGCGGCCTTTGAGCGCTGGCAACACCTCCCCCACTGCCTTGGCAGCGCCGGTGGAGGTGGGGATGATGTTCTCCGCCGCGGCGCGGCTGCGGCGCCAGTCGGAGTGGGGCACGTCGGCCAGGCTTTGATCGTTGGTGTAGGCGTGCACGGTGTTGATGACGCCTTCGCGGATGCCGAAGGCGTCGTTGAGCACTTTGGCCACCGGGGCCAGGCAGTTGGTGGTGCAACTGGCGTTGGAGACGATGCGGTGCTCGGCATGGAGGCCGTCCTCGTTGACGCCGAGCACCACCGTGTAGTCGATCGCGTCCTTGGCGGGCACGGTCAGCACGGCCCGCTTGGCGCCCGCCTCAAGGTGCATGGCCACTTGGTCGCGGGCGCGGAACACGCCGGTGCTTTCCACCACCGCGTCCACGGCAAGCGCCCGCCACGGCAGCTTGACCGGGTCGCGCTCCCTGAGCATGCGCGCCCGGCCTTTCGGCGTGACCATCTCGCCCTCCTCGATGGCCACCCCGCCCGGGAAGCGCCCCATCACCGTGTCGTAGGTGAGCAGGTAGGCCAAGGCATCGTGGTCGAACAGGTCGTTGATGGCGACGATCTCTATGTCGTCCCGCGACTCCGCGATGCGGAACACCGCCCGGCCAATGCGCCCGAAACCGTTGATGGCCACGCGCATCAGGATGGCTCCCGGGCTTCGGCGGTGTCCAAGCCGCCATACAGGGCGGCCAAGTCCAAAATTCGCCGGGCGTGGCCGAGCGACTCATGCCAAGCCAGCACCTTGATGAGGTTTTCGCCCGCCTTCATGGTGCCTTGGAGATCGACCAGCAAGGATTCGGAACGGCCCTTGACGTCAGAGGACACAATCGGGTCGCGGGTGGCCGCAATCAGGGCCGGTTCGGCGGCCGCGGCGGCTTCAAACAGCCTGTTGATTCCTTCCGCGTCCACGGCCGGGTCGGCAAAGGCCACCGTCATGTCCAGCAGGGAGCCCGCCTGCACCGGGACGTTCAGGGCAAAGCCGCTGACCTTGCCCTTGACGGCTGGCAGCGCCCGCTCCACCCAACGCGGTGCAGGAGTGTCGTTGGGAATGATGTTCTCGGCCCCGGAGCGGCTGCGGCGATAGTCGGGTCCGGCGTAGTCCTGCAGGCTTTGGTCGCTGGTGTAGGCATGCACCGAGGTCATGGTGGCGTGCTCAATGGCATGGGCTGCCGCGAGGGCCTTCAGCGCCAAGGCCATGGCCGTTGTGGACGCCGAGCCAGCGGATACGATCCGGTCGCCGGCGGCGGCCTGGTCCTGATTGACCCCATAGAGAACCACCCGATCCACCTCGCCGTCCGGCAGCGTGGAAAGGATCACCCGCCGGGCGCCGTTTTCCAGGTGGGGCCTTAAGTCCGCCGCGGACCGGAAGCGGCCGGTGGCGTCGATGACGACATCCACGCCAAAGGCGTCCCAAGGCACTTCGGCGGGATTGTCGGCGCACATCAGGCGGGCACGGCGGGGTGCTGCGCCGCGCTCGCTCACCAGATGATTGGCTTGCAGCCGAACGTCCCCGCAATCCGCCCCCTTGATCAGGAGATGGTGCAGGATTTCCGGCCGCCCAATGTCGGAGATGGCCACCAGGTCGGCCTGCGCGTCATCGAGCGCCAAACGGTAAATCTGCCGGCCCACCAAGCCGAACCCCATCATGCCGATCCGCATTCGTCAGTCACCTCGACAGAAAACTCGCCCCAACATTTAGCACTATTCATCAAGTCAATGGAATAACATCATGGTGACACCCCACCCTTGGGAAGGAACCATGACAACAAAACACCTGCTCGATGCGCAATTGCATCCGT
The DNA here is from genome assembly GCA_022827905.1 of Pseudomonadales bacterium. GTDB lineage: Bacteria > Pseudomonadota > Gammaproteobacteria > Pseudomonadales > Azotimanducaceae > Azophilus. Next base: position 166,428 of record JAJEIQ010000027.1, on the reverse strand, counting down.
TGCTCGAAATCGTCCCGCCGTTCGAGTTCAACGACGAGCTGCTGCCCGAATTGCGGAACAACCCCGCCATGGCCACGGAGCTTGGCGACCCCGCCGAGCACGGCGTCACTCGGGAAGAGATTCATGCCCCAATTGGCAGTGGCGCGGATGTCCGCGGACTCCTGTACAGGCCCTCCACGGAGGCCGCTTCCGGTGCTGGCTACCTGCACGTACACGGCGGTGGATACGTCCTGGGCACGCCGGAGAATTCCGATCCGGTCAACCTGGCCATCTGCGCCAAGCTGGGCGCCGTGGTGCTGTCCGTGGACTACCGCCTAGCGCCTGAGCACCCAATCCCCGCCCCCTTGGACGATTGCTACGCCGGCCTTGCTTGGCTGCATGAGCAGGCCCCGGCGCTGGGGGTGGACCGCGACCGCATCGGCATCGGCGGAGAGAGCGCCGGCGGCGGACTCGCCGCCGCCTTGGCCATCAAGGCGCGGGACGCGGGCGAGTACGCGGTCTGCCATCAACACCTGACCTATCCCATGCTGGACGACCGGACCGGCTCGCCAGAGCAGCCGGGCGACCCGCTGGTGGGGGAGTTCGTTTGGCAGCGGTCAAGCAACCAATACGGTTGGCGCAGCTACCTCGGCGGCGCCCCCGCCGAAGCGCCGCAGGTACCGGCGCGCCTTGAGGACTTCGCCGGCCTGCCACCCACTTGGATGGCCACCGCCGCGCTCGATCTGTTTCGCGACGAAAACCTCGACTACGCCCGCAAGCTCATGCAGGCCGGGGTAAGGACCGAACTGATTTCCTATCCGGCGGCCTGCCACGGATTTCAGATGCTTCCGGGCACGGCGCTCGCCGCCCAGTACGCCCGGGACCATCTCCAAGCATTGGCTCGGGGTTTGGGGGTTCCTCTCCCATGAAACAGATTTCCGGCCACTGAGTCCAAAGCGGATTCAGGCGTCCAGTTCGAGGGCGGGACGCCCTCGCTCCGGGGAAAAGCGTTAAGCCTCGCTCCGGGGACAGGCGTTAAGCCTCGCTCCGGGGAAAAGCGTCAGGCCTTGGCGTCCGGCGGCAGGTAGTCGAAGATGAAGGTGATGCGGTCCTCCGCACCCTTGTTCATCACGCTGTGGGCGAGCTGGTTGTTGACTTCGTAGGCTTGGCCCACTTCAAGCCGGAACGGCCGGCCATCGATCATGAAGCGCACCCGCGGATTGGTGGTCAGGGGCACGTGGATGCGGTGGCTGCAATGAAAGGACGGGTGGCCGTCGCGATGGGTGGCGATGCGGCCCCCGGCGGCCAGCTTGGCCGCCATGGCGCGAATGATGGCGCCGCCCTTGGGGTAGTGCCGCTCGATGATGCCGTGCATCAGGGGCACCGCGGGCTCCGCCAGCCAAGGCCAGCCGGATTCCTTGGTCACCTCGATGTCCGGCCAGCCGGAGCCGTCGGTGAACACCAGCACCAGCGATTGGGTTTGCTGATGCACTTCGTAGGTCTCCTGGCGGTGCGGTTGGCTTTCCCAGGCGTCCGGCCCGAGGCCCAGCACCGCGTCCTGCAGTGCGCTGACGTCAATCTCACCTAGGGAGCGTATGGGCGCATCGATGTTCATCAGGCCTCTTGATCGGGCATCCGCCTCGTTAGGGCGCGTACCAGATGGGCGAGCTGTAAGCCCGCTCCTGGGTGGTGAGGGGAACCTCCGGCGGCAGGCGGGTCTCGAAGAAGGCGGCGTCGAAGGCCGTCCACCGCGGCGTTGGGATCTCCAGCACCCGCACATAGTAGAACGCGGCTTGGGCAGGGTTGAAGTCCGGATCCCGCCAAACGGTTTGCAACACCGCGGCACCGATGGCGTTGCTGTAGGTGGCCGTCGCCACGTCCACCGTGTTGCCCACCGGTGGTGCCTTGCCGGTCTGCGGGTCCATTTGGCGCCCATCCGATAGCGCCACGTCGTACACCCGCTCCGCGGTCTCGCCGTTGTCCTGCAGCCAGCCCTTGACGATTTGCATCCGGTCCAAATTCGCACCCATGGGATCCTTCAGGGCTTGCACCATGAAAGTGGGCGCTCCATCTCCCGGCCGCATGGGCAAGTCACCGCCCATGGGCACTCCCCGGGCTTGGCCAGCCACCACCCAGTTGGGCCGTTTGAGATCGGCGGCCTCGAAGTCCCAGCCGCCGTACAAGCGCAGGCTGATGCGCGGCCCAGTGGTGGCGTAGGTCTCCTTGCGGGCGAGGGCGGCGAAGATGGACTCGCGGGTGTTCGCCTCGGCCCAGACAGCGGCGTATCCCGAAGCGGCCATTTCCCATTCCAACTGCACGATGTTGGGAATGTTGACAAACGGCTCCATGGCGCGAGCGGCACTCGGCTCATGCCAACTGAACTTGCCCCAAAAGTTGTTTTCATCGGCCGAGGGGATGCCGGTATGGGAATCGGTGCTGCCGATGAGGCCGAACTTGTAGGGGTTGACGCCGGTCTCCCCCATAAGCGCCAGCCCGGTTCGAAGCGCCGGACGGGCGTATTCGGCGGCAAACATCGCACTCTCGTGGGGACGGGTGCTGAATCCGGCGAAGCGGTCCCAGGACTCATAGTCGGCAAACTCATCGTCGGGCGACACATAGGGGTGGGTCTCGCTGTCGCCCTTGAATTGGGTGACTTCCATCAGGGGCTCCCAGCGCGCCCGCAGCCGGGCGTAGTCCGCGGTGATGGCCTGGCCGTCGGAATCGGTTAGGGCGAACATCAGGCCAGCGCTCACGTTGCTGTTGTGCGGGATGGCCAACGCGCGGCCGCCGGTGCGGGCTTCGTAGTCGGCCAGAAACCGCCAGAGTTCCGTGGGCCGGTCGCCGTTGAATGAACTGAAGGGCACCACCTGCCCGGCGCGCTCCGCTCCGTCTTGGAAGATGACGATGCGGTGCATGTTGCCGCCGCCCCGGCCGGAGCTCCACTCGTAGCCGATCAGGGCGGTGAATTTGCCGGGGTCGTTGTAGTGCTCGGCTTGCTCGGTGACGACCCGCCAGACCGATTTGCCGTAGGCTGGGCTTTGCAGCAAGTCCTTGCGGTCTCGCAGCGCTGCGCCGAATTCCACCAGAATCTGGGCCGCCTGCTCCGGGCCCGCCTGATGCATGGCGTGCCAGCGCCGGCCGATTTCGGTGCCCAGCAGCCGGGCATCGCCAGCTTCCAGAGCCGGAAACAGGCCCATGTACTCGGCGTGGTCGGCCGCCACCAGAAAGTCCAAGGGACGATTCAGCTGCACCCGCCTGCCGCTGTGCGCAGTGACCGCTTCGCCCTTGGCCAGCCGGTACAGCTCGTCGTGGCCAAAGCGCACGTTGCCCCCGGCTGCCGCGTCCGGCGACAAGTTGGTGTGGACATGGGTATCGCCCCAATAGAGGTGCTTGGCGGGCGGGGCATTCAGGCTTGGTGAATAGAAGGGGCCGTCCGGGTTATGCGGTTCAGCAGCGCCCGCCAACGCCGCCGCCATGCCGGCGCAGGGTGCGAGCCAAGCCAGCCGATTCACGAATCCTCAACGGATAGGCGCCGCAAAATCTCGCCGATGCGTTTGGCGTTAACGCCGCCATCGCTCCTCCCGACCCGGGATATGCTGCGCACATCGATCAGGGCGCCTTGGGCATGGGGGCGCACCCGAACCGCCACATCATCCTTGAAGCCGAACCAGAACGTGGTGGCGGTGGCTTCGATCAAGCCTTGCTGCGGATGCTCAGCGACAACTTCAAGCCCCATGCCTTCCAGCGCGGCGACGGCCTTGGCGAAGGCTGCCTCGGGCATGGCCGGCATCGTCAGCGGCACAACCCACGGATAGAACTCCGCTTGCAGGGGGGCGATGGTTTCGGCATCGAAGTCCAGCGGATTGGAGCTGGTGCCCCGCAGGACGGCGATTTCAATGAACTGCGGCGGATCCTCCGTATCGGTGGAAATGTTGTGAATTGGCGGCGTAGTCGCGAAGGCGTGCTGCAACTGCATGACGTAGGCGACCGCCAACAGGCAGATGACCAGGCCAACAGCCGAAGCGCCCAGATCCTTGGGCAGGCGCCGCCGCCAAGCGAAGGCAACCGCGACGATGGCGCACACTGCCACGGCAATCGCAAGCCAGCCGCCGACCTGCAAAAACTGGATTCCGGTGCCGATTCCCCACAGCCCGGTTCGGCTGCCCAAAGCGCCGATGGGCAGCAACGCGGTTGCCCCCAGGGCACCAAGCAATACGGTTCGAGACCACCAAGTCGTCATGAGCCTCCCTTCCAACGGGTCAGATGCGGCAAGAGAGCGACTTATAGCACACCAACAAGGCGGTGCGCCGGATTCACGGGTTCCCGCCCGACAGGCGCCGCAAAATCTCGCCGATGCGCTCTGCGTTTAGGCCCATGTCGCTAACCCCCACTCGGGAGATGCTGCGCGCATCGACCACGGCCCCCTGGGGATGGGGACGCACCCGAACCGCCACGTCATCCTTGAAGCCGAACCAAAACGTGGTGGCGGTGGCTTCGATCAGGCCTTGCAGCGGATGCTCCGCCACGATCTCCATCCCCATGTCCTCAAGCGCCGTGCGCACCTTGGCGAACGCCGCTTCGGGCGTCACCTGCAGCATCAGCGGCATCACCCACGGATAGGCCTCCGCCTGCAGCGGCGCAATGGTCTCGGCATCATAGTCCAGGGGATTGGAGTCCGGGCCCCGCAGCGCGGGAACCTCGATGAATTGCGGCGGCTCCCCGGTATCGGTGGATACGTGGTGGATCGGTGGCACGGAGACGGCGGCCAGCAGTTGCATGCCCATGTAACCAACTGCCAGCAGGCAGAGCGCGAGCCCAATGCCGGCGGCGCGCAGGTCATCCGGCAGTTGCCGCCGCCGAGCGATGAGGACGGCAGCGGTGGCGCTTCCCGCACCGACGACAACCAATCCACTGCCGACCGTCACCAGCAGAACCCCGATGGTCCAGTCCCACAAACCGAACCGAGCGCCCAATGCGCCAACCGGAAGCAACGCAGTTGCCGCCACCGCGCCCAGCAAAATCGTTCGAGACCACCAAGCCGTCATGGGCCTTCCCCCAACCGCTGCATCCCAGGATCAGGAAGGCTTATAGCACATCCGGGTAGTGGTTCAGCTTGAATTGAATCAAGCTGACTCTAAGGCTGATTCAATTCAAGCTGAACCACTACCCACATCCGCTTCCAGGCATTCTTCGGAAAGCGTTCCGCATCGGTTATAGTGCGCGGCCTGTCGCATAGCGCCTCGAACCCAACCCCAGGCAGGTCCCAAGGAGACGCCCGTGCCCGCAACGTCCATGGACGAACTGGTTTCGCTGTGCAAGCGCCGTGGCATCGTGTTCCCGTCGAGCGACATCTACGGCGGCTTGCAGGGGCTCTATGACTACGGGCCCCTGGGCGTCGAGTTGAAGAACAACCTCAAGGCCGCTTGGTGGCGGGCGATGGTCTATGAGCGCGATGACGTCGAGGGCCTGGACGCGGCGCTGCTCACCCATCGCGAAGTGTTGCGCCACTCCGGCCACGAGCAGACTTTCACCGACCCGCTGGTTGACTGCCGCCAATGCAAGAGCCGATGGCGGGCGGACCAGATCGGCGACACCTGCCCGTCCTGCGGGTCCAAGGATCTGACCGAGCCGCGCCCGTTCAACCTGATGTTCAAGACCAGCGTCGGTCCGGTGGATGACGGATCCGCCTTCGCCTACCTGCGCCCGGAAACCGCCCAAGGCATCTTCACCAATTTCAAGAACGTGGTGGACGCCACTTCGCGCCGTCCCCCCTTCGGAATCGCCCAAGTGGGCAAGGCGTTCCGCAACGAAATCACGCCGCGCAACTTCGTCTTCCGCACCCGCGAGTTCGAGCAGATGGAACTGGAGTTCTTCGTCCCGCCTGGCGAGGACGAGGCGTGGCATCGGCACTGGCTCGAAGCGCGGCTGGACTGGTGGGATGCCCAAGGGGTGCCGCGTTCCGCCATATCGGTGTACGAAGTGCCTGAAAACGAGTTGGCCCATTACTCCAAGGCCACCTTCGACTTGATGTACCGCTTTCCCCACGGCGACGATGAACTGGAGGGCATCGCCAACCGCACCGACTTTGATTTGGGCGCCCACTCGAAGAACGCGGCGGAACTGAACCTCAGCGCCCAAGTACCGGATAACACCGAATCCACCGCCCGATTGGCCGTCCAGGACACGGCCACTGGCGAGTGGCGGGTGCCCTTCGTCATCGAACCTTCGGCCGGGGTGGACCGGGGCGTGCTGGCCATCATCAACGAGGCGTTCGCACAGGAGGAACTGCCCAACGGGAGCCAACGCACGGTGCTGCGCTTGAAGCCGCACCTGGCGCCCATCAAGGCCGCCGTGCTGCCCCTGAAGCGCAACCACCAAGGCATCGTCGCCAAGGCCCGTGCCATCAAGCGCCATCTGCAGGGCTTGGGGTTGGGGCGCATCCTCTATGAGCACACCGGCAACATCGGCAAGGGCTACCGCCGCCACGATGAGGTCGGCACCCCGATGTGCGTCACGGTGGACTTCCAGACCTTGGAGGGTGACGACACGGTGACGGTGCGCGACCGCGACAGCATGGCCCAAGTGCGGGTGCCCGTGCAGGAGCTCGATTCCCATGTGCGCGGAGCGCTTGCCGATGGTTGATCGCCGTCCGCAGGAGTCGCGGCGGCGGGCGGTGATTTCCACCATCGGCCGCGACCGCCCCGGCATCATCAACGAGCTTTCCGAACTGGCCGCCGAGCTCGAACTCAACATCGACGACAGCCGCATGGCCGGGATCGGCGAGGAGTTTGCCGCGCTGATGTCCCTCACCGGCAGCGAACGCGCCTTGGCCGACTTTGAAGTCAAGCTGAACGCGCTTGCCGAGTCCAAGGGCTTCAGTTGCCTGTTTCGCCTCACCGGCGAGCGCGAGCCGCCAGCGGCGGCGCTTCCCTACCGGGTCAACCTATCCGCCATGGACCACCCCGGCATCGTGTATCGAGTCACGGGCTTTTTCTCCAGCCGCCGGATCAACATCCAGGACCTGCAGACCGGCACCCAACGCGCCCCGCACACCGGAACGCCGTTGTTCAACGTGGCCATGACCATTGAAGTCCCCTCCTCGGTAAAGATCCGGGCACTGAAGGACGCCTTTGAGCGGTTTTGTGCCGAGCAGGATCTCGATGGCGAGATCTCAGCCGCACGGTAGCGGTTTTGCCGGGACAATTTCCTACAAGGTCTGCAGAGATAACCACTAGGTACGGCACGATGCGCTTCTTAGACTGGTCCCATGAAATCGCTCATCGGACAGTTGGAAACCTCCCAGCATGCTGGCGCAACCGATGCGCGGGGACCGGCAAGGTAGCCACCCATGGCCAGCCGGCGCATCATGGTCACCATCGACGGGCCGTCGCACGCAGTCCTCAAGAGCTATGCGGCCCGTCGCAACACCACCATCGGCGGTTTGGTGAAGGACTACCTGATGCGCATTGCCGAATCGGAGCAGCGGGCGCTTGAGGCGCGGGAGCGCATTCGGGCGATGAATCGAAAGCTGAAACAGGACGATCCGCAACCATGATTGCACCCCAGGACGCACTGGAACGGTTGCGGGCTGGCAACGCCCGCTTTGTTCAAGGCGCTCCCAATCCGTCGCCCCAAAGCCGCCTTGATGCCCTAGGTCCGCAGCGCCCGTTCGCCGCAGTGCTCGGCTGTTCGGATTCGCGCTGCCCGGTGGAGGCGATCTTCGACCAGGGCTTCGGCGAGCTGTTCGTGGTGCGGGTGGCCGGCAATGTGGCGGACGCGACCCAAGTCGGCAGCCTTGAATTCGCCGTGCGGGCACTCGGCGTCCGGCTCATCCTTGTGCTCGGCCACCAGAACTGCGGCGCGGTGCAGGCAGCCCTGCAGCGGCCCGCTGACCTGCCGTCCGCCTTGGGGAGCCTAGTTGACCGGATTGAGCCTGCCATCGACGGCCTCCGGCCGGACGCGGGAGCGGAGCCATCCGACATCCTTTTGGCAAACGCCGTTGCCGCAAACGCCCGTCACACCGCCAATGCGTTGCACGCAGGCTCTCCCCTAATCGATCACGAGGTGGCGGGTGGCCGCGTGGCCATCGCCAGCGCCGTTTACGCCTTCGACACCGGCATCGTCACCTTCCTCGACGAGGACGTCTAGGGAGTCACTCAGGTCAGCGCTTGCGCCGCAGAGTGACCACATTGCTGGCCTTGATGGCGTCCTGCTTGAGGGCGAAGGCCACTTCCCAAGTGAGCGTTCGGTCCCGCTCCCGCAAGAAGCCTCGAAATCCATAGCCCTTGGCGACTTGGAACAGCGCGAAGGTGGCGTGCAAGGTGCCTTCGGCATTCCACAGGAGGCCTAGGTTGGGAGCGCTTTCCAACTTGGCAACGCCATCGAGGCGGACGCCACCGATGCGGGCGTCGATGATGTAGGTGCCAACCTCGTCCGGCGCCACGCGGATGGACAAAGGGTGTGAAGGCGTCCGTTGGAACTCCAAGGCGCCGGTCAGGGTCAGCCCGCTGCTGTCCTGCTCGATGGTCAGGTCGCACTCGATGGGCTCGCCGAGGCTCGCTCCCTCCACAAGGAGGCTACCGCGCCCCAACCAGTGTCCCGCTTGCAGCAACATCAGGCCGCAGGCCAACTAGGAAGCATGCTTCCCCACTTGCCAGTCGATGGAGCCCAGGGTGTTGGCGGCAAACTCCCGTGGCATCGCTTCAAGCTCGGTGGCGAGCGTGTCGTTCCAGCGGTTGAGGAAGCCGAATAGGGCGACGACGCCGGCAATCTGCACGATTTGCCGGTCCGTGAAGTGTTCGCGCAGCCGTTTGAAGTGACCCGTACCGCTTTCGTTGGGCACCGACCCGGCGGCAAAGGCCAAGGCCAACGCGGCTCGCTCCGCTTCGCTGAACAGAGGGCTCTCATCGTAGGTGAGGATGGCGTCGAACTTTGCGGCATCCTCTCCGGCCCGATGGGCGCTGTGCGACGCGTGCGCTTGGCAGTACCGACAACCGGCGGCAAGGCTAACGGCAAAGGCGATGAGCTGCACCAATCCAGGCGACAGGTTTTGCTCCGCGTCCTCCTGTTCGGGAATCCGGTCCGCCAAACCGGCCATGAGCGCCTTCAAGTCGCCGCCGAAGATTACGTTGGCCAAGCTGGCAAACGCGAACGGCAACTGCGGCATGTGGGCCATGGTCCGCATGCTGTTGGGCACGAAGCCCATGACGGCTTCGGCGGCTTGGAAGACGGGCTGCAAGCCGGGCACATCGTCAGGCGGACGCGGGTTGACGTGGCTCATCGATGCTCTCCGAAGGGGTTGGATGGCGAGCGCACACTGTTTCCCAACAGGCTTGGTTTTGCAACCGCGAACCCGCGGCCCTTGGGGCCACGGGTTCGTTTGGAGTTTCGCGTTGCGAAACTCCGCGAACTCCTAGGCCCGCGGGGTCTCGCCGGTCACAATCCAAAGCGGGTCGGCGTTCGCTGGCGACCGGTCCACGAAGGCCACTTTCTCAAACCCGCCACGATTCAGGTAAGCGCCGACCAATCGCACGCGCTCAGCCGGGGGCAATTGGTGAAAGGCTCGAACCGCCTTGGTGGGAAACAGGCGGTGCGACATCGCGACTGCCAAGCGCCCGCCGGGGCGAAGTGTGCGCGCAACCGAGCGCATCGTCTCAACGGGGCGCGTCAGGTACTGAATGGATACGGCTATCGTCGCCCGGTCGAAGCTCGATGCCGGATACGGCAGTTCCGGGTGCGCGTTCAAGTCGTGAACGCAATGCTCGGTCAGGCGGTCATTGGCAGCCAACTCCGCGGCGTTCATGCCCAGTCCAGCAACCCTGCCTAGGCTGATCTTCGGCGGATAGTGCGAAACCCATGACGACATCAGGTCAAGCGCATCCGCATCCGGGAACAGGAATTCCCCGTACCACGCCGTCAGCGCTTCGATCGTGGCCTCATCAATGTGCTGCACAAAGCGCGGCTCCCGGTAGAACTCGCTGTCCGGAGCCGTGTCGATCCGGTCAAAGAAACCGGACGGAAAGTCAGCCGAGGTCGACACGCCCGCCTGCGCTGTGCGTTCAGGACGCCGCCGCCCGCCGCAACTCGTCCCGGAATTGCGGCGCGGCTATGGCGATGAGTGCTTCGGCGCGGGCGGCGAGCGGCAGGTTCTTGAGCTGCGCCGCACCATATTCGGTCACGACGATGTCCACATCCGTGCGCAGCGCGGTCGCCACTTCCACCCGGGGCACGATCCGTGAGGCCGCACCCCGGCGGGCGCTGGCCGTCATGGCGATGATGGACCGGCCGCCGGGGCTGAATTTGGCGGCGCGCATGAAATCGACGGAACCGCCCGTGCCGGAGATCTGCCGTCCGCCCACCATCTCCGCATTGACTTGGCCCATGAGATCCACCTCCACCGCCGAGTTGATGGAGACGAAGCCCGGCAACTGACGGATAACGCTCGCCTCGTGGGTATGGTCGGCACCCTTGAAGACCACGTCCGGCGCCTCGGCCAGCCAGTCGAGGAGTGCCGACGAACCCAAGGCCATGCCGGTGATGTGGCGGCCACGGTCGATGGGCTTGTTGGCGCCGGTGACGATGCCTTGACGGATGAGCTCCATGCCGCCGTCGTCGATCAGGCCGCCGTGCAGGCCGAGATCGTTCCTGTCCTTAAGGCTCGCGAGTATCGCCGCCGGAATCGCGCCGATGCCGGTCTGGATGCAGTCACCGTCCCGGATCAGCGCCGCCACCTCCTGGCCGATGGCGGTGGCCGTTTCGTCGATGCGCGGGGCGGGCATTTCGAACAGCGGACGGTCAGTGTGGAACACGACATCCAAGCGGGCCTCATCGATTGGCGGACAGCCTGCCGGAGCGGCAAACCCGGCATTGCACTCCGCGAGAACAAATTGCGCGCTGGCCAGCGCCGCGGCCGCGAAATCGGCGTTGGGCCCCAAGCGCAGCCGCCCCTGCCGGTCCCGAGCCACTTGGATGAGCGCCACGTCGATGCCCTGTTCAAGGTAGTCGTGCAGCGCCCGCATGCCCATGGGCAGGAAGTGCAGGCGCTTGGGGTCCGCGTCGCGCAAATGGGGCGCCATGAACGGCGTCGTCATCTGGTGGCTGGTATGCCAGGCAGTGAAGTCCATCTGGTTGAAGCCCGCTAACGGAAACTGAATGAAGTGCAGGCCCTCGGGCAATGGGGCTGCGCGCAACGCCTTGAGCAATCCAGTGGGTTCATTGCTGGCACCGGCGACGAAGATGCGCTGGCCGGATGCTAGGCAGGAGATGTCCATGTGCCGGTTCGCACCTCTCAGCGCCGTGCTTCGGCAGCCAAGGCGTGCGCCTCCAGCCCCTCGCCGCGGGCCAGCACCGAGGCGGTTTGCGCCAGCGCCGAAGCACCGTCCTTGGACAGGGCAATGACCGAACTGCGCTTCTGGAAGTCGTCCACGCCCAACGGCGAGGAGAAGCGGGCGGTGCCGTAGGTGGGCAGCACGTGGCTCGGCCCGGCCACATAGTCGCCCATCACCTCCGGGGCGTGATGGCCCAGAAAGACCGCCCCGGCGTGGCGCACTTGATCGAGCAGTGGCTGCGGGTCGGCCACCGCCAGTTCGAGGTGCTCCGGAGCGACGTCGTTGGCTAAGGCCACCGCCTCAGCCAAGGAACGGGTGCGGATGAGGGCGCCCCGGTCGGCGAGGGAGCGGGCAATGATGGCCCGGCGGGCCATGCTGGGCAGCAGCGCTTCGATCCGCCCCGCGATGCGTTCCAAGTAGGCTCCGTCCGGGCACAACAACAGGCTTTGCGCCAAGGCGTCGTGCTCGGCTTGGGAAAAGAGGTCGTAAACCATCCAGTCCACCGGCGCGGTGCCGTCGGCGACGATGAGAATCTCGCTCGGTCCGGCGATCAGGTCGATGCCGGTCTGGCCGAACACCTGGCGCTTGGCCTCCGTCACCCACGCGCCGCCGGGGCCGACGATCTTGTCCACGGAGCGGATGGTTTCGGTGCCGAAGGCGAGTGCCGCCACCGCATGGGCACCGCCTATCGCGTAGGTCTCCCCAACGTTCGCCCGGTGCAGCGCGGCCAGCGCCAGCGGGTTGGGCCCGCCGGCACAGGGCATGACGGCGACGATGTCCGTCACGCCAGCGACCGCAGCGGGCAGCACGGTCATCAACACCGTCGAGGGATAGGCCGCTTGGCCTCCCGGCACATAGACGCCCACCCGATCCAAGGGCGTCACCCGTTGGCCAAGTTCATTGCCGAGTTCATCTGTATAGGACCAGGAAGACCGTAGCTGAGCCCGGTGGTACCGCTCGATCCGCTGCGCCGCCTCCTCCAAGGCACTGCGCTCCGCGCCGGGAAGCGACTCCCAAGCGTCGCTCAGGGCGCTCGGATCAAGGACCAGGTCCGCCACGGCCGCGCAATCGGCTCCATCCAAGCGGGCGGCGAACTCCACTAAGGCATCATCGCCCCGTTGCCGGATGGCGTCGATGATCTCCCGAACGCCACGCTCCACCTCCGCCGCGCCCGCCATGCTGCCTGCGGACAGGGCGGCGAGCTCCGCATCAAAGGTAGGCGAGCGCGTGTCAAGGCGGTTTATGGTCAGGAGCTTGTCGATGGGATTCCGCTCAAGTTCAACTGGAGATGCGCTGCACGTCCGCGCCCAAGGCCGAGAGCTTTTCCTCAATCATCTCGTAGCCGCGGTCAATGTGGTAAATGCGGTCAATCAGTGTCTGTCCTTCCGCCACCAAGCCCGCCACCACCAAGCTGAAGGAGGCCCGCAAGTCGGTGGCCATCACCCGTGCCGCCTTCAGCGACTCAACGCCGTTGACCAAGGCTTGGGACGGCCCCAGCAACCGAATGTCGGCACCGAGGCGGTTGATTTCCTGGGCGTGCATGAAGCGGTTCTCGAAGATGGTCTCGGTGATCCGGCAACTGCCTTCGGCGACGGCGTTCATGGCCATGAACTGGGCCTGCATGTCGGTCGGAAAGCCGGGATAGGGGCGGGTTTCGATGTCCACGGCCCGGGGTCTTCCGGGCATGTTTAAATCGATCCAACCCTCGCCGACCTCGATTTGGGCACCCGCTGCCCGCAGACGCTCCAGCACCGCATTGAGCGCCCTAGGGTCGATGTCCCGCAGCCGGACGTGGCCCTGGGTGGCGGCGGCGGCAATCAGGTAGGTGCCCGCCTCCACCCGGTCGGCCATGACGGCGTGCCTCGCGCCATGCAGTGCCGGTACGCCCGCAATACGCAGCGTGGCGGTGCCGTGGCCGGAAATGCGTGCGCCCATGGCGTTCAGGCAGTTGCCCAGATCGACGATTTCCGGCTCCCGGGCGGCGCCGCTAATGATGGTTTCGCCATCCGCCAAGGCGGCTGCCATCATGAGGTTTTCAGTGCCGCCGACGGTGGCCATGTCCAAGCTGATGCGGGCGCCCTTGAGCCCTTGGGGGGCTTTCGCCTGCACATAGCCATCGGCGACATGGATGTCCGCGCCAAGGGCGGCGAAGCCCTTCAGGTGCTGATCCACGGGCCGGGCGCCGATGGCGCAGCCGCCGGGCAGCGACACCTCAGCCTCGCCGAAGCGGGCCAGCAGCGGACCCATGACCAGAAAGGAGGCCCGCATGGTCTTCACCAGTTCATAGGGCGCCTTCAAGCTTCGCAGTTCGGCGGCAGTGACGGCGACCTCGGGCTTCTCGCCCACCGCCACATCGGCCCCAAGACGGCCGAGCAGTTTGGCCATGGTCGTCACGTCATTCAGATGGGGTGCGTTGGCGACGGTGACCGTCTCGCCAGTCAGCAGGGTGGCCGCGAGAATGGGCAGGGCGGCGTTCTTGGCGCCGGAGGCCCGCAGCGACCCTTCGAGGCGCCGGCCACCGTTGATGAGCAGCTTGTCCATCGCGCTAGCCCGGAACGTTCGCCCGAATGGTCACCGCGTGCAGGGCCCCTTCGGCGATGAGGTCCTCCACGCAGCGGTACACCGCTTGATGGCGCTGCACCCGGCTTAAGCCTTCGAAGGCTTGGCTCGCGACCTCGATGAGGGCGCGGTTCCCCTCAACGGCGACTTCAACTTCGCAGCCCGGCAAGGCATTGCGGATGCGGTCGGCGATTTCCTGGTTCATGGGCAGGCTCTATTGGCGCATCGGGCAAGGCTACAGTTTGAATCTCCAAAAGGCTATCGATACAGTCGCTGAACACTTTTCAATCGGGCAGTCATGTACGAACTGATGCGCCCCTGGCTCTTCGCCCTGGATGCGGAGCGTTCCCACGTCCTGGGCTTGAGCGCGCTGGCCGCATTGGGCGCTCTGCCCGGGCCTCTGCAGCCGGCGCCCGGCCGTTCGCGAACGGTGATGGGCATTGAGTTTCCCAACGTGGTCGGTGTGGCAGCGGGCTTGGACAAAGACGCCATCGCTGTAGAGGGGCTTGCGCGGCTCGGCTTTGGCCACATCGAAGTGGGCACGGTGACGCCGCGGCCGCAGCCCGGCAATCCAAAGCCACGCCTCTTTCGGTTGCCGGAGGCATCGGCATTGATTAATCGCATGGGCTTCAACAACGACGGCGCGCGCACCATCGCGGCTCGGCTCAAGCGGCTTAAGGGACGCCGCAGCCGTTTGGCTGCGCCGTTGGGCGTCAACATCGGCAAGAACCGGGACACTCCCATCGAGCGGGCGGTGGACGACTACTTGACCTGTATGGACGCACTCCACGATTGCGCTGACTATCTGACGGTAAACCTATCCTCGCCCAACACGCCGGGGCTGCGCGACTTGCAGTACGGCGAGCCGCTAACGGCCTTGCTGGGCACCTTGAAAGCCCGTCAAGCCGAGCTTCAGTCCCGCAGCGGCCGCCATGTCCCGCTGTGCGTCAAGCTCGCCCCGGACTTGGCCGACGCCGATGTCGCGGCCATTGCCGACGCGCTGCTCGAGTTTGAAATCGAGGGCGTCATCGCCGGCAACACCACCGTCACCCGTCCCCAAGTGGAGAACGTCCGCCACACCGACGAAGCAGGCGGCCTGAGCGGCGCGCCCTTGGCTCCCTTGGCCCGCCAGTTGGTCGCCCGGCTGCGGGACAGGCTCGAAGGGCGCGTGGCGATCATCGGCGTGGGCGGCATTCTTTCGGCTGCTGATGCCCAAGCCATGCTCGGCGCCGGCGCCGACCTCGTGCAAATCTACACGGGCTTGATCTATCGCGGCCCGTCCTTGGTGCGCGCCATTGCCCAGGTTGGGCGCAGTTGACCGAACTCGGGGTCCTTATGAAGTTGTAGCAAGGCGCATCGCCTTCAAGTAATCTCTCCGCATTGCCGCTCCGGCGCTTCATCAGCGACGGCTCGGAGTGGGCGCGACTCAATCACTGAGGGGAGTGGAACGAACATGATGCGTTGGACGGTGGCCTTGGCCTTGGGCCTGATAGCGATGCCCGTTTGGGCCAATGACGGACTGGACAAGGGTGACACGGCCTGGATTTTGACCTCCGCGGCCTTGGTGTTGTTCATGACGATACCCGGGCTTTCGCTGTTTTACTCGGGCTTGGTGCGCACCCGAAACGTGCTCAGCGTCCTAATGCAGTGCTTTACCATCACTTGCATGGTCTCCATTCTGTGGCTGATCGCCGCCTACAGCCTCGCCTTCGCCGACGGCAACGCCTTGGTTGGCGGTTTGGGCAAGGCCTTCTTCGCCGGGGTTGGCGAGGACGCCATGAGCGGCGCCATACCGGAATCCTCCTTCGCCTTGTTCCAGCTCACCTTCGCCATCATCACCCCCGCCCTCATCGTCGGCGGTTTTGCGGAGCGCATGCGCTTCTCATCGATGCTGGTGTTCAGCGCCCTCTGGGTGCTGCTGGTGTACGCCCCCATCTGTCACTGGGTGTGGGGTGGCGGCTGGCTCGGCGAGATGGGCCTGATGGACTTCGCGGGCGGCACAGTGGTTCACATCACCGCCGGCACCGCCGCCATCGTGGCGGCCATGGTGCTGGGCAACCGGCGCGGCTTTCCCAACCAGGCCATGCCACCGCACAACATGACCCTGACCATGGCCGGCGCGGGCATGCTCTGGGTCGGCTGGTTCGGGTTTAACGGCGGCAGTGCGTTGGCGGCCAACGGCGATGCCGCCATGGCCATGCTGGTCACCCATCTGTCGGCCTCCGCCGGGGCCTTCACGTGGATGGTTTGCGAATGGGTCCGGTTCGGCAAGCCGAGCGCTCTCGGCGCCGTCACCGGCATGGTGGCGGGCCTCGGCACCATCACCCCGGCGTCCGGCTTCGTCGGCCCGGCAGGCGCGCTCATCATCGGCATCGCTGCTGGCTTCGTCTGCTTCCTCGCCACCAACTACATCAAGCGCTCGCTGAAGATCGACGACTCCCTGGACGTCTTCCCGGTGCACGGCGTCGGCGGGGCGCTCGGCACGCTGCTCACCGCCGTATTCGCCAGCACCTCCCTCGGCATTTTCAGCGGCCAGGGCTACGGCTCGGATGAAGCCACCATGGGCTCACAACTCGGCGTGCAGGCCATCGGCGTGATCGCCACCTTGGGCTACACGGCGCTGGCCACCTTCGTCATTCTCAAGATCACCGGCGCCTTGATCGGCAACCGGGTCACGGAGGAGGACGAGCAGCAAGGCCTCGACCTCGTGATGCACAACGAGCGGGGCTACGATCTGTAGGCGCGGGCCTAGGCAACGCGGCGGATGATCGTCCGCCGCCATGAACACGATGGGTGCGTCTCGGTCGCAAGGTACTCCGACTGCGAGCGGTATCGCTACGACCTCACCCGCACGTGGGAGCCATCCGGCCGCAAGGCTCTTTTCGTCATGCTCAATCCGTCCATCGCAACGGAGCGGGCGAACGATCCGACAGTCGCACGGGTGGAGCGGCGAGCCCAGGCAATGGGCTTCGGCGCTTACCGGGTCTGCAACCTCTTCGCTTGGCGCGCCACCCGTCCTGAGATACTGCTTGCTGCGGCAGCGCCCGTGGGGCCGGAAAACGATGAGGTCATCATTGAAGCCTGCCAATGGGCGGACCAGCTAATCTGCGCCTGGGGCAATCACGGCGGGTTCGATGGCCGGGGAGCGGCCGTCGAGGCGCTCATGCGCCGCACCGCCGGTCCACTCTTTCACTTCGGCCTTACCCAACAGGGCCATCCCAAGCACCCGCTGTACCTGCCGTACTCGCTCACCCCTGCCCTGTGGCCACCCGCGGCCTGACCCACAAGACCAGCCTCTGCCCCCTACCCCCGCTCCTGAGCGCTCTTAACCAACGCATCGAGCAACTCCGGAAACTCCAAGCCATCCGCCCGCGCCCCGTCGGGGTATAGGCTGGTGGGGGTCATGCCGGGCAGGGAGTTGACTTCGAGCAGGTAGATGTCGGCGTCGTTGGCCACGATGAAGTCGGCGCGGGACAAGTCCCGCAGGCCCAAGGCGCTGTGGGCGGCGATGGCGATGCGCTGCAGTTCGGCGTTGACGGCGGCGGGCAGGGGGGCGGGGATGACGTGTTCGCTGGCGCCGGCCTGGTAGCGGTTCACGGCGTCGTACCACTCGCCTGGCGCGGTGCGGATCTCGATGACCGGGAAGGCGCTTGGCGCTTGGCCGTGGAGGTCGAGCACGCCGACCGTGATCTCGCGTCCGGCGATGAAGGGTTCGATGATGACGGTGCCGAGCTTCAGGGCTTCGGTCACCGCGGCCGCGATCTCATCGGGAGCCGGCAGGCGGGCAACGCCGATGGCGCTGCCTTGGCCCGAGGGCTTGATGACCACTTGATCGCCAAGGGTGTCAATGATCTGCGCCGCTACGTCCTCGCTGGCGCTGTCCGGAAAAATGACCACATCATCAGCGACCGGCAACCCGGCGCGGCGGAACATGGCCTTGGCGCAGATTTTGTCCATCGCCAGCGCACTGGCGGCGACGCCGCCGCCAACGTAGGGCAACTGCAGAATGTCGAGCAGGCCCTGCACGGTGCCGTCCTCGCCGGGGGGGCCGTGCAGGGCGGGGAACACGACGTCCGGGCGAGCCTCGGCCAGCCGCACTGGAGCTTCCCGATCCACTTCCAAGCGGGTGACGTGATGCCCCGCCGCTTCAAGGCCAGCGGCCACTTGGGCGGCGGACACCCGGGAGATCTCCGCCTCCAGCGACTGGCCGCCCTGCAGCACGATGACGTCGCAGGGGGCGGTCACAGGTTCTCCACCTCAATGTCCGGGAGGCCTTCGGGTACCGGCAGGCCAAAGACTCGGCAGAAGAAGGCGTATTCCGCGCCGATGCTGTGGGCGATGTTGGCGCCGTCGCGAAAGCCGTGGCCCTCACCGGGGTACTCGATGTAAGCGACCGGCAGGCCCTTGCCGCGGAGCGCTTCGACCATCTCCTGGGCTTGGTTGGGCGGCACGATGCGGTCCTCGGCGCCTTGAAAGAAGATCACCGGGCAGTTCAGGCCCTCAAGATGGTTGATTGGCGAGCGCCCAATGAGCGCTTCCTCCGAACCGAGCAGCGCATCGAGGTAGCGGGACTCGAATTTGTGGGTGTCGCGGGCCAAGGCGGTGAGGTCGCCGATGCCGTAGTGGCTGGCGCCGGCCCGGAACACGTTGCCTGCGGTGAGGGCGCGCAGCACCGTGTAGCCGCCGGCGCTGCCGCCGCGGATGGCGGCGCGGACAGGGTCCGCCTCGCCTTGGGCGGCGAGATGGTACACGGCGTCCTCGCAATCGCTTAAGTCCAGTTCGCCCCAGCGGCCGTTCAGGGCCTCCCGGTATGCGCGCCCATAGCCCGCGCTGCCCCGGTAATCCACGTCCACCACCAGCCAGCCCCGGCTGGTGTAGAACTGCACGAGCAGCTTAAGCGCCGGCGATGCCGCCCCGGTCGGTCCGCCGTGGCAGAGCGTCAGCAGCGGGGGCTTTTCGCCGTCGCTTGAGTGATCGGGGTTGTGGGGCCGGTAGAGGTAGGCGAAGGCCTGCTCGCCGTCCCGCGTCGGGTAGGCAATGCGCTCCGGTGTGGTGAAATAGGCCCGGTTCACCTCCGGTGCCGGTGGCTCAGCCACCGTGGTTGTTTCGCTGGTGCCTGGGTTCAGGCGGACGAACTCGGAGGGCCGGTCGCTGTGGGCAGCGAGAAAGTAGATGTCGTTCTCTTGGAGCGAAAGCTGCCCGCAACCAGCCGAGTCCTCCAGCAAGGGGGTGGCAAAGCCGCTTTGCCGATCGATCAACACCAGGTCCTGTCCGCCTTGGCCGTGCCGGCAGGCGGCAATGAAACGTTCGTTCAGGCAAGCGTAGCTGCGCGGCCCGAATTGCCAAGGGGGTCCGCCGTAGTCGGCTTCGTCCGCCAGCACCGGCGCATCCCCGGACTCGTCGAGCCGATGCAGGTTCCAGTAGCCGCTGCGGTCGCTGATGTAGAGGATGGCGCCGTCCGGCGCCCAAGTCGGCTGCATGACCGATTCCCGGGCGCCGCCGGCGACTACAGCCGCCTCGCCGATGGCGTCCTCCTCTATGCGGCAGCGCAGCAACTGGGTGCCGTCCCAAGGCATGTTCGGATGGTCCCAAGCGATGAACAGCAGTTGGCCGCCGTCCGCCGACACCTTGGGCGCGGCGTAGAAGTCGTGGCCCCTGTGCAGCAGCGCCACATGGCCGTCGTCGATGTTGATGGCGGCGAGAGCGTTCTCCGGCTCGCCCTCGCCGTGAATCTCGGTGACGGCGATGAGTCGGCGGCGCGCGGCATCGAAGCAGAAGTCCGCGTAGCGCACGCTGGACGGGGAGTCGGTGACCGGGCTGATGCCGCCGTCCGCGGCGATCCGATGGATGTTCTGGCCCCGGTCGTTGACGAAGAAGACGCCGCTGTCGGTGGGCAGGTAGGCGCCGCCGCCGTATTCATGGACGCGGCTCCTGACGCTGTACGGGCTCGGCGTGAGCTCCACAGCCTGCTCTCCGGCCTGCTTGAACAGGGTGACGCGGCCCCCTTCGGCCGGGCGCGACTCCAGCCAGTACGCGGCGCCATTGCTAACCTGCGGATCGCCGATGCCAACCGCCGCCTCGGCCACGAGGCGGGGCGTGATCGGCGAAGGCCAAGTGCCGTAGGCCGTCATGGGGGCGGACGCAGGCCGTGGCGCCGGTCGAGCCAAGTCCAGCGCTCATGGTCGCGCCACGCGCCGGCTATGAACAGGTAGTCCGGCGAGACACCCTCCCGTTTGAAGCCGCACCGCCTCACCAAGGCGATGGATCGTTGGTTGCGTGGCTGAATGTTTGCCTCCAAGCGGTGCAGGCCGAGTTTCTCGACAGCCCACGCAATGACCTGTTCAAGCCCCTCCTGCATGTAGCCGCGTCCCGCGTAAGGTTGGGCGGCATAATAGCCGAGGGAGGCGCTCAGAAAAGAGCCGCGCACGATGTTGTTGATGTTGAAGCAACCCACGATCGCGTCGGTTTTCTTCTCGATGACCAGCAGCCCCACATGGTCGTCCTGCTCCAGGCGCTTGAGGTAGCGGCTGAAGGCTTCGCGGGTAATGGGCGGGTGGATCCAAGGCTCGTGCAACGATGCGCTTCGACGCATGACGGCGATGAACTCATCGCGGTCCCGACGGTTCACCGGGCGCAGGTAGACCCGCTGCACCGCAGATTCAGCCATCGCCGCGGTGCTGCTCAAGCAGGACGATCTCCGCCAGCGCCGGTGGGATCATGGCGATGCCGACGATGAGCAAGTACAGCGGATGCAAGCCGTCGTCAAGCTGCCACATCCCGGCGAAGGCAAAGCCCCGGTCGTGCCATAGCATCAACCCGGCGGTGGTGAGGCCAAAGCCCGCCATCAGCAGCAGGAACCATCCCAAGTGCTTCATCGCGCCTTCCGCCCCTCCGTCTATGAAGCTGGCATGATGTACGCCGCTCCCCGGCGGCGCAGCCAAGCCCGGCTGAAGGCTTCGAGGTCGTAGCGGCGCGGCACGCCGGCCGCATCGCCTGCCGCCGGGTCATTGACCAGCACGGCATTGCCGTCAACGCCGTAACAGGTTACCAAGTGGCCCGCAGTCTTGGAAAGCGGCGCGCCGGGCAATTCCCCAGCGGCAAAGTCGATGCTGGCGACGATCGGCAGACCAGCGCGCAGCACTTGGATGGCCGGCTCCCAGGCCGGCAGCGCCTCCACCGCCCCGAGTCGGCCAAAGCCGGCGGCACAACGAATAGCCATCGGCCAGCAACCGTAGGACTGGGTGCGTTGATCGAAGCATCCCTCCACCACCTCCAGCCAGTCGATGCCCGCATCCGCCGCCTTGAGGGTCATCGCCAAAGCAGTGGGCGAGCAGATTCGTTGCTGAATGGCTTGGGGTCCCTGCATTTGGCTGATGGCCGGGGGCCGGGGCGCGATGGCCCGCATCGCCTTGGGCGTGGGCGGTTGCATTTCAAGTGGACGCACGGAGACGGCCAGCAGATGGCGCGCTGGCGGCCCAGGCTGCCGCAGCGTGAAGCGCAGGCGGCTGGCGGGCAGGTCGGCTTCGGTGTGAAAGCAGTCGATGTGCGTACTGACCAAATCCGTCGTTGATCGGCTACGGGCTCGGCGACGGCCGGATGGCGGCAAAGAAGGCACGTCCTGCAAGGGCCAATGGCCGTCGGCGGTGCGCAGCGTCACCTGATAGGAGCAATCCTTTAGGTCAGTGGACAGGCTCGGCACGATGATGTGGGCGGCCGGGCAGGGCGGCAGGGCCAGCTCGCACCAAGCGCCGTCGGCAGCCGCCTGCCACGGCAAGGCGGCAGCGGTGGTCAAGGGGTACTTGGCGGCGCTGGCCCGGTCGCCGTGGCGGTATGATGCAAGCATGGAGTTGGTTCTTTACTCGACCGGCGGCTGCGCACTGTGCGAGCAAGCGCTGGAATTGCTGTTGAGTATGCCAGAACTCAGCGGCCTGGCCTTGCGGGTGGTGGATGTGGCCGCCGAGGATGAGTTGCTGGAGCGCTACGGCGAACGCATTCCAGTGCTTGGCTTTGCGGGCCGGGAAATCGATTCGCCCCTCGATCGGGACGGGATCATTGATCTGTTGGCCCCTCGCTGAGACTAAACGAGCCCTCAGCCGGGGAGCGCGAGGGGGCACCCCTCGCATGAAACAATCGTCTGGCGTTGGCCGCAGTTTGGCGGGCCAGCTCCGATGTGGGCATGTCCAGCAGATCAGCGATGGCGCGGGCGATGAAGGGCAGCAGACAGGGTTCGTTGCGCCGCTTGTCTGCGGTTGGGCTGTCGGCACCCTGGGGCAGTAGAAAGGGCGCGTCGGTTTCGATCAACAGCCGGTCAAGGGGGATCTGCGGAATCAGGCCACGCAGGCGCTCGCCACGTCGACGGTCGCAGACCCAGCCGGTGATGCCAATGTGAAAGCCCGCCGCCAGGTAGCGCCGCAGATCCGTTTCATCGCCGGTGAAGCAGTGAATCACGACGCCGTTGAGCTGTCCCGCTTGGTTCATCAAGGCGTCGTACACCGCCCCGCCGCTGTCCCGGTCGTGGACGAAGAGCGGCAGGCCGAGATCGGCGGCTAGGCGGATCTGGGTGTCGAACACAACGTGTTGATCTTCCGGCGGCGAGAAGTTCCGATAGAAGTCCAGCCCGGCCTCGCCGATAGCGCAGACCGGTTCCTCGTTGGCCAGCGCCCGTAGCTGTGCCACCCAGTCCCCGCCCTCTTTCAGGGTCTTGGCGGCCGCGTGCGGATGCACGCCGACCGTGCAGGAGAGATCCGCATGGCCCCGGCAAAGTTCGATGGCGGCTGCCGAGTCCGCCACGTCGGTGGCGGTCACCATCATGTGGGCGAGCCCGGCGACTCTGGCGCGGGCGAGCACTGCGTCGAGGTCGTCGCCAAACTGCCCGTTGAGCAGGTTGGCGCCAATGTCCACCAACCCCATGTCGCTCATCGCGGCGTCACCACCAAGTCGAGGCTGGGCAGCATCGGCGTCTCGTCACCGAAGCGGGCGGCGTAGATCTGGTTGAAGGCCAGCACGTTGTGGACGTAGTTGCGGGTTTCGCGAAAGGGGATGGCGTCAATCCACACGTCCAGCGCAACGCCCGCGCGCTCGCGTATCCAGCGGTCGGCCCGGTGCTCCCCGGCATTGTAGGCGGCCGCCGCGAACGGCAGCACGTCATCGTAGCGCCGCAACAACCAAGCAATGTGGCTGGCACCGAGCGGTATGTTGATGGCGGGATCGTACAGCGCGTTGGCCGTCGGTGCGGGCAACCCGGCGCGCTTGGCGGCCAGCCGTGCGGTGCTGGTGAGCATCTGCAGGACGCCCCGGGCGTTGGCCGACGAGCGGGCATCGGCCTCAAAGGCGCTTTCCTGGCGAGCGAAGGCCAGCAGCAGCGGCAACGGCACGGTGGTGGCGTGGCTGGCCTGTCCAAACAGGGGCTGGTGAAGCACCGGGAACCGCAACCCCAGGTCATCGCGCAGTTCGGCCCGATTGGCGGTGTGGATGGCGAGGGTGGTGTAGCCGATGCGCTGCACCATGGCGGTTGCCGCCCGGCGCTCTTCAAGGCTCAACCGGGGAATGACGCCGAGCAGCTCACGGCGGGCGTTCACTTCATCGCCGACTGCGAACAGTTCGATCGTGCGCCCGACCGCGGGAATGGCAAGTGCCTGCTGCATCTCTGCCTCGCCGATGGTTCTCGAAGCATCGTTCATTTGCAGGGGCAACCCCAGCCGCTGGGCCGCCAGGAATCCATAGTAGGAGCGTTTTTCGGCCAATGAACGGTAGGCGAGCCGGGCCCGTTCCGAGTCGTCGTGGGAGGCGTCGACGGCCCGTGCCAGCCAGTACTGCCACTTGTCGCTGAAGCGCTCCGCCTCCGGCATCCGCTCGATCCAAGCTTGGAGCAGCGGCCAGTTTTGCTGCTTGAGGTAGGCGAGGGCGAAGCGAACCGCCGTCTCCGCCGAGTCCTCCGCCGTCGGCGCCCTGTCCAGCAGCCCGGCTTCGGCCAGCGCGGCATCGACGGCTTCGTTGATGGGCCGCCGCTCGGTTTCGGAAAAGGCGTGGCTGGCTTGGTACTTCGCCCAGGCGTCCCGAGCGGCTTCCGCGTCCCGCCCGGCCAACCGCTTCAATCCATGGGCGATGACGCCTCGGGACCACTCATCGTCAGTGCGGTAGCGGCTAGTCCGCTCGATGTGGGCGGGATTGACGTGCACATCGTAGTGGGCCTGCGCCCAAACCTTGACTTCTGAAGAGAAAAATCGGACCAGGTAGCGGGCGAGGAGGCGTTGGTTGGCGTTCACGGCGAGCGTCAGGCGCCGCCAAGCGATGGCATCGTCGAGCCGTTCACGCTGCCAGATCTGAAAGATCGGATCGCAGGCCTTGGGCTGCGACTCGCCCACCGTCCAGAGCGCCTCCACGCCGTCCAAGGCGGCTTCCCGCTGGCCGGTGATGTGCAGCGCCCGCAAGCGCAGGCATTGCAGCTCGACGCTGTCGGTGGGCTCGTAATGCTCAAGGAAGGTTCGCCATTGGCCACGCGCCGCCAAGCTTTGCAGCCACTGCCAGAAGATGCGTTGGGCACCCGGCAGGTCCGGATAGTCCTGTCGAAAGCCGTTGACCTCAGCCGCGCTCAGACGGCTTAAGCGCAGCCGATTGCGGTGGTAGGTGATGTAGGGCGCAAGGACGTAGTCGGCCAGTTCCTTCTGCATCTTCAAGGCCGCGGACACATGGCCCGCATGCACGAGGTCCACCGCCTTGCGGTAGGCCTGGCGCTGCTCATGGAGCGTGGCGTTTACGGCCCCGCTGGCCAGCGGACTGCCGGCCAACAGCGCGAAGAGCACGGCCAGCCCGAGGCAAGGCCTTCCATGGAACCTGTTCAAAGCAATTGGCCGCGCCGCCGGTGGCCGCCGATAACGTAACGCTTCACTTCGTTGACCCAACTGCAACCAAACGACAATGGAATAGACTAACTGGAAGAGCGGCACAGTCTCAAGGTGGGCGGCGTCCCTTCAGGGCGCATCCGAAACAGCTTCGCTGCGATCAGGAAAATGGGAGGCGCATGGACGGAATCTGGGTCGGGGTCATCATCGTCGGCGTCCTGATTGTCGCCTTCGGGCCCATCCTCTACGTGCTGCCGAGCAAGAAGGACCGTCGTCTTGCTGGGCTAAGGGCGGAGGCGCGACGGCTAGGGCTGACCGTGGAGCTGAAGCCGGTGCGCAACCCCGACGCTGTGGCGGTGGAGCGAGTGACCGCCGGGGGGCGGCCGCGCGCGCCCATGCACGCCAGTGCGCGATACGCCTTGACCTTGGATAGGATGCCAAACGAAGCGCCCCCTTGGCGGCTGCTGCGCTCCGCCCGCGGCTGGATTGCGGATGAAGGAATGGATCTGCCCGCCGGATGGCTCGGCCAACTTCAGCTGCTTATCGAAACCCTGCCCGATGATGTCGTGGCGGTGGATTTCGGCGGCCGTGACCTGGGCTGCTATTGGCTTGAGCGGCCGGCGTCAGGAATCGATGCCGTCGCCAAAATCAAGGCCTCCTTGGCCTCCATCGGCGGGCAAGTGGCGGCATTGTCAGGTTGAAGGGGCTCTGGGACCTGCGCCGCATAAAGGGATCATCGAACTCCGTCCCCACATCCGCCAGCCACGCTGTTCAATCAACGGCGTTGTGGCTGCGTTCAGCGGCCCATGTCGTTCGGTGCCGTGGACAGGTTGGTCAGGTGTCCGGTCGGGCTCTCCAGCAGGCCCATGACGATCAGCGGAGCGCTCGGCATCAGGGCCAGACGCCACTTGCCTGCGCCATCCCCTAGCGGGGATCGGCTGTAGAGTCCCTCACCCACAGGAAACGGAACGCCCGCCTCAAGCTCCCCCGCCGTCACCGTCAGCGCCGAGTGGGCCGGCACCTCGAAACGGGGCGCGCCCTCGCCCGGCAACCGGCCGGAGTCGTCCGTGCCGACCACCAGCGCGTGCCGCGTTTCCGGGGACGGGTTCACCAGCCGCAGCCGGCTCACCTGATTGAAGTTGCTGCCGGGATTGAACAGCGGCAGGCGGTAGCGCCCCTCAAGCAGCGGCGCGGCGCCGTGCATGGCGGTGAGGAAGCCGTCCGCCGTGCGGATGTATGCGAGGGCCTGTATGGGCAGGTCGCCGGTCAACTCAAGCCGCCAGGGCCCGTCCCCCGCCCCGGTGCCCCCGGAAAGCCCTTTGGCGGCGTTGCCCAACTCCAGATCCCCCGAATTGAACTGGGCCACCGCATTCACATCGAGCGAAAGCTCCAGCGGGCCCCGCCGCTCGCCCGCATCGTCGAACGCCATGATGCGCACCGTGCCGGAGCGGTCGGATGCGTTGATGACCCGCGCGAAGCCGGACCGGCCGAGCGTATCCGAGGCGGCGGGAAACAGCGGCAGGTGGTGCACGCCGCCCGTCGGCTCCGGCGGGGGCGCGGACAGGTTCGTCAGGTGTCCCGTCGCCTGGTTCTCCAGCAGGCTCATCGCCCCGACCGATGCCGCCGATTCCACGGTCAGCCGCCACTTGCCCTCGCCGTCGCCAAGCGCGCCCTCGAATCCGCTGCCGCCGGTCTCGAGCGCCGCCGCCGAAAACGTCCTTGCGCCACCCGCGGGCACGGAGAAGCGCATGGCGCCGCCAGGCGAGGCGCCCCTGTCGTCCAAGCCCCGGACCGACACCTCCGCCGCCTCCCGGCCCGGGTTGACGACTCGCAGGAGGCCCATCTGCTCGGCATTGGCGCCGGGGTTGAAGATCGCAAGGCGGTGCGTGTTCCCCTCGGCCGGGGCAACGTCGTGCAGCGCCGTGACAAAGCCGTCGCCCATGCGCGCGTAGGCGAACGGCTCGATGTCCAGTTCGCTCTCAAAAACCAGCCGCCAGTCGCCGCCGCCGAAGCCGATGCCACCGGAAAGGCCCTTGCCCGCGTTGCCCGACTCCAGATCGCGGGAGTTGAACTGCATCGATGCGTTGGCGTCCATGTGAACGCTCACCGGCCCGCGCATCCCGCCGTCGTCGTCGAACGCCGTGATGCGCACCTCTCCGGCGTGGGGCGAATGATTGACCAGGCGCGCAAACCCCTCGCGCTCGGGATGCGCGGTGCCGGGGAAGAGCGGCACGGAGGGAACCCGCACCCGCACTTCGAAGGTGCGGGTGACGGTCTCCCCGTCCGCGCCGGTGGCGGTGACGGTCAGGGTCGCCGAACCGGCCGAGCCGGGGTCCACCGTCAGCTTGCCGTCCTCGACCCGAACCTCGGCCACGGCCGGGTCGCTCGACTCCGCCGCGTACTCCCCATCGGCGAAGAAGTAGGAGAAGACATGGTCGAGATCGATCGCCTCCGTTTCCCGGCCCCGGGTGATGACCCGGTCGGCCAGCCCGTTCAGCGTGAGCGGCGGCCCCGGGGTCACCCCCATGCCCCGGAAGCAGGCGGACTCGAAGCCGGTGCTGGTCAGCGATTCGTGGTTGAGGGCGGGGCATCGTCCGGTGTAGTCGTTCTGGACCGCCTGTGCCGCCTGCACCGCCACAACCACGGGCTCGTCGCCGTCGGGCGTCACCGTGAAGGGATCGCCCCGCACCTCGCCGGCCCGAACGGTCTGCCGCGGGCTCGACAGCGTGCCGCCCGAGGCCGACAGCTCCGCAGCCACCTCGAAGGGTGCGGCCGAAGGGATTTCCAGCGCCAGTTCGATCGGCTGCCCCGGGGTGCGTTCCGCGGGATTCAGGGCCACGGCGCGCGGGGCGAAGGCGAACGGCGCGCCCGGGCTGCCGTGGAGCACCATGTCCTCCAGCCGCAACCCCCGCAGCGACTCCGGCCCGAGTGAGCGCAGCGCGTTGTAGCCTAGGTGCAGCCGCCGGAGTCGCGGCGCACCCTCGAAGGCGCCCGGTTCGATGTGACGCGTCTTGTTGCCGGCAAGATGGACTCCGTACAGGTTGTCGAGCCCGTCCAAGGCGTGCGCCGGGAGCGTTTCAAACGAATTTCGGTTCAGCGCGAGGTACGACAGGTTACCGAGGCCGGCAAACTGACCGGGTGAAATGCCAACCATTCCGTTCCTGCCCAAAAACAAATCGGTCAGGCTCCGCAAGCCGTCAAACACGTCGGGCTCGATCGAACTCAGACGGTTGCCGTGAAGGGATAGCCACTCAAGGTTTGCCAGCCCGTCGAATGCGCCGGGCTCGATCAAACGCAGTCCGTTGTTTGTCAAACTGAGCCTCTCTAGAGCCGTCAGCCCGTCGAACCCGCCTAGCTCCAGCCGACGTATCCGATTGCCCCCCAGATACAAAGATTTGAGGTTCGGCAGCCCATCAATCACCGCTGGGGAGACCCGCTCCAAGCGATTATTCAGCAAATTCAGACGCTGCAAATTGGGCAATACGTCGAAGGCACTGGGCGCGATCGTGGAAATTCGGTTTTCGGCAATTGTCAGATCAACCAGCTCGGTAAGCTCCGCAAAAATGCCCTCGTCCAGGGTCGTCAAACGATTGTCATAAAGGTTAAGATTCAACACCTTTGACATATCCTTGAACGTGCCTTCCGGGAGTTCCGGAATCCCGTTGTGGGTAAGGCGCAGTAACAACAAGTTCTCCAAGCCCGCCAAGGCGTCGGGCTCAAGCGTCACCACATCTGCATCTGGATGGGCTGACGTCGTGAACGTTAGTGTATGCAGTCCCATGAGTCCTTCAAACGTGCCTGATCGCAGGCGGTTCATGCGGTGGCGAATATACAGCTTTCTCAAAAAAGGCAGGTTTGCAAATGTGCCTGGCTCAATAGAGGCCAGTGTTCCTCTTAAGCTTCCACTCCGCCAGTCGCCGTACATCGTCATGACCCGCAATCCGGTCAGGCCATCGAATATCCCCGGAACAAGAGATTCCGTATCGTAAAAGTCCAGAACGCGTAGTCCTGTGAGCCCGTCCAAGTCGCCAGGACGGAGCCCCGAACCATCCACGTCCTTAACGGTAGAATTGGGATCTAGCTCCGTGATGCTCGCCAGCCATTCGGGTTCGAACGTCAGGTCTTCGCAAGCGGGAGGGTTGGGGGTACTTTGTGAGGGATGCTGCGTTACGATCGATCCGGCAAACACTCGACTGCGCTGGCAAACGGGCGTGATCGGCCGGCTCCCCGACTGGCGCATTGCATGGACGCTGTTTTCGACCACCGCCTCCACCGGGCGCAGCCAGCCGTCGTTGGCGGAAACCCGCATCGCCACTTCCCCGGGGCCCGTTCCTTCCCGGGGCGACACCGAGTCCACGCCTTGGCCCGCGCGCGCCGTCCAGGAGCAGTCCGGCGCCGTCTCCACGTGGAACCGGTGGGTGCCCGCCTTGGCGGACAGAACTCCCGGCTCCCCCGACAGCACATAGCGGCAGGGGTCGGCGCCGGCGCGGTCGCGCACATCGGCCGCCGCACGGGCGGTCTGGTTCAGGCTGCGCACCGCATCCGCCGGACCCTCCGGGTCAAAGGTGGGTTCGTCCCCCGGCACTCCGAGCCGGATCGACGGGTCGTCCGGATGGAACAGATCGGGATTGGAGAATCGAAGCACGTCCACATGGGCCGTGGCCATGATCGTCCCGGCGTAATTCGTCTTGCCGCGCTTAAGCCAGAAGGGGTCGAGGTACTCGATACCGTGGCTGTATGGAAACGGTTCGTTGCCGGGGTCGTCGTAGCGGTCGTGGCGCAGGCCTAAGAGGTGGCCGAGTTCGTGGGCCACGACTTCGCCGTTACCGGAGCGGGCGACCGCGAATCCTAGAGCCTCGCCTTCACTAGGCTCCCTCGGGTCGACCAACCAGGCAATGCCGCCGGTAAGGTAGCCATACGTCAGCCGGTTGGCATCGCCACCCAAGTGCAGGAGCACGAGGTCGGCGGCGTAGCGTTCGCGCAAGGCATGCACCTCGTCCATATGACCGTCGTCGGTACCGGCTAAGTGATCCAGAGCTTCGCTCCAAACGGAGGTGACTCCTCCCCCTCCGAATGTAAAGGTTAGATCGAGTGGATGGGAGTACTCCACTTCCACCGCGGCGGCCACCTCGAACCGGAGCTTCGCCCCGCTGGCCGCAAGCGCCTCGTTGGCGGTGGCGAAGTCGAGGTCGATCAGCGCCAGCATCTCTTCGTAACCGCCCTCGGTTTCGCGGGTAAAGGACGGGTAGACCACCAGCACGTCCACCACCGCGTCCTCCGCGCCGTTCCCGGTTCCGTCGCGCTTGGTGGGAACGGGGGCATCCCCGGAACCGACTTGAACTGTCCGGCGAAATTGAGGGACCTTGAGTGCTCGGCCGGTCCTGAATCCGTCTCGGGCTTTTTCAGTTTCCGGTGCTGTTCGGGGCGCATCATCGCCTGCCCAGGAGTAGGGGCCGGGTTCCGCTTCCAGGCTTTCCGCCGATTCCCCCGACTCCGCCAGCGATTCCAAACCGCATCGCAACGGCTCGGACTCCACCTCATCGAGCACCTGCCGGCTGCCAATGGTGCGTATCCGGTAGCGTTTGCCCTTCGTCCAGACCCGGCCCATCACCTGCTTGCCGTTCACCACCAGGATTGCGCTGCCGAGCGGATCCTCCGCCAACGGGCCCGACAGCGTGTAGCCGGAGGCGGTGGCTGCGCTGCGGGTGAAATTCGCCGTCAATTCGACTTCGCCGGACAGATTCAGCACGGCGGGCCCCGTCCGCCCTGATTCCACTTCCGCGCGAATCGAGGCCAGCCGGTCGAGATCTGCCCGGGTGGAGCGCCACGGGAGCGAAGCGCGGCCACCCAGTGGAGCGGGGCCATTCGGACTTTCCATTTCGGGCAGAGTGCGATCCCGATCCGCTGTCGGTGGGTTCAAAACTCGATTGTCCGGGGCGAACAGCAGGGGTGCGGCGGCGTCCTGCGCACGCACAGGCGAGCCAAGCAACGCGAGTACCGCCAGCGTTGCCATTATTCCCCACCGGCCCGGCAGGGCTTCCCCACAGCCCCCTCCGTTCAGGCTCATTTCCATACTGGAAAACGCTGTTCTCGTGAATGCGCACTTGGTCTCGCTATCGGTTCCTCATGGCGATGAATCACTTGCCCACCGTGACGCACGAGACAGCGCGAGTGTGCCTCGGAGTTTGGATCCGCGTAAGGCAGCAAGTTCAACTTCCGCGCAGGGAATGGGTCAAGCCGACGGGCAGGGGTTTGCGGAACGGCCCGCTGTTTCGTGCGTGCCCTGGACGCAGCGAAACCAACCCGGCCCTGCGTCGAGGCAACCGCAGCGCCCGAGTTGAATTGCGACAGGCCATCCATCTCCAACGTTGCCCGCCCCCCGGTGGCCTCGAAAAAGTTGATGCGTCTGCTGAGGTCGTCCCCAGGGTGGCTGAACTTCGCGACCTCGTCGCTTAGCTTATCAAGCTGGGATGCATACACCGGATGGCTTTCGTCAATCAGCAGGATCGTGGCCGCTCGGAAATCCCGCTGGGCCTCGGGGTATGCCGGAGTCCTGGCGCCGTGCTCGGCAATCAGATCCTCGACGGAATACCTCTTAATGCCATCCGCAGTGAAAACAAAGTGCCCGTTATCGGCCCGCACGGGTTGTCCGTTGGCATCGCGGAGCCACTCCGCGCCGACGGCCACCAGCAGGTCGGGAACCTCCTCCGCCGGGATGAAGCCCGCCAAATAAAGTTCGATCGGACTATAGGGTATGTTGCCTACGCGATTTATAAACGTCCCGAAACTCCCCGCAGTGTAGCGCCCGTTTCCGAGATCGACCAACTGATCGGCCTTGAATCCGCCCAGCTGGCCGTAGGCGCTGGTGAATTCCCAGTGCGGGTTAGGTCTCACAACGAAATTGGCCCAACGGTGCATTATTTCGTGCAACGTTGGACCTTCTCTAATCGACGCGTCAAGTACGGGCAGCTCAATCCCGCCCTGCAGCTTGCCAGCCGATCCAAACACGCTGCCCCTCGAGAATTCGCCTCGTCCAATCCCCTGCGTGTGGTTCGAGACGGAGAGGTACCTCCCCCAATACCCTCTGTGCCTTGCCTCAGAGGCCCTCACGTTGGAGACGAAAAACAGGAAGTCGAACGAATCGCTGAAGTGCGAATAGAAGCCCTTTGCGAACTCCGGGAATTGAAGATGCCGGTCCGTCGCGATGTTGCCGCCGACCGGCAGGACGAAGACGTTGTCGTTGTGGATTCGCGGCCCGTCGGCGGCGCGAACGGCAAACGAATCGAAACTGACGTAAACCCCCCTGGCTTGAAGCGCCGGAATGTGCGCATCGATTGACTCGACGCCAAGGGGATTCGCCAGAACGTCCAGGTAATCGTTTGTATCCAGTCCTGGATTTTCGACCAACGGTGACAGGTCTGCAATGTCATTGTTGTCGAGAGATAGCCAACGCAACGCCGACAAGTTTTTCAGCGGCGACAGGTCGGAAATGTCGTTTTCTTCCAAGGCCACGCGCTCCAGTTTCGTTAGTCCGGCCAATGGCGTAAGGTCGGTGATTCTGTTGAAACGAAGATCCAATTGCGTCAAATTCACGAGCTCCGAAATCGGGGTAAAATCGATGGGTTCGTCGTTGCCTGTCACGCTCAAGCTCGTGAGCGTCCTGAGCTTTGACAACGGGCCGAGGTCGGTGACCGAATTGGAGCCGAGGCTGAGCGATTCCAAGGAACTCAGTTCCTGCAATGGAGTCAAATCCGCCACCGGATTCAAATCAATGCTTAGATCGGTCAGAGCGGGCAGTCGGGCTATGGGCGTCAGGTCCAGGATGTAGTTGTCGACAACGTACAGCGTGTTCAATTGGGAAAGGCTCGACAAAGACGCTAGGTCAACGATCCCATTGCCGGCAAGGTTGAGCTCTTTCAAGCTGGGCAAACTCGACAAAGGCGCAAGGTCAACGATCAGATTGAAGCCAAGGTCGAGTTCTTTCAAGCTGGGCAAATTCGATAACGGGGAGAGGTCGGTAACGTTGTTTTGTTCCACATTCAGGTAATCCAGCGGGGCCAGGCCGGACACCCACGCAAGGCCGGGGACGTTGGTGCGAGCAACCGACAGGGACCTCAACTCCGTCAAGCTCCACAGCGGCGACAAATCTGTGATCGGGTTAAACCTCAGCCGCAGTGTCCGCAACGCGCCCAGAGCGGAGAGGGGCGTCACGTCGGCAATTTCGTTGTAGTCCAGCGACAAATGTTCCAGCTTCTTCAAATCGGACAGTGGCGTGATGTCGTTAATCCGGTTGTCGTCAAGGGTCAGATCCCTCAACTTGGAAAGGTCCGCAATTGGGGATAAGTCGGATACCTGGTTGCCGTAGCCAAACAGTGACTCCAAGTTTGTTGCGAATTGAAGTCCCTCCAGGGATGAAACGCCTCCGTTCGGTATCTCCAAGGAGGTGATTCCTTCCATTTCATAGGGGTAAATCGCCTCGCCCGGCTGCTTATACAGCTTGCGCTCCAGATGCTCACGCAACGCGGAATCCGGCACCGACACGGGTTCAGGGCCCCTGTCGGCATCGAGCGGGTGGGGGTCGTTGGCGTCCGGCACGCCGTCGTTGTCATCATCCGTGTCCGCATTGTCCCCGACGCCATCGCCGTCCGTATCCACGGACTCGTCGGGGTCGAACGGAAAGGCGTCGTTTGCGTTGGCTACGCCATCGCCGTCCGAGTCGACCGTTGCGGAGGCATCCGGCGCCGCGGACCCTCCGCCACCGCCGCAGCCGGCAAGCATCGAAGCCAACAGGAGGACCAATAGCGGCCTGATGCGGACCATCCGCGGGAACATGGGGGACTCCGGCGGACCCATCATTGCACCGCCACCGGAATGCGCAACTCGCCCTGGTCGGTGCGCATCACTACTTCCGTCTCGCCGAGGCCCACGCCGGCCACTTCCACGGCCGGCGAGGAGACCGACACCGTGACCACGGTCTCGTCCAGCGACTTGGCCGAGACGTCGCCGTCCTCGCCCCAGATGAGATGCAGGCTGCCGCCGAGCGGCACGGGAATGGCAACGGATGACGCCCCGGACCCGCCTTCGGCGCGGTCCGAGGCCGAGGCTGAGGTGCCGGCGTGAATGGTGGCCTCGGCCTTTGCCGGGTTGCCGTCGTCATCCGTTGCGGTCACCGTCCGCTTGTAGGTTGCGCGATTGACAAAGATGTAAACCGCCGTCGCGCCGGGCAGGCTGTCCTGCCACTTCAGCCTGTACGGTGGCACTCCCTTGCTCGCACTGGCCTGAACCCCTGCCGTGTAGAAGCTGGTCGCGCCCAATGGAGGCGGGATAACGATATGGGTTGCGTGGTAAACACCCCGGTTCCCGCCCGGGTCGACCATCAGGGTGCTCGTAAACAATACGCCGGTCGTGAGCGATTGGCTGACAGAGCAAGAGGACGAGTCGCTAACGCACTTTGTCCAACTGCCGAATTTGTATCCGCTGTCGGCGTACGCAGTGAGGGTAACTTTGGTCGGCACCACGTAGTATTCCGAGCAGTTGTTCCGGTTGTCGCTGCCACAGGAGATGCGGTCATCATCCCCTGGTGGTCCAGTTACATAACCCTTGGCGGGCTTTGGTTGAATCGTGACCTTGAAGGCTTTTTCGCACACACCGTTAAACTCCTTGTACCCTCCCCCTTCATTGCATACGCAAAGCTTGCTCACTGGATCCCTCACGTAGTTGGGTTTGCATATCTCGCAAGACATGCTTGTTGCCAGTGTGCCGGGCTCGCTGCAACCAACGGAATTGGCTGCGATGTGATCGATCTCACAGGTGTTTGCCGTCGTCATGCTGCCGTGCTTGCACTTCCAACGGTCGTATCCATCCATACCTTTGCAATACCAAGTTACGCTGCCGTCTATCCCTTGGCAGTCCCAGGTGTAGGTGCTGTCCGTCGAGTCTTCGTTTGCCGCCCGGCCGGATATGCATTCATCTTTCTCATCGCCACACTGGCCGTTCTCAGGGTTGTGTGACGTTACATCTTTGGCTTCGCCGCCGTCGCACTTTGCATCTGTCAGGGGCTTAGTCGGAGCCCGGCATGCGCCGTCTTCCTTGGTCTTGGAATCCTTTTTTACCGCTTCTGCTCCACTTGGCGAGCAAGAGTTTACCTCCAGCGGCTCTGAAGTACCGCACGCGGGATTCTGGACGCAGGCGTTGCCGCTGTCGCGGTGATGACCCGTGAGGCACTCGCAGCCGCAGCCGCTGCTGGCACGCGTCTCGTTCGTTCCACAGACCGGAACGCAACTGCCTCCGCACAGCTCAGTGCCGTAGGGGCACACGCACCGGCCGTTGCTGTTGCAGGATTTGCCGTCGGCACAGCTCGTTCCC
Organism: Pseudomonadales bacterium; assembly: GCA_022827905.1. Taxonomy (GTDB): domain Bacteria; phylum Pseudomonadota; class Gammaproteobacteria; order Pseudomonadales; family Azotimanducaceae; genus Azophilus. Next base: position 131,357 of record JAJEIQ010000027.1, on the reverse strand, counting down.
TGGCAACCGCGCTGGCCTTGCGGCTTCGTTGCCGGATTGCACGTTCCCGCACAGGTGACGGTTCGTGTTTCCGCGCCGCTCGTGCCGCAGGTCGTTGCCGAACAGGCGGACCACTTTCCATAACTCCATTTGTCGTATGCCGTGCAAGCGCCCGAGCTCGCGGAACCCCGGCAATAGGTGTTGCCGGCGCAGGAACGCCCGTGGCAGGCACGGGTGTTCGGGGGTTTGGCTTGCGGGTCGCAGGGCCCGTTCGCACAGCGCACCCGCACCGTTTGCGTGCCCGCGGCGCCGCAGGCGGTGGCCGAACAGGAACCGGGATGCTCCGTGACCCAGGTGCCCGGATAGGCCTGGCAGGCGCCGTTCCTGCAGGTCTCGCTTCCCGGGCACGCCGACCCCTCGCACGCCTGGGAGTCGTCTGGCTTTGCGGCCGGGTCGCAGGTGCCGGAACAACTGACCGCTCTCGTTTGCGTGCCGCCGCTGCCGCAACTCGTGGCTGAGCAGGCGGACCAGGCCCCGGTGGACCAGCGGTCGTAGTTCGCGCAGGTGCCGGCGGCGCCGGTCCCGGCGCAATGCTGGCCGTTCGGGCAGGAGTCGCCGTGGCAGGCCTGGGTTGCCGGCGGCTTCGTGAGCGGATCGCAAGGCCCGTTGGCGCAGCGCGCGCTCACGGACTGCGTGCCCGCCGCCCCGCACTGGCTTGCGGAGCAGGCCCCCGGATTTTCCTTGACCCACACGCCCGGATAGGCCACGCATGCCCCCTCCCCGCAATAGGTGCCCGCCCCGCAGTCGCTGCCGAAGCAGGCCTCCTCGGCCGTGCCGCTCGTGGGCCCCGAACACGCGCTGCCGCCGCAGGACGGTTCCGGATTCGTGCAGGCGCGCGTCCAGTCGCGGGTGCGGGTGCCGGTCTGGCCGCAGGCGGTGGCGGAGCAGGCGCTCCAGTCCTCGTGGCTGGTCGACCAGCCTCCGTCCACCCGGTCGCAGGGCGCGCAGGTGGCGCCAGCCTGAACCGTCCAGCTTCCGTCGTCGCAAGCGAAGGTTGCCGTGCCGTTCGGCGATGCCCCGCCGTCGTTCGCGGACGCCGTTCCGCCATGCGATGCCGCTGCCACGGTTGCGGCGCAGGTGTTTGGCTCGACCGTCCACTGCAGTGTCGCGGATTCGCAGCTGGCCTTCTCCTTCCTGCACACGTCCGAGTCGGCGCCGCCGCCGATGCCGTCGCAGCGCCATTGGTGGTGCGTTGGGGTGTCGCTGAACGCCGTGTTGTTGGCTGTGCCCGACTCGCAGCCGTCCACAACGCCCGGATCGCAGACGCCGTCCGCCCGAACGAGCACGAAGGCCACGCCCACCGACTTGTCCGCGTCCAAGGGGACCGAGCAGGTGGCCGCAGTTGCCGCGGCACAGGCCCCGCTCCAGCCGTCAAAGCCGTACCCGTCGGCGCCGTCGGCCTGCAACTTCACCACATGGCCGTCGGCCGACGTCACCGAACAGTCGCTGCCGCAGCCAATGACCTGCCTGCCCTGAATCCTGCCGACCACCTCGCCGTTCTCGGGCGCGGCCACGGTGAGGGTTCGGGCCGTCCCGAAGGACACGCTGCCCGTTCGTTTTTTGGTCATTTCAACCGGACAGTGCGTGGTGATGTCGATGCAAAGGCGGCTCCAGGACGAGACCCGTTTTCCCGGGTCCGGCGTGGCCTCGAGCACCACAAAGGCGCCCGGTTCGAAGGACGCCTCGCAATCGGCGCGCTCGCCCGACCCGCAGTTGATGCCGCCGCCGAAGAGGTATCCCCCGGTCGGCCTGGGGGAGATTTTCAGGCGCAGGCGGCCGGAGTCCTCAAGGGTCAGCGAGGTGCCCGCAACGGGCAGCGCAACCATTCCCTGGGTTGCGGTGCCGGTCAGGGCAATCGTTTCCGCCTTCTCCTTCTCTTCGTCGGCAACCGGCTTCAGGGAGAACACCGCACTGGCGCTGCGTTCCCCGCCCGCCAACGGGATGGTGATATCGGCCACCGCCTCGAAGTCGTCGCCCGCCTTGGCGGTGCCGCCAGCCACCGACACCGTCACCGTCTTGGCGCGGTCGGTCACCGTCGAGCCGGAAAGGCTCGCCGTTACCGCCACGTCCGCGCTGCCGCCGTCCTCGTCCACGCTCGCCGGACTCGCGCTCAACGAGACGGACGGCAGCCAGTCGACGTTCACCCAGCCGGTGGCCTCCCGCGTTCGCCCGTCCAGCGCATGGCGCACCCGGAAGCCGTGGGCCTGCGCCCCCGGCGCCGCGGACGACACGGTGCTCGTCACCGTCATGCCAGAAGTCAACGGCAGCCACTCCCCCAGCTCCGACTCGGTGCCGTCGCCCGCCCGCCGCAGCCAGCGCCCGCTCAGGTCGCCCCCGCCCGCGGCCTCCCCGGAACCGCTCAGCACCACCGTGGCGGCTGCGCCGTCGGCGCCGATCACCGGATGGGTCGCGTCCGCCGACACGCTCACCGTCGGCAGGGTGTTTTCCCAAGCGGATGCCGACCAGTCGCCCGTCCCCTCGTCGTTGGCCGCCCGAACCTGAACTTCGTAGGCGGTTCCGGCGCTCAGGTTGCTCAACTTCGAACCGGTGGAAAGGCTTTCCAGCGACACGTCATTCCACCCCGCCTCCCCCGATGCGCGGTATCTCAGCGCGTAGCTCAGGATCGGCGGCCCGGTGTTGGCGGGTTCGTTCCAGGAGACGTCCAGTGCCGTCGTGTCCGCGGCCAAGCCCGGTGCGTCCGGCGCGGATGGCGCTTCGTCCACATCGGACACGTTCACCGTCACGGCGATGGTGGCATCGACCGAGGCATCGTCCTCCCCGCCGACATCCCGGCCGTCGCTCACCTGCACCAGGAGTGCGTACGGGCCCGCGGCATCCTCGTGGTTCAACGCCGCATCCTCGCCCACGGCGATCTGGCCGGTGGCGGGGTCGATGGCAAACCGGTTCGCGTCCGTCCCGGCGAGTGAGTAGGTCAATGGGTCGTTGTCCGCATCCGCGGCCGCCACCGCTGCCCCGACGGCCGTTCCGGCTGCCGAGTTTTCCGCCACGGTGCGGGTGGCGGTGGCGCCCTGCGGGAACACCGGGCTTGCGTTGCGCGGCTCGTCGTCATTGATCGTTACCGTCAGGGACGCCGGAGCTTTGAGCAGAACGCCGTCCGGCAACTGCCCGAACCCGAGGGTGACGGTCTCGTCGTCGCGGTCGGCGTCCTGGAGCGCCACTAGGGTGAACGTCTGTTCGTCGGTTCCCAATCCGAAGGCGATCTCGCCGTTTGCGGCGCCGTCCAAGCGGAACGCGTCGCCGTCCCCCGTTGTCGTGAGCGGCACGGTGAGCGACCGGTCCGCCGCGCTGTCGAGTTCCACCGTGGCCAGCAGGGACTCGCCTTCGTTCACCTCCGCAGTCGCGCCCGCGAACGAAATCCGCAACAGCTTCTGCTGGCGAACTTTGGCGGTCGGTGACCAGGCGCCGGCGCCCACCGAGTTCCCAGCGCGCACGCGAACCTTCTTTGCCGCCGCGGCAATGGCCGTCGAGGTTTCGCAGGCGCCGTTCCCGCAACCCGCATAGGGATGCGTCGTCCACTTGCGCGAGTCCTGTGTCTTGTACTCGACATCGTAGTCCGTGATCGCCGCGCCGCCGTCGTTCGGCGCCTCCCAGATCACCCCCACGCCGGTTCCGGTGAGATAGGCGGCGGGCTCCTCCACTTGGTCCGGCACGCCCCACGTGCGCCCACGGCCCGGTTCCGACCACTTGCCCGGATAGGCGACCCCGGCCATCCAGTTCACGCCGCGAACCTGAACCTCGTGCCAGGTGCCGGAAGCAAGGCCCGCCAGCGTTCGCGTCATCGCCGCGGTTTCCGTCGCCGAGGCTTGGGCGTCCGTTGGCTCCGTCCAGCCGCCGCCAGCGGCCCGGTAGCGGTACTGATAGCGGTCGATGGGATGCTCGATGTCGTTTTCGTCCGTCCAGGTCACCCGCGGCCAGGTGGCGTCCAGCCGCTCGCCGCCCGCATCCGCATTCGGCTCCACAGCGGGGGCGCCGACCCGCGGGGGCAACCGCGTGTCGAGCCCCGTGCGGCCCCGTCCGAGCGCCGACCAGGGCCCGCGGTCGCCGCCCGTCGCCACCGCCCGCACACGCACGACGTAGGCTGTGTCCGGCGTCAAGCTCCGAAGGGTGGACATCGCCGTGGCCGTCGCGTGCTCCGACCAGTCCTCTTCGAACATTTCCACATTCGGGTCCAGCCGGTAACCCACCCGATAACTCGCAACGGCCTGTGTGCAAACCGGCATCTCCCAGGAAACCTCCAACTCCGTGGCGGACCGGGTGCCGTCGGCTGAGGTAACCCTTGGTGCGCCCACCTGACACGGCCCTTCCGCCGTGTAGGCGTAGATGCTTCCGGATTCCGCGCCCCGTCCCGCCGCGTTTTGCGCCAGCACCCGCATCTCGTAGCGCGTGCCCGCATTCAGCCCCGTCACGGATGTGGCCTGCCCGGGCTGCAGATCGGATTCGAGCCAGCTTGCCGGCGGGGCGGCGACCTCGCGGTAACGCACCCGGTAGCCTTCCACCGGCGGCGTCGCCTTGACCGCTTCCCAAGTCACATCCAAACCGTGTGTTTCGTCGCCGGGCGCGGGCACGGCGGACAGGCCGGCCGGTGCGGGCGGCGCATCCCACGCCTCCGTGATGCGCAACGTGGCAACGCCGGGTTGCCGTGGCGTCAGGACCGTGGTGCCCCAAGTGACCTGCGCAACCGAGAACGTCACCGTCTCGATGCCTTCCTCCACGCTGTCCGCGCGCGTCACCACCCGCACCGAGGTGTTCGCGCTGAGATGCGCATCGTTCGCCGCCACCGTCAGTGCCTTCCAGTTGTCGCCGCCCTTCAGCGTGAAGTCGTGGGCAGCGCCTTCCGTTGCCGTGCCGCCGAGCATCAACACCATCGCCACGTCAACGGCCGGAACCGGCACGCCGGTCAGTGTCGCAGTAATGCCGTGGGTGCCGCCGGTGCCCTCCCGGATTGCGGTGGGGCTGATGGAAAGCGCCACCCCCAACCCGCTCAGGTCCACGCCGTTGACCAGAACGGGCTCGTCGATGGTCAGCGTGGTCGCGGCCACATCGAATCCCGGCGCGGCGCCGTCGATGACGAGCGCATCGTCGGTGGCGTTGCCATCGTCCGACGGCGTGATCGTCAGTTGCGTCGAACCGGCGCGCTCGCCGGCGGCGATGACGATTTCCCGGGTTCCGGTGGCCACATACGAACCGTTGCCCAAGGTCAGGTGCACCGTCGCGGCGGCTTCCAGGGGTTCGTCCGCCTCGGCGGCCACCGTGACCCGCTGTTGGCCGAGCGTTTCCCCGATGCGTTCCGGGTCCACCGACAGCCGCATCGGCTTCGATTGGTCGTTGTCGGTGATCGTCAGGGTGAGTGGTTGTGACACCAGGTCTCCGTGCGCCGGAACCGTGCCCCGCTTGCTGCCCGTGCAATGGCCCTCCAACACCAGCGACTCGTTCCCTTCCGCGAGCGCGTCGTCCACGATGGTGAGCAGCTTCGCCTGCGCCGACCAGCCGTTGTCCGCATTCAGCTTCTTCTGATTCGAAAAGGTGACGTCCGCCGGGGTTTCCGCGACGCTTCCGCTGCCCAATCGCAATCGGCATCCTGTGTACCCGCCCTCGGTATCCGGTGGATTCTCCAAGGTCAGGCGAACGTTCACCTTGCCCGCCGACTCCGCAATCAGGGGGCCGTCCTTGACGGTGGCCACGATGGTCGGCGGCATCGTCCCGGACTTTGTTCCCGCCTTTGCGAAAATCGCCGCGGGCGGCGGCTTGGCGCACCGGTCCGGGCCAGCCTCCGAAACGCTTGGCGGGCACTCCGTGCACCGCTTGGCGCCTGCCGGGCGCTCCGTTTCCGCAGGACAGGGTTCGCAGCCGGTCCCCGCGTCGTTCGAGACCTGGTGTTCGGGGCATTGCCGGCAGGCACCGTCCTCAAGGTAGTCCGCCGGCTCGGGGCACGCCGGAGACAGCACCGTCACCCGGACCACGCGGATGGTGGTCAGGCCCCGCGAATCCGTCGCGCCCACGCGAATGGCAAAACGCCCCGGCTGCGCGTTCGCCGGAGGCGCAATGTCGATCTCGATTCCCGGTTTTTCCGATGGGCCGGAGAACCGGAGCAAGCCCTCCAGCCACTCCGGCTGGAATCCCGGTTCGAGTTCCGCAGCCAGCCAAACCGACTCGAAACCGCCATCCTGCGCAACGTCAGGATCGAGCGCCTCCGCGGTCAACGCAATCGAGTTTCCGGCGCGAACCGTCAGCTCCTGCCCCGGCGCATTGGTAACGACTTCAGGCGCAAGGTTGCGCGCTGCCGGAAGCGCCGCGTCCGGCGATGGGGCTGACACCTCCACTTGGGCGAGCGCCCACGCCGTCACAAACAGCGCTCCCCATGCCGCAAGCCGGCGCACCCGTGAACCCTCAAGGAATGCCATCGTCAAGCGAACCCGTCAGCCTCTGCCGTCTGGCTCCACTACTTGGAATCCAACCCCGCCAGCTTCGGGCGCGGCGCACCAACCAGTTCGACCTCCAATGCATCCAGGGTCAGTTGGCCCTGCACCAGCATTTCCTCCAGCACCAGCACCCGGCGCGTGTAGCCTGCGAAAGGTTCGCACTGAGCCTCCGTCAGCCCATGGCGCGCGCAGGTCTGGCGGACGACGTTTGGATCGTTCCGCGCAAAGTCGGATTCCGCCAGCCGGGCCAAGTGCCGCATGACCAAGTCCGCCGAGGGCGACGGCGCCCGGTCGATGAGCCGGTCCCGATAGCGAAGGGTGGCCGCGTCCAGCAGCGCCGCCCGTTCGTTCCGGTCCAGGGACTCCACGCCGGGCATGGCGAACGCGGAGAAATACAGCCGCGCGACCTCCGCCGCCGGGCCGTCCGGCAACTCGTCGTAAACCGGTTCGGATGCCCGCGCTTGCTCCACTCCGAATGCTTGGCTGAGCGCCGCAACGAAAAAGGCCAGCGCGCAGGCCCCTCGGATTGCCGAATCAATCACGTTTTCCTCCTGCGGCGTCGATCATTGCGCCCAACCGGTCGGCATCCAGGGCTCCGGGCGACACTTGGACGCCGTCCGGCCCGAACACCAGGAACGCGGGCGTTCCGGTTACGCCGAGGTCCGCGGCCAGCGCCCGATTGGCGTCCAGCTTGGCTTGGACCTCCGGCAGGCTCGCATCCATGACCAGTTGCTCCACATCGAGCCCGAGGTTCGTTGCGATTTCCCGAATCGATGCTTCGTCATACTCGCCCTCGTGTTCCATCAGCGCGAAGTGCAACCGCCGATACGCCCCCTGTCGCGCCGCCGCCAACGCCGCCCGCGCGGCCAGTGCGCTTCCTTCTCCCAGAATCGGATACTCCAGCATGCGCAGCCGCACGTTCGCCCGCGTCAGCGCCGTGCGCACGGCTTCAATGGAACGCTTGCAAAATCCGCATCTATAATCAAAGAACTCCACAACCGTCACGTTCCCGGAGGTGTTGCCCAACACGGGCACTCCCGCGCCCTCCAGCAAATCGGCGCGCCGCGCCTCGGCGCGCGAAGCTAACTGCCGCGCCGGATCCAGCGCCTCGCGCAGGACATCCGGATTGGAAAGCAGATACTCCCGAACCGCCTGGTCGAAGCCCGCCCCGCCAGCCGCGCTTGCGTCCGCTTTCTCCCGAGAGGCTGTGTCCAAGCCCGCACCCCCGCGAACGTCCGACAATCGCACCTCGATGCGGGTCGGCGCTCCCGCCCGGGCTGATGTCAGTTCAAGGTGCACAGGCCACGACAGGCCGTCCAGCAACGCCACCAAGTTCGCCGGCGCGCCCTTCGAACGCCGTTCCAGCAGGACGAGATGGGGATGGGAGGAGTATTGACGGTGGGAAAGGCCCGTGTCGGGAACGACGACTTCGGCCAGCGGCCAAGGCGAGCCGCTCGCATCCGTGAAGGAAACCGTCACCACCCGACCGGGAGGGAGCGCGATGGACGGCGGGGCTGCGATGTCCGCACCGGACAACCGAATCGTCAGGCCCGCGGCGGAGGCACCCTCCGAATCATCAACGGCATGGGAAACCGCAGTGGCAAACACGGATAAAAGGCCGAGGCCCCCGAACGCCAAAGCACGGAGCTTTGAATCCATCACGTCTATTGCGGCCACCGCCCCGAGTACAGGCTGATTTGGTAGTGAGCATACGCAAACGGGAGAGAATCGCAATGCTCCGCACCGGGCCGCCTCCGGGATTGCTTACTTGGTTTCTTGACAGCCGTTTTACCCTAGCCGTATAACGGCGCCCGTCTGGGCCCGCGGCCTTTGCGCGCCCCTCACCAACCGGAAGCAGTCTTGACCCGATCACTCGTCATCGTCGAATCGCCTGCGAAAGCGCGCACCATCAACCGCTACCTGGGCAAGGACTATGTCGTCAAGTCCAGCGTCGGCCACATCCGGGACCTGCCAACCGGCAAGGGGGCCAAGGCCAGCAACACCAACCAGCGCAGCGCAGCGCCCAAGACGCCCAAACTGTCGGCCAGCGAACGGGCCGCCCAACGCGAGCGCCGGGCGCGCGAGCAGCTCGTGCGGCGCATGGGCGTGGATCCGGATAACGAGTGGCAAGCGGCTTATGAAGTGCTGCCCGGCAAGGAGAAGGTGGTCGATGAACTGTCGCGCCTGGCGGCGGGAGCGGATGCGGTTTACCTCGCCACCGACCTCGACCGTGAGGGGGAAGCCATCGCTTGGCACCTGCGCGAAACCATTGGCGGGCGCGCTGACCGCTATCGACGCGTGGTCTTCAACGAAATCACCCGCAAGGCCATTCAGGACGCCTTCCGCTCGCCCGGCGAACTGGACATGGACCGGGTCAACGCCCAGCAGGCGCGCCGCTTCCTCGACCGGGTGGTGGGCTTCGAACTCTCGCCGCTGCTCTGGGCCAAGGTGGCGCGGGGCCTGTCGGCAGGGCGGGTGCAGTCGGTCGCCGTGCGGCTGGTGGTGGAGCGTGAACGGGAGATTCGGGCCTTCAAGCCCGAGGAGTACTGGGAACTGTTCGCCGATCTCAAACGCCAGGAATATGCCGAACCGCTGCGCTTCCAAGTGGTCAAGGAGAACGGCGATGCCTTCCGTCCCGGCAACCAGGCGGCCGCGGAGGACGCGCTTGCCCGGCTTCGGCAGCGCCGATTCGAGGTCAGCGACCGCTCCGACCGGCCCACCAAGACCCGTCCCCATCCGCCGCTCATCACCTCCACCCTGCAGCAGGCGGCCAGCGGCCGATTGGGCTACGGCGTCAAGCGCACCATGACCTTGGCGCAGCGGCTCTACGAAGCGGGTCACATCACCTACATGCGCACGGACTCGACCAACCTCAGCGGCGACGCCGTGGCTGCCTGCCGAGAGCACATCAAGACTGAGTTCGGCCCGCGCTACCTGCCCGACAAGCCCCGCTCCTACGCCAGCAAGAAAGGTGCCCAGGAGGCCCATGAGGCCATTCGCCCGACCAACGTGGCAACGCCGCCCGAGAAGCTGTCCGGCGTGGCCGAGGACGCCGCAAGGCTCTACGACCTGATCCGCCGGCAGTTCATCGCCTGTCAGATGCCGGATGCGGAGTACCTCGCCACCACGGTGCTGGCCGAGGGTGGTGAGTTCGAGTTGCGGATTCGGGGCCGCATCCAGCTATTCGACGGACACACCCGAGCGCTGCCATCGATCACCCGGGGGGACGACGCCAAGCCCCTGCCGGATCTCGCCGTCGGCGAGGCCTTGGCCTTGGTGGACGCCGAGACGGTGCAGCATTTCACCAAGCCGCCGCCCCGCTACGGCGAGGCCAGCCTCGTCCGGGAGCTGGAAAAACGCGGCATCGGCCGCCCGTCCACCTACGCCGCCATCATTTCCACCATTCAGGAGCGAGGCTACGTCAGCATCGCCAAGCGCCGTTTCCATGCCGAGAAGATCGGCGAGCTGGTCACTGATCGGCTCGTGGAGCAGTTCAGCAATCTCATGGACTACGGCTTTACTGCCGCCCTGGAGCAGGAGCTGGACCAGATTGCCGAGGGCGAAGCCAACTGGCGTGGGGTGCTCGATGCGTTCTACGGCGATTTCAGCGCCAAGCTGACGGTCGCCCGCAGCGACGGCGGCATGCGCCCCAACACGCCGACGAACACGGGCATCGCTTGCGCAAAATGCGGTCGGCCCATGCAGCTGCGCACGGCGGGCACTGGCGTTTTCCTAGGGTGTTCGGGGTATGCGCTGCCGCCCAAGGAACGCTGCCAGAACACGATGAACCTCACGCCCGGCGAGGAAGCGGTGGATGTGGACGTGGACGATGAGGGCGAGTCGAAGCTGCTGCGCAGCCGCCGCAGGTGCCCGCTCTGCGAAACGCCAATGACCAGCTACCTAGTGGACGAGACGCGCAAGCTGCACATCTGCGGCAACAACCCGGACTGCCCTGGTTCCGAGGTGGAAGAGGGGCAATTTCGCGTTAAGGGCTACGAAGGGCCGGTGCTGGAGTGCGACCGCTGCGGCGCGGAGATGCAATTGAAGGCGGGCCGCTTCGGCAAGTACTTCGGCTGCACCGCCTGCGCCAACACCCGCAAGCTGCTGCGCAACGGCCAGCCGGCGCCGCCCAAGGCCGACCCGGTGCCGATGCCGGAGCTGCGCTGCGAAAAGGTGGACGACCACTATCTGCTGCGCGATGGCGCAGCCGGCATCTTCCTGGCGGCCAGCCAATTTCCCAAGAACCGGGAGACACGGGCGCCCAAGGTCGCCGAACTGCTGCCCCACGCCAATGAACTCGACCCCAAGTTCAAGTACCTGCTCGCAGCGCCGACCGAGGATCCGGACGGCAAACCGGCGGTCATTCGCTACAGCCGGAAAACGGGACAGCAGTACGTGCAATCTGAGATCGACGGCAAGGCCACTGGCTGGCAGGCATTCTACCAAGACGGCCAGTGGGTGGAGCGTAAGGCGGCCGGCAAGGCCCGTGGCAAGACCCGCGCGAAAACCGCCAAGCGCAAGCCCGCCAAGCGAACCAGTCGCCGCGCCGCCAAATCTCGCCCGGCTTGAGCGCGACCGCTTCCCTGCCATTGTCACCCCGAGGCGCATCCAATGATCGACCACCAAGCCGGCATTTTTCGCGAAGGCACTGCGCACCACATATTCCTGGAGTTCAGCGTTCCCGGCACGCCAGCCTCCTTGCCCGGCCGGGCGCTCGCCGAAGCGCCGGTGGCTTCCGGCCAGCAGGTCATCGGCTTCGGCCGGGGGTTGCTGGCCGGGCTGCGGTCGCCCGAGTCTTCGCCGCCGCCAGCATTGGCCGACTTCACCACCGTGGAAGGCCGCGGCAAGTCCGCGCCGGCCTCCCAGCGCGACCTCTTCATTTGGCTGCACGGAGAGGCTCGGGACGAGCTCTTCGCCCGCGCCTTGGCGTGGCGCGACGCATTGTCGGGCGTCGCTCACCTAGCGGCGGAGGAACACGGCTTCCGCTTCCGTGACAGCCGCGACCTGACGGGATTCGTCGACGGCTCGGCCAATCCGAAGGACGACGCCCGTCTGTCCGCCGCCTTGGTCCCAGCTGGCCCCCATGCGGGCGGCAGTTTCATCTTCGCCCAGCGCTGGGTCCACGACCTGGCCGGTTTCGGCGCTTTGCCAGTGGCCGACCAGGAACGAGTGATCGGCCGCACCAAGGCGGACAGCATCGAACTCACCGGCGACGCAATGCCGCCGGACAGCCACGTCAGCCGCACGGACATCAAGCGCAACGGCGAGGCGGTCAAGATCTACCGCCGCAGCAGCCCCGTGGGCGGCGTGGCGGACGCCGGCCTCTACTTTCTAGCGTTCAGCGCCGACCCGGACCGATTTCGTTGGCTCCTGGAGTCCATGTACGGCCTCGCTGCGGACGGCCTCCGCGACCGGCTGCTCGGCCACTCCCAACCGGTGACCGGCAGCTTTTTCTACGCGCCGCCGCCAGCGGCCCTGTTAGCCGCTTTCGGTGACGGGGCTGCGCCTTGACGCAGGCTGCGGACCGCCTCCAACCCCCGCCCTTCAGCGGTGTTTCGCGACAAGATTGACAGAGGGCCTCGGCCTGCGTATGGTGCGCCGCCCTTGACGTCAGCAACGGACCGTCCCGCTGCCATGAAATCGATTTCCCAACATTGCCGGGTCTTCCAGTGCGCCGCCAGCGCACGGGGGGACATGACCGTGCCTGTGGCGACGGGGGTGCATGGGTAGTGCACGCAGCGTCGGAAGGTGACCCGATGGGAAGCCCTTCCGCTGATTCGAAAGACCCCGAAGCGCCTAAGGCCTTCGGGGTTTTTCTTTTCTGGGGTCCCCGAAGCGAGCCGTTGGCGAACAGTTTCCCCAGTTTTCACTTGCAGACACCAATGAACAGCTTAAGTACAAAAACGATGGCAGACGACTCAGCGCGGCTGCGGGCCAATGTGGGCCGTACGCTGTGGCTGGGATTCTTCAAGGCCTTCCTGGTCATCATGCCCGTGGCCGTGCCCTTCTTTCAGAGCAAGGGGTTGTCCATGCAGGAGGTCTTTACCCTGCAGGCGCTGTTCGCCTTCGTGGTCATGGTCACCGAGGCGCCGTCCGGCTACTTGGCCGACCTGATCGGGCGGCGCCGTTGCCTGGTCTTGGGCACGGCGTTCGCTGGGGTCGGCTACAGCCTGCTGGCGGTCGCCGAGGGGTTCTGGACGCTGGCGCTGTTCGAGACCGCCTTGGCGCTCAGCTTCAGCCTAACCTCCGGCACCGATCTGGCGCTGCTTTACGACACGGAACTCGCCCGAGGCAGCAGCGAGAAGCGGCAGCGGCAAGTGGTGGGCAAGCTCTATGCGGTGCGCACCCTGTCCGAAGCCGCGGCGGGCGTGGCCTGCTCCCTGCTGCTGGTGTGGGGCACCCTCGGCGGCGTGGTCGTCGCCCAGGTACTGGTCGGCTGGCTGCCGCTGCTGTTTGCGTTGCGCTTGCGCGAGCCGCCGGCCGCGCGGCTGTCCGCCGAAAGCCACTTGGCCAACATGGTCCGCATCACCCGCCACCTGCTGCGCGGCAACTTGGTTTTGCGGCTGGTGTTCCTGGCGCTTTGCATCTGGAGCCTGACCACCTTCTACGCGGTTTGGCTGCTGCCCAAGCTGTGGGAGCAGCAGGGCCTCGGGTTGGCCCACTTCGGCTATCTCTGGGGTGGCCTGTGCGCCTTGAGCGCGGTGGCCGGACGTTGGACGCACCACATTGAGCAGCGCATCGGCCCGACCGGGGTCTTGGTGATCATAGGCCTGCTCCCGGCGTTGGGCTATCTGGGGCTCGACCGCTTGAGCGTGGTGGGCGGGCTGGTGGCCGCCTCGACGTTCTTCATCGCCCGGGGGCTCGGCACGGTGATCCTCACCGACGCGTTGAACAGCCGGGTGCCGAGCGAATTCCGCGCCACCGCCAACTCGCTGGCCAGCTTCGGCTTTCGCGGCATCTTCGTCGCCACTGGCCCGCTGGTCGGGCTAGCCTTCGACCTCTGGGGCTTAAACACGACCCTGCTGATGCTGGCGACGCTGAGCTTGGGCATTTTTGTCGGCCTCATCATGCCGCTCATCATCGCGGTTCGCCGACTCCCGGTAGGGTAGCGCCGTCCGGGCACTCGCCGCGTTCGAGTTGGATGGTGGAGTGCGCCACGCCGAAGCCCTCGCGCAGTGCCTTCTTGAGCGCTGCGGTGACGCTTTGGCGGTCGGCCTCGTCAGCGATGCGTACATGGAGCGTGGCGACAGGCCGCTCCGCGGTGAGGCCCCAAACGTGGAGATGGTGTACGTCGATGACGCCTGGCGTCGCCGCCAAGGCGGCGCGCAGTTCGTCGGTGCTGACCGGGTTCGGCACCCCTTGGAGAAGCAGGTGCCCCGATGCCTTCAGCACGCGCCAAGTGCCCCGGGTGAGAATCGCGGCGATGACGAGAGCGAGCAATGGATCCACGCGGGTCCAGCCGGTGAAGTGAACGGTCAGGGCGGCGGTAATTGCCGCCAAGCTGCCGAGCAGGTCGCCGAGTACGTGCAGCGCGGCGGCCTGCACATTGATGTTGTCGTTGCCATGACCGAGCCATCGGTAGGCGATGAGATTGACGATCAGGCCAATTGTCGCGACGATCAGGGCGGGCAGTGGCGCCATCGCTTGCGGCTCCAAAAAGCGCTCGAAGGCCTCCTTGAGAATCCACAGCACCAGCAAAGCAAGCGCCAAGCCGTTGAGAAACGCCGCCAAGACCTGCACGCGATGGTGTCCGTAGGTCAGCCTCGCCGTGGCGGGCCGACTGGACAGCCACAGCGCGCCCCACGCCAAGCCGAGAGCGGCGGCGTCGAGAACCATGTGGCCGGCGTCCGCGAGCAGGGTGAGTGAATTGCTTATGATGCCGCCAATGATCTCCACGACGGCGAAGCCCGCAATCAGGACGAAGGCACGTCCCAACACCGCTTGGTTGCGGCGCTCGCCCCCATCCGGGGAGGACGCAAACGAGCTCCCAGCCTCGTCGCCGTGGTCTTCGGCGCGTTTCATGGAGCGATGAATTGCAAATGCAAAGAGTCGGGCATATGCGTTAAGGTTACCGACTTTTTTGGAGGCTGAACATGGAACGCATGTCGCTGGACTTCGACGGCAAGGTTGCCGTCCTGAAATTCAATCACCCGGAGGTGCTCAACGCCGTCGGCGCCCAGATGCTGGCCGACTTTCAGGAGGCGTTCAGCCAAGTGAAGGATCCCGCCAACGGCGCCCGCTGCCTGTTGCTGACCGGCGAGGGCAGGGCGTTCTGCGCCGGTGCCAACCTCCAGGACGAGGGCCGCAATGAACGCAGCGGCGCAGGAGACGGCCTGCGCAGCGGATACCACCCCCTGCTGCTGGGGCTGCGGGACTTGGACATACCCATCGTCACCGCAGTGAACGGTCCGGCGGCTGGCGTCGGCATGAGCTTCGCGTTGATCGGCGACATCGTCTGCGCCCAGCAGGGCGCCTACTTCCTGCAGGCCTTCGCCCGCATCGGCCTCGTGCCGGACGGCGGCTCAACCTTCATGCTGCCGCGCCTGATTGGTTGGGGCCGGGCCGTGGAGCTGTCGCTGTTGGCCGAGCGGCTGCCAGCCGAGAAGGCCCACGAGTGGGGCATGGTGAATCGGCTGTTCGAGGACAACGATGCGCTCATGGAAGGCGCCAGCGCCCTGGCCCACCAGCTCGCCGATGGCCCGCGCTCGCTGGGCATGATTCGCCATGCCTACTGGAACACTTGGCACAACTCCTACGAGCAGCAGCTTGATTTGGAGGCCCGCCTGCAGAACCAGGCCGGCATGACTGCGGACTTCCAGGAAGGCGTGTCAGCGTTCCTCGAGAAGCGCACTGCGAACTTCAAGGGGGAATGAGGGCGGCCCGTTATCACGATGTACAAAATTCGCACCTACAATCAGATCGCCGTTCGCGGCCTTGAGCGCTTTGCCCGGCAGCGCTATGAGCTCGGCACCGAAATCGCCGATCCCGACGCCATATTGCTGCGCAGCCACAAGCTCGGCGAGGACGACGTCCATGACCGCCTGCGGGCCATCGCCCGGGCTGGTGCCGGCGTGAACAACGTGCCGGTGGCGCACTGCACCGGGCAGGGGGTGGTGGTGTTCAACACGCCGGGCGCCAACGCCAATTCGGTGAAGGAATTGGTGCTGGCGGCGCTGTTCATCAGTTCCCGGGACGTGGTCGGCGGTGTGGATTTCGTCTCCACTTTGGCCGACGTGACCGATGCCGCCGAACTCAACGCCTTGGTCGAAGCGCAGAAGAAGCGCTTCAAGGGCCGTGAGCTCAGGGGTAAGTCCCTAGGCGTCGTCGGCCTCGGCGCCATCGGTTCCTTGGTGGCCCGGGCTGCGCTGGATTTGGGCATGGACGTCCTCGGCCACGATCCCGCCATTTCGGTGGATGCCGCTTGGCGGCTGCCGAGCGAAGTGCGGCGCATGGAGAACCTCCCGAGCCTGTTCGCCCGCTCCGACTTCGTGACCCTGCACATGCCGCTGCTGCCGGAGACCGAGGGCATCATCAGCGAGGAAGCCCTGCGCTCGTTTCGTCCCGGCAGCGTGCTGCTCAACTTTGCCCGGGAGCCGGTGGTGGACCGCCACGCCTTGATTCGCGCGCTCGACGACGGACGCATCGCCAGCTATGTGGCCGACTTTCCGGTGCCCGGGCTGATCGGCCGCCCCAACGTCCGGCTCACCCCCCACCTGGGGGCGAGCACCTCGGAGGCGGAGGAGAACTGCGCGGTCATGGCGGCCAACCAGCTCATCGACTTCCTCGAAACCGGCAACATCGTCAATTCGGTCAACTTTCCGGCGGTGGCCCTGGAGCCATCCGGGGGGCACCGCTTGGCCATCACCAACCGCAACGTGGCCGGCATGCTCGGCCAGATGACCTCCGTGCTCGCCAAGCACGACATCAACATCATCGACATGCTCAACAAGAGCCTCGGCGATGTGGCCTACAACCTGCTGGACATCGAGGCGGCCCCGGACGATGGGCTTACTCGTGAGCTTGCCGCCATCGACAGCGTCATCAACGTCCGCGTTCTCAACGGCAACGTAACCGCCTGAGGCTCGCCAGTCCGAGCCTCAGGCCGAGGCACCAAGGCGGTAGCCGCGCCGAGCTTGACGGCGGCGGAAGCGGGCCGGTTCGACAAGGGCTTCGACGGCGCGCTCCAACGGCGGGAAGTCGCCGGTCAACCGGCTGGCGACGATGGCGCCCGCGAACGGCGCAGTGGTCATGCCCATTGCGCCATGGGCGGTGCTGACGGTGAGGCCCTCGGCCAATTCACCGACGATGGGGGTGCGGTCGGAGGCGATGGCTCGACTGGCCCGAACGCGTCCGATCCATCGATGGCGGTACCCTTCCAACTGCCGTAGATTGTGAGCCGTGGCCTCTTCGACTGGCCAAGGCCGGTGCTCAAAGGTGGCGCCGGCGGCAACCCCCGAAGCGATAGGCGCCAGATAGCCATCGCCGACCACCGGCAGGCGGGGCCGTTCATCCACAGCCACGATGTCCATCTGCCCAGCCACCTCCACCAATTCCAGAAAGGAAGCCCCAGCGCACAGGCGCACGGCACCGGCGCAAGCCAACGCCAGCGGCCGGTTGCCGAATGGGACCAAGCGCCGGAGTTGAAGGCTGATGAGCGGATGGTCAAGCAGCGCCCGAGTCAACGTCTTGGGTTCCACAAGGCCGCTGTGCGGAAAGCGCAGCGCGTCGCCGCCGATGGGCCAGCCACTGGCTTGCATCGCCTCGGCGGCGTTCAGGGTTTCCACCAGCCCGGTCCCGGCATACGCCGAGGCGATGCGCCGCATCTTCTCGGCGCCTAGGTTCGGCCCCCGGCCTTGCAGCACGCCGCTTTCGAGGAAGCCGGGAAACCGCCGCATCAAGGCTTGGCTGTACGCGTAGGCGTGGGCGCGCCAAGCGGCGCTTAAGGTGCCGTCCCCAAGCAGTCTTGGATGCAGCAGTGCCGCCGGGATGCCGGAGGCTCCCGAGGCGATGGACTCAGCCGGGTCGAACACGTCCACGGCCACGCCCTGTTCGGCCAAATGGCGGGCGATGCTGGCGCCGGCAATGCCCGCGCCAGCGACAGCTACCCGCTTGGCGACAGGTTGGCGGGCGAGGCCGGGTTTGGCAAAAGCACCAGCCAGGCTCTCGCGCTTGTGCGGGCGCTGATCCACGCGCCGCATGCTGAAGCCGCAGGCCTGCAGACGCCGCCGCACGGCTCCGGAAGCGGAAAAGGTGGCGACGGACGTCCCCGCAATGGACAGGTTGGCCACCTGCGCAAGCAAACCCTCGCGCCACATCGCTGGGTTCCGGTTCGGTGCAAAGCCGTCCAGGAACCAAGCGTCGATCGGCTGGCGCTGCCGGTTCGCCAAATCAGCCAAGCCGTCCCCGGCTTCGCCCCAGTACACGGAGAGCGTGATGCGGCCCTCAGCGAACACGCGGCGGTGCCAGCCTGCCAGCAGCGGTGGATAGGCGCGCCGGAGATCGGCGTAGATTGGCCAACCGGTCCGGCGTTGGCTGGCGATCTCTGCAAAGTCGTCCGGGGCGATTGGGCGCAAGTCGAAGCTGATGAAATGCAGGCGGCAACCGGCCTTGAGGACGGCCGCCACCGCTACTGCGAAGTTCAGGCCCGTGCCGAATCCCAACTCGCCAATCCGCAGCGTCAATCCCTCGGCGGCGGCCTCAGCCGCTTTGCGCTCGACCTGAGCCGGCGCCATGAACACCCGTTGGACCTCACGCGCGCCGTCAGGGGCATGGTAGATGTCGTTGAAGTCCCGGGCGAAGGGCTGGCCGTTCCGCCAAGTGAGATCGGCCGGTTCAATCACGGAGCAACGGGGCGCTTGGGATCGCCGATCCACTCGCTCCAGGAACCCGGATAGAGCGCCGGCTCGTCAAACCCCGCCAAGCGCATGGCGAGCACGTTGTGGGCGGCGGTCACCCCCGACCCGCAATAGCAGACCGGGTTTTCCGCAAGGCTGGCGAAGCGCTCGCGCAATCGCGGGGCGGGCAGAAAACGGCCTTCGGCATCCAAGTTCCCTTGAAAGGGCCGGCAATGGGCGCCGGGTATGTGGCCTGCCACTGGATCGATCGGCTCCTCAAGGCCGTCGAAGCGGCGTTGGGCGCGGGCATCGATCAAGGTCATTGCGGATGGATCAGCTTCGATATCGGCAGCGCCGGCGATTCGCGTCAAGGGGGCGCGCAATGAAAAGTTGCCGCGTTCGGGCGCGGCGGGAATGGTGGCCAGCGGCTCCGTCCAAGCACCCAAACCGCCGTCGAGCACCGCCGCGGCTTCATGGCCGCACCATCGGGCCAACCACCAGCCCCGGCTTGCGAAGGCGCCGCCTGCGTCATCGTAGAAGACCAACTGGTCTTCGTCGTTGACGCCCCAAGCGGCAAAGCGCTCCGCCAATGCGGCCCGATCGGGCAGGGGATGGCGACCGCCCGCACCGGGCGGGGCGGCGAAGTCCCGATCCAAGTCGCCGTGCTGCGCACCGGGTAGGTGACCCCGATCATAGGCTCGCTGCCCGTGACCGGGGTCGCCGAGAGCCGCCCGGCAATCGATCAGCCGCGCCCGGCTGCCAAGCTCACGCAAGGCGTCAACATCGATCAGCGTTCGGTGCATGCGCCGTCTTCCCGCTTCATGGCCGGGATTATAATTGTGCCTGCCGTGCTGCGGACTGTTGGGAACATCGATTCGCTTGGACGGGGGTACCGAATGGTCCCGGCAGGAAACTCCATGGGCGGCGAGAACGAATCAACGCAAAGGGATGCCCTCCTAGCCGTCGCTGCGGCGCTCTTCTGCTACTTGGCGGCGGATCTGGCTGGGCTGGGCTTGGGGCTCGACGGCTTGGTGTATGCCAACATCGCCAAGCTGCTGGCCGCCGGTGAAGGCGGCTTTTGGTCGCTGCCCTACTACGTTGACGACCGGCCCGCGTTCGCCGAACAGCCCCCCTTGGGCATTTGGCTGCTCAGCGGATGGCTCTTCGTCGTCGAAGAGTTGGTGGGCAATGCGCTCTGGGCCGAAAAGGCCTACAGTCTGACCTTGGCGGCGCTCTCGGCCACCGTGGCCTGCCACCTCTACCGGGCGCTAAGCGGACGCCGCGACTACTGGCTGCCCATCGCGCTGCTGGCCCTGATGCCGGCGGCCAGCTACACCCTGAAGAACAACTTTCTCGAAAACCCGCTGACCCTGCTGACATCAATCGCTTGCCTGTGCGCCTGGCGGGCGCCCAACAGTTGGCGTTGGACCGTCCTGACCGCGCTCGCCGTGCTGCTGGCGGTGGGCATCAAGGGGCCGGTGGGACTGTTTCCACTGTCCGCCCCCTGGCTCTTCGGCTGGCTCGCCGCCGGTCAATTCCGCGCTGGCCTTAAGTCCAGCCTGGGCGCCAGCGCCCTGGTTGCGGCGGGCATTGCGGCGGTGTTGCTGCATCCACCGGCATTCTCGGCGGCGGAGGCCTATTGGCAGAGTCAAATTGGGCCGACGCTTGCCGGGGAGCGTATGCCGGACCACGGCCGCGCCTACCTGCTCGGCCAACTGGGCTTGAACCTAGCCATTGCCGGATTGGCGACCCTAATTCTTGGCGGATGGCGAAACGCCACCTGGAAGACGCATCGGCAACAAGCGGGCGCCGTATTGGCGGTGGCCTTGTGCGCCGCCCTTCCGCTGCTGCTCAGTCCGCGCCAGTACCGGCACTACCTGCTGCCGTCGCTGCCCCTTTTCGCCATCGGGTTCAGCCTGCTGACCATCCCGCGCTTGCCGCGCCTGCCCTACCGCACCTTGGCCTTGGTCCTCGCCTTCGCGGGTTGCCTGCGCTTCGCCTACAATTGGCAGGCCGTCCCTGAAAACGAGCCGGACATTGTCGGGGCCCAAACACTGGCGGGGATGGATTTGGGCCGGACCATCGCAGTCTGCGCAAACACTAATCGGCCGGAAGTGCTCATGGCCTATCTCTTTCGCCACCACGGCATCCGCAGCGCCGTTGCGCCCGTGCCGACACCGAACGTTGCGGTGGTGTGTTCCGTTCCGCCGAGCCCCGGCCACCGAGCCGAGCTTGATCTTCACGACAGCCTCAAACTCTGGTTGCCTCGGGAGGTTGACAAGCGGGCGCGCGCTTGAGAGCGCTCGCCGCCTTGGCGGTGTTGGCGTCCGTTCTCGCCGCACCGGCCGCGGGCGCCGACTGGCAGGCTGCCGTCAAGCTGAACGCGGGCAGCGCCGTCATGAGCGGCATCACCCATCGGGGCACCTTAGGCACCGGAGAGCGAATCGGCCTCGACATCGACGGCGAGTTAAAGAAGCGGCGCACCAAGGACCTGACCGCCGGTGCGGGCGCGGGCATCGGCCGCCGCTTCGGCCCCTGGTTGCTGGAGGCGGAGTACGTTTGGCGCTACCGCACGGATTGGGACGCTACCGCCCCCACGCCAACCATCCAAGCGATCACCAACATCTTCACCAATGTGCAGACCTCGACGTTGATGCTCAATGCGGGCCGTAGCGGACCATTCGGCGCACACTGGCTTTGGGAGGCGGGCTTGGGCGCAGGCGCAGTCCGCAACCGAATGCGCAGCGACTACATCGAACGGGCGGTTTCCGGGGAGCGGCCCGAGCGGCGGTTTGAGCGTTCGGACACCAAGACCAGCGCGGCTTGGAACCTCTTTGCCGGCGTCAGCCGGGCCGTCGGCCAGCGGTGGCGCCTGGGCTTGCGCTACCGCTACATCGACTTGGGCAAACTGCGCGCCGGGCCGTTCGAGGCGCGGCCCGTCATCCTGCGGGCCGGCCATCGGGCCCACGAGTTGCAAGTGGCCTTGATCTGGGATTGAAGCAGGTGCTCATTTCCGGCCCTGCGCTTTGTTCAATCAGTTGATGACCCGCCGGGGTTCCTGTGACATACTCCGCGCCCACTCAATCCCCACAACCCCCCACACGGAGAAAACCATGAGCGCAGACGGCACTTGGAGCATCACCATGAACACGCCCATGGGCGCGCAGAACGCGACCTTGGATCTGGCCACCGACGGCGGTGCGCTAAGCGGCAAGATGAGCGGCCCGCAAGGCGAAATCGAACTCAAGGACGGCGCTGCCGACGGTGATTCCCTGTCTTGGAAGGCCGACATCACCACGCCGATGGCCATGACCTTGGAGTTCAGCGCCACCGTGGATGGCGACAGCATCAGCGGCGACGTCAAGCTCGGCGCTTTTGGCAACGCGAGCTTTTCCGGAAGCCGCGCCTAGCCCAATTCCACCGCCCGCAAGGGTTAACGGTAGCGGTCGCTACAGCTGCTCCGTAGCAGAAAAGTCGAGCGCTTCCATTTCGGTGAAGCTAAAGGAGCCGTCGCGGCGCGGCTTGCGCCCTAGCGCTGCTTCCGGCGGCTGGATGTCTTGGCCGGGGGTGTGTCGCTCCGGATCGGTGAAGTAGCCCAAGGCGTAGTTGCCTTGGGTGTAGCCGAGCAGTTCCTGAAGTTCCGGTTCGAAGCCCTTGGCGATGTGCGGGGGGCAGGACAGGTATTGATTCTCCTCCTGCCGCAGCCAGCCCAAGGTGTAGGTGAGGTTCAGGCCGAGCCGCGATTGTGCGGCGCGGTTTTCACCGCCGCTGTGCAGTACGCTGCCGGTGTAGAGGAAGACCGAGCCAGCCGCCATTTCCGCCTGCGCCATCTCATCGGGTTCGGCGCGCCGGTCCCAATCCCACTTGTGGCTGCCCGGCACGCATCGGGTGGCCCCGTTTTCGGCAGTGAAATCGGTGAGCGCCCACAGGGTGTTGAACTGCGGCTCGATCTGCCTTGGGATGTGCCTTCCCCAAGCTAGGCGGTCTCGGTGCAGGGGCTGCGCCTGGCTGCCGGGATGAATGTGGATAGTCTGGGTCAGGTGCAGGATGATGCGGTCGGTGAACGGCGCCAGAAAGCGGCGGGCGGTGTTTAGAACGAGCGGATGCATAATGAGTGCCCGACAGCTCGGCGAACGGGCCGCCAACGCGCCGGTTCGCTGCGTTCGCCGCCCGGTGAAGTCGTCGCGGCCCATGGGGGTGGTCTGGATGTAGGGCGTGACTTCGGCGGTCAGCTGCCGAAGGGCGTCCTGGTCGATGACATCGCGCACAATGGCCGCACCGTCTTGCTCCATCACATCCAACACGTCCTGAGCGGTGGCGGCGGCGTCGAGCGTCTGCAGCGTCATGGGCTTTCCTAAATCAGGGTGGAAGGTGGAACTTATCCGGGGTCAAACCTCAATTCAAGACGCGAACTTGGCCGCCGCCCGCTGGTGGCTGCTTGCCGGGCTCTGGCTGACTTACACCAGCTTCGGCTTCGTTGCCGCAAGCATCGCACCCATGGTGGCGCCAATCGAAGCGGGACTGGGCCTGACGCACGCGGCCATGGGCAGCATCATGGGCGCCTGGCAATTGGTGTACATCTTCTCGGCAGTGCCGTGCGGCCTGTTGCTTGACCGCATCGGTGGGCGCCGAGCCTTGCTGATCGGCATCCTGCTCATCGCCGCCTCCGGGCTCGGGCGGGCCGTGGCGGTCGACTACTGGACCTTTCTGTTGGCGGTCATGCTCTTTGGTTTGGGTGGGCCAATCATCTCGTCCGGCGCCCCCAAACTGGTTGCGGCGCTCTTCACTGGCAGTCAGCGGGGCATGGCCATGGGCATCTACATGACCGGACCCGCAGTCGGCGGCGTGGTCTGCCTGGGGCTGACCAACAGTTGGCTGCTACCCGCGCTAGGTGGATGGCGCCAAGTCATGCTGCTTTGGACCGGGGCGGCGCTGGTAGCCGCAGCGATTTGGTGGGTGCTGGGCCGGCGCTTTCCCATCGAGCCGGACGAAACTTCGTCCCGACCCGCCCCGATCGTTGCGCCAAGGAGCGGCTCGTCACAATTGGCCCCCATGGCCGAACTCTGGCGCACTCCCGCAGTGCGCTTGGTGCTGTTCATGGGCGTGGGCATCTTCCTGTTCAATCACGGCCTCAATGGCTGGTTGGTGGAAATGCTGCGCGTGGGCGGCATGGAGGCCTCGACCGCCGGCTATTGGGCCACGGTGCCGACCATCGTCGGCATTGTCGGCTCGCTGCTGATTCCCCGCTGGGCAGTGGGCGAGCGTCGTTTCGCGATCCTCGCCGCGCTCTGCATTTTGGCGCTCGCGGCCAGCATCTTGCTGCGCTTCACCGAGTCCGCTCCGTTGACCGCCGGCCTGATCCTGCAAGGCGTGGCCAAATCCAGCCTGATGACCGTACTGGTGCTGACTCTGGTGGAATTGCCGGAAGTTGGCGATCGACGCGCCGGCGCGGCCACGGGCCTGTTCTTCTCGGCGGCCGAAGTCGGCGGTGTCCTCGGCCCCTTGGGCATGGGCGTGCTCTACGACTTAAGCGGCGGCTTCCACTCGTCCTTGACCGCCCTGACCGCCGTCGCCTGCCTGCTGGTGGCGGGCAGCTTCGGTCTGCGGCGGGTTGCACGGCGGGAGGGAACAACATCCCCGTTCAGACACAGGGGAGACCGCGCCGTATAATCCAACGGCAATCGCACTCAATCGCCCAATGACACAGCTTCCCGCGTCCAAGCCGCTGGCTGGCATCCGTCTCATCGACCTCACGCATATGGTGGCCGGGCCCTATGCGGGGATGATCCTGGCCGATCTCGGCTGCGACACGGTGAAGGTCGAGCCGCCGGGCCAGGGCGAAGGGACGCGGCGGCTGCTTGAGAACGACGCGCGCAATTCCATTGGCGGCATGGGCGCCTACTTTTTCACTTTGAACCGCAACAAGCGTTCCGTGGCCATCGACTTGAAGGCACCAGCGGGGCTCGATTTCTTTTATGAATTGGTGCGCCATGCGGATGTGGTGCTCGACAACTTTTCCGCCGGCGTTACCCGGCGCCTGAACATCGACCACGACCGCCTCGCCGCAAAAAACCCGAAGATCGTCACTTGCACGGTCACCGGATTCGGCGAAGACGGCCCAAGCTACAAGCGGCCCGCATTCGATCAAATCATCCAGGGCCTAGGCGGTGGCATGTCGATCACCGGCGAGGGGCCGGGCCGGAGCGTGCGCGCCGGCATCCCCATCGGCGACCTAGGCGGCGGCATGTTCGCGGTCATGGGCATTCAGGCGGCGTTGCTGGCGCGACAGCGCACCGGCGTTGGCCAACACGTGGACATTTCCATGCTCGATGTGCAAATCAGCCTGCTCAACTACATGGCCACCATGCACTTGATGTCCGGTGACATTCCCGAGCCCATCGGCAATGGCCACTTCGTGCACACGCCCTACAACACGTTTGCGACCGCCGACGACAGCATCACCATCGCCGTCATCGGCGATACCTTTTGGCCTCCATTTCTTGATGTTGTGGACATCGATGAGCTGCGCGACCCGGCCTACGCGACGGCAGCCGAGCGGCTCAAGGTTCAGGCCCATATCGAAGGCCTCGTCGCCGAAAAACTGAAAACCCGCCCCGCCGCCGAGTGGCTGGAGAAGCTGGAGGTCGCCCGCGTGCCCAGCGCCCGGATCAACAACTTTGCCCAAGCGCTCAGCGATCCCCAAATCTTGCATCGCAACATGGTTGTCGAACTCGACCATCCTCATGGCGGCAGCGCCAGGGTGCCGGGCAACCCGCTGAAGTTCTCGGTCAACACCGCCGAGACCTTTGCACCACCCCCTATGGTTGGGGCGCACACAGTCGCCGTGTTCGAGGAATGGGCGGGGATGTCCAGGGAGCGAATCGAACAAGGCATCGCCGCTGGTGTGCTACAGCAGTCCGCAATTCCCTAGCCCGTCCCAGTGAGGAAATTGGCATGGAAGAAGCCCTTAGCCGGGGAGCGCGAGGGGGCACCCCTCGCATGAATCAAGTAATCGTCAACGACGTGGCGCCCCGCGATGGGCTGCAAAACCATCCGGCCGCGGTGTCGCCCGAAGATCGGGTTGGGCTGATCAACAAGCTGGTGGACGCGGGCGTGCCGGCGGTTGAAGTGGCTAGTTTCGTCAGCCCACGCGCAGTGCCCAAGATGGCGGGCGCGGCACAGGTTGTGGCGCAGCTCGACTTGGGCCGCGCCGCGTTCAGCGCCTTGGTTCCCAATCGCAAAGGCTACGAACTGGCGAGGGCGGCAGGTGTGCGGTCAATTGCCCTGGTGCTGTCCGCAACGGAGCAGATGAACCGCAACAACATCAACATGGGGCTCGACACCGCCACCGCGGTCTGCCGCGAAGTGTTGCAGCAAGCCAATGCGGACGGCCTGGAAGCCCGCTGCTACATCTCGGTTGCCTTTGAGTGCCCGTTCGAGGGGACGGTGCCGGATTCCGAGGTCGAGCGATTGGCCGCTGAGATGTTCAAGGCGGGCGTCACGGAAATCATCGTTGCCGACACCATCGGGGCCGGCAACCCGGCACGGGCAAGGGCCTTGTTTGGCCGGATGGTCGCGGCGTTCGGCGCGGAACGTCTTGCCGCGCACCTGCACGACACCCGCGCGCTGGCGCTCGCCAACGTCTGGGAGGCCTTGGCCTCAGGCATTCGCAAGTTCGACGCCTCCCTCGGCGGACTCGGCGGCTGCCCGTTCGCCCCCGGCGCGGCCGGCAACCTGGCCACGGAGGATTTGGTCAGCATGCTGCACCAGAGCGGGTTTCAAACGGGAATCGACTTGCGGTCCCTGCTCGACGCGCTGCAACTGCTCGCATCCCTGGTCGGCACCCCGGTGGGCGGCAGGGCATTGCCTTGGCTCGAAAGCCAATACCCAGCCGAGCCTCCATAGTCAGTCTCTATTGACACCGAGCTTTCGCCTCAATGATATTGCCCGCTCCACTCAAGTTCCGCGAAGGAGACGATCGATGCCAAGACTCAGGGAAGTTCCGCTGGCGGACGCGCCGGAGAACGTTCGCAAATACTACGAGGCGTTATTCGGCGACCGCGACCCGGTGGCGGAACCGGGCACTACGACCGGAACGCCGGGCAACTGGTGGACGGTATTCGCGCTGGTGCCCTACGTCTTCGACCACGCCACCAGCCACTTTGGCATGTTCGGCATGTTTACGGACAAGAGCATCAGCCAGCTCGACCCCAAGGTGCGCGAATTGGGCATTATGCGGGCCGGCTTTGCCCAAGGCAGCCAATTCGTGTTTTCCCAACACTGCAAGGCGGCGCGCCGCTTCGGCATCCCCGACGACCAAATTGCGGCCATCCCCAATTGGCAGGTCGCCGACTGCTTCGATGCCAAGGAACGCGCCATCCTGGCTTGGGCCGATGCGCTCATCCTGCAAGGCGGGCGCGCCTCGGACGACCTGTTCGCGGCCCTGCACCAACACCTTTCCGACGCCGACATCCTGGAGCTCACCTACCATGTGCTCGGCTACAACCTGCATGCGGTGATGTGCAAAGCGCTGCGCCTGGAGTACGACGACGTGGACGAACGCATCCGCGAAGTGCCCGTGCCCGCCGCCGGGGAACCCGCCGACTGGGCGGGAGCGGCTTGGGACAAACCGCAGCAATCGGATTGAAGGTCTTTCCTGCCGTGCCTACACAGGGGCGTTAGGCGAAAGTCCCAACAGCAGTCGGCCGTATAGCTCCGCACCGACATCCATGTCGAACACCGTGTGGCAGGACAGCGTGTGCAGGTCGCGCAGGCTGCGCTGCAAAGGGCTTTCGAGAAAATGCGCGTGGGAGCCGCTGGCTTCGACCACATCCCGCACCACGTCCCGCGCTTGCCGCACCACCGTGGCGATCTGCAGCCGCAGGTGAGCGCGCTCCTCGGTTTCACAGCGCTGGCCGCTCTCGCCCCAATCCATCACTTGGCGGGCGATGTGCAGTAGCAGCGTTTCAGCGTTTTCAACCGCAATCTGAGCGTTGGCCAAACGCGCTTGGGCCATGGCGCGCTGGCTCTGCTTCTCCTGGGTTCCATAGACGTCGCGGCTTGCGAGCCGCTCGCGGAACAGGGCCACCGTCCGGCGCGCGGCACCCACCGCCGGCGCCGCCGCAGTGAGCCCTAGAACCGGCATCATGGGCATGCGGTAGGTGGCCGAGCCGTGGAGAGTCGCCCCTGGGCTGCCCCCATCGCGCATGTCGGCGATGTTTTGCCTTAGATGCCCCGGCACCACCACGTCGGTCACCTCGATGTCATTGCTGCCGGTGCCCACCATCCCGGCCACATGCCAGGTGTCAATCACGTTCACCTGGTCGCGCGGAATGAGGTACATGCACAGTTCCGGATTTTCCGGATCGCCGTTGGCCGTGAGCGCGCCAACCATGACCCAATCCGCGTGCATGACGCCGGTGCCCCACTCCCAGCGGCCGCTGATCCGATAGCCGCCGTCCACGGGCGTGGCGGTGCCCTTGGGCGCCAGCGCCCCGGGGGCGATGATGTAGGGCTGATTGCCAAAAACCTCGTCCTGGGCCTGCTCGTTGAACAGGCCAAGCAGCCAGTTGTGCTCCATGCAGAAGGTCACCACCCAGCCGGTGGAGAGGCATCCTTCGCCGAGCAGCATGCCGATTTCCATGAAGGACTTGAGGCTGAACTCGAAGCCGCCGTAGCGCTTCGGAACGAAGAATCGATAGGCGCCGGTGTCCTCGATGGCCTGCATCACTGCATCCACCGGCTTGCGCTCCCGCTCCGCCTGGGCCGCGTGCGCTTCCACCATGGGCACCAGCTCGCGTATGCGCTCGACCAGTTCCTGCTCTTGCATGGCCTAGCCTTGCCCCACCGACTGGGACCCAACACCCACAGCCGTCTCCAGCTCGCTGTGATCGGTGACCTCCGGCCCCCAATCGCGTCCCAATAGCTGCTTGAGTTGCTGCACCTCGGCAAAGCCAATGCGTTCCCCTAGGGCAGCTTCCAATTCACGCAAGGTTTCCAGCGCGGCGCCCCGAATGTCCGACGCAGCGTCCGAGAGCCGGTAAACGGAGCGGCGCGGGTCCTTGGGATCCAGCGCTTGCTCAATGAGCCCATCGGCAATGAGGCTCTTGGCCATGTGATGGACGTTCTGACGGGTTAGCCCCATCTCCCGAGCGATGTCCGCTGGCGACTCGATGCCACTGGCAATGTGCACCATGATCATGGACTGGGTGCGATGCAGGGTCTTGAAGCCGCGCGACGCCAAGACGTTTTGCAAGCCGTTGTCGAACCAATCGACGGCCAGCACCAAACCGGCCAGTAAATGCCGGTCGATTCGGTGCGGGACAGCGAGGCGCGCTAGTTGGCTATCGGTGTCGATGGTGGACACTTAGCGCTGAAAACCCCAGACGCTACAGGTCGTAGGTCACGAACGCGCTGACCGTGCGCGGCCGCACCGGCTTGCCGAAGCCCATCTGGAAAGCCGAGAACGTCGTGCGCGACTCGAAGAAGAACTCGTCGGTCAGGTTGCGGGCCCGCACGCCAAAGCTCCACTTTTCGTCCGGGCTGCGGTAGGTGAGGCTGGCGTTCATGATCCGGTAGTCGTCCGTAAACGACTCCACCGTGTTCTCCGTGCGCGTGTAGTAGTCGTCCTTGATCGAATAGTCTCCGCGCAGGGTGACCACGCCGCCATTGGCCAGCTTGAAGTCGTAGGCTGCGGTGATCGCCAAGGTCCACGAAGGCGCAAACGGCAGGTCGTGATCCTCCGTGATCACCACCCCGGAGGAGACCAGCCCGCCACCCACGAGGGAATCGATCTCGTCGTCCAAATGACCGACGTTCACGCCCAACATGAAGTTGTCGGTGATCAGCGCCGTCAACTCAATTTCAAAGCCCTTGTAGTTCGCGTCGCCCAAGTTGAACTTGGTGGTGTTGTCACCAACCCCGGGCAACAGCGAGGTGGCCGAAATCTGCATGTCGCTGTATTCCATCAGGAACGCCGCCACATTGGCGCGCAAACGCCCATCAAACAGCGTGGTCTTGTAGCCAATTTCGTAGTTCTCCACGAACTCGGGTTCGTAGTTCGGCAATGGAATGGGCACCACGCCGGTGAACCGCGCCGGAAACCCGCCGTCCCGGTAGCCTTCCGAATAGGTGAAATAGACCATGGACCGCTCGTTCAGGTCGTAGGCCAGGCTCGCCATCGGCGTGTGCTCCTTGGTCTTCAGCAAGCCGGGCTGCACCGTGGTTGCGGTGACCCGCTCGGTGATCATCTCGAAGTCCTTCTCCGACTCGGTGTAGCGGGTGCCCACGGTCAGGTGCAGCGCCTCGGTGATGTCGAAGGTCAACTGGCCATAAAGCGCCCAGCTTTCGTTGTCGATGTGGCGCGCCAGGTTCTGGAAGAAATTGGCGGGCGGGCCGCCGCTGATGGCCGGAACGTGAGCGATCTGGTTGAAGATGTCCTCGACGCCGTCCTCCTTGAAGTAGTAGGCGCCCACCACGTAGTTCAATCGGCTGTCCATGCCGGTGCCGGTCAGTTGCAGCTCCTGGGAAAACTGCTCCTGGCTGTATTCGGGATGGGAATTGGCAAACACGATGTGCGGCGAGAAGTCGAGGTCGTTGAACAGGAAGATGTCGAACTCGCGGTAGGACGTTATGGATTTCAGCGAGACCGCATCGAAATCCATCCCCAGGGTCAGATTCGCACCCCAAATCTCAATGTCCTGGTCGGCCTTGATCGGATTGCCTTGAAAGTCGGTGAACACGCTGTTCGACTCGTACCGTCCGGCGTTCCACACCGACCCGTAGCAGGCCGGATTGCCGGCCTGACCCGCCGGCGAGGTGCAACTGGCGGGATCGCCGCTGTAAAAGATGTTCCAGAAGTTGCCGAACGCCCCGGGTTGACCCGGACCTTCCCGTTGCTGTCCGTCCCACACGCCGATGCCATTCAAGGGGACGATGGCCCCGGGCGTGCTTTCGTCCTTGGAGTAGTCGAAGCTGAAGTCAACGGAGAGTTGCTCGCCCGCCACGCCGCTGATCATCAGCCGCGTGCCCCAAACATCCTCGCTGCCCAGCTCATAGCCGTCGTACTGTAGCGCATCGACGTAGCCATCCATTTCCCGGCTGAATGCGGTTATCCGGGCGCCCCAATCGTCGTTGAGCGGCACGTTGACGGTGCCCCGAGCCTCCAAGAGGCCATCCTCCCCAGCCCCCAATCTGATCGACGCCCCAAACTCATCGTCCGGCTTCTTGGAGACGATGTTGATGGCGCCACCGATGGTGTTGCGTCCGAACAGGGTGCCTTGCGGACCGCGCAGCACTTCGATGCGCTCCACGTCCACCAAGTCCGAGGCCTGACCCACCATGCGGCCCATGAACACGCCGTCGAGGTAGAGCCCAACGGCCGGATCCTCGACGATGATGAAGTCCGCCTGGCCCATGCCGCGCACAAACACCACCGGCGACTCCACGCCGCTGGTCCCGCCAGCGCTTTCGAAGTGCACGTTGGGCACGATCTGGCCGATGACGTCGAAGTTGGCTTCGCCACGGGCCAGTATTTCCTCGCTGGAAATCACCGCAACCGAGGTCGGCACATCCTGCAGGCTCTCCTCGCGGCGCCGCGCAGTCACGACGATCTCCTCAAGGGTGCGCGCAGCGGGTGCGTCGTCCGCAGCGCGAACCCCTTGTGCAAATGGTACAAGTGCGGTCGCCACCACCAAGGCGACCAGCAAAGATCGGTCTCGAAACACGATGGATGCACTCACGTCTCACTCTCCCCATATTGACGAAGTTAGCGTCAAATCATCTTACACAAAAACGATCGCCGATCAAGCCGACTCTTGGCCGACTCTTGGCTCAAGGCGCCGGGAGTCCACCCGTTAGTGAGTTGAGTGAGTTGAGTTTGACATTGGTCTCCCCAAAGAGTAGCGTTGTGTTCCCATGGGGTGATTATACGCACAAACGGTTTGGCTGACGCGGCGACCCCGCCCAGCCCGATCCGCGCCTTGTGTGCGCGAGGCCGCCGTTGTGCCCCCCCCCCCCCAAGCTGCGGACCGGGGAAACCCGGGCCGTCGGCAACGCCCCCAACCATCGGCACAGCCGTGACCGGCGCCCTGCTGTCGGCGCTGCTGCTGATGGCCTTCGCGCTCGCGCCCAAGGCCCGCGCCGACGACGACTGCGTGGACGACGCCAAGTGGAACGCCGTGGCCGGCTACTACGACTCCAACAAGGGCAAGTCCCCCAACTACGGCTCGAACTGGTATCGCGTCCTCATCGCCTACCGGGGCGAGGATCCGGAACGGGCGCTCCCGACCTGGGAGGGGTCAACCGCCAAGCCAACCGCGCCCTACACGGCCGACGAGGCCGCCGACCAGGAGAAGGTCTGGTCCGGCTGGACCCCGGTGCGCAAGGCGCTGAAGTGTCTTGAGAAGGAACCTGACCCGCCTCCACTCCCAGACGCCGCCGCACCGTCGGTGCTCATCGACGCCATTGCCGACGGCGACGAGGGAACCACCGCCCCACTCAGCGCAACCCTCTCCGGCGGAACCTACGATGGAGCGCCGGAGCACGCCTGGACCGTGTCCAAGGGAACCCTCGACGACCCCACCCTGGCCAGCCCCACCTGGACGCGCCCGGCCGTGGATTCCGACGGCAACGTCACCGTTGGCCTAGCCGTCACCGTAAGGGGCTCCGGCACGAACGCCCGAAGCGGCACGAGCGCAACCGCCAACGCGGGCGCGTCCGTCCTGGTGCGCGACAACCCGCCCCCTCCCCCGCCGCTGCCCGACCCGCCGCCGTCCACATCGTCCTGCGTGAGCGACGAGCAATGGGACACGGTTGAGGGCTACTACAACGCCAATAAGAACAAGTCTAACCGGAACTACGGGGAGAACTGGTATCGGGTGCTGATCGCCTACAGCCAGGAGCGAAGCGACAAGACGCTTCCAACTTGGGCGGGAGCGACTGCCAAGCCAACCTCGCCCCTGTCAGTCGGCGAGGCGGCGGACGGCGAAGAGGTGTGGGAGGGGTGGACCGCAGTGCGCGAGGTCCTGGAGTGCCTGAATCCCCCTCAACCCCAACGCAGCTCGCAGCAGGACAGCGCCCAGACGACCTACACGGTAACAGTATCAATGCCTGCTGAAGTCCAAGAAGGTGCCACAGGTGATCCTACTTTTCACTGGAGACCGGAAATAAATCCTGCTGCACCGCACCACATTAAACTTCGCGTCAAAGCCCCAGACAGTGCAGGCACAGCTAGGCCAACCAATTTTGCCAGTGGCAATCCTGTTTGGTCAGACGGCTCAGCCAACCCAAATTGGGACTATGCGCTTTTCAGCGGAAAATTCAATGTGGGATTCATTCTAAACATTAACCCAGGGAAAACAAGAACAGCGGAATCCCTAGGTATAAAGATTCATAGCGATGATGTTTACGAAGGCGACGAAACCATAGGTTTGGAGGTTTCCTGCGAGTCAGGCTGCGGCGGGGGAACTGGAGATAACTACGTAGTCAACGTTGTTAATGACACCACGCCTACGGTCATCAAAGACGATGACCCCAAGCCCCTTTTATCCATCTCTGCTAATAGTGAAGTAACGGAAGGCGATCCCATCAAGGTTACAATCACTGCCGATAGGGCGGCGCAATCGGACTACACCTTTCCCGTTATCGTTCGAGACAACAATATCACTTTGGGCAAAGCGGATAAGAAGGCCGTTGACGCTGCGAACATATCCGTGACGATGAAAGCATACGAAACAGAGGCTTCTATAAGTGTGCCCACCTTCGATCACGCGGATATCGAAAATCGAAATACGACAATTTTTATCGGTGGAGAGACCAGCACATCCCCTTATCGAACCTCGACGACTGCTAAAGTCGTGAAGCCAGTCGTGAGAGACAAGTTGGATGTCTACACTCTTAGAGTAAGTGTATCGGCTACAGCTGTTTCCGAGGGGAACGGAACCGGAAATAAGGTTTTTGCAGCTACTGCGAGTCTGGATAAACCGCTCGGGCAGGACCTTACCCTGACTGTTCGCCGTCATACGGGCGTAGATACAGGAGGTCGAGCTCTTGCGAAAGGTGTCTCCTTGTTTTGTCAATCTGTTGGAAACATAATTCAGCGTACTCCCCCTTCGGGGGATGCTGTGGATTGGGATTATGGGTTTTGCGGCAATATAGATAATCATCAAATCACGATTCCCAAGGGGGAGACATCTAAGGACATAGGCATCATTATTCACGAAGATGATGTTTACGAGGGAGACGAGGTGTTGGCCTTCCTAGTTGCCTGTGAAATTGTTACGGATAACACCAATGGATGCGGAGATAGTCTATACAAAGTTAATGTGTGGCACCTGGGCAATATAGCGGTTATTAGAAACGACGACCCAAAACCAGACTTGGCTATATCATCCGTTGTTGCTGTTACAGAAGGCGAAGATATAGTCGTTACGCTAGACGCTGATCGAAAAGCTCAAAGTCCCTACGATATTCTTGTGCATGTTTTCAGGAACGGCACGTTCTTTAAGAACATAACAGTGACCATGCCGTCTTTGGCGGATGCTAGGACGTTTACCCTTAGCAATCCTGCTGAAGAAGGATATGAACAAGTCAGTTATTCATTTTCAATACAAATCAGTCCAGATTACGCATTCACAGTCAAAGGACCAAGCGGTATTGAAGTTAATAGTCATGATACCATCAAGCCTGTTGTAAACACTTCCGCTGACAACATTGAAGAGGGGGAGACACTAAAGGTAAACCTAACCGCTGACAGAGCTCATATTGTTGACTACGACATACGAATAATTCTGTCCGGGTACGGTCCAGACAACATCATAAAAATAGGAGCCTATTCTCAACGCACTGTGACCATGCCTGCGGGCAGTACGAAGGTTGCTGTTACATATAATACGACCAACAACAGCAGACGGGATGGTGACTATAATGCTGTAGCTCTCATACAAAACAACACAACAGACTCCCTTTGGACAAAGGGCAAGGAAACGTGGTTTAGAGTCACGGATAGCGGCGACTCTAACATTCCAATCATCGGTTTCAAAACGTTGACCGATCCGCAACGGCACGTTTGTGCCAACATCACCAACACAACCCTATTTGACGAAGGCATTGAAGGAATAGAAAGTTTTAAGTGCAACTTGAGTGTGGAGGAAGGTCCAAACACAGCTTATAAGTTTTGCCTTAACTATGAAGTCAGCAGCTTTGGCAGACCCACTACAACTGGATGTCTTGATGTAACGATTGACTCGACAAACAGGAACAACCTATCAGCCGAGTTTCAAAACGGCATTTTTTCAGAGGTTCCACCTATCGATCAAGGGGACTCCTACCCCGTCACTATTCGACTTCTGCCAAGCTCAGAGTACAGTTTAACCAGTTTTAGTGAAACCTTCATTCAAATGATTGATGAGCACGATGCTTTCGGTTCCAAGCAAAATATATCTGTGGGGCATAGAATTTACGGCAGCGATGGGGCTTATATACCCAGTGGTTTTGCGGACTTGGAGGATATATTAGGCGAGATTCTTGAAGTTGAGATAGGAGTGGGCATAGCTTATCACGAGTCTCTACAGTTTGAAGTGTCGCTTTTCGATTATGGAGGGGAGGCGGCGGAATTTATCGAAGCTGACAGTGATCTTATTGATTCCAAAGCATCGACCGATTCAAATTTCATCTTTAAACAAAAAGCATCTTTGCCGCCCTTCAAATACAAAACTCATTATAGGATTCCTTTGAGGGATAGCCTTCTAGAGAAGGACAGGACGTATAATGACGATGGCTTCTATAGAACTATACTCGAGATATTTGCAAAAATGGGAGATGGTAGTAGAGGCGGGAAGGGTCAAATAACCTACACCGTTTATCCACCGCCACCCGTACTCGGTCCTGACCATCCCGACTACATCGGACCGGAGCCGTGGAACTATACGGCTAAGCAATGCGTTGAGAAGAACATACCGAAACATATAGTCTGTGGGAGTGGTGGCAAGAAAATCATCATTGAAATGCCAGCAACCGACGAGATCATCGAAGGCGCTGGAGACGGCTACGCCTACCTGTACCCAAGCTCCGGCCTGCCCGAAAAGGTGAAGGTTAGGGTGACGAGGAAGGACAAGAACAGCGACGATGTTCAGGAAACGGACATTGATGTCCCGCCGACCGGCCTCAAACACAACCTTGGGCTGAACAACGACAAGGACGAAAGGGACCGTGGGTTTGAGTACTCCTTTCAAGTCGTGGGCGGCACAACCTGGCAAATTCATCCAGACAATGCAAAGAAGAGCATCAAAGTCATTGACGATGAGCCCACTGTGTTCGAGTGGACGCCTAATACACTGACAAACACACCTGATGAAGGCGGGTTTCAAAGGATAGCGAAGATAGCGGTCTTGAAGCGTCCAAACGGAGAAGGAGGAGTCGGCTCAACTGATGCTGATAAAAATGCTTTCTGGCAACCTAGTGACATAATCACTTGGAACTTCAATCTAGGAGGGGATATAAGCCTGAAGAACATCCCACCGAAGAACTGCCTAAACGCATCCGACAAAGTTGCCTGCAATAAACTGCCTAGCCAGGACCCAAAAGGCGTTGCAGAGGCAGTGATGCCGGTATGGTTGGATTTTGACAATAGCGCGACTAACCCTAGAGTGACCAGAACAGGGCTGGACTCATTCAAAGAGACAGGCCGATCTGGTGTTGGTAACGGATGGCAAATGGATTTAATGGTCGGTGAGGACTCCAATACCGTTGACGAAATAATGACCGCTAATCCTGAGATCATATTGTCCCAGTCAGGCGGTGGCGCGGCATTCTCGTCTAGATATCCATTTCCAAGCGAGTTCATTATCTACGACGACGACGGCGCATCGGACGTAACGGTGGACGATCCTGATTTTAACGACGATACGGTTTACGTGTCGTTCACAAATGATAGCTACCAAGCGATTGAAGGGGGCGGTCCATCGCAACCTGTTATCCACTACTACAATAAGGATAATAACGGGAACAGAGTTGATTTGTGTGCTCGGAACAACAATCAGCCTAACTGCAAAAGGAGCACCACGCTCAAGGACACAGCTCGTATATTTGTCAATGTATTGACCACTGGTACTGCCACAAGAGGTGAGCTAAGTCTAGCTGGAGACAAGACAGACAAGGTTTCTGATTTTTATTCCGATGCTAAACCTGACTTGTTATTGCCGCCTGGGTGGGATTTGCATGCTGCCAAGTTTGATATGCAAATCAACTCAAACGACGATGACCATGTTGACGTGTACAAGGCATGGATAGCAAACGGAAGGCCGAGCAGGACACATTCTTTATACGATCCTTCCGGCGATGAAACAGTCGAACTGGCTATTGATACTGCAAGCTTGCCGACTGGCATTCAGGTTGATCCTAATGGACACGGATCGGCTACAGTCACTATCATTAATAGTGAGCAGGACGTTGTAGATAGGGAGAACGCTCAGGCACAAGCGAACAAGTGTGACCCTAATCACGATGACTATGATGCGACTGCTGACTGCAACAAGCCCACTATAGAAGTGACTGGCGTATCCGCTGGAGGCAGGAACTTCCTGAATGAAAATGCGTTAGGGGATGTGGCAGTAAATTTCAGGAACACTAGCGCAACGCACTCCCTGGTCGGGAAGCATCTGAAATTCAAGATGAACGGCTCCTGCGTGACCAATGGGAATGAGGTGCCTTGGGGAGTAGGACCGGCCCACCTGGGTCCAGGCGGCAGTGTTGGCGCAAACGTGCTTCTACAGCTTGGTGTGAACATAGATGCAAATGCGTTCAATGACAATGATAACTCGGACTGCATCATATCATTCAGTATGAGGCAGTCCGCAGACTACGTGGTATCGGGGACGCCAAGGACATTTACGATAAAAGACACGGACCCGACCAGCGTGTACCTGAACAACGGCAGGAAGTCCGATGCTGCGGCATCGCATGACGTGTCTGACAATTCCAACGAAAGGCCGTTGAGCATGGCCATCTTTCTTAGGAGGGCCGTCCATGAAAACGGTGTGGTCACTTCCGGCAGCAACAGGAGGCTGACAGCAGGCGAGGTCGTGGAAGTCCCCATCAAAGCCAGGCTTTCCGGCAGCAGCACGGAACTGACGACCGACGATTTCCTGATCTCGGCGTTCGAGAATCAAAGCAACCTGGCAATCAAGGAGCTGCCGGGCAAGGCGGGCTACTCGGTCAGAATGCGCCACGTCCCATCAGCACCGGCAACCAACTGCCACAGCAACACGGCGGGCACGGCGAACAACATCAACCACGTAGCTTGCCTAAGTCTATCAACGACGATGGACTTGGAAGATGAGGCGGAGCAGTCCATTGACGTGTACGTTGACTATGCGGACGGAAATTTCGGCGACACAAACCTTTCCGGAGGTTTTGCCAACTTATCGGGTGACGGCACGCAGTCAAGCAGCGTCACGTTCAATGTCAAGGGCTTTGGACCCGAAGTTGGGAACCAGTACGGTGCGCAAGCCGATGCCAAAACGTTGACGCTTTACGTCAAGCAAACGGAGGTGGAGGAGCCGAAGCCCAAACCTAAGACGGGAGAGAAAATCTCCGCTAGGGACCAGACTTGGATCGATGTTCCGATGGATGTTGTCATGAATCCAGGTCCATCGGACGATGGTTCCCGAAAACGGCCTACTTGGTTTCACTTCTGCGTCGAAAAACAAGGTACGACCGCCAGCTACGGCCATGACTGGCGCATCGTCCATAAACAGGAGTCCATAAACGATGCCGCAGTTGGAGGCTACGCCTGGGACGACACCGCTGGATGTACGAAGGGCCGTGCCTATGGAGGCACCTTCACTCGTGATATCAAGAAGAGATTCTACTTGCGGGTTCATGGCGACTATGACGGCGACGATGTAGGAAACGAAACCATCGTTCTGAAACTTAAGGTGGAAAGCACCAACGACAACGTGACGGTGGACGGGACGACTACCAATGTCACCATCGAAAACTATGAGGCTCCTAAGTCATCTTTCTCCAAGAGGGCCAGGGTTCTATATCTTCCAAGTGTGCCCTCATCGGATGAGCAAGTCCCCAACGCTTCCAGTGAGGACGGGAAAGCTGCCAAGGCCAATGCCGAACGGAGGGAAGGAGCCCGATATTCCTTCCGCCAGTCCTGGTACGAGGGCGGCACCCATTTCCGGGACGGCGAGGGGTTCGATGAGGCAGGAATCCAAAACGCCCTTTACGCAAAGCTGGAAATCAGCTTGATGACCGCGCACGACCCAGCAGCGGCCATCCCCTACGGGGAGGCGGACAGGGGCGTCTGCCTCGACCCGGCCGAGGTGCCAAGCCGCCTGGAGTTCGAGGGCTTCTCGCTGCGTCCCCTGAAATGGCGGGATGCGCCGGACCCCCACCTTTGCCGCAGCTTCCTGGATTTCGAGAACAACGGCAGTTGGCTCGCGGACGACGGCCTGCTGGTGAACGAGTGGGGCATGCACGTCCGCCTGGGCATCGTTGACGACGAAGAGGCCAACGGCGACGAGGAGACGCCTGCGGGCTTTCCGTTCATCCTGGACAACCCGGCGTTCCCGGTTGACGTGGACGGCGGCACGCTGGACATGGACACCTTCATCATCCTGGATGACGACGACGCCGGACCCCAACGAGTGTTTTGATATCCCGATGCTTTCCCAGTATCGTCGTTGTTCGCCGAGACGACAGTGCACGGTAGGTTATGGCCCAGTGGCAGCGCGATTTCGTATCGCTGGAATCCGCGACGAGCGCACGCAACGGGGCGGGATTCATGCCTTGCCAAGGCCTGTACCACCATCCCACCGGCCAACCGCCCAAGACGGCATTCATCGCCACCCACTACAACGTTGACTTCAGCGAGCACTATCTCGGCGAGCTGATGGCCGCGCGCGGCTACGGGTTTCTCGGCTGGAACACCCGCTTTCGCGGCAACGAAGGGTTCTTTCTGCTGGAGCACGCCCTCATCGACATCGGCACCGGCGTGCGTTGGCTAAGGGAGTCCGCCGGTGTTGACCAAGTGGTGATCCTCGGCAATTCCGGCGGCGGATCGCTCATGGGCGCCTACCTATCCCAAGCCCAAGGAGTCACCATGACACCCACCCCGGGCCTCAGGCTGCCCGACGCCGTGCACGACCTGCCGGGGGCGGAGCTGTACGTCTCGCTATGCGCTCACATCGGCCGGCCGGAGGTGCTGACCGACTGGTTCGATCCGTCGATCACGGACGAGGCGGATCCGACCAGCGTCGATTCAAACCTGAACATGTACGATCCGGCCAACGGCCCGCCGTACTCGCCCGAGTTCGTGGCCCGTTACCGCGCTGCACAGGAGGCGCGCAACCACCGGATCACCGAGTGGTGCCATGCGGAGCTTGCGCGGCTCACGGCGTTGGGCTGGTTCGACCGGGCGTTCAACATGTACCGCACTTGGGCGGATCTGCGGCTCATGGACGGCACGTTGGACCCATCCGAGCGAGAGGCGGGCGTGTGCTATGCCGGGGATCCCAAAGCGGCGAACTTCAGCCCGCGCGGCATTGGGCTGACCAACACGCTGCGCACCTGGCTGTCGATGTGGAGCCTTCGAGACTCCCACTGCCGCGGGGCACCCCATCTCAATCGCATCACGCAGCCCGCGTTGGTGATCCAAAGCCTTGGCGACACCGGGGTCTTTCCCAGCGATGCGCGGGCCATCCATGAGGCGCTTGCGTCCACCGACAAAACCTTGGAGATGATCACCGGCGACCACTACCTGCAAACCCCCGAGACCGCCCGGGACCATGTGGCCGATCTCATCACCGATTGGCTGAAGTCCCGCAATGCCTAGCCCAGTTCGGCGGCGCGTTGAACGGGCAGTCATCCTCGCCCTGAAATCGTGCGTTTGCGGCCTGGTCCTCAGCGCCCACGCGCTCACCTGCGATACCTCAACACCCGGCGTTAAGGAGCTGTACTGGGGCGACCTGCACGTACACACCGCCTACTCGCTGGACGCCTACGCGTTCGGCGCCATCGCGACCCCCAAGGAGGCGTACGCCTTCGCCAAGGGCCAGCCGCTGCGCATGGCCGACGGCACAACCACGTCACTCGACCGGCCGCTGGACTTCGCCGCAGTGACCGACCACGCTGAGACCTACGACGTCATGTACCTGTGCACGGACCCGCTGTATGCCGACGACGCCTACTGCAACGCCATTCGCGAGGGCCGTGACAGCAAGGGCAAGCTGGCCCGGCACATCTTCAACACCTACCTGTTGCCGTTGGTCAGCGACACACCCCCACAGCCGGCCGCGATTTGCGGCAAGAACGGCTTCGACTGCGCCGCAGCCAGCACCAGCCAATGGCGCCGCACGCAGTTTGACGCCAATCACGCCAACGAACCCTGCGCGTTCACCGCGCTGATTGGCTACGAGTGGACCCCCTCGCCGGGCGGCCGCCACTGGCACCGCAACGTGATCTACCGCAGCGAGCGAGTCCCGGACCAGGTGTTCGACTACATCCGCTTTCCGCAGATTGGGGCGCTCTGGCAAGCGCTGGCGGCCGCCTGCACGGCCGAGGACGGCTGTGATGCGCTCACGATCCCCCACAACATGAACTGGGCGGACGGCGGCACCTTCGAGGTGGAGCAAGCCCCCGAAGCGGAGCTTGCCGCCCGTGCGCGGTTCGAGCGCATCGCCGAGATTCACCAAGAGAAGGGCAACAGCGAATGCTTGCCCAAGGACCGCAACGACGCCAGCGCCGACTGCGCATTCGAGCGCCTGATTACCAATTCGGCCAAGGAGCGCCTGACCGGCCCCGAGGATCTGACCGATGTGCAGATCTGGGCCAATGCGCGCTCCAGCTACTACCGGACCCTGCTTGGGCGGGGGTTGGCCGCCTATGAGTCCAGCGGCGGCAAGCGCAACCCGCTGATGCTCGGCGCCATCGGCTCCACCGACACGCATTTCGGCACCGCCGGCAAAGTGAGCAGCGACGACTTCTTTGGTGGCATCTCATCGCTGTGGCTGACCGACGAGGAGCGTCTGGCCGCGCCCGGATACAACCCGGGCGGATTGGTCGCCGTGTGGGCCGAGGAAAACACGCGGGCCGCCATCTTCGACGCACTCAAGGCGCGCTCCGCCTACGCCACCAGCGGACCACGCATCCGGCTGCGCTTTGGGGTGAGCGCTGCGAAAGCCTGCGATCAGGCCGCGCCGAAGTTCGCGCCGTTCATGGGCGAGCTTCTCGACACGGATGAAGCGCCCACATTCACCGTGCAAGCGGCTCGGGACCGGCAGCGGTTGGCCCGCGTGGACCTCATCAAAGGCAGCCTCGTGAATGGCGAGTACCAGGAACGGACGGTGGTGCTGGCGGACTTCGCCGAGGGACGCCACACTGCGTGCGTCTCGTGGCGCGACCCGGACTACGATCCCGCCATCCCCGCTTACTGGTATGCCCGGGTGCTGGAGAAGCCGTCACCGCGCTGGACCAAGAGCCTATGCGAGCGCAGCGGCTTGTGCGAGCGGTTTCCCGACCAAGACGTCAGGGTTCAGCAACGCGCCTGGTCCTCGCCCATCTGGCGGCTGCCTTAACGGCGATGAAGCTGCCCTTGCTGCCAACGAGCCTGGTCGGCAGCTACGCGCAGCCAAGCTGGCTAATCGACCGTGACCGGCTCGGGCAGCGGCTGCCGCCACGGGTGCTGCTTGACGAACTGTGGCGCGTCGGGCCGGCCAATCTGCTGGAGGCGCAGAACGATGCCACGGTGATCGCCTTGGAAGACCAGCACAGAGCTGGGGTGGACATCGTCACCGATGGCGAGATGCGGCGGGAAAGCTACTCGAACCGCTTCGCCAACGCCCTCAGCGGAGTGGACATCGACAATCCCGGCGAGGCGGTCGATCGCACTGGCAAGGTCGTCCCCGTGCCACGGGTGACCGGTCCCATCGTCCGCTTGCAGCCGGTCGAGGCACCCCACGTGGAGTTCCTCAAACGCCACACCGACAAGCCGTTGAAGATCACGCTTCCCGGCCCTTTCACGCTCGCTCAGCAGGCGCAAAACGACTACTACGCCAACCAGGCCGAACTCGCCATGGCGTACGCCGGCGCCGTGAACGAGGAGCTTCGCGACCTGTTCGAGGCTGGCGTGGACATCGTTCAACTCGATGAGCCCTACGTGCAAGCCAGGCCCGAGGCGGCGCGGGACTATGCAGTGGCCAGCATCGACCGGGCGCTGGAAGGCGCGACCGGGCCCACCGTGCTGCACGTGTGTTTCGGCTACGGCAAGCACGTCGCCGACAAGCCGGACGGCTACGCCTTCCTGAGTGAGCTTGACGGCTGCCGTGCGGACGAGATCTCCATCGAGTGCGCGCAACCGCGGCTGAACTTGGACTTGGTGCGCGGCCTGCCGAACAAAACCGTCCACATCGGCGTGCTGGATCTGCGCGACCAAACGCCGGAGGCGCCGGAACTGGTCGCCGATAGAATTCGCGCGGCGCTTGCTTTCCTGCCCGCGGAGCGCGTGGTGGTGGCCCCGGACTGCGGCATGAAATACCTGCCACGCGACGTCGCCTTTGCGAAGCTCGCGAACATGGTGAAGGGCCGAGACCTGGTGCGCAGCGAACTGAACGACGCCTAAGCCTGCTGCTCGAGTTCGTTGCGGATCTTCGGCAACGCCCGCCACAAGATAAAGCCGCCCAAGGGACACAGGATGGCCGCGGACAGCGCGATGGATTTGCCGATGGCCGCATCGTATCCAAACACGTAGTCCGTGGTCGCCGCGACCACCGTGGGACCGAGGCCCAAGCCGATCAGATTCGCCACCAACTGATACACCGCCGTGACCTGGCCGCGCATGCGGTTGGGTGTCATCAACTGCAACGTGCCCCCGGAAAGGCCGCCTTGAAACGCCGAGAAGAACACCGCCAGCCCGATCATCACGACGCCCAGCGCATCGTTGGTGACGAAACCCAAAGAGACTGCACAAGGGATGATGCAGACGATGCTGAGCAGTATCGTGCGCACGTAGGCATCGCGGGTGCCACGCTGCATCCAGGCGTCCGCCAAGGCACCCGCCAGCAGCAACCCGGCCGTGCCGGCGACGATCATGACCAGGCCAAACACCCAACCGGCCTCTGGCCGGCTGTAGCCGAAGGTGCGAATGAGATAGCTCGGTCCCCACAAGTTCAGGGCGTAAACCACCATGATGAAGATGGACACGCCCACAATGTGGCCCCCGTAGGCCGCGCGACGCGCCCACAGGTAGCGCACGACGTCGGCCAATGGAATCGAGTCCGCATCGCCGGCGGCAACGCCCCGCCTGACCGGTTCGCGAACGGTGGCCAACATGAGGAACGCGACCAGCACCCCAGGCAGCCCGACGATCAGAAAGGTCAGCTGCCAGCCGTGCATGGCACCGACGACGGGCAGCACCAACTGGTCCATGTTCTCGACGTAGGCGACCACGGCGCCGCCGAGCATGTAGGCGAACCCAGACCCCAAGGTCACGCCGACCATGTAAACGGATAGCGCGCGGGCCAATACAGATCTGGGAAAGTAGTCCGTGATCATGGAATACGCGCCCGGCGCGAGAGTCGCCTCCCCGATGCCGACCCCAACCCGCGCCAGAAACAGCGACCAATAGCCCCTGGCGAGTCCGCACAGGGCGGTCATGATGCTCCATACCGCGATCCCCGCCGCAATGAGGTTGCGCCGGCTCTTGCTGTCCGCGATCCGCGCCAACGGCAATCCCATCACGGCGTAGAACAGCGAAAACGCGAGTCCGGCCAGCAGGCTGAACTGCGTGTCGGAAATCTGAAAGGTCTCGCGAATGGGGCCGACGAGCAGCCCCATGATCATGCGGTCGAGAAACGAAAACGTCTGCGCGATGAGCAGCACGCCCACCACATACCACGCATAGCCCGGCCGAGTGGGCGAAGCGGCGCTCGCTACGCCCACCGGCGCCCGCTCAGTCCCGGTGGCAATAGCAGGGTTTAGTCAACGCTGACGGGCGCGATGTTCACGTCGCGCTCGTCGAGTTCCCGGGTCCAAGCCGCGAACTCCAGCAAGATGCCGTCCGGATCCTTGAAGTAGATCGAGCGCACGAAGGTGCTTTCAGTGATTTCGGGGCTGGCGCCAGTCTCGGACTCATCGTGGTTCACCACTTCAGTGACATCGACGCCTGCCGCTTTGAGCTGGCGTTGATACGCGTCAATCTTCTCTTCCGGCACGTCAAAGGCGACATGATTCATCGATGCGTGCGCCGAGGTGATGTCCCCCTGGCCCACAAGATCGCGCGCATGGGTCACCCCGGGCTGGCTTTCCCCGGCGTTCGGAAACCAGAAGAACGCCAAGGAGTCGCCCTTGCCGATGTCAAAGAAGAAGTGCTGGCCCGCGCCGGCGGGCAACTCGATGGTCTTGGTCAACGGCATGCCAAGCACGCCGGAGTAGAAATCCACGGTCGTCTTCATGTCCCGGCAAACCAGTGCCAGATGGTTGATGCCGCGGATGTCGAACTTGTCGTTGGCTGCCATGCCTGCTCTCCTTTCCAACTCTGTTTGCTCGGAGTCAATATCATTGACTGCGGCACCTGCTGTCAATCCATTATTTGGTCGTAAACTATGGGCGTGGACCAGACATTGGGCAACGACACGGGGCGATGGGCGCGCCAAGCGGACCGATATTGGCGCG
The DNA here is from genome assembly GCA_022827905.1 of Pseudomonadales bacterium. Lineage (GTDB taxonomy): Bacteria > Pseudomonadota > Gammaproteobacteria > Pseudomonadales > Azotimanducaceae > Azophilus. The sequence continues at coordinate 86,368 of JAJEIQ010000027.1, read as the reverse complement.
ACGGCTTCCTCTCGCCGGTGCGCATCATTGGGCAAGGGGAGGCGGGGGATCATCGCCGTCGGCTGGAGCAGGCGGAGGCGGCGGTCGGCAACCTGCACTATCAAGCCAAGGTACACACCATCTTGCGCTCGCCGCTGGAACTGGCCACCCATCCGTGCGCACTGGATGTGGTCGAGGCGTTGTTGGGGCCGAACATCCTGGTCTGGAACGTGACCTACATCATCAAGGAACCGAGAACGCCGGCCCATGTCAGTTGGCATCAGGACCTCACCTATTGGGGATTGGACGGCGAGTATCAGGTGTCCATGTGGCTGGCGTTGTCGCCGGCCAACGAGACGAGCGGTTGCATGCGGCTGGTGCCCGGCAGCCACCGGGAAGGGCGGCGCGGGCACCGGGCGACCGCCGATGACGCCAACGTGCTGTTTCAAGGGCAGACCGTGGATGGCGTCGATGAATCGGCGGCGGCGCTTTGCCCGTTGCGTCCCGGAGAGGCCTCGTTCCACCACGGCTGGACCCTGCACGCCTCCCTGCCGAACCGCAGCGATGATCGCCGCATCGGCCTCAACGTCCAGTACCTGGCCCCGCGCATGCGGCAGGTCAAGCACAGCCGGGACACTGCCCTGCTGGCGCGGGGCGTCGATGCGTTCGGCCATTTCGGACGCGACATCCCCGCCGCCGAGGACCTCAATCCCGCCGCCTTGGCGCGGCATCGGGAACTGAATCGCCTGTATCAGGAGACAGTTGGCCGCGGCGCCTAACCAACTCGCTCGCTGAGCAAGCGCTCGATTACGTCGGCAATTTGCGCATGATCCGCGTTCTTGAGGTCGGCCATGCGCTGGTAAACATCGGCTGCAGCCCCATGAAAGCCGCCCGGCAAGCCGGCGGCCTCGAAAGTCGCTGCAATCTCAAGCATTTCTCCGCTGAATCGCCACGCCTTGGGACTCACCGACTGAGCGGTGCGCTCCGAACGTTCTGCCAAGCCGGGCTGGGAGCGGGACCACTCGGTCAGCAGCGCATCGGTGACGCCCTCGACCTCGGCCAGCGCCCGAATGGCCAGCAGCAGGGCGCTCGATCCCTTGGTGTAGGCGGCGTAGCACATCTTCAACGCCTTGGCGGCGCCCGGACGCTCGCCGAGAACCACCGTTTCTATGAATCCGGAGCCAAACCACTCAGCGGCTTCGACGGCGTGGGGACCGGACAGGAACAGACGAGTGCTGCCCGGCGAACGGGCCGGCAGGCCAACGATGCCGCCATCGACGTAGCGCTCGCCAAGCATGTCCGCCAAGCGGGCGCCGGTGTCCGGCGACACCGCGTTGGCATCCACGTAAAGGCCGGAAAAGCCGTTCCGTTCAACGCTCGCGGCCACTTCAAGGGCTGCCTCGGGCGGGCAGACGCAGATGATGCCCTCCACTGCCCGCGTGAGGCCGGGCAAGGACTGCCGATCAGCGAATCCGGCGCTTGCGGCGCGCCTCAAGGTGGCTGTGCTGCGCCCTTCAGAAGCCCAATGCACCCGATGCCCGGACTCGGCCAGCGCCACGCCCAGGGTAACGCCCATGGCACCGGGATGTAGCAAACCGATGTTCACTACAACCGATAGTCCAGAGGGGGCGTCCGATCACCCAAAAGGGCTTCATACTCGAAGTCGGCGCCGCGCTTTTCCCGAAGCTCCGCCCAAGCCCGCTTGATGAGGCCGGTGTCCTGGAACAGATCGGTGGCCGTCAGCGCCAGCAGCCGCGCCGCCAGCAGCATGCCCTTGTGGCCAATGCTGGTGCCCCCGGCAGCCACCGCCTGCCACGAATGGGCCGGCGTTCCGGGTACCCAGGTGGCGGTGCCGAATCCCACCGTTGGGGCCGCCCAACTGACGTCGCCCACGTCGGTGGACCCCCTTCCTTGGCGCAGCACGAAGGGCTGAATCTCCGACTGCGTGCCGAGCGGCAAGGCCGATTCGCCGAGGGTTCGATGCAGGGCTTGGGCGAACCGCTGTTCCTCCGGGCTGTAGGCGAAGCCGCCCAAGCGGCGCAGGTTGGCGTCCACCAGCCGCGCCAAGGTTTCGTTGGGCAGGACCGGGTAGTTGCCGTGCATGACTTCGTAGGTCATTTGAGTCCCGGTGCCGAGCGCCGCTGCTTCGGCCGCCTTGACCACCCGCTCGAACAGGGCCTTGACGATAGGCAGCTTGGAATGGCGCACGTAGTAATAGACCTCCGCCGTCTCCGGCACGATGTTGGGCGCGTCGCCGCCGTCGGTGATGACGTAGTGGATGCGGGAATCCTCCGGGATGTGCTCGCGCATTAGGTTGACCATGAAGTTCATCGCCTCCACGCCATCGAGGGCCGAGCGGCCCCGCTCCGGCGCCGAGGCGGCGTGGGCGGCGGTGCCCTGAAATCGGAAGCGGCCGGACTTGTTGGCCGTGCTGCTGGCTGCGGAGGCTTCGTTGCGGTCGGCGGGGTGCCAGTGCAGCACCACGTCCACATCATCGAAAAGGCCGGCCCGAACCATGTAAACCTTGCCGGAGCCGCCCTCTTCGGCCGGTGTGCCGTACACGCGCACGGTGCCGGAGGCGCCAGTGGCCGCCAGCCATCGGGCCACGGCCACGCCCGCCGATGCCGAGGCGGCGCCAAACAGATGATGGCCGCAGGCGTGCCCCGGCATCCCTTCCGCGAGGGGCTCCCGAACCGGCTTGGCGGCCTGGGAAAGCCCAGGCAGGGCATCGAACTCCGCCAGAATGCCGATCACCGGCGTCCCTTTGCCGTAAGTCGCCACGAAGGCGGTGGGTATGTCGGCGACCCCGCTCCGCACCGCAAAACCGGATTCGGACAGGTAGCCCTGCAAGCGCTCCGAGCTCTTGGTTTCGAGGTAGCCCAGCTCGGCGAACCCCCAGATGTCGTCGGCCAAGGCAATGGACGCGGAGCGCTCCTTCTCCACCTCGGCGAGAATCCGCTGGTCGGTGGCCAAGGCTGAACCACTGATTCCGGCACCGAGCAGCAGCGCAGCAACGCAACCCCTGACTTTATTGGCGTTCATCTACAACGCACACAGGGCGGCAATGCTGGAGATCGCCACCCCACGCCGGCCTTGCCGAATGGTGTGGCGGTCGTGGGTGCGGGTGCAGTAGCCCAATGACAGCCCGGTGGCCGGGTCCGCCCAAGCAAGCTGGCCACCGGCACCGTTATGGCCGAAGGCATCCGGCGAGTTGGTCTTGCCGAAGCCGCGGAAGCTGCGCTTCGCATCGCCGGCGACGATGATGCCAAGGCCCCGGTTGGCCACCGTACCCACGAGGTCCGTCATCTCGCCGGTGCGCACCCGGCGCGCGTCGTTGAGCGTGGCGTCGCTCCAGATTCGGCGGCCCCTTAAGCCCCCGTGCAGCAGGCCTTGGTAGAACAGGGCCAATTCCGCAGCGCTCATGAAGGCGCCGCCGCCGGGCACCCCGACCGTGCGCACCTCCGGACGGTTGAAGCTCAAGATGGCGTCCTCGGTGACCTCGGTGACGGGCGGCGGTGGCAGGCCAAGGTCCCGCCAATCCTGATCGGTCATGGCGTCGCCAGCATGCTCGCAGTGTGCCGCCCGGCCCTGCTCGCTGTCCGGCAGGCCCACATGCAGGTCGTCCAAGCCTAAGGGCTTGGCGACGCGTTCCCGGACAAAGGACTGAAAGGACTGACCGGAGCGGCGCTCGATGATCTCCGCAATCACCCACATGCTCGACGACGGGTGGTATTCGAACCGGCTGCCCGGCGTCCAGTTGAGTTGCCATTGGGCGTAACGTTCAAGCCGCCGGGCCGGGTCGTTCCAATCCAAGGGCCGAAAGGGAGCGGCAGGGAAGCCGGCGGTGTGGGTGAAGAGTTGGCCCACCCGGATCACCTCTTTGCCGTTGCTGGCAAATTCCGGAATGATGTCGGCGACAATTTCCTCCTCATCGAGGCGGCCTTCCTCGATGAGAATCCAGGCCGCCGCCGAAGTCACCGCCTTGGTGGCCGAGAACACGCAGAAGAGGCTCTCCTGCGAGGCGTCGCCGAAGGTGGCCAGCAGTGCCAACTTGCCGTTGCGGGCCAACGCCACCTGGGCCGCCGAAAGCAGCCCGGCATCCACCTCCCGGCGCGTCCGGGCCAGCAGTTCATCCACCTTGCCGGGGTTGAGCCTAGCCTCCGCGATGCTGCACTGAAGCGATTCTGGAACCATTGGGCCTTCCGATGTCCTTGGAGAAGGCCGCGATATTCACCCCGCCAAGGGATTAGTGCAAGCAACCAAGTTAAACTTAGCGTTTCGTCTAGCGGAAACCCTCTATGGAAATGCGAAACGGCTTCGCTGGCAGTGTGGGCAATACGCCGCTCATTCGCATGGCGGCTTTGAGCGAAGCCACCGGCTGCGAAATTCTGGGCAAGGCGGAGTTCCTGAATCCCGGCGGCTCGGTCAAGGACCGCGCCGCCCTGTGGATGGTACGCGAGCATGAGAAAAGCGGGGCGCTGGAGCCTGGGGGCACGGTGGTGGAGGGCACCGCCGGCAACACCGGCATCGGCCTCGCCCACGTTTGCAACGAGCGCGGCTACCCCTGCGTCATCTACATGCCGGACAACCAATCCCCGGAGAAGGTTGCCATCCTGAATACCCTCGGCGCCGAGGTGCGGGTGGTGCCCACGGTGCCCTATCGGGACGAGATGAACTACCAAAAGCAGGCCGGGCGCTACGCCGATGAGCTGCCGAATGCCGTCTGGGCCAATCAATTCGACAACGTGGCCAACCGGCTGGCCCACTACGAATCCACCGGCCCGGAAATCTGGGCCGAGACCGGCGGCGCCATCGACGCCTTCACCTGTTCAGTGGGCACCGGCGGCACCTTGGCAGGCGTCTCCCGCTATCTGAAGGAGCGCCGTTCAAACATCGAGGTGGTGCTGGCCGACCCCCACGGCAGCGCCCTCTACAACTGGGTGACCACCGGCGAGGCTACCATGACGCCGGGGCCGTCCATCACCGAGGGCATTGGCAACAGCCGGGTCACCGACAACCTGGTCGGCACCGACATTGACGACGCGGTGCAGATCAACGACCAGCGCATGGTGGAGATGGTTTACGGCCAGCTACGCCAACAAGGCTGGTTCTTCGGCTCAAGCACCGGCATCAACCTGTGCGCCGCCGTGGACGTCGCCAAGCGCCTCGGCCCCGGCCACACCGTCGTCACGGTGCTCACCGACACCGGCCACAAGTACCAATCGAGCCTCTACAACCCGGAATTCCTAGCCGAGCGAGGTCTGCGCCCGGACGGGTAGGGAGCCCCTTGGCATCGGGCAAGCGCACCGTCGTCCCCCTGCGCCATGTAGGACATTCGCCCAAAAAACTGCCGGATCGGTACTACAGACAAAGGCCAAACACGGCTGGACAATGGTGCTCTTGTTCACCCACAATGAAAAGGAAATGTCCGTGAAGCACCAATTCATCACCACCGTCGCCACCATCCTCATGGTCGGTTTCACCACGGTCGGGGTTAACCTCGCCATCATCAGTGCGATGGGGGAGGCCAACGACGTCCGCTTCGCCCAAATCGACGCCCGTTTCGCGCAGGTTGACGCCCGCTTTGAGCAGGTTGACGCCCGTTTCGAGCAGGTCGATGCCCGCTTCGAACGGATGGACCGCCGCATGGACCAGATGGAGGCCCGCATCGAATCGCTGGAGCGGCGGGTGGATGACGGGTTCAGGGAGATGGGTGCGGCCATCGCCCGCTTGGAGGGATTGATGCAGGGCATCCTCGGTGCGTCCCAAGCCGCCTCCAAAGGCCCTGCTCCTCAATCGAACCGTCCAACCTGACCCGCCCGCTACGGGACGCTGTAGCGTAGGCCGTTCGAGGCCCCTCGCCGAATTCAGCGGCCAGCAAACACCGGCTGCTTCTTCTCCACGAAGGCTCGTGCGGCGTTGCGGTGGTCTTCGGTCAAGCCCGCATGGACGTGGTGGGTGGCCTCCAAGTCCAGGCACTCGATCACGTCCGCGCCCATCGCCGCCCGGTTGAAGTTCTCCTTCATGTAGCGGTAGGCCACCGGCGGGCCGGACGCCAAGCGGCGGGCTAGGGCTTGGGTCTCCGTTTCGAGTTGGTCGGCGGGCACCACATAGTTGGCGAGTCCCAAGCGCTGGCATTCCTCGGCGCTCACCCGGTCGGACAAGTAGTAGATTTCCTTCGCCTTGGCGGCGCCCACCAAGTGGGAGAGGAAGAAGGTGCCGCCGTAGTCGCCGCTGAAGCCGACCTTGGCAAAGGCGGAGGTGATGAAGGCGGTGTCGGCCATGACGCGCAGATCAGCGGCCAGCGCCAAGGACAGTCCGGCACCGGCGGCGGGGCCGGGTAGGGCGGCCACCACCGGTTTCGGCATCAGGTACATGCGCCCTGCGGTGTTGCGCTGGTTGAGGCGCTGGCCGTGAATGCGCTCATCAAGGGTCGGCCCCGGACCGTCGCCCTCCCCGCGAGCCGCCATGCCCTTGACATCGCCGCCCGCGCAGAAGGCGCCACCCGCCCCGGTCAGCACGATGCAGCGCACGTTCGGGGCGCCCTCGCCGTACTCCAAGGTCTTGGCCAAGGCATCGTTCATCTCGCCGCTCATGGCGTTGCGGGCGGCGGGCCGGTTCAGGGTGATGGTGAGAACCTGCTCCTCTTCGTGGGCCAGGAGATCGTCGGTGCCGGTTTCGATGGTGGTTTGGGACATGGTGTTTCCTTGTGGTCAGAAGTGAATGGCTTAAGTTCAGTCCGCATCCCCCAGACGGGTTCGCGCGTTCGCAACCGGCAGCCCCGCTACGCTGGTTCGCGTGCGATAAACCGCCCCAGCGCGGTCGCTTTGGCTGCCATCCGAACCCGAAACGATGTACAGGTCGCGTCGATCAGCGCCGCCAAAGCAGAGGCTGGTGCACATGGGTTGCGGTATCTCGATGAAGTCCTGCTGCGCCCCGGAGGGTGAGTAAACGCCCACTCCGCTGCCGCCAGCCAAGGCCACCCAAACCGCCCCGTCCTCGGAGACGGCCAAGCCATCCGGCGACCCACCATTGGTCTTGACGAATGGACGCTTCTCGCCCAAGGAGCCGTCGGCGGCGACGCTGTAGCAAAACACGGTCTGACGGCGGGAATCGGAATGGTAAAGAGTGGTGCCGTCGGGGGAAAAGCCGAGGCCGTTGGTGAGCTGCACGTCCCTGGCCACCACGCGGGCTGAGCCGTCGAGGTCAACCAAGTACAGATCACCCGCCCGTGGCTCGCGGCCATCGTCGAAAACCGGGCTGGCGCCCAAAGCGCCCGCGTAGATGCGCCCGTCGGCATCGGTGGTGAGATCGTTGAAGCCCACCACGCCCGCGGACTCATCCTGCTCAAGCACGGTGACCGTGGCACCCCCGGAAAACGGCTTGAAGGACAGGTTCCGACCGCTGACGATCAAGCCGCCCGCCTCATGCAGCACCATGCCGCCAATGCCCCGGCGGTGCTCAAACACCGTCTCCACCTCGCCGTCGAGGTTCAGCCGGAAGACGCCGCCGAACAGCACGTCGCTGTAGAGCAGCCCCTTGCCGTCCTCCCATACTGGCCCTTCCACGAGGCCGTAGCCCTGCGCAAGTTGTTCCATGCTCCCTCCCGATTCAAGCTAGTGTACTCGACTTGGAGGAGTGCGTTTGCGCCGAGGGACGAGGCTGGACTGCATCCACTCGTTCCACAAAAGAGCAAGGCACTCCGCTTTGACATAGACTGCTGCAAGGGACCTAAGGCTTGCAGGACAAACGCCATGGCGGCAGGACAAGACTCAACAACGGTCTGGTTTCACCGCCATTTTCTGCGCCTGACCGGCGGCCACCTCAAGCACGCCCACTACTTTGACCATGTTCGGCGCCTGCCCGGATACGCGCCCCGCATCAGCTTCGCTGCCGAACCGGGCGCATCACTCCACCCAGACCAACGCCGTCTTTGGCCTCCCCGGAAGGGGGCCTACGCCGAACGCTGGCAACCCAGCAGCGCCGACATCCTCTTTCTCGCCGGGCTGGACTGGCGCTACCTCATCGACAGTGGCCTCGACGTCCTGCCCAACCCCCGCATCAATTTGATTCAGCACGTCCGCCACGCCCAAGAGGGCACCGAACTGCACGGCTACTTGAAGCACAGGGCAGTGCGCATCTGCGTCAGCGAGGAGGTGGCCCAAGCCCTGCTCGCCACCGGTAAAGTCAATGGTCCGGTGTTCACCATCGCCAACGGCATGCATACACCACCGGCGATTGCTCTGCATCGGTTCGCAGCCGATCTGCTGCCGCGCCGGCGCCGCTCCGTCATCGTGGTCGGCTACAAGCGCCCGGAACTCGCGAAAGCCCTCGCGGAACGCCTAACTGACGCCAAAGTGCCCCACCACCTGCTGCTGGACTTCCTGCCTCGCGAGCAGTTCCTGGCCGCCTTAGCGGGCACCGAGGTGACTGTTTGCCTTCCCAATGTGGAGGAGGGCTTTTATCTGCCCGCCTTGGAAGCGATGGCCTGCGGAAGCGTCGTGGTGACCTTGGACTGCATCGGCAATCGGAGCTTCTGCCACAACCACCAGAATTGCCTCATCGCCCCCGAAGACCCCGACACCCTGACCGCCGCCACCATCCACGCCCTGACGCTCTTTCCCAAGGCCCGCAAGGCGTTGCGCCGACAGGCCGACGAAACCGTTCGCCAGCACAGCTTGGCAAAGGAAAGGCAGCGCTTCCACGAGATTCTTGGCAACATCCACAGCATTTGGTGAGCGGCTCCCTAGCTGGTTCGCGTGGCCGGTTCGAGGGCGGGACGCCCTCGCTCCAAAGGGAAACGCCGAGAGCAAGGGCATCTTGCCCTCGACTGGTTCAAACCGGCAATTGCAGGTACTTCTCTGCTAGCCGGTCGGCATGAAACCTTGCCACGCATTCCTGACGCGCCTGCGCCCCTAGGTGCGCCCGCAAGTCGGCATTGTTCGCCAACAAGGTGATGTGCGCTGCCCATTCGTCTTCCGAATGCGCCAGCAAGCCGTTTTCCCCGTGCCGGATCAGCTCCTTGTACGTCGGGTTGGCGACGGCGAGGGAGGGGACGCCGACCAAGGCCGCTTCGAAGTATTTTAGGGGGCTTTTGGCATCGCAGAAGGGGTTGGCGGGCTGCAGCGGGACGAGATTGATGTCGAACCGTGCCAGTTCGTGGGCGAGGTTGACGTGTTCGACCAGCGGGCGCCGTTCCAACTGTGCCGCAGGCAACAGTTCTTCGTAGGGTGCGAGGTCCAAGCTGCCCACCAAGGTGAAGCTTGGGTTCGGCTGGCGCTTGAGTGCTTGCGCAAGGGGTTGGGCGATGGTTGCGAAGTCCGCTTCATGGGTGGCGGTGCCGCTGGCGTAGCCCACGCGCGGGCCGCTGCTGCGCAAGCCACGGCTGCGCCACAGTTCCGACAACGCCAGCACTTCAGCGCTGAATCCGTTTTCGACCACTCGCACTTGCGGATTGACCCGGCGGGCATGCTCGGCCAGCACCTCGGTTGGCGTTAGGCAAAAGTCCGCCGCCGCCATGAGGCGCCAGTGACACCTGGCGCTCTCAAACCAAGCGTCCCGCTCCGGCTCCGGAAGGTTGGCAATGAAATCAATGGTGCCTGTACGCATGATGTCGGCATCGAAAATCAAGTCGTCGATGTCATAGCCAATAGGCACTCCGCGCCTTCGGCACCAGTGAATGAGCGCGTTGATGGCCTCATCCCCGGCGCATCGATGCAGGATGACACAGCGGGCGTTGATGCGGTTAACGTCGCAACGCCCCAACATCTTCGCCGACATCCAGCAGGCGGGCGCACCCAAGCGGCGCAAGCCCTCGATCGGGTTCCTCACCCGGTAGAGATGGCTCCGCGCAGCTGGGTTGCCGGATATGAAAAGGAAGGGCGGATCGGCAGGCCGCGGTCCGCGGCGGCGCCAGACACGGCGAACGATTCGGTCCGAGACCCGCCGCACGGAGGAGACTCCGGGGAACTCGGGCAAGTACTCGCACAAGCTAACGAAACGCTGCAAACGCGCCTCGTGGAACAAATTGACATCGGCGGAAGTGTCGAACACTTGGTGCGGTGCCGGAACCCGCACCTGCAATTGGCCCCGAGCCGCTTCCAGACAGTCTTTGGCGTCTTGGTCCCCAGCTGGCGCGCTCAAGGCCTGATAGATGCATTCAAGAGCCCGGTCGCGGTCGGAGGGCAGCGGCTCGGCCGCAATCGGCACCTTCGGCAACACCGGCGCATCGAGCGCCGGCAGCGCACGGCCCAGCGCCTGTTCAAGCGCCAAGAGTAGCCGGTGGCCACCCTCTTGCGGCGATTGTGCGAGCTCATCGCAGGTCAAAAGCAACCGCTGCTCGCCGCGCGTCCAGCGCTCAAGCTCCAGATTGCAATGCAGCCACAGCAGGTCAGAGTGGGCTCGGCAGGCTATGGACGGTGATTCGGCGTCCCCCCAAGCACCCGGGGACAACGCTCGGAAGGCAGCATCCGCCCGGCTCAGAACCCGCACGATCACGACCGGCTCAAAGCGCGCCTTAAGTGCCTCCAGCCACAACGGCCCCAAGCGGGCCAAAGGCGCATCCTGGAGCAGGACATCGCCGTCGGCATCCGCCATCTGATCGAGCAAGGTGCCGATTTCAGCCTGCGCTTCCACGGCCGCCGAGTTCGAGAAACAGCCATCCGGGAGCGGTTCGGGATCCCACCAATGGCAGCCCAGGGTGGCCAGAAAGTCCCCGTTGATGCGCAAAGCGTCTCTTGATTGGCCTAAGGATGGGCTATGGAAGCCTAGGCCGGCCAGCCACTGCGCCAGCGGGGAACTGCTCGCCCCGGCGTCTCCGGCGACTAGGATGCAAGCTGACTGAGCTTCGGTCAAAGGCTGGTGCCTATCATAGATCGTAGAGCCCCCGCGCCCGCCACCGTTCCGCCAAATAGCTCAATCGAAGCAACGCTGACAGGATCGGATGGCCGCGCTTGCTGTGCCGTTCGCCGGGCAGGACGGTGTGCGCCGGAATCTCCACGTTCTCGGCAACACCTAGGAAGTTGAAGACCCGGCGCAGCACGGCCTGGTGGTCCTGCGCCAAATCACGGCTGCGCACGATTAGCACTTGCTGGCGGGGGAAGTGCCGATGCAGGTTGCGCAGTTGGAGGCTGTACAGGCCGCGGGCGCGGTAACTGCACACGCGGGTCGCTGACCCCCACTGGCGCGGGCTGGCACAGCGCCGCAAGCGCCAAGGCTCGGCTAGCAGGGCCAGCCACAGGGGCGCCTTCTCCTTGTGTCTGGCCCGTTGCATATAGTAATTGGAGATGGCCCTTTCCACCGGGTCCCGCAGCAGGACGATCAACTTTAGATTCGGGTTGTAGCGCTTCAGTTCAACTGCCACTTCAGGGAAGAACAGGTAGATCGGCGTCACCTCGCCTCTAACCTCAGCGTCCGGGCAGTGCCGGAACCAGGGCGCGTAGCGTCGATCAATCTCCTGAGGAGGCCAATCGGATGAATAGTCTGGGTCGCTGAACAGTTGCACCTCCTTCGGAGAGGACATGCCCACTTGGGGGTGTGCGCCAAGATACCCCCAGAGCGCCGACGTGCCGCACTTTTGCGCACCGACGATCATGAACCCCACCTTTGGCCGATACTCTCCCGCCTCATCCGCCTCCGGCACCGCGTCTTCCGCCGCCTGCGGCGTCGCGTCCCGTTTTCGATAGTGGCCCAGAAGCGCCTTGACGTCCGCCTGTTCATAGACTCGCCAGCAAGCGTGGCCACGGTCCTCGAGCAGCGCCTCGGCATCCGCTTTCGCCTCCGCCGCCGCACCGTAGAGCAGGCTTTCGTTGCGGCTTTCAAGCGGCTCCCGCACGACAATCGGGAGGTCGCTTGCCGATGGCAGAACCTGGGCCAAGCAACCGCCGTTGGTGGCCATGATGTCCTCGTAGCGTTGGATGCGCTCCGCCCCCAAGGAGTCCGTGAAACGCCGGTAGTACCAATCGAGCAGCGCCAACCGGCGCTCGCTACTGTCGTCGATGCCCGCCAACCGCTGGGCGAGCCGCTCATCCAACGCCTCCGCCACCGGCATGTGGCCGTCACCCATGGGATGGTCCAGCGTATGCCAGGACGCCAAGGTCGCCAGCGGGTTGCGCACCAAGGCAACGCAGTCAAAGCGTTGCCCCAGTTCCGGCAACAGGGCGGCAAAGGCATTCAAATGCTTCAGGGCCAGCCAATAGCCGGCCGGCAGAACCTTGCCGATGTCAACCAGGGCACTGCCGCGCTTGGCGGACTTGCGCCCCGTCGAGGCTTCGGAGAGAAACATGTTGCCTTCGGAACCGGCAACCCGAAGCTGGGGCACCTTGCCGGTCCGGTCAATGGTCCGGCGGGTTTCGGCAAAGTAGTCCGCAATGGCCCGCACCCGGGACTCGGCATCCGGCAGGGCCAGCAATTCGCCGATGTTCATGGTTTCGTTGAGGGCCACCACATCCGGCAGCCGATTGAGCAGGGAGCAGGCCAAGGTGCTGCCGGAACGCGGTATGCCAGTGATGATGAGGTTCCGGTTCATGGCCATTCCAAGGGTTTGAACGTCGCCGTCCAACCGTTCTACCGCGGCACCTGCCGCCGCTCCCGCCAACGTTCATAGTCCGGCAATCGCAACCCGTAACGCGCCAGCACACCTTCGTGCAACCGGCGCAGGTCGTCGACCACATGGGTCCGAACGAGAGCGCGGTGTTCCGCTCGCACCTGATCCAGACGAGCGTCGATCCAAGCCAAGGTGTCTGGCGGCAGCGTGGTGACTACGCCGTGCACAGCGTTCTTGATGAACTCCCGGTACGCCAACCGCGTGGGATCGGGGTCCCCGAGGTTCTGCTTCATGGCCAGATACTCCTGGGCGGAGCGTTCGTAGGCCCAAACGTAGAGGTCGCGCAGCAGTTCGGTTCGGGTCAGTTCGTAAACGCCGAGCACCCCGCGGGTATAGGCCGGCTCGGGCACATCGAGAAACGTTAAAGGACACAGGTTCGCGCGCAGCAGAGGCAGGTTGGCGAGCAGCCGGGACGTGCGCTTGTTCACATCGGCGAACGGCTGCAGGTAGGGAACGTGCACCATCGCGAAAAACGACTGTTCGAATGGATCGGCGATCTGCCCGGCCTTGTCCAGCAGGACATCGAAGTGCTCCTCGATCTGGGCGGGAACCGTCGGCGGTCGGTACACGCTCTTGCCGACTTCCACCCTGTGTCGCCGAATCCGGCCTTCATCGGCCGGGTTGGGGAGTAGGTTCTCGGCGAGCGCACTGTGCAGATTGAGCACGGTGTAGCGGTTGAAATCGGCAATGTCGGCGTTGTCGATGAGCATCTCGATGGCCGCTTTGTGGTTCAGGATCATCTGCGTCTCGATCGCCGCCTTTCCCTCGGCCGCATCGCCGCGCTCGATTAACTCTCGCGTATCCAGCCAAGTGTATGTGTTGCCTTCCATGTGGCTCGACGCCCATGACAAGTCAATCAACAGCCGGTTCAGGACAGCACGGCCAAACGTTCCTGCCGGAGCGGGTTCGCTGTCGGCGGCTGCGGGTTGGCCCAACATCCGCAGCCTGCGCCGCAACGGCTCCGGGAGGTAGTGTGTGTCGTTCGGCCGGTATGCCGTTAGGAGTTCGCGCTGGTAGCCCACGGGCTTGCGCGCTTCGACCGGCCGGTCGAGGTAGGCAAGAATGTCCTGACTGTCCTCGGAAACCGGAATTGCAGTCGGGAACACCTCGTTCGCCGCAACGAGTGCGTCGGGCTCGCACCGAAGATACCGACGTCCGCGTCCCTCGCCGACGGCTTGGATCGCCCCATCCGAGAGGAGCTGCGACAGCCATCGCTGCGCAGTGCGCCGCGGCAGTTCCGGGTGGCGAACCAGCAGGTCAGCCAAAGCCAAGGGACGCCCTGATGCATTAATGCTGCCCAGCAATGCCTCGATGTCGCCGGCCATGGATCATCCTTCGGTCGCAGTGGCGCGATTGTGGCGCATTTTTACGTATTGCGCCACCTTCGCGCCGTAATCGCGCCACGACGGCGCCATCCGACATGGCCTGACTCCCCGCCCTAGTCCAAATACCCTTGAATCGCGAATAGAATCGCGACGGCAGCCACCGCGCCGATGACCAGAAGCACCAAGAAGACGCCTCGGCCATCCTCATCATCGCCCTGCCTACGGCTGCGGCTGACGATGGCGATGACGGCGAGCAGGATGAGCGCGGGAACGACGAACTGAATGAGGTAGCGCATGGGAAGCCACGGATTGATGGGGCCGCGTTGCGTGTCTCGAAGCATAGCGGCAATCGGCGCCGAGGTGAACCGGGGCGATCTTCGCTCGGCATGGGGGGCGGAGCCCGCGTGACTGTCGATTGGTGGGCCGAGCACTGGCTGGCCGGACTGCTGCTCGTGGCCTACACCGGGCTGCTGCTGCATCACGCCAACCTGGGCCGGCGGCGGGCAAAGGGGGTTGCGGGCTACTACGTCGGCGGGCGCAGCGCCGGTGGCTTCGTCATCGGGGTTTCCTTCTTCGCCACCTACGCAAGCACCAACAGCTACATCGGCAACGCCGGCAAGGCCTACGACTACGGCCTGCCGTGGCTGGCCTACGCCGGGGTCATGGTGTTCTTCACTTGGCTGGCCTGGACCACCGTGGCACCGAAGGTGCGCCGTTTCGCCGCGCAATGGGATGCCCTCACCCTACCGGACCTGCTGCACGCCCGCTTCGCCCCAAAGACCCCAACGTTGCGGCTGGTGTCCGCACTGGTGGTGGTCGCCTCCAGCCTGCTCTACCTGATGGCCATCTTCAAAGGCGCAGGCGCCTTGTTTCAGCACTTTTTGCAGATTCCCTACACCGCCGCCATTGGGGTGACCCTGGTCATTGTCATGCTCTACACCTCCGTGGGCGGCTTCGTCTCCGTGGTGCGCACCGACGTGGCCCAAGGCTTGCTGATGGTGGCGGGCTCGGCGCTGATGTTCTACTTCGTCACCTCGGCGGCAGGCGGCGTCGGCGTCCTGCCGGAGCTGCGGGAGCGGCCGGACACCGCCATTCTCTTCGAGTTCGGCGGCGCGGTGCCCTTGGTGGTGCTCATGGGCATCGCCTTGAGCGGCTCCTTGAAGCTGCTGGTCGATCCCCGGCAAGTGGCCCGCTTCTACGCCCTGCGCGATGAGAAGGCGCTGAAGGTGGGCATGTGGGTGTCCGTGGCGGGGATCGCCTTGGTGCAGTTCTGCCTCTACCCCATCGGCATGTACGCCCACTTCCTGGTTGAGGGCGTCACCGACACCGACAACATCGTGCCGCTGCTGATCAACGACCGCAGCGTCTTTCCACTGGCGGTGTCGGACTTCCTCATCATCGCCATCCTGGCCGCCGCCATGTCATCCATGGACAGCGTGCTGCTGGTGGCGGCTTCGGTGCTCTACAACGACATCATCAAGACCATCAAGCCGAGCAAGCGGCCGCTCGCCTGGACGCGCATGGGCATCATCGGCTTCGCCGCCGTCTCCGCCGCCCTGGCCCTGGACCCGCCGGCGGGCATCATCGAACTGACCATTTTCTCGGGCAGCCTGTATGCCGTGTGCTTCTTCCCGGCCATCGTCTTCGGCCTGCACTGGCGGCGCGGCTCGGCCCGCGCGGCGCTCGGCGCCATGGCCACCGGGGTGCCGGTGCTGCTGGCCTGGCTGGTCAGCGGCCTGTCGGCCCATCTCCACGAAGTGTTCCCAGCCTTGGCGACATCCTGCGCCACCTACGCCCTGCTGGCTCGGAGATCTGATATGGACAACTTTCACAACTGGTCATAAAATATGTCCGTTCTTGCAAGGAGGCCGGAGCCATGCAAACTATCGGGGCAGCAAAGTTCAAGGAGCAGTGCTTGGCACTGCTGGACCAGCTTGGTCCGGAAGGCCTCGTGGTGACCAAGCACGGCAGGCCAGTGGCTTGCGTCCTGCCCTACGAGCGGCGCTTCGAGCCGCTCATTGGCAGCCTGCGGCACAAGATCAAGATAAGGGGTGACATCGTCTCCACTGGCGTGCTTTGGGATGCCGATGCTGAACCTTGACACGCACATCCTGGTTTACGCTCTGCGGGGCGAATTGCGGCCACGGGAGCAGGCCCTGCTATCAACGGAGGAATGGGGCCTGTCGGCCATCGTGCCTTGGGAGCTCTCGAAACTCGTGCAGCTCGGCCGCATCGACCTCGATCTCGACGACCGGCAGGTGGCCCGAACCCTGAATGGCATCCACCTGTGGCCCATCGACTTCGCCGTGGCGCGTATGTCCACCCGCCTCGACTTCACCGGCGACCCGGCGGACGAACTGATCGCAGCAACGAGCGTCGTGCATGATGTGCCGCTCCTGACGCGGGACCGGACAATTCGCCGCTCCGCGATGGTGCCCTTGGCCTAACCGACTGACGCCGCCACAGGCGCCGCCGTTACTCCGGCAACTGGGCAATCTTTTGAATCAACGGCAGCCGCACCGCGTTGACATCGCTTAAGGGCGATGCGCGGTACTGGCCCACTTCCGGCCCCGTGTAGGGCTGGAAGTCCTGCGGCAGTTGGTCGGCGCTGATTTCGAGGAGCATCCAGTTGAGCAGTTCGGCAAGGGCCGCATCGTCCAAGGCGGCGTTGGCGGAGCCCGGCACTTGCACCAGGAATGCCCGCCCCCCCGGCACCTTCAGGAAGTTGCCGACGAAGTTCTTCATCTGCGGGATGTCGCCGACGCCTTCGCCAGCGGGCAGGTGGCAACCTTGGCAGTTCAGCATGTAGTTGATGCGCGCCCGGTCGGCGTTGATCTCCGTGCCGGCCCCAGCAGCGGAGGTGCCGAGCGCCAGCATGAAAATGAAAAGCGTCCAGGGCCGCACGGCGACAGTTAGTCCAAGCCCTGGGCGATGATGATGGCCGTGGAGCAGTGGTACACCGCCGATTGGGTGCCTAGGCACCAGTTGATGTCGTTGTTCTTTTGCGGCAGGTACATGGGCAGGTCGCCCTCGTTGCGGTTGCACAGGCATTGCCCGCAGGGCGTTCGACCGCAGCAGTCGTTGTAGGAGATGACGTAGTTCTTGCCGTCCGCTGGGTTGTGGCAGGTGCCGATCCAGGTGATCGGCGACATCTCCGTGCCCGGCGGACAGGCGTTCTCGCTGCCGCCGCAGCAACTGCACAGGAAGCCGTCGATGGCGCAGTAGCGCCAGTAGTCGCAGGATTCGGGATCGCCCTCCTCGGCCACCCCGGTGGCCGCGGGCACCCCGCTGGCCGCCTGCGCCCGGGCCACGGGCAGCAGCGGCAGCACCGCGCCGCCCACCAAGGCTGCACCCAAGGTCTTGAGCCAGCCCCGGCGGCTGCTGCCCCGGGCGATGCCCCGGGCGCGGCGCTCCGTCCAATGGTCGATGGCGTCGGTGAATCGAGTGAGGTTCATGTCTGTGTCCCCCCTGCCGGAACTTCGGCTTCGTAGTATGCGTCGTCAGCATGGCGTTGCCCGTCTTGCTGATCGGCCTCGTATAAGGCCCCGTCGGCCTGTTGCTGCATGTAGTGCTGAATGGACGGCGCCTGCCGCTCCTTGGCCTCGAACAGGCTCTCCAAGTGTTCGCGGGAGTTGACCAAGCCCAAGGAAGCGATGCGTCCCCGCTCATCGATCAACACCGCATAGGGCAGCTTCCCGACGCCGTAGGATCGGCCGAGGCTCTCCGACAGGACGTAGGGAAACCCGCCGATGCCCTGTTCGGCCACATAGGCCGCATGCTCGGCGGCGGCGCCGCCATCGCTGGCCAGCACGATGTCCACCCAGGATTCCGACTTCGTCACGGAACGCAATACCGGCAGCAGGGTCTTGCACACCGGGCAGTCGGGGGCCAGAAAGAAGATCAGGGTGGCGCGCGGCCAAGCGCCGGATTCCGGTTCACCGCCCAAGGTCAAGGCGGCGCCGTTCAAGGTCTCGACGGTGATTTCCGGGGCCGGATCCCCGGGCTGAAGCACCTCGTTGACCATCAACGCACCCGCTGGCGCGACGCGCTCGAAGAGCGCCCCCACCTGGCGGGCCAGCGCATAGACCAAGCCCGCCAGCAGAAGCAGGCCTGCCCAGAGCGCGACGTTGGAGGCAATCAGGAACTCATCCATGAGCGGCTCCGGCGAGTTCGCGGCCTTGGTTGGCGAGCAATTGATTGCCCACCGCGTAGCCGAGCCAAAGCAAGACGGTCATCAAGGCGGCCAAGACGACGCCAGTCCAGCCACCGGAAGCGGGCGGGACCGCCAGCCACGGGGAGCAAGCCAGCAACGCCAGCAGACCGTTGCGCAACAGCAGCCAGCCGGAAAGGGGCGTGGCCTCGCCGCCGCAGCCACAGTCCATCGCCCTTCGGCCCCGGCCATAGAGATTGAGGGCAATCGCTGCGCCGTACAGCAGCAGCAAGCCAGCGGCCAGCGGCCCGCCCAACCAGCGCCATGGCGGCACGATCAGCATCAGGCAAACCGCACACTCCAAAGCCACGACCAAGGGCGCGGCCAAGGGCACCATTGGCCCCGGCATGATCCGGTATTGATCCAAGATGCCGCGAAACGCCAAGTGGTTTCTGATTTTGTGGGCGGCGGCAACGGCGAAAACCCCCGCCAAGGCCCAACTCGCCGCATCGGCCAACACGACAGGCAGCACGGGGAACCTACTGCACTCCGTGCACGATGAACGGAGTCTGGGTGGAGACGGCGAGGGTTTTGATCATCTCACCGGTCGCCGTGCTGTAGGTCTCCAGCCCAAGTTCGCCATTGGTCACCACCAGCAGCGGCTGCTCGGCGTTGGAGACGCCTACCGAGACCCCCCATTTGGGCAATGGAATGCGCATGATCCGCTCCTTCGCCGCAGCGTCGAACACCCAAACCTCGCCGCCGCCGTCCTTGTGGCTGCCGTCGGCGCCGTTGGGGTTCATCAGCACATAGAGGCGGCCGAGATGGTCGGCGGCAACGAGTTGC
The DNA here is from genome assembly GCA_022827905.1 of Pseudomonadales bacterium. Taxonomy (GTDB): domain Bacteria; phylum Pseudomonadota; class Gammaproteobacteria; order Pseudomonadales; family Azotimanducaceae; genus Azophilus. Next base: position 67,464 of record JAJEIQ010000027.1, on the reverse strand, counting down.
CAGCCGCCGGGCCGCCAGCCTGCGGCCTTCTCCTCAACGCTGGCCAAGGGCCAACGCTCGCCCGGCACCGCCGCATCGCCGCTCACGTCAACCGGCAGGACGTCGCCCTTGAACGTGGGAAAGTAGGCGACCCCGCCGGTGATGCCGGCCTTCTCGAACATGGGGTCTGATTCATCGGCGAAGACCGCTTCGCTGCGCACCGAAGCGGCGCTCGCCCCGCCATCGCTTAAGGTGGTGGTCAGGAAGGCGCCGTCGCTGCACAGCGACGTGACCCCGGAATCGCCAGTGGGAATCGCCAGCGAGCAACCAGCGATGCCGTGCTCGGCCACAAACTCGCGCTTCTCTAGATCGACCACGGTGAGCGACTGGCCCGGCGTGAAGTTGTACACCACCAGCAGCTTGTCCTCGGCCACTAGGCCGGTCGCGAGGCGCTCAGGCATCGAGGACAGCTTGCGCGGCGGGATGATGACCTCGCCGCTGACCTCGAGGCTTTCTGCGTCGTAGATGGTCACCACGTCGGTGCGCTCGCCGCCCCGCCCGCCCCTGGAGAAGAAGGACTCGATCACGTAGTGCTCGCCGCGGGCCGCGCTTTGCTCGTAATGGGCGATGAAATCGGCCGACAGCAGCCCCCGCAATTGCCCGCCCACGGTGTCCGCGTGTGGGTCGACGAACAGGTAACGGCCCTCCCGCATGTGGAAAAAGGCCGCATCATGGACCACCAGCCAATGCTGGGGATAGCTGGCGGGCAGGCTGAGTTTGACGTTCATCGGCTCCGGAGCAAAGTCGGCGGAAGCAGCGCCAACGACCAGCAGGGCGGCCAACCCGCCCGCCCAGCGGCTTGAGCGGAAACTTCGATTCAGCCAGTCCTTCATGGGAATGTCCTCGGGTGTCTCTCTCGGATTGTAGGGTTCACTGAGTTGCTCGAGATAGGTTGGCACGCGCTTCCCGCCCTTCAGAGGCCTCGGCGATGCCTTGGGTCCATGCGGATGTGCAGGGTATGCGGTCGCGGTCGCAACGGTCCGCGTAACGGCCCGCGATCTCGGTGACCTCCCGCATCAGGCCCTCGCGCAGGGTTGTGGGCTTCAGTCCTAAGCCCAACAGGCCGCTGTTGGCGGCCTCCAGATCATTGGCGTCGGCCTCCCGGCGCGGGTTTGGCACATGCTCAATGCGGGCGCCGGTGAGATTGGACACCAGCTTCGCCAAGTCAATCAGCCGATGGGTTTCGGTCAGCTGATTGAGAATCTTCACCCGTTCCCCTGGCACCGGCGGGTTGGCGATCGCCAACTCGATGCAGCGCACGGTGTCCTGGATGTGGATGAAGGCCCGGGTTTGTCCGCCGCTGCCGTGCACGGTGAGCGGGTAGTCGATGGCGGCCTGCATGAGAAACCGATTGAGCACCGTGCCGTAGTCGCCATCGTAGTCGAAGCGGTTGATCAGCCGTTCGTCCAGCCGGGTCTCCCGGGTCTGGGTGCCCCAGACGATGCCTTGGTGCAGGTCGGTGATGCGCACCTCGTCATTCTTGTTGTAGAAGGCGAAGAACAGTTGGTCCTGGGTCTTGGTGACGTGGTAGATGCTGCCCGGATTGGGCGGGTAGAGGATTTCCTGCTCCACCTCGGCGCCATCCTCGGCGGTCATCTTCACCCGCAGATACCCCTCCGGCAGCTTCACGCCCACCGACGAGTAGCCGTACACGCCCATGGTGCCGAGATGCACCAAGTGAACGTCCTGCCCGCTCTCGACGATGGCGGAAAGCACGTTGTTGGTGGCGTTGAGATTGTTGGCCACCGTGTAGCGCTTGTGCCAGGACGACTTCATCGAGTACGGCGCCGCCCGCTGCTCGGCAAAGTGAACGATGCTATCCGGCCGCACCTCGGCGATGAGTTGCACGAGACGGTCGTACTGCGCCGCCACATCAAGACGCTCGAAGGCAATCGATTTGCCGGTCACCTCCCGCCAAGCCGCCAGCCGGACGCTTAAGGGTTGAATGGGGGTGAGGCTTTGCACCTCAAGTTCGTTGTCGATGTTGCGCCGGGAGAAATTGTCGACGATGGTGACGTCATGCCCGCGGGTCGACAAGTGCAGGGCGCTCGGCCAACCGCAGAAGCCGTCGCCACCGAGAACAATGACCCTCATGCCGTCTCTCCCTCCTCTTCCTGCACCGCCGCCCCTGCGGGGGCCGTTGATTCTAACGCAACCAGATTGCGCAGAAACTGCCGCGCCGACAGGTCCCAATCGAAATTCGCCGCGTGCGCCAAGCAGGCCTCGGCCGGAATGTCCAGCGCCCCGTCGATGGCGGCGCCAAGGTCCTCGTCCAAAACGCCTGCCCCGCTGGCGCCGACGACGTCATTCGGTCCCGGTACGGGATGGGCGGCCACCGGAGTGCCGCAGGCCAGCGCCTCCAACATGACCAAGCCCAGCGTATCGGTCTTGGAGGGAAAGACGAACACATCAGCGGCACAGTAGTGCGCCACCAGCGCCTCGCCCAACCGCGGGCCTAGAAACACCGCCTCCGGGAAGCGCCGCTCCAAGGCGGCGCGCGCCGGGCCGTCACCCACCAGCACCTTGGTGCCGGGTCGGTCAATGCTCAGGAAGGCTTCGATGTTCTTCTCCACGGCCAGCCGCCCAACGTACATGAGGATCGGAGCGGGCAGACCCAGGTTGGCCGGCGCAACGGGTCGAAACAAGGCCGTATCGACCCCCCGGATCCAGCGCGCCAACCGCCTAATGCCATGCTCCTCAAGCAGCGCCTCCAAGGACGAAGTGGAGCACATGGTGTGCACCGCCGCGTTGTGAAAGCGCCGCAGCAGCGCGTAGGACCAGCGTTCGGGAATCCCGGCGCGCAGCTTGAGATAGAGCGGAAACAGGGTGTGGAAGGAGGTGGTGAAGCGCAAATCGCGCTGCCTGAGCCAATGCCGCGCGCACCAGCCAAGCGGCCCCTCGGTGGCGATGTGCACTGCGTCCGGAGCAAAGGCTTCGATCAAGCGCCCCACTCGGCTCGGCAGCGTCAGCGCCAGCCTGATTTCGGGGTAGGTTGGGCAGGGGACGGTGCTGAATCGGTCCGGGCCGAGCACGTCCACCTCGTGGCCCATGCCCTCCAGCCGTTCGCGGGTGGTTGACAGCGCCCGCACTACGCCATTCAGTTGCGGCAGCCAAGCGTCGCTGACGATCAGAATGCGCACGTCAGGCGCAAACCGCCGCTAGACAAGGGTGGAGCCACCGATATCGTAGGCCACTGGGGATTTTCGCGATTCCTAGGCGACGCCATTGAGAAAAGCCGGACGATGAGGTGAGGATAACACTTCCCGGAGCGAGGGCGTCCCGCCCTCGGCGGAATTCCCCGCCGGAACGAGGGCATCTTGCCCTCGATGGAATCCCACGCTTCAAATCGAGGGCGGGACGCCCTCGCTCCGGGGGACGAGACGCCCTCGAACTGGCGATGCGAACTCGCTTCGGCCATTGCCTTTCCAGAATTCGTTATGCTTGGCAGCAACATCGACAAGGGGAGTTTCCGTGGCAATCACTGGCCAATGCCTTTGCGGCGCCATCAAGTACGAAATCCAGAGCCCGCCGGCCATGACCGGCGTCTGCCACTGCAAGAACTGCCAACGCCAAGCCGGGTCCGCGTTTTCGACTTTGGCCAGCGTGCCCAAGACGGAATTCGCGTTCACCGCTGGCGAGCCCAAGCTCTTCGAGGACCGCGACACCAACAGCGGCAACCCGGTGCTGCGCTACTTCTGCAGCAACTGCGGCTCGCCCATCTATTCAGCCATTGAAGCGCAGCCGGACACTCTCATTTTAAAGACCGGCACGCTGGACGACACCTCGGGCTTCAAGCCCATGTTCCACGCTTGGTGCGACAGCAAGCAGGACTGGGTGACGTTGGAAGAAGGGGTGCCGACCATCGCCAAGCAGTGATTCTAGCCTACGCCTCCTCTGCGGCCAATTGCTCCCGGGCCCAGTGGATCTTCGCCAACTGCTCTTCGGTGGGATCGGGATAGCGTGGATTCAAGCCGGCCAACTCCACCGTGACAATGGCGGCGACAATGGCCCGCATGGTCCACTTGTGGTCCGCCGGGATCAGGTACCAAGGTGCGTCATCGGTGTGGGTGGCGGTGACGGCTTCCTGGTAGGCGTTTTGGTAGTCGTCCCAACGCTGGCGCTCATCGATGTCCCGAGGATCGAACTTCCAGAATTTCTCCGGGTTGTCCAGCCGCTTTTGCAGGCGCCGCTTCTGCTCCGTGCGGGATACATTCAGGAAGAACTTGACCACCTTGGTGCCGTTTTCGTTCAGGTGCCGTTCCAAGGTGCGGATGTCGTGGTAGCGGTTGCGCCAGAAGCGTTCGTCGAATGACCGTTGGGGCAAGCGGCGCGCCTCCAAAATCTCCGGGTGCACCTTCACCACCAGTACCTCCTCATAGTGGGAGCGGTTGAAGATGCCGATGCGCCCGCGCTCCGGCATGGCCCCCCAATAGCGCCACAGGTAGTTGTGGTCGATGTCCTTGTAGGTAGGCTGCTTGAAGTTGAAAACCTGGAAGCCTTGCGGATTGACGCCACTGGTGACGTGCTTGATGGTGCTGTCCTTGCCCGCCGCATCCATGCCCTGGAAGACGATCAGCAGCGAGGTGCGCTGTTCCGCATACAGCTTTTGCTGCAGTTCCGAAAGGGCCATCACCCGATCCTGCAAAACGGGCCGCGGGTCGGCAAAGAGGTCAACACGGGTGGGATAGTCGAAAATCGCCGTCCCCGGCGTATAGCGAAAGCGGGCCGCGATGCTGTCGCCAGCCAACTGCGTTGAGTCGTCGATTTGCGCGCTCGCCATTGCGGCGCCTACTCCGTCCCCCAAACGTTTCATCTTGAACAGTTCAGCGGTAAATGGCAATTCGTCCGCGCTGTGTCCAGCCCCCGTCCGGAATCCCTAGAGGAGTGGGAAATGACGTTCGCGTTACCCGCCCACCGTCACCGGCAAGGCCTTGAAGCCCGCCGTTCGCATGGCTTCGGCCACTTGCTCCTGGTTGTCCGGACACAGGGCGACCATGGAGCCGCCGCCGCCGCCGCCGGTCAGCTTGGCGCCCGCGGCGCCGTGGTCCCTGGCGATGTGGATCAGGGCCTCCAAAGCCGGAGTGGAGAGCTGCAGGGCGTTCAGATAGCCCTGGCAGAGATTCATCACTTGACCCAGCTCGCTGAAGTTGGCCGCCGCAACGGCATCGGTCCCTGCCAGTGTCAGATCCGCGATCTGGTCGAAGATGGCCTCGTAGCGTTCCGGGTATTCGGTCCATGCGGCCCGCACGGCTGCCACGGTCTTCGCGGTCAGGCTTTCCTCGCCGGTCATGCCGATTACCAGCGGCAGCGCCTCGGGAATGCGCAACTCCTTGAAGCGGGGCGTGTCGCCGTCCTTTTTGTATTGAACGCTTGAGCCGTAGGTGGCCACGGTGTTGTCAATGCCCGAGGGCGTGCCGTGGGCGGTCTTTTCGCATTCAAAAGCAACCTGATTGACGAAGTCGTCCGTCAAGCCCAGCTCAAAGGCATCGCCAATGGCTCGAATCACCGCCACCGCCAGTGCCGCCGACGCGCCGAGGCCCACCGCCCTGGGCAGATGCGGCATGACCTCGATCAACATGGACCGACCCGCAACGCCCAACGCCTCAAGGATGATGTTCAGGGTGGCGGACACGCCTTGCCGCTGGTCTGGCGCCACCCTTTGCTCCAGGCCCCAGCGCGGGATGACCAGTTGGACGCCGTCGCCGCCCTTGCGTACGTGGGCCTCCACCGCCAACGGCACGGGCAGCGCGATGGCCGGGCGGCCATACACAACGGCATGCTCGCCGAGCAGAATCACCTTGCCGCAGGCCGAGCTGCGTTGCACCTGATCCGGGCTGGCGGCCCGGCGCGTCAGGTTGCGGATGATCTCCTCCGCCTTCCACACCTTGATCTCGCCGCTTTCGATCAGGGCGTCCACAACCTGGTCAAAGATGGCCTCGGGGGCACCCGCCGTGCTGGCCACGCTGCGGGCGTGCAGGGTCATGTGCCCTTGCTGGATGCCCGCCGTCGAAAGCGCGCGCAAGGCGGCGAAATTCTGCGCCAGCCCCACCGCGGCCATGACGCCGGCGAGCTCCGTGGCGGAGGCGGCGCCGAGAATCTGGTGGTTGATGCGCACGCTGGGGTTGGTTTCCAAGGAGGCGCCCTTAGTGCCCACCTTCATGGGCATTTCGATCTCCCCGACCAGGTCGCCGGCCTCGTTGCTGCGCCACTTTGAGAGCGCCTTGTACAGGCCGCTGCGGGCCGCATAGGCGTGGGCGGCGGCTTCGATAGCGCGCCAGTCGTTGCCGGTGGCGATGGCCACGGCGTCCACGCCGTTCATGATGCCCTTGTTGTGGGTGGTGGCCCGGTAGGGATCGATCTGCGCCAAGTCGCTGGCCAGCACCACGCCGTCGCGCACCTGCTCGCCGGTGTAGCCCTTGCCCTCCAAATTGGCCGCCGGGATGCGAACGCTGGCGCGGGCCAAGGCGCGGTCGGTGAGGTTGGAGAGGATGCGCAGGAAGACCTTGCCGCCGGTCAGCGTCTCCACCAGCGAGGCCACGCCTTCGCACATGGTGTTGACCAGGTTCGCGCCCATGGCGTCACGGGTGTCCACCAACAGGTGCAGCACCACCATGGGGGCATCGGCCGCCTGTTGATGAATGAAGGCCTCCACATCGGTCGCGCCCCCGCCCCGAGCGACCATCTTCGGATGCAGGCTGTTGGCAAGCGCCAAGATGGCCTCCCGCTCATCGAGCAGGCGCTGCCGCGCCGCCTCCGGATCGGGTGCGCCGACCACCTGCACTTGGCCAATCAGCACCGGATCGGTGCTCTGGGCGGTGAATCCGCCGCCGAGCCGGGCAACCCGGCCAGCGCCGGACAAACCGGCGACGATGGAGGGCTCCTCCACCACCAGGGGCACCACGTAGTCGCGGCCGTTGATGAGAAAATTCAGGCCCAATCCGAGCGGCAAGCCAAACACGCCGACCACGTTCTCGATCATCTTGTCCGCCACCGGCAAGGTGAGGCTGTGATCGCCGCTGGCCAACAGCCGCTGGTCGCCGGCATTCAGCAACCCTCGCTGGCGCAGGGCGTCAATGCGTTCGGCAACGCTTAAGCGAAAGAAGTTGGGGATGCGCGAACTGCGCTCAGGTGCGGATTTCGATGCCATGAGGAGCGGCCTCCAAGTTCAGAACAGTCAACCCCGACGACCCGGCGGCGGCTTCGAAGTCGTCCCACTGTGCAGCCGAGTCACCAAACGCCGCACCGACGTCACCGCCGCCGGCGCCACAGGGTTTATAGTCAAGTTTATAGACTTTTGCAAGCGCTTCCGCCTGTCGATGGGCATCGCTGTAGATGCCAAGGCCTGCGGATTGGTCCAGTCGCCGCAACGCTTGGGCATAGTCGTGGAGCGCGTCGAGGCAGGGTGCCCGACAGAGCGCTTCGGAACAATCGGCGAGCCGATCCAGCGCCCGGGTATCACCACCCTTGAGGTAGGCGGCAAAGCGATCGATGCCTTGCCCGGTATCGGCGCTCCGCCCGGTCCAGACGAAACGGCATTCGGGCAAGGCGACGCCCAGTTGTTGCGCCTTGCCGTCCTGAAAGCGCAGCGCCCCGCCGAAGTGGGCAGCCGCCACGTCGATGCCGCTGCCCCGTCCGCCTTGAGACCGGCGGTGGGCGTTCAGTGCCCGCTCATAGTTCGGCGCCTCGCCCAGCCAATGGGCGCAAGCGCCTTCGATGGCGGCGCAAAGGGCGGCGCTCGAGCCGAGCCCGAGCTTGCGCCCTTGGGAATGGAAGCGGGCGGTATCGAGCCGAAACCTGGCCGGGCGGAGGGTTTGGCCTGCAAAGGCGCGCAACACCTGCCAAGCCAACAACGCAGCAGGCTCGGCGTGGGGCGGGTCGGAAGGCAGCTGGCTGAATTCGGCCGCCGGCGCCTCGAAGCCCGTGGCGATGAACCGATACGTGGTGCTGGACGTCAGCTCACAGGTTGCGTACCGGTTCACCGCCAGAACGGCCGCCGGCGCCCCGGCCAGAACGGCATACTCGCCCCAGAGCACCACCTTGCCGGGGGCTCGGCCAACGATCACGAATCGACGACCCGAGCGCCGCCGCCAAGCCCCGAACGCAACGTGCTCACCACGCCCGGAACGGCCTTGAGGGCAACTTCTACCCGCTCCGCATCTCCAGGCTCGCAAACGGCCTTGACCTGGGGGCCCGCATCCACGGTGCCGAAGACCCGGCAGCCGTCGGCGCGCAGTTCGCGAATGGCTCGCAGGCACTCCACCGTGGCGCCGCGCCAATAGATGAGCGGTGGCCGGCTGCTCAGCATGAGCGCGTGCATTTTCAGGCAACTGGCCTCGGCAAGTTCCGCCAAGGCCTCGAAATCACGTTGGGCGACGGCCGCCTGCATGGCCTCAAAGTCCGCGTCGGCCGCGGCGGTCCAAGCCGCAAAGTAGGGGGAGGTCGTCTTGGAATGATCCATGCCCGCCGTCGATGACACCGCCTTCGACTCCGAGGTGGTGATGGCGACGACGACGGCCAGCGGCCACGCCTCCGGGGCCAGCACTTGAACGCCACGCCAATCCGGCGCCGCCAGCGCCACAAAGCCGCCATGAATGGAGCGGGCTGCGGAACCCGAGCCGCGCCGGGCCAGGGCCGAGCGCTCGCCGTCGCTCAAGCCCAATCCGCAATGGGCGTCGACGGCGGTCGCCAAGGCGGCAAAGCCGGACGCCGACGAAGCCAGCCCGGCCGCCGTCGGAAAGTCGTTGCGGCTCGAAACGGCCAACGGGCCGATCGCGTATTCCCTTCGCCAGTCGGCCAGGGCCCTTTCGACTTTGGCGTCGCGGACCGGGCACCCATTCAGCCGCAGCGCATCGGCATCGGCGTCCTCGACGGTGGTGGTGGTGGTCAGGCCATCCAGGGTAATGGACAGCGATGGCGTCGCCGGACAGTTTCCCGGCCCATCCTGCTTACCCCAGTACTTCAGCAGGGCAATGTTGGGATGGGCGATGGCCGTCGTTCCCATGGCCAGCCGAAGGGTCAGCCCCCGTAGGCCGGCGGCGGCGTGAAGACGAAGCCGCTCGCCTCCATCAGCTTGGCGGCGCCGATGGTGATGAGATCGCTGTACTCCGGACCGGCGATCTGCACGCCGATGGGCAGCCCATCGGCATTCAGCCCGGTGGGAATGACGGTGGACGGCAGGTAGCTGCCGCCGGTCAGCCCAGCCCAGAACACCTGCTCGAAGTAGGGGCGCTGCTCGTTGTTGACGGTGATGGTGCGCTCACTGAAGGGCCGCTGATCGTGGGGCATGGCGGCGGTGGCCATGATGGGGGCGACCAGCAGATCGTAGTCGTTGAAGAACTCATGCCACTTCCAGCGCAGGTGCGATCGTTGCTCATCGTTTTGCTTCCACATCTTGAACGACGACACTTGGGCGCGAAAGATGCGCGCCGAAGCGCTGTCGTCATCGGCGGCCAAGGTCTCCACATGGCGCTTGATCTTGTCGTACTCCGCCTCCGGCATGCGCGCCGCCATGGTGGCTTGCAGCAGGTTCTGGTAGGTGGCGTGGCTGTGGGTGGGATCGAAGCCAGGCCGCGCTTCCATGTTGACCGCAGCGCCGCCGTCGCGAAAGGCCGCCGCCACCTGCTCCACCCGCCGCCGCACCTCGGCATCGACCGGGGCCATGTCGTCATCGATCCAGACGGCCACCTTCAGGTCCTTGAGTGTGCGGCCATTGAGCGTGGGCAGGTCCAAGCGGTAGCCCCGCGCCATGATGTCGTCGGGCCCGGCCATGGCCAGCAGGGCGGTCTCCAAGTCCGCGGCCGAACGGGCCAACGGGCCGATCACGGAGATGTCCGGCTTGCTGCGCACGTCCCCCGGCGGGGCGTGGCCGCGCATCCAGAGCAGATTCCAAGTGGGCTTGTGGCCAAAGACGCCGCAGAAGTGCGCCGGGTTGCGGATGGAACCGCCGATGTCGGAGCCGGTCTCAATGCCCGTGAGGCCCGCCGCCAGCGCCGCCGCCGAACCCCCGGAGGAGCCGCCGGGAATGCGCTTCAAGTCGTAGGGATTGTTGGTGGTGCCGTAGATGTCGTTGTAGCTCTGAAAGTCCGCCAGCATCAGGGGCACGTTGGTCTTGCCGAACACCACCGCGCCGGCCGCCTTCAGCCGGCGCACCGGCTCGGCGTCCTCAGCGGCGATGTTGTCCTTCCAATCCACGTTGCCCCAGGTGGTGGGCGTGCCCGCCAGGTTGTAGGACTCCTTCACCGTCATCGGCACCCCGTGCAGGGGGCCGAGTTCGCCGTCCTGGGCGATGGCCCGGTCGGCTGCGCGGGCATCGGCCAAGGCCTGTTCCCGCACGTCCACCACCAGCGCGTTGAGTTCGCCGTTGTAACGGTCCACCCGGTCCAGGTAGTGCCGCAGCACCTCCTCGCAGCCGACCGCCTTGGCGCGGATTCTGGCCGCCAGTTCGGTGGCGGAAAGGAAGGCGGTGTCGCTCATGGTTGGTACTCCGGGTGGACGGGGGCGGATGGCGCGGGTGCGGCGTAAGTTACCCGATGTTGCGTTTCCTTGCAGCAATGCGTAGATTGTGCCTTTGAAAAAAAATGACAATAAATATGTCAGATACGGTTTTGGTCACAGGCTCATCCGGACACGTTGGCGCCAATCTCGTGCGCCGGCTCCTGGCCGACGGCGTCCGGGTTCGGGTGCTGTTGAGACGGGAGAGCCGCAACGAGGCGTTGGAGGGCCTTGACGTGGAACAGGCCTACGCGGACATCCGCGACCTTGCGGCCACCCGGCGCGCCATCGAAGGTTGCCAAGGCGTCTATCACTGCGCCGCCATGGTTTCCACCATCGACGGCAACGACGCCCACCGCCGGGAAGTGTTTGAGTGCAACGTGCTCGGCACCCGCAACGTCCTTCAGGCCGCACGGGAGGCCGAGGCCGGCCGCGTGGTGGTCACCGGGTCTTTCAGCGCAGTGGGCTACGACCTTGACGACCCGTCGGCACCCAGCGATGAGACGATGCAGTTCTACCCCATGCAACGCACGATGCCCTATGAGCGCAGCAAGGTTCTCGTTGAACACGAGTGCCTGCGCGCCGTCGCGGCAGGCCAGGATGTCGTCATCGCAACCTGCTGCGCGGTCGTCGGCGGCGCCGACTTCGTCCCCTCGCGTCTGGGAAGAACCTTGTGCGACTACAGCCACGGCAAGCTGCATGCCTACGTGGACGGCGGATTCGCGTTCGTCGCGGCCCGGGACATCGTGCAAGGACACCTGTTGTGCATGAGCAAGGGCCGCACTGGCGAGAAGTACATCTTCAGCACCGAATACAAGACCATTTCCGACATCATCGACCTCTACGAGGAGGTCTCGGGCATTCCCCGGCCGAATCGGCGGATTCCGACGCCCCTGATGTACGTTTTTTCCGAAGTGGCGAGCTTCTATCTGAGCCGCTACCACCCCAGCTTTCCCCAGCGCTTCACGCCCGGCGCCATCCGGCTGCTGAAGCAGCGCCGCCATGCCAACAACGAAAAGGCCAAGCGCGAGCTGGGCTACCAGCCGACCAGCATTCGGGCCGCGGTTCAGGAAGCGTACGCGTTTCACTACCAGCGCAACGCCATCAAGAACCCGCGCGCCAAGCCACCCAACTTGAACGCGGAGGATCGAATGGCCCATTCGGCCACCTCCGGCGAGGCCGGCCTAGCGGCCAGCGTCCCGCCGACATGAACATCGCACCGCACCCGCCACCCGCCTTCGAGGACGCCCCGCGATTGCGCCAGCAGGCGCGCGCCGCTGGCATGGACCCCAACTACTGGTACGCGGTCGAGGAAGTCCGCCGAGTGGCGCCGGGCACCGTGGTCGAAGTGGTTTTCTGGAAGCGCTCCATCGCGCTGTTCCGCTCTGAGGACGGTTCGTTCCACGCGGTCGACAACCGTTGCGCGCATCGCCAGATCAAGCTCTCCTTGGGCGAGGTCAAGGGCTGCCGGTTGGTGTGCGCCTACCACGGCTGGGAATACGATGAACAAGGGCAGTGCGTCGAAATCCCGCACGAGCGGTACGGACGAAGCTTCCCGAAACTGCGCCTCAAAACCTATCCCGTGAAGGTGCGCTACGGCTTGGTCTGGCTGTTTCCCGGCGACCCGGAGTTGGCGCAGACGCACAAGATTCCGGACATCCCCGAGCTCGAAGGCCCCAATCGATGGGCCTGCGTGCCGCTGGTCTTCACTTGGTCAGCCCACCATTCCATGATCATCGACAACGTGAGCGACTTCTCCCACGCGCATCTGCACCGCCGCTACCGGCCATTCGACAACGCCAAGCTCACCCGCTGCGAGACGGTCGGCGACGATGTGCACGTCGCCTACGACGCACAGGTGGGGCGGGGGCGCATCTCCGGGCGTTTCGTCGAACACGACCGGATCGACACCAGCCACATGGACCTTTGCTTCGAGTACCCCTATCAGTGGTCGAACACGGATGGTGCCATCAAGCACTGGCTGTTCGTGCTGCCGATCAACGAACGCACCACCCGCGTGTTCTTTCTGTTCTACTTCAAGTCGCTAAAGTTGCCCCTGTTGCCGGTGCGGATTCCCCGGTTCGCCATGGAGGCCGTCCTGAAGCTCTCCAACCGCCTGCTGATCGCGCCCCTGCTCGATCAGGATCGCGTTGCGGTTGAAGCGGAGCAAGCCGGTTACGAGCGGCACTGGGACGCCACGCCCGTCGAATTGAGCCCGGCGGTACAGGCCTTCCAGACCGTGACCGTCCGCAAGTGGCGGGAGCATCTGGCGCGTGAAGCGGAAAACGGCCATGCCCGGGCTGGAGCGGGCTGACATGCTGTCCCCGCTGTCCGCTGGCGCTCTCCTCGGGGCGGCGGCCATGCTGCTGGCGTTCGTCGCCGTGCTGTTCATCGGTTCCCTGGTGCTACCCGGACGGCGGTTTGAATTGACCGATGGCGACAACGCGTCGCGCACCTGCAAGCTCAACGGCCTCGCCCTGTTCCTCGCCACCTTGGCCGCAGCCGGCCTTGCCCAGTTTGCGGGTTGGTTCTCCCTGTCCGTGCTGCATGCGTACTTCGTCCCCCTGTTGGTCGTGGCCAACGTATTCGCCTTCGCGCTCTCCGGTTGGCTCTATTGGCAAGGCGCCGGCGCCCAAGGCGCGCCGGCGGGATTCTGGCGCGGCTTCTTCTTCGGCCGGACCCTCAACCCCACTTGGCTCGGCATGGATTTGAAGTTCTACAGCTACCGTCCATCCCTCATTGGCCTGGCGCTGTTCAACCTGTCGTTTGCCGCCGTCCAATACGAAACCTACGGCGAGCTGACGTTGGCGATGACGCTCTACCAGATTTTCACCTTCCTCTACGTGCTCAACTACTTCCAGTTCGAATACGGAATGATCCACACGTGGGACATCGTCAGCGAGCGTTTCGGGTGGATGCTCACATGGGGGAACTTCGTGCTCGTGCCGTTCTTCTATTGCATCGCCGGCTGGTGGCTGGTTCACGCCCCGGATACGCTTTCACCCACTGCCGCCGCCCTGCTGGTGGCGTTGTTTGCGTTCGGCTTCTGGCTGTTCCGGGGCGCCAATGAGCAGAAGCACCGCTTCAGGCAGAATCCCAATGTCAGCATCTGGGGCCGGCCGGCCGAGACCCTTGAGGGGCGGCTCCTAGTGTCCGGATTTTGGGGCATCGGACGCCACCTCAACTACACCGGCGAGATCTGCATCTACGTCGCCTTCATGCTGACCACCGGGTTCGAGTCCTGGGTGCCTTGGCTGCTGCCCCTCTGGCTCACGGGATTGCTGTGGCACCGGTCCCGGCGCGACGACCGGCGCTGCCACGCCAAATACGGCGCTCTCTGGGAACAGTACCGGCAGCGGGCACGTTTTTCGATGCTGCCTTACATCTACTGAGGGCGGCGATGGCGTACGGATCCAACGGAGCCGCAACCCTGCGTTCGAAGCAGGCGGCCAGCGCCGTTCCGGAGCTGTCTGGGGGCTGGCCGCTGCTCGGCCATCTAGGCGAGTTCCAGAGGAACCCGGTCTCGATGCTGGCCCGCGGCTCGCGCGAACTCGGTGACCTCTACCGGTTCCGGCTCGGTCCCCAGAAATTCGTTCTGTTCGCCGGGCCCGACGCCCACACCGCCTATTTCAAGGCGCCTGACGATCAACTGGACGCCAAATCCGTCTATCAGTTCACCGTGCCGATCTTCGGCCGCGGCGTGGCTTACGACGTCTCACCGGAACTCATGAGCGAGCAAATCGGATTCCTTTTTCCGGCGTTGCGCGAATCGGCGATGGAAAGGTTCGCGCGCATCATGTTCGAGGAGTCGAACCTGTTCGCCGACTCCCTGGACGAGGAAGGGGAGCTGGATCTTCCGGTGGCGATGAACCAACTCACGGTCAACATCGCCAGCCGCTGCTTCCTCGGCGAGGAAGTCAGGAATGAGGTGGACGCCGGTTTCGCCGAGGCCTATCACGACCTTCAAAACGGCATCAACACGCTGGGTTTCTTCCTCCCCAGACTGCCCATCCCCGCACATCGAAAGCGCGACCGGGCACGGCGCAAAGTCACCGACATCTTCAGCCGCATCATGCGGGAGCGGCGGCGTTCCGGCGCGCAGTCCCACGACTTCATGCAGACGCTCATGCAAGCCCGCTACAAGGACGGTCGGGCGCTGACCGACGAAGAGGTGACCGGAATCCTGCTGTCGGCGTTGTTCGCCGGCCAACACACCAGCGCGGTCCTCGCCACTTGGACCGGATTGGAGCTGTTCAGGGCAACCGCCCACCTCGAACGAGTCCGGGAGGAGGTGCGGTCGGCGTACGGCGAAGGGGGCGCCATGAGCTTCGCGGGCCTAAAGCAGCAACCGCAGTTGGAAAACGCCGTGCGTGAGTGCGAGCGGCTGCACCCGCCGCTGATCCTGCTCATCCGCAAGGTGCTCAGGCCCCTGCAGTACCGGGACCGCCTAGTGCCCGCCGGCACCTTGGCGATGGTGTCGCCGGCGGTCTCCCACCGGCTGCCCGAGGTGTTCGCCGACCCCGAGCGATTCCTCCCGGATCGTTTCGCTGGGCCCGACTCCGAAGAAAAACAGCACCAGTATGCCTTGATCGGTTTTGGCGGCGGACGGCACCGGTGTATGGGCAAGCACTTCGCCATCATGCAAATCAAGGCCATCTGGACGGTGCTATCGGAACGGTTCGACTTTTCCCTCGACAGCGCATTTCCCGGGCCGAACTACGGCAGCTGGGTGACCGGGCCTCGCACGCCGTGCCGGATCCGTTACCGCCGTCGCTCGCAAGCGAGCGTTTTTCGTTGAACGGCGCCGCCCTAGTGCAGGCGCGCTACGACATCGCCGTCGTCGGCGCCGGCCCGGTGGGCAGCGTTTGCGCACTCGCCCACGCCCGCAAGGGCGCCCGGGTCGCTCTGCTCGAAGCCAATCCCAAGGGGGCTCGTCGATTGGCCGGCGAGTGGCTCCACCCAACCGCCCTGCGCATGTTGCGCAATCTCGAGATCGACTTCGACGCCCGGCCCAACGACAACATGGGCAAGGGATTCGTGGTGTTTCCGGAAGATCATTCGGAACCGATCGTGCTCCCTTATCCGGACGGAACCCTCGGTTTGGCCTACGAGCATGAGGCGCTCATCTCGAAACTGCACGCCGCGGTCGAGAACGAATCCGGAGTGGACTTCTACCTAGGCGCACGGGTGCGGTCAGTCGAAGACGGCCAGCTTACATTTGCGTTGAATGGCACCATGCAATCCTTGCCGGCCGCACGGATTGTCGGTGCCGACGGCCGCGCCTCGGTCGTCCGTCAGTCGCTGGGCCTGAACACCAAGCGCATGACCTGTTCCCGGATGGTCGGCCTTGTGGCGGAAGGGGCGACCCTGCCCTACGAGGGATACGGGCACGTGGTGCTGGGCGGGCCAGGGCCGATTTTCATGTTTCGCCTAGGCGCGCACCGCGTCCGCATCATCGCCGACGTCCCATTGAACCACTGGAATCCTCGAGACCGGGTGAGCATGCTCTCGGAGTCCTACGCCAGCCTGATCCCCGAGTCGGTTCGTTCCGGGTTTGTTGAAGCCCTGCGGGAGGGGAAGTACCAAGCCGCTGCCAACGAGCTGAGACCTCGGTTGACCTACGGGAACTCGCGTCGAGTCCTTATTGGCGACGCGGCGGGGCACTACCACCCGCTGACCGCGGTGGGCATGACCCTAGGTTTCGGCGATGCGCTCACGCTGGCTGACGCAGAGAGCTTTGACGAGTTCGTTGCCCAGCGTTCGCTGGAAATCCGCGCTCCCGAGATCCTCGCCATGGGCTTGTACGAGGTCTTCGCCGATCACCGGATGGAAGCGTCGGCACTTAGGCAAACGATTTACCGGAACTGGCGGGCCAATCCCAAGCTCCGGGACCAGGCCATGAACCTGCTCGCCTGTGAAGACACCTCACTCTCCAGGCTGGGTCTCACGTTCTACACGATCGTCGTCCGCACCGTTGTCGGGACGATCTTGCGGTCCTACCATGCGATTGCGTGGCACCAAGCCCGCGACATCGTTCGGTCCCTAGCGGTGCGCGTCGGGCATTTTCTGCGCGGCGTCCGGGAATTGCGCAACAGGGCCGACGCGAGCAATGAAAGGGCTCAGCGGGCCCAAGACAACCTGGCCCGAGCGTTTCTGACCACCATGCCATCGCAAGTTCCCGTTCCCCGGCCGTCGCGCCCTTCTGACGGTGCGCCAGTCGCCGCTGACACCGCCCTGCAGCGGGCAACCCAACGCCTGCTGTCTCTGCAAGACGCGGACGGGGCTTGGGAAGGCGAAATGGTTTGGTGCCCCATGCTCACCGCGCAATACGTCCTATTGCACCACATCATCGACCGGCCACTCCCAGCGGAGCGGCGCCGGCTGGTGCTGCGCCAGTTCGAGCGGACCCGGCTGGAAGGCGGCCTTTGGGGTTTGCACGCGCACTCATCGCCCTACCTCTTCGTCACCACCTTGGTTTACGTTGCCGCGCGACTGCTCGGCGTTGAGCCGGACGACGCGCTCATCCAACGGGCCGGACGGTTCATGCGGGCCGAGCGGGTATCGTCCATACCAAGCTGGGGAAAGTTCTGGCTGGCCCTGCTCAATCTTTGGGACTGGCGAGGGGTGAATCCCGTTGTGCCGGAACTATGGCGCCTGCCGCGCTGGCTGCCGCTGCATCCTTCGAACTGGTATTGCCACACTCGCCTCATCTACGCGGCGATGGCTGCGGTCTACTCGAATCGCTTCCAGATGCCCGTTACGCCGTTGATCGACGCGTTGCGAGGAGAACTGTTTCCAGAGGGGTTTGCCAACGTCAATTTCCCCGCCAGCCGCAACCGCTTGCGGGAGGGCGATCTCTACGCCAAGCCCAGCATTTGGCTGCGGGCCGGGTACGCGATGGCGCGCGCCTTCGAGCGGATTGGCCTAAAGGGTTTGCGTGGGCGATGCGTCGAGGCGCTCATCCGGCACATTCGATGGGAACTGCGCCATTCCAACCACGCGAGCATTTCGCCCGTCAGCGGCTTCCTCAACATCCTAGCCCTATGGCTGCATGATCCGAATGACGCCGATTGCGAGGCCGCACTGGCGCAGCTTGAAGGTTGGATCTGGGAGGACGAGGCGCAGGGCACCCGAGTCACGGGGGCCCGAAGCGTCACTTGGGATACGGGGTTCGCCCTGCAGGCATTGGCAACGGCGCCTGATCTTGCCGGTGTGCAGAACGCGCTCCGACGGGGCGCTGACTTCCTGCGCCGCCAACAGATCACCGACCGCTTCGCCGGCTTTCGCGAAGCTTATCGGGCCGACCCCAAGGGCGGCTGGTGCTTCCCTGGCGCCTGGCATGGTTGGCCAGTGTCGGACTGCACGGCGGAGGCGGTGCTCGGAATGGTCTCGGCCAACCGGGAGGCGGTGGACAGCGGCGCACTGCGCGATGCGGTTCAGTTCATGCTGCGGGGCCAGAACGCGAACGGCGGCTTTGGGAGCTACGAATCGAAACGCTCCCGAGTGAGCCTGGAGTGGCTCAATCCCGCCGAGATGTTTGCTGATTCGATGACCGAACACTCCTACGTCGAGTGCACCGCCTCCTGCCTTGCGGCGCTTGCCGCCTGCAAAGCGCACTCTCCCGAGGTCGTGGACCAGGCAACGACAGGCGCCATTGCCAGGGCCAACGCCTGGCTGCGCCGAACACAAGCCAGCGATGGCTCCTGGCGCGGCGCCTGGGGTGTGCAGTTCATCTACGGCACTTACTTCGGCATCAAGGGTCTGATTGCCGCCGAAGCCAGCCTGAGCGACCCCGCGGTGCGCTTGGCCTGTCAATGGCTGCTGGACCGCCAGCACAACGACGGGGGATGGGGTGAGCACCACAGCGGATGCGTGGCTGGCCGTTACGTCGCGCACGAGGAAAGCCAAGTCATCCATACGGCGTGGGCGCTGATCGCGCTCCTGGAAGCGGGCGACCCCAACTGGACGGCGATTTCCCGTGGCGCCCAGTTTTTGACTGACACCCAAAGCGTCGATGGAACATGGCCCCGGCAGGACATGGCCGGCGTGTTTTTCCGCACTGCGCTCCTAGACTACGCCCTGTATCGGCAGTACTTCCCCCTGCACGCACTCGGCCTCTACGAGCGGCGGCGCCTCGCCCGGCAGCCTGCCGTGAAGCCGCCCGCCGCCGCCGCGGCAGCGGGCTGAAGCGTTGAACTGACATTGCCCACTGATAAACTGGAATCAACGAATACCGGGGCCCAGAGATGCCAAGAAGAATTGCCATTGTCGGCGGCGGCGTGTCGGGGCTCGGTGTGGCCTGGGCGCTGCATCAGCGGCCCGACCTGTTCGAATTTCAACTTTTCGAGGCCCAGTCCCAAATCGGCGGCAACGCCATCACCGCGGACATGCTACAGGAGGACGGCAGCTCGATTCCGTTCGACATTTCGGTCACCGCCTGCATCCCCTCGCTGTACCACCACATCCTGCTCCTGACGCAGCAATTCGGCATTGACCTCCTGCGCACTCGGTTCAGCTACAGCGTTAAGTACCACGACCAGATCTACGCCCACGACATGGACAGCGAGATTGCCCGGGCGCTGCAGCCGGAGATCGACCGGTTCCAGAAGCTCCTGAAGCGCCTGCAGTGGTTCGCCCAACTCAACAAGACCCGGTCGAAGCTGCTCAACGCCCTCAACCCCTTCAACTACATCAGCATGGGCGCGGTCCTCAACTTCGGCCGGTACTCCGGGGACTTCCGCTACAAGGTCCTCAAGCCGATGTTCGTCAACTTCCTGATGGCCACCAACGTCTTCGACATGCCCGCCTCGCTGTTTTGCCGCTACCTGGAGTTCTTCGACATCGTCACGGCAACGCCGATGCAGACCTGGGAAGGCGGCACACGACGCATATACAAGGAACTGTCGGCGGGCTTTCAAGACAGGATCCATCTCAACCGGCCGGTCCGCAAAGTGCATCGGCTCGCCGACCACGTGATCGTCGAGGACGCCGAGGGCAACCGCGAGACCTTCGATGACGTGGTGTTCGCCTGCAACGCCAACCAAACGCTGATGGCCTTGGACAAGCCGACCTTTTTTGAGGCCTGGCTGCTCTCCTCGATTCGCTACGAGAGCGAACTGCACAACCACGCCATCGTCCATTCGGACGCCAGCGTGCTGCCGGACAACGCCGCCGAGCCGCTGGCCACCCGAAGCAACCACATCGCGCAGTACGGCGCGCGGCCCGACAACTACGAAATCACCTACATCATGCACAACCAGCAGCCGTGGGCACATGGCTCAGATAAGCCCTGCTTGGTGACCTACAACCCAATCAGCCCAATCGACAAGGACAAGATCGTCAAGACATGGTGGTTTCAACACGTCGTCCACGATGTGCGCCACGTGGCCCTGCTGGTCCATCTGTTCCGCTTCGCGCAGGGCAAACGGCGGACATGGCACTGCGGGGCGCACACGCTGATGAACAGCCAGGAACACTGTTTCCTGTCCGGTCTGGCGACTGCCCGGCAGATGGGCGCGGACTACCCGTTTCAGGACGCCGAAGCCAGGAAGTGGTTCAACTTCTTCGGCCGCCTCATGTACGGCTACCGCTTCAAGAAGGCGTGATCCAAGTCAAAGCGCCGCTGACTCGCTCTGGTTGGGGGTTCACAGCCCCATGACGCGGTAGTCGCCGTCCACAACCAGGCGAACGGAGACGTACAGCCCGAGCAGGGGGAACAAAATCCACGGGGAGTTGACCGCCACGACGGCCAAGGCCAACTCGCGTCCACTGAGGCGCCGATGCCGCTTCGCTATGAAGAAGCTGGCCAAGTACACGGATGTGTTGTAGGTCCACACCCAGAACAGCATGAGCCCGATCATGCCCGCCACAAGCGCAGGCAGGAAGCCGACGGAATACGCCGCCAACAGAATCGCCGTCGGCACCAGCGTCACAAAGCCGTTAGCGGTGTCGACGTTGAAGCCAAATGTCCGCCGGTCGGCGAAGGCGCCGTCATACTGAGCGTAGGTGGCCCACACGTCGGCCCAAACCGTGGGTGAGAGCACCCGCGCCACAGGAATCTTGGTGGCAAGAAACTCGAAGGCGGGAATCCGGCCCGTTTCACGCTGCCGCTCACGCCAATGCTCCGCCCGCGTCTCGATGTAGTCCCGGCGCAGGAACAGACAGGCCTCCCAATAGCAGATCAGCAGGTTGATCGAGAAAAACAGGGCGAAGGCGGCGTGGATTGGATCGAAGTGCCCGTATGTGTACCAGCGCGCGCCGAGCCCCAGCGAAGCCAGCAAGGCGACCACCAAGACGGCGACTGATGCGACGCGAACCGTCACAACGGCGCAAACCCCGGCATGATCCCGACCGCCTCCCTGCGAATGATACGCAAGAGCGGAAACCGCAAGAGCATGAGCAAGCCGATACCCCTTTCATCATCCCATCGCTCAGCGATGCTATCGGTGTGCGTATGGGGAATCAACAAATCACCACCCCGGTCCATTGATCGCAGAACTCACCGCTTGCCGCCAACCCACTCGCCCGCCACAATCCCAAGCCCACCCCAACAGGAGCGCCGCACGGTGGCCGCAGACGAGACCCTCTACGAAGAAGCCGATGGCATCGCCATCATCGCCATCAATCGACCGGAGAAGAAGAACACGCTGACCAACAGCGTCATTCAGGGGATTGAGGACGGCATCGACCGGGCGAGCCGAGCCAAGGACGTCTCAGCCGTCGTGCTGCGCGGCATCGGCGACACCCTGACCGCCGGCTACGACCTCACCGCCAACCGCAGCGACTGGGAGACGCCCTACGGGGCGCCGGACATCGACGCTCGGCCCGGCGCCTGGGATCCGGTGCGCGACCTGCACTTCATGGGCGAGAACGTGCGCCGCTTCATGCGCATCTGGCATTGTCCGAAGCCGGTGTTGGGGGAGATCAAGGGCTGGGCCATCGGCGGGGCCACGGACCTGATCCTCTGCTGCGACCAACTCTACATGGCCAGCGACGCCCACATCGGCTATGCGCCGAGCCGCATCTACGGCACCCCGACCACCATGCTCTGGGTGTACCGCTTGAAGCTGGAGCACGCCAAGCAGTTCCTGCTCACCGGGCGCGCCATCGACGCCGCCACCGCCTACCGGATCGGCTTGGTGTCCCAAGTCGTCGAGCCCGAGGCCCTGTCTGAGTTCGTGGAGGCGGAGGCGCGCCTGTTCCGCAATATTCCGGCCAATCAGCTCGCGCTCAACAAGCTGCTCATCAACCAGGCCTACGAAAACATGGGGCTGCGCACCACCCAGTTGCTCGGCACCCTGTTCGACGGCATGACGCGCCACACCGAGGAGGCCTATCGTTGGGTGGAGGACTTCGCCGACAAGGGCTTCCGCCAGACCATCCGCGACCGGGACCAGCCTTGGGGCGACTACGGCGAACGGCCGAAGGAGGATGGCGACTGACCATTCGGGTATAGTCGCCGCCTTCACTCCTGCCTGCGCACAACACAAGGACACGCCATGAACACCAATCGCCAATGGACTCTCGCCAAACGCCCCTTCGGCATGGTCGGCCCGGAGAACTTTGAGTATCGGGAGGTGCCGATTCCCACCCCCCGCGACGGCGAGGTGCTGATGCGCAATCTCTACCTCTCCTTCGATCCCACCCAGCGGGGTTGGATGGAGGACCGGGAGAGCTACATGCCACCAGTGCAGTTGGGCGAACCGATGCGGGCGGGATCGGTGGGCCAGGTGGCGGAGTCCAACCATCCCGATTTCTCGGTCGGAGATCTAGTGCAAACCTTAGGCAGTTGGCAGGACTTCGTGGTGGTCAAGCCCGCCCAAGGACTGCCGGGACTGACCAAGCTGCCGTCCGGCGTCGATCCCGAGCTGATGCTCTCCGTTTTGGGCACCACCGGCCTGACGGCGTACTGGGGCCTGCTGGACCTCGGCAAGCCGCAGAGCGGCGAGACCGTGCTGGTGTCCGGCGCCGCCGGCGCCACCGGTTCCGTGGCCGGGCAGATCGCCCGCATCAAGGGCTGTCGGGTGATCGGCATCGCCGGCGGGCCGGAGAAGTGCGCCTGGCTGGTCGACGAGGCCCGCTTCGACGGCGCCATCGATTACAAGAGCGAGGACGTGGACGCCCGTATCGGCGAACTCTGCCCGAACCGGGTGGACGTGTTCTTCGACAACGTGGCCGGCGGTATTCTCGAAGCCGCCCTCAACCACATCAACATGCGCGCCCGGGTGGTGCTGTGCGGCGGCATCTCTAGCTACAACGCCACCGAACCGGTGCCCGGCCCGGCCAACCTGATGAACCTGGTGATCAATCGCGCCCGCATGGAGGGCTTCATCGTCATCGACTACTTCGACCGCATGGCGCAGGCGGCAAACGACCTGATGGGTTGGATTCAATCCGGCGAACTGGTCTATCAGAACGACATTCAGGAGGGCTTCGAGAACATTCCCCAAACCCTGACCCGGCTGTTCACGGGCCAAAATCGAGGCAAGCAACTGCTGAAAATCGCCGACCCGGCCTGAGAGGAGTGCGCAGCGTTCTGACTACTTCCGGCTGATGAGCCTATAGGTTTCCTCGTAGATCCGCTTTCTGGGCCCGATGGCAACGATGTCTATGCCACCGCCTTCATTGATGGCATAGACAATGCGGATCTTCCCCAAACGGAAACTTCGCAATCCCATAAGTTCGTCCACCAGTGGCTTTCCAACTGTTGGGTCTTCAGCAATTGTGCGTAGCGCTTCTCTTATTCGACGCCTCAGCTCGGGATGCGAATGGCGAATCAGCGCGGCTGTTTCTTCAGGGACCTTGAGCCTCATGCGGAAAACCAAACGAGTTGCGCGTCACTCGCCCACCAACTCGTCCAGCGTGTAGAGCCGAGCTTTGTTTTCCTTCAACCTGCGTAGCCCTACTTTGATTTCGTCCATCAATTCGGCATCGGATTTTATTGCGGCCGTTTCCTGCCAGCTTTCGAATTCGTTTGGACAAACGAGCACCGCCGCCGGTGCTCCGTTTTTGGTGATGACGACTTCCTCGCCTGACACGCCAATTGCCTCTATCAATGCACTCAGCTTGATTTTGGCTTCCGACAGGGACATCACTTTCATGAGTTGACCTATATTTTGGTTGATCCAAATCTAGCTCATTGTCCACGGCCCAGATCGGATAATCAACACCTCAGCCGTTCAATTTCGCCTCTGAAAAGGAGGATCGCTTCTACTTGAGGCAACTCGGCTTAAATCCGTCTTTCGTCCACCTTGCTGATATCCAGCTCAGGCCCGCCAGCTGACGCGACTGCGCGCTTAAGCGCCTCGGCAAAGGCCATCTTCCTATGCGGTGAAATGATGACCCGGCCCTTGGTGTGGGCCACTTCCAACCGGTCCATCGCCAGAGCTGGTCAAGGCTGACAATGGATGCGAGGGGAATTCGCCAACGAAATGGCCCGCAGCGAACAAAGAACGTGCGGGCTTCAATGACGTACTTCGTAAAGGTGCACCAAACGATAATGACGACCACGGAGCCCGAGGCGAGCAGCATTAGAACGCTCTCCCCCGTCGTTCCATGGCCCCAATTGTCAAGCAGCACCCCCACGTTGACCATCAGGACCAACATCGCTGAGACGGCGTAGAACGCCCCGATCTTGGTCCGGAACACCTCTGTGTTTCCCTGCGGCGAAGCCATGGGGCGCGTCACTAATCAAACCGCTCAGCCAGCACCTTCGTCTGTTAGCGCCGCGATTTCCGCTGACGTCAGACCCAGGCCGGAGAGGATCTGCTCGTTGTGCTCGCCCAGGCGCGCCGCCCTGGCGCGGATGCGGGTGGGGGTGCGGGAGAACTTCACCGGCGGGGCCGTCAGGGGGGCGCTTTGGCCGTCGGCGAGTTCAGTGTCCGTGAGCATCGCCCTGGAGGCGACGTGCGCTTCCTTCGCCAATTCCGCGTAGGTGTTGATGCGGGTGGCGGGCAGCCCCATTTCGGCAAAATCCGCCACCACCTCAGCGGCGGTTCGGGCTGCGCAATAGTCGCCGAGCAGCGCATTGAGCTCATCGCGCCGCGGAAGCCGCTCCGCGGTGGTCAGATGCGCCAAATCGGCGCGGCCGAGACGTGCCGCCAAGCGTTGCCAGTGAGAGTCGAGCAGCACCCCGGCATAGACCTGCCCGTCGCTGCAGGCGTAGCTGTTGGAGGGCGCGGCCAAATTGAACTGGTTGCCCCAGCGCTCCAGGGGGATGCCGAGTGCGCCCGAGGTGGGATAGCCGTTGCTTTGGAACATGAGGCAGTCCACCAGTGCCACATCGACGCGCTGCCCTTCACCGGTCTGGTCCCGGTGACGCAGCGCCGCCATGGCGCCAAGGGCGCCGTGCAGCCCCGCCAAGTCGTCGCCGAGCCAAGTGGGCGCCTTGGTCGGCCCACCCTCCGGCTCGCCGTTCAACGACGTCCAACCGCAGTAGGATTGGGCGAGGGGGTCGTAGCCGGCCCGCGCGGATAGGGTGCCGAACTGGCCGAACCCGGAAATCGACACGTAGATGAGGTCCGGCTTGGCCTCGGTGAGATCGTCGTAACCCAGCTTCCAATCCGCTAGCACGCCGGGACGAAAGTTCTCGATGAAGATGTCGGTGCAGGCGATCAACGTGATAAACGCCTCCCGCCCAGCCGGTTGACGCAGGTCCAAGGTGAGGTTGCGCTTGTTGCGGTTGACGGTTTCGTGGGCCACCGTGAGCTTGGAATCCGGCAGCAGCGGCGGCATGCGCCGCGCCACCTCGCCGCCGGGCAGTTCCACCTTCACCACGTCCGCGCCCAAGTCGGCGAGGACGCAGGCCGCCATGGGGCCGGCCCAGGTGGTGGTGGCCTCGACCACCTTGACCCCGTGCAGCGGCCCGTCTAGGTCGCTGCGGGCATTGGCGAAGAAAGCGTTTCTGTCCATGGGGCCTCCCGAAACTATGGACTAGGGATCGATGACGGTGGAGCCGGTGGTGGCGCGAGCTTCGAGGTCCCGGTGGGCCTGCACCAAGTCCGCCAACGGATAGCGCTGGTTGATGTGAATGGCCACTGCATCGTCCATCATCAGGCGGAAGAGCTGGTCGGCCATGGCCTGCTGATCCTCCGGGGTGGCCGCGTAGGCCGCCAGCGAGGGACGGGTGAAGAACAAGGAACCGCGCTGCATCAGGTCCTGGGGTTGAACCGCCGGCGCCAACCCGGATGCATTGCCGTAGTTGACGAACATGCCCAAGGGCGCCAGCGAATCGAGGCTGGCTTGGTAGGTGTCCTTGCCCACCGCGTCATAGACCACGT
Source organism: Pseudomonadales bacterium (assembly GCA_022827905.1). Taxonomy (GTDB): domain Bacteria; phylum Pseudomonadota; class Gammaproteobacteria; order Pseudomonadales; family Azotimanducaceae; genus Azophilus. Next base: position 41,656 of record JAJEIQ010000027.1, on the reverse strand, counting down.
TGACGCCCCGGCCGTCGGTGAGTTCCTTCACCCGCGCCACCACATCTTCCTCCCGATACAGGATCACATGGTCGGCCCCGTTGCGCCGCGCCAGTTCCGCCTTCTCGGCGCTGCCCGCGGTGCCGATGACGGTGGCGCCGATGTGCCGCGCCCATTGGCACAGGATGAGGCCCACTCCACCGGCCGCGGCATGCACCAAGGCGCTATGCTCCGCGCGCAAGGCGAAGGTTCGCGTGACCAAGTAGCAGGCGGTCAGGCCCTTGAGCAGGCTGGCGGCGACCTGATCGTCGGCCACCCCAGCGGGCAGCTTCACCAACCGGCTGGCCGGCACCAGGCTCGCTTCCGCGTAGGCACCCAGATTGCCGGCATAGGCCACCCGGTCGCCAAGACTTAGGTCCGCGTCCGCGCCTACGGCCTCCACCACGCCGGCCGCCTCAACGCCCAAGCGGGTCGGCAGCGGCAGCGGATACAGGCCGCTGCGGTGATAGGTGTCGATGAAATTCAGCCCGATGGCGGTGTGGCGAACGCGGACCTGACCGGGGCCGGGGTCGCCGAGATCGTCCTGCTCCCACTGCATCACCTCCGGTCCGCCCGCTTGGTGCATTCGGTAAACGCCGGTCATTTGCTCCTCCCTTAACCTTTTGAATTGTCGAACAATAATCTAAGCTCGGCACCGGGATCTTCCGCCCGCATGAAGGCCTCGCCGACCAGGAACGCGCCCACCCCCCGTTCGCGCATCATGCGCACCTGGCTGCTTTCATGGAAGCCGCTTTCGGTCACCACCCGGACGCCATCCGGAATCTGCCCAAGCAGGTCCAAGGTGGTTTCCAAGCGCGTCTCGAAGGTCTTGAGGTTGCGGTTGTTGATGCCCACCAGCCGTGGATTCAGCTTGAGCGCTGTTTCGAGTTCGTCGGCATCATGCACTTCGATCAACGCATCGAGTCCCAACGTTTGCGCCTGCTGGTGAAGCGCCTGGAGTTGCGCGGCATCGAGCGCAGCGACGATCAGCAGCACGCAGTCCGCGCCGAGTGCCCGGGACTCCAGAATTTGATAGCCGTCCACCATGAAGTCCTTGCGCAGCACCGCAAGGGAGCAGGCCGCGCGAGCGGCCTGCAAGTGCTGGTCCGCGCCTTGGAAGAAGGCTTCGTCGGTCAGCACCGACAGGCAGGCGGCGCCCGCCGCTTCATATTGCGGCGCGATGGCGGCGGGGTCGTAGCCGGCCCGAATCAGGCCCTTGCTCGGCGAGGCCTTCTTGAGCTCCGCAATCACCGCCGGCTGGCCTCCGGCGATCTTGCGATCAAGGGCCGCAGCGAAGCCCCGCGGTGCGGATTGCCGATCGGCCTCGGCCTCGAGTTCGGCTACGCTGCGCTGCCGTCGGCGTTCGGCCACCTCCTCGCGCTTGTGGGCGATGATGCGGTCGAGGATGGTCATGAAGGCGAGTCGTCGCCAGCCCGGCCCATCATGCGGCTGACCCGCGCCAACTCGTCCAGCCGCTCCTTGGCGAGCCCAGCGGCAATGGCATCCTGCGCCATTTCGACGCCGGCGGCGTGGCTGAGGGCGACTCCGGCAGCGTAGATGGCAGCGCCGGCGTTCAAGGCGACGATGTCCGCCGCCGCGGAGTCCGGCTGGGTCAGGGATTCACGCACCAGCGACAGGCTGGACTCGGTGGAATCCGCGCGCAGCCCGGCGGCGTCGCGGCGGACTAGCCCTAGGTCCTCGGGAACCACTTCGTATTGCTCGATGCGCCCATTTTTTAGCTCGCAAACCTGGCTCGGGCCGTCTATCGCCAATTCATCCAGCCCGCCGGCATGGACGATGAGCACCTGTTCACTGCCAAGCCGCTCGGCCACCTCCGCCAGCGGCCGCAGCCAATCGGGGCTGAACACGCCGATCACCTGACGGCGGGCGCCCGCCGGATTGGTGAGCGGCCCGAGCACGTTCATCAAGGTGCGAAAGCCGAGCGCCTGGCGCACCGGCGCCGCGTGGCGCATGGCGCCGTGGTGGCGCTGGGCGAATAGAAAGCCGATGCCGATCTCGCGTATGCAGTGGGCGATCTGCGCCGGGGTCAACTCCAAGTTCACACCGGCGGCTTCGAGCACGTCGGCGCTGCCGCTGAACCCGGTCATCTTGCGGTTGCCGTGCTTGGCTACCCGCGCCCCGGCAGCGGCAGCCACGAAGCCGGCGGCGGTGGAGATGTTGAAGAGCTTGGCGCCGCTGCCGCCGGTGCCGCAGGTATCGACCAAATGCTCGGCCTCCACCTCCACTCGCAGCGACAGCGCCCGCATGGCCTCGGCGGCGCCCGCGACTTCGGCGGGGGTTTCGCCCTTCATGCGCAGCGCCGTCAGCAGGGCACCGGTTTGCGCCGCCTCCGCCTCGCCCGACATCACTTGCCGAAACACGGCGTTAGCGTCCCCTTGGCTGATGTCCTTTCCCTCCACCAGCGCCGCCAAGGCGGTTTGAATGTCCATGCCTTCAAGCTCCCGGATGTTCAAGATTGAGAAAGTTGCGCAACAGGTCATGCCCGGAATCGGTGAAGATCGACTCCGGGTGGAACTGCACGCCTTCGATGGGGAATTCGCGATGCCGGCAGCCCATCAGTTCGTGGACCGCGCCGTCGCGCTCCGTCCAAGCGGTCATTTCCAAGCAGCTCGGCAGTGAATCCCGCGCCACCACCAAGGAATGGTAGCGGGTGGCCTGCAGCGGCGCCCGCAAGCCCGCGAACAGGCCTTCCCCCTCATGGTGGACCAGCGAGGTCTTGCCGTGCATGACGGCTTCGGCGCGCACCACGTCGCCGCCAAAGGCTTGGCCGATGCACTGGTGGCCGAGGCAGATGCCGAGCAGCGGCAGGCGCGGCCCGAAGGTGCGCACCACATCCAGGCAAACGCCCGCCTCATTGGGCGTGCATGGACCCGGCGAGAGCACGATGCGCTCCGGGGCCATGGCGTCGATGTCAGCCAAGCTGATCTCGTCATTGCGATGCACGGCCACATCCGCGCCCAACTCGCCGAGGTACTGCACCACGTTGTAGGTGAAGGAGTCGTAGTTGTCGATCATCAGCAGCATGGGTCACCTAAGCACTCAATACTTCGAGGGCAAGATGCCCTCGCTCCGGGGGAACGCTCCATTTCGAGGGCAAGATGCCCTCGGTCCGGGAATGGCCTCGAACGAAGTCCGGACCGAGGGCGTCCCGCCCTCGATTGGGAGTCACGGCAGTGCGTTGCATCGGGCTGCATCATTTCAATCGTCGCTCCAAACGGCTGAGCATCTCCTGGGTGGTCTTCAGCTCGCGCAGAATCTCCTCCCGGCCCGGCGTGGTCTCCAGCTCGCGCAGGCGTTCCTGCTTGGCCTCGTCCAGGTTGTTCAACACCACTGCGATGAACAGGTTGATCACCACAAAGGTGCCCAACACGACGAAGCTCACGAAATACGCCCAAGCCCAGGTATAGGTCGCCATGGCGGCGTACATGATGTCGGTCCAGTCCTCCAGCGTCACGATGCGAAACAGGGACAGCAGCGAGATGCCGAGATTGCGCCAATGCGTGGGGTCCGCCTCGTGGAACAGGTGGTAGCCCGCCACCCCGTACACATAGAAAATGATCGACATCAGGATAATCACATGGCCCATGCTGGGTATCGAGCGGACCAGCGTGGCGACGATCAGGCGCAGTTCCGGCAGGGCGGACACCAGCCGCAGCACCCGCATCAGGCGGGCGAGGCGGGCGAGCGTGGCCAACTGGCCGGTCGCCGGCAGCAGGCTGATGACGACGATGGTGAAGTCGAAGAGGTTCCAGCCGTCCTTGAAGTAGCGGCTCGGATGGGGATGCTCGGCGGCGATCTTGATGATGGCTTCGACGACGAAGATGGCCAGGAAGAGCTGGTTCAAGGCGGCGAACAGCCCCGCATAGCCCTCGCGCAGCGCCGCCGAGGTGTCCAAGCCGATGACGACGCCGTTGGCGATGATGACCGTCGTAATGCCGTGCTGAAACCAGCCGCTTCCGGTGATGCGGCGCAGCAAGGCAATCATGGCTCGGCCTCCTCCAAGCCCTTGAGCCCGGACTCTGCCAAGGCCGCGGCGCGGAAGATGGCCCGGCCCTTGTTCATGCTCTCCTTCCACTCCAGGCGGGGGCTGGAGTCAGCGACGATGCCGCCGCCCGCCTCGATGTACAGGGTGCCGTCCTTCACCACCGCGGTGCGGATGGCGATGGCCGTGTCCATGTTGCCGTTCCAGCCGAGATAGCCCACCGCCCCGCCGTAGATGCCCCGCTTGACGGGCTCGAGTTCATCGATGATCTCCATGGCGCGGATTTTCGGTGCGCCGGACAGGGTGCCCACGGGCAGCGTCGCCCGCAGCACGTCCATGGCCGACTTGCCGGGCTTGAGCTTTCCTATGACGTTGCTGGAGATGTGCATGACGTGGGAGTAGCGTTCGATGGCGAACTGCTCGGTCACCTGAACCGAGCCGGTCTCCGCCACCCGGCCCACGTCGTTGCGGCCAAGGTCAATCAGCATCAGGTGCTCCGCGGTCTCCTTGGGATCATTGGCCAGCTCCTCCTCCATGGCCTTATCCTCCTCCGGCGTGTGGCCACGCCGCCGGGTGCCGGCCAGGGGCCGGTTGATGATGGTGCCGTCCTCCAAGCGAGCCAGGATCTCCGGCGAGGAACTGACGATCTGAAAGCCCTCAAGGTCCATGAAGTACATGTAGGGCGAGGGATTGAGGTGGCGCAGCGCCCGGTACAGGTTGATCGGGTCCGCGCCAAAGGGAATGGACATGCGCTGCGCGAGCACCACCTGCATCACGTCACCGGCCTGGGTGTAGTCGCGGATCTTCTCCACCGCCGCCTTGAACGGCGCCTCGCCGAACTCGGAGACGAAGTCACTTTCCAGCACTTCGGCGTTGGCGCCGCTCTCGGCGATCGGCGGCACCGCGCCCGTAAGCTTGCCGGCCAGGGCGTTCAAATGCGCCAAGGTGCGCTCGCGGATGCCGGGTTCGCCCGGGTCCACGAGGCGGATCAACTGCATGCTCGCCTTCAGGTTGTCGAAGATGAGCAGTTCCTCGGAAACCATCAGCACGATGTCCGGGGTGCCCACGGGGTCCGGGGGCGCGCTGTCGGCAAGCCGCTTTTCGATGTAGCGAACGCAATCGTAGCCGAAGTAGCCCACCAAGCCCCCGTGAAACCTCGGCAGGTCCGGCACCGGCGCGACCCGGTATCGGGCCTGGAAGTCTTCAACGAACGCCAGCGGGTCCTCGACTTCCGCCTGCTCCACGCATTCACCGTCGGTGTGGATTTCGACCTGGTGGCCAAACACCTTGAGCACGGTGCGGGCCGGCAGGCCAATGATGGAATACCGCCCCCAGGTCTCCCCGCCGTGGGCGGATTCCAGCAGATAGGACCAAGGCCCCCGGGCAATCTTCAGGTAGGCGGACAGCGGCGTGTCGAGGTCGGCCAGTATCTCCAGCGCCAGCGGCACCCGGTTGTATCCTTGGGCGGCCAGATCGGCCAAGTCGTCAGCAGTCATGGGCGGGTCTCGGGAGCGGTTGGGCTGGCCACCCGGAGCGTGGAGCGGACGGCAGGTTAAAGCAGGTCCCGGAAGGTTTCAATAACCGCATCGGCACCGAGGTCCGCCGCCGCCACCCCTTGGCGGTAGCCGTAGGCGACGCAGACCACGGCGCAGCCCGCCGCTCGGGCGCAGCCCACATCGGCCAAGGAGTCGCCCACGAACAGCACTTCGTCCACCCCGAGGCCGAGCGCCGCACAAGCGGCTAGGGCCGGATCCGGGGCTGGCTTGGGCCGCCGTGCGGTGTCGCCCGCCACTACCGCATCGAAGTGGCCGGCGAAGCCAATCTCATTCAGCAGCTTGTCGGTCAGTTCGCCGCGTTTGTTGGTCACCACGGCCAGCTTGGCGCCCCGTCCGGCGAGGGCGGTGAGGGTTTCCTCGACTTCGCCGAAGGGTGCGCTCGCAACCGCGATGTGGTTCCGGTAGCAGTCGAGGAAACTCGCCAGCATGGCATCCACGGCATCGGCCGGGGCGTCACGGTGCGCCACCGCCCGCTCCAAGGCGCTGCGGGCACCCTGTCCCACCCAGTTGCGCGCGACATCCACATCCACGCCGGCGAAGCCGAATTCGGCCAGCGCGTGGTTCAGGGCGAAGGTCAAGTCCGGGGCGGTGTCGATGAGCGTGCCGTCGAGGTCGAAGAGATAGCCCGCATATCTGGAGAGTTTGCCCATGAAGCTTGTGACTACTCCGCGTTCGCGTCAGTTCTTTCGTTGCACTTGGGAACCGTGCCGCAGGTCAAAGGAGTTGGGCGTCAGCCCAACTCAAACGGACCGAAGGTCCGCCAGCTCCTCCCGCATGGCGGCGATGGTGGCTGCGTAGTCCTCGGCGCCAAAGATGGCGCTGCCCGCCACGAAGGTGTCGGCGCCGGCCACCGCGGCTTGGGCGATGTTGTCCACCTTGATGCCGCCGTCGATCTCAAGGCGGATGGGCCGATCGGCGGCGTCGATGCGCCGCCGCGCTTCGGCCAGCTTGCCGAGGCTCGACTCGATGAACGCCTGGCCGCCGAAACCCGGGTTGACGGACATGATGAGGGCCAAATCGATCAACTCGACCGCCTCGTCGAGCGCCTGCAGCGGGGTCGCTGGATTGAACACCAGCCCAGCTTGGGCACCGCCGTCCCGGATAAGGCTCAAGGTGCGGTGCAGGTGCTCCGTGCTCTCCGGGTGGATGCTGATGAGGTTGGCCCCGGCGTCTAGGAAGTCGCCAATCAGCCGGTCCACCGGCTTGACCATTAAGTGGACGTCGAAGAAGCAGTCGAACCCCGCCCGGCGCAACGACTCAAGCACCAGCGGACCGATGGTCAGGTTGGGGACGTAGTGGTTGTCCATGACGTCGAAGTGAATGACGTCCGCACCCGCTTCCAGCACGGCCTCGATCTCAGCACCGAGCCGGGAGAAGTCCGCAGAGAGAATCGACGGCGCGATCCAAGCCTCCCCGTTGCGTTGTTCGTGCTGCGGAAGCATGCCCATACCGTACCACATCCATGCTCAGCGGAAACCCTCAGCTCAAGGGCATCTTGCCCTCGATTCGAACCCCCGAAGTCCAAATCGAGGGCAAGATGCCCTCGCCCCAGCAGTATGCCCTCGCTCCGAAGGATCCAGCTGCAAAGCGCCTTCTAGGCCAGCCGTTCCCGCAGCGCTTCAAGCTGCTCCGGCGAACCGATGTCCGTCCAGAAGCCCTGCCAAAGCTGGCCGGTGACAGCGCCCGCGGCGACCGCCTTGAAGTAGAGGCCGCTGAGCGAAAAAGGCACCGGCTCGCAGCCATCGAGCAGCCGCGGATGGATTAGCGCCAGGCCGCAGAAGACCAAGCTGTCGCCGCGCCCGGTGAGCCGTTCGCCGTCCCACTCGAAGTCGCCCCGTTGGCGGAACGGCGGGGTGGGCGTCAGCAGCATGTGAATCAGCGCATCCTCGCCGAGTCGGTGGGGAAACTGAATAAAGGGAAAATCCGTATAGATGTCGCCCAAGAGCAGCCAAAAGGGCTCATCACCCAGTAGCGGCAGGGCCTTGGCCACGCCGCCCCCGGTCTCCAGCAGCACCGGCTCATGACTGTAGTGCACGGTCAGGCCGAAGGCCGCGCCGTTGCCGACGCAGGCTTCAATCTGCTCGCCGAAGTGGTGCAGGTTGATCACCACCTCGGTGACGCCCGCGCTGGCCAACCAACGGAGTTGATGGCAGATGAGGGGTGCGCCACCCACTTCCATCGTCGCCTTGGGGCGATGATTGGTCAGCGGCTTGAGTCGGGTGCCTTGGCCAGCGGCCAGAATCATGGCTTTCATTGTGCGTCAGCCTTGAGGGCCAAGGCCGCGCGTCCTTCAAGCCGCTGCAGCCAAGCCGACAGATGGCGGGTCTCGGCATAACCGCCGACGATGCGTCGCATGGCGGCAAGCACCGGGGCGATGTGGCCGAGATGGCTGGCCTTGCCGTCCCGCAACCAGAGGCGGACGAAAATGCCGACCGCCTTGAACTGGCGCTGCAGGCCAGTGAGGTCCAAGGCGCGCGTAAGGGCCCCGGCCGTGAATTCGAACCGGGACTGAACCCGGTAGCGTTCCTGCCAGTGGCGCAGGCACGCCTCATCAAAGCTGTGGTAGCAATCCCACAGCAGGCAGGCGAGATCGTAGCTCGCCGGGCCGATCAGGGCGTCCTGGAAATCGACCAGCCCCAAGCGCCCATCCTCGTCGAGAAGCAGGTTGCGGCAGTGGTAGTCCCGGTGGATCAGGCACTGCGGCTGGCCAAGCGCATTGTCGATCAGCGCCTCGAAGGCGCTTTGCGCGCCGGGGTCGAGGGCTTCGCCGAGCCAGCGCCCCAGGAACCACTCGCTGAAGATGCCGAGCTCATCCCGCAGGCGGCTTTCCTCATAAGGCGCTACCGCCTCGGTTTCAATTTCTTGGATGCGCGCCAGGTTGGCGATGGCGAGTTCAAGGGCGGGGCCTTCGTCCGGACCGCCGTAGACCTCCTCCAAGTGCCGCTCGCCGAGGTCGCTCAACAGGAAATAGCCCAATTCCCTGTCCATGGCGACGATCTCCGGCACCGGCAGCCGCGCGCCGCTGAACAAGCGCTGCATGGCCACGAAGGCGTCATTGCGCTCAAGCTCCGGCGGCGAGGCCATGACCACGGCGGACGACGGGGAGCGTGCCATCCAGATGCGGTAGAACCGCCGGTGGCTGGCCTCCACCCGCAACGGCGCGACCCGCTCGATGGCGGCGCCGACGCTCGCCGCCACCCAGTTCGCCAGATCGTCGTCCATGGCCCGATGGTATCATCCGCGCCATGGGTCGGCGGTTGAAAGTGGTCGCCAGTGGCTTGGCGCTGGCCATCGGCGCTTGCGCATTCGCCGCTGAAGCCGGCTCCGAAACGGACGCGGACGCGCCGCTGGCCGAGCGCTTTTGGGTCGATTGGGAAGAACTGGCCCCCGCGGAACGCCGGCGCCACCCGGCTTGGTGCAGCGGCGCCTACCGATTTCCGCAGCCGCAACAGGCCCAGCCCGGCGATTCGAAGGTCAAGGCGGCATCCGACTCCGCCACCTACCTTGCGGACGGTACCGTGGAGCTTGGAGGCGGCGTGGTCATCACTCAGGGCGCCCGCCAGGTGCGCACCGACCGGGCGCTCATCAACCCGGACGCCGACACCGCCACAGCGCCCGGCACCGTGCGGATCAGCGATGCCGACGTCATGATGCAGGGCGCCTCCGCCGAAGTGCGCCTGGACAACCGGGCGGCCCGTCTCGACGACGCCCAAATCCTCCTCACCGGTCCCCAACTGCGCGGCCACGCCGATGCGGTCGAGCGCCAAGGGGACGGCGACATTCGGCTGAGCCAGGCCCGGTTCACCCGCTGCGAGCCCGGCAACGGCAGTTGGCGAATCGATGCGCGCTCCCTGCACCTGCCCGACGGCGAGGTGTTCGGCACCGCCCGAAGTGCCGTGCTGCGGGTCAAGGGCGTTCCCTTGGCTTGGCTCCCCTACCTAAAGTTCCCGGTTTCCGACGAGCGCCAATCCGGGTTCCTGTTTCCCCACATCGGCGTCTCCGGCGAGGACGGCTTCGATTTGGCGCTGCCCTACTACTTGAATCTAGCCCCCAATTACGACGCCACCATCACCCCCCGGCTGCTCGGCAAGCGCGGCGTCGGCGCGCAAGGGGAAGCGCGTCACCTTTCCCGCTGGGACCGCACCCGGCTGTTCGGCGGCTACCTGGCCAACGACAAGCTCTACGACGGCGAACTGGAGCGGGACGACTGGCGGGACCTGCAAGCCGCCGGCGCCTTTCAGGGGGAGGACTTCGATCCAGCCGGACGCTGGTTTGCGGGCATCGAGCATCGCGGACGGGCCGGACGCTTCCGCTCCTCCATCAACTACGCCGCAGTCAGCGACCGCGACTACTTCAGGGTGTTCGATGGCGCCGTCTCCGACCGCGGGCGCTTCAACCTGGAGCGCTACGGCGAAATCAGCTACCGCCACGGCGGATTCAGCGCCCGCCTCTGGGGCCAGAGCTTCCAGCGCCTTGACGAGATACGTCGCCCCGAGTATCGCCGGCTGCCGGAAATCGACATCGGCTACCAAGGCTTGGCGCTCGGGCCGCTGCGGCTGTCACTGGATGCAAGGGGCGCTGCCTTCGACCGCAACACCGAGGACCTAAGGGGCATCCACGCGCTGACCGGCGAACGCCTGCATCTGGAGCCCCGCCTGAGCGTGCCGCTGCACTGGCCATTCGGTTTCATCACCGCCCGCGCCGGCTATCGCTACACGGCCTATGCGCTCGACTCCGAGGCCGAACTCCTGGAGGATGACTCTCCCCAGCGGAGCATCTTATACGGCAGCCTGGACGGCGGCCTGATTTTCGAGCGCGATCTCGATGCTTTCGCAACGCCCTTGGTGCAAACCCTAGAGCCCAGGGTGCGCTATTTCCGCCAAGGCTACGAGGACCAGGACGGGCTGCCTCTGTTCGACGCCAAGGCGTTGACCTTCAGCTATCGGCAACTGTTTCGCGACAATCGATTCGCGGGACTGGACCGCATCAGCGATGCCGACGAGCTGTCGGTGGGCGTGACCAGTCGCTTTTTCAATCGCGCCAACGGCCGCGAGTACCTCTACGCGAGCCTAGGCCAGACCTTCCACTTCCGCGACCGGCAGGTCACGCTCAATGGCCGCTTGAGCGACGATGAGCGCCACAGCGCATCGGCCATCACCGGCGAAGTCGGCGGCGAGTTCGCCCGCCGCTGGCGGCTTGCCGGCGCCCTGGCCTGGGACACCGGCGACAGCCAACTCGACGAGGCCGCCGCCACCCTGTCCTACCGCCGGGACGACCGGCGCATTCTCAACCTGGGCTACCGCCGCTTGGCCAACGGCATCGACCAAACAGACCTGTCCCTGTACTGGCCGGTAGCGCGGCGCTATGCGGTCTTCGGACGCTGGAACCACGACCTCAAGTTGGGCCGAACCATTGAGGGATTGGGCGGAATCGAGTACAACGACTGCTGCTGGCGGCTGCGCTTGGTGGTTCGCCGCCACTTGGACCATGCGGCGGTGCGTAGCCTAGATAGCGTGGACCCGGACAGCGGCGTTTATCTGCAGATACTGTTCAAGGGGCTCGGCGCCTTCGGCGGCCAAGTGGATTCAATACTACAGCGCAGCATTCGCGGCTACCGCTCCACCCCCTATTCGCTGTCCGAGGGGCGGTGACGCCGGCGGCGGCTTAAGGGAATCGAAAAGGAAGAAGCACATGGGCCTTGGAAACAGTTTGAAGAGCGGTCTGCGCGGCTTAAGCATCGGGCTGGCCCTGCTCGGCGCGAGCGCAACCCAGGCCGAGTACCAGGAGCTGGATGGCATCGTCGCCATCGTCGATGACGACGTGGTGCTGGCCTCGGAACTGCTCAGCCGCCTGGAAGTGGTGCGCGAGCAGATCGCCCGGGACAACGTGCAGGCACCCCCGGACAACGTGCTGGTCAGCCAGTTGATGGAACGGCTGGTGCTGGAGAACATTCAGTTGCAGCAGGCGCGCCGCCGGGGCGTGGAAATCGATGATGAGTCGCTCACCCGGGCGGTGGCCACCTTCGCCGAGCAGAACGAGATGACCATCGAGCAATTCCAGCAGGCCTTGGCAGAGGACGGCATGAGCTACCGCTCGTTCCGCGAGGACATTCGCCGCGAAATGCTCATTCAGCGCCTGCAGCGCAACATGGTGAACCGGCGCATCAGCATCAGCGAGCAGGACGTGGAGGATCTGCTCGACTCGCCCTACTACCAGCAGTTGCTGTCCGATGAATTTCGGGTGGGCCACATCCTGCTGGCGGTTGAGGCCGGGGCCGGGGAGGGCACAGTGGCCGCCGCCGCCGAGGCAGCCGAGCAAATCGTCAAGGATCTGCGCGCCGGCGCCGAGTTCAGGGAAACCGCCATCGCCAAATCGGCGGGTGCCCGCGCCTTGGAGGGCGGCGACCTAGGCTGGCGGCGCGCCGGGGAGTTGCCGAGCCTCTTTGCCGACGAGGCGCTGCAACTGGAAATCGGCGAGACGGCGGACCCGATCAAGAGCGCCAGCGGCTTCCACATCATTCAACTGCTCGACCAACGCGGCGCCGGCATGCAAACCGAAGACCAAACCCTGGCCCGCCACATCTTGGTGCAGCCATCGGCCATCCGCACCCCCGAACAGACCGAGGCGCTGATCGGCGACATCCATGGCCAACTGGCCGCGGGAGGCGACTTCTGCGCCTTGGCGGAGGAGCATTCGGAAGACCCGGGCAGCGCCCTGAACTGCGGCGATCTCGGCTGGACCACCGGCCAACAGTTCGTGCCAGCCTTCGTCGAGGCGATGAACGCCACCTCCACCGGCGAGCTGTCGGCCCCCTTCGAGTCAAGATACGGCTGGCACGTCATCGAAGTGCTGGAGCGCCGCACCCAGGACATGGGCGAGGAGGCGCGCCGCAACATGGCTCTGCAGATTCTCCACCAGCGGCGTTTCGACGAGGAGCTGCAGGCCTGGCTGAAGGAAATCCGCGACGAGGCCTTCGTCGAACTGCGGCTTTAGCCCCCCAAATCCGTGTTGGCCATCACTCCAGGCGAACCGGCTGGCATCGGCCCTGATCTGATCGTCATGCTGGCCCAACGGGAGCGGGCCTCGGATTGGGTGGCGCTGGCCGATGCCGAAACGCTGAAGGACCGAGCCCGACAGCTGGGCCTGTCCCTGACGCTAACCGCCGAGCCCACCCGGCGCGCCGGTTGCCTGCACATCGAGCCGGTGCCGCTGGCCGAACCCGTCCAACCGGGCACGTTGAATCCGGCCAACGCGCCCGCCGTCATCGCCGCCCTGGACCGCGCCGTGGACGGCTGCCTGAAGAGCCGATTCAGGGCGCTGGTCACCGGTCCGGTGCAGAAGTCGGTCATCAACGAGGCGGGCATTCCCTTCTCCGGGCATACCGAGTTCCTGCGCGACCGGTGCGGCATCCCCGACGTGCTGATGCTGCTGGTCGCAGGCGGTCTTCGGGTGGCGCTGGCAACCACCCACCTCCCCCTGTCCGAGGTGCCGAAAGCCGTGACCGAAGACCTCCTGGAATCCAAGCTCAAGCTATTGCTTGGTGGCCTTAGGGCGCAGTTTGGATTCACCCGGCCACGCATCCTCGTCACGGGCCTAAACCCTCACGCGGGCGAAGCGGGCCACCTCGGCCGGGAGGAGATCGACACCATCGAACCGGTCTGCGCCCGTTTCCGCGCCCAAGGCGAGGCGCTGACCGGACCGCTGCCTGCCGACACCGCCTTCACCCCGAGTCACTTAGCGGATGCCGACGCGGTGCTGGCCATGTACCACGACCAGGGCCTTCCGGTGCTCAAGCACGCCGGATTCGGCGAAGCGGTGAACATCACCCTAGGCACGCCCTTCATCCGCACCTCGGTGGACCACGGCACCGCCCTGGACTTGGCAGGCACCGGCAAAGCCGATTGCGGCAGTCTCGAAGCGGCGATCGCCTTGGCGGAAGGTTTCAGTCGGCGTTGAACTTGCCTTCGTAGCTGCGTTCGACCCGCTTGGAGATGCCGGTGAGAATCTCGTAGGCGATGGTGCTGGCCTGGGTGGCCACCTCGTCGACGGGCAGGTTGGGGCCGAACACTTCCACCCAATCGCCCGCCTGCAGGCCAACGCCAGTGGCGTCGATGGCGGTTAAGTCCATGGATACGCGGCCCAACATGGGGCAGCGGCGTCCATTGGCGAACACTTCGCCGCAGTCGGACAGCAAGCGCGGCAGCCCATCGGCGTAGCCGATGCCGATCACGGCCACCGACATTCTTCCGGCCGCTTGGTGGCTGGCGCCGTAGCCGATGGTCTCCCCCGATTCGACCTCGCGCACCTGCACGACTTGGGCCTCTAAAGCAGCTACCGCTCGCATGGGATTCTGACGTTCCGTCCACGGGTTGCCGCCATAAAGGCCAATGCCGGGACGCGCCAGATCGCTTTGAAAATCGCCGCCGTTCAGGATGCCGGCCGAGTTGCCGACGCTCAGCTTGGTGCCGGGAAAGCGCTGGCTCAGGCGCTCAATGCGCTGCAATTGCAGGGCGTTCAACGGATGTTCCGGCTCGTCGGCGCAGGCCAGATGGGTCATGAGAAGCAGGACCTGGCAACCGGCGAACGCCTCCGGCGATACGTCGAACGGGAAGCCTAGGCGGTTCATCCCGGTGTCCACGTGGATCGAGACGGCGCTGGGCCGGGTGGCGCCCCAGATCGCCAACTGTTCCGGGCTGTTCAACACTGGATTGAGCCCGTGCTCGAGCAGCGCATCAACCGTTTCGGGAAAGACGCCTTCCAGGACGTGGATCTCCGGTTCGGCCAGCGCCAGGCGCAACGCAGCACCTTCCGATGCCCGCGCCACAAAGAAATGCTCACAGCCCGCCACAGCCAGCGCCCGGCCCACCGCTTCGGCGCCAAGCCCGTAGGCGTCGGCCTTGACCACCGCCCCCACCGCACCGGCTGCAGCCTCGCGAAAGGTGCGGTAGTTGGCGGTCAGGGCCTGAAGGTCGATGCGCAGGCGAGCCGTCATGCCCTCGGCCCAATCCGCTACCAACCGGTGCTTGGCTCGATGTCAGCGTTGCGCCATGCCGCTTCCAACCGAGCCTGAACCGCCGGGTCGGACTCGCCGCGCTCCGCCAAGGCTTGGCTTAAGCCGTGCAGAGACCAGCCGTTCTCCGGGAACTCGCCAAGGTCGGCGGCGAAGACCTCCTCCGCAGCCTCGGCATCGCCATGGCGCAGCAGGGCGGTGCCCAGGGATTGGCGGATCGGGTAATGCCAGAACGGCGGTTCCGAGTACGGCAGCGAGAGCTGGGCCGCCACCGCTGCGCGCAACTGCTTGATCTCCTCCTCGCCATCGCCCCGCTGCTTAGCCATTCCAGCCCGCACCAAGTGGGCGGCGATGCCGACCAGGGTGTCGCTGATGTCCGCGCGGCGCAGCACCACCAGTTCCAGCTCGCCGCTGCCCCGGATCGCCTCCAGGGCTTCAAGTTCCGCCTGCGCCGCCGCGAGATCGCCCTTGGCGGCGAAGGCTAGGCCGCGGCCGTAGTGCTGCATGGCTTCGGCGTAGGGCAACCCTTCGGCCACCGCCGGCGCCGCCAGCGCTTCGTCCCATAGGCCGAAGCGGACGAATGTGTACATGCGCACCGGCAGATAGGCTTGGATGGCGCCCATGGCCTTGGCCATCTCCGGGGGGACCCGCTCGCTGAGCCGCTCGGCGGTGGCCAGCGCCAGTTCCCGGCGGCCTTCCATCATGGCCGCATACCACAGAAAGTGCAGGTTGTGCGGATAGTAGGCGGCTGGATACAGGCCTTGGGCGTTGCATTGGGCGATGTAGTCCTCATCGGCTGCCGCCGCCCGTTCATTGGCCGTGACCGCATCCGCATAGCGGCCGAGCCGCAGATAGATGTGCGACGGCATGTGCACCAAATGCCCTGCCACCGGCACCAAGCCGCCCAGCCGGTCGGCGGCGGCCTCTGCCTTCTTCGGAGTGAACTGCTCCATGGCGTGGATGTACAGATGGGCGGCGCCCGGGTGGTTGGGGTCGGTGGCCAGCACATGCTCCAGCGCAGCCACCAATGCCGCGGTGTGCGCGTTCGGCGACCCGTCGTCCTGCCAGTAGGCCCAAGGCGCCAGGTCCATCAAGGCTTCCGCGTAGAGCGTGCGGGCATTCAAGTCGCCCGGATACTTTTCGGCCAACACGCGCATCGCCTCCGCATAGGCGGCGTCCAGTGCGGCACGGTCTGCGCCGTCCGCCGAATAACGGGTCGCAATCGCGTCGATGTAGTCCCGCTCACGCTCGGTTTCATGGGCCTTTTGCGCCACGGCCATGCCGATGGCCTCCCAAGCCGGCGCGATGGCCTCCTCGCTCATCGGCGCGTTGATGTTCGGCCCGAGCGCCAAGGCCGCCCCCGCATAGCAGATGCCGCAAGTGGGGTCGATGGCGGCGGCGGCGCGGAAGGAACGGACCGCCTCGGCGTGGTTGAAGCCAAACGCCAAGGTCAAGGCTTGGTCGAAATAGCGCTGCGCCTTGGGCGCATCGGTGCTGATGGCGAAATGCAGCGGGCCGATGCCTTCAAGCAGCGGCGCCAGCGGTCGCTCTTCCGCTTGCTGAACCCCCGCAGCCACGGCCAGCAGCAGGCCCAAGGCATAGTGCAGTGCTCTTCGCATGTGTCCCTGTCCCGATTGTTGAACCAAGTCGGCAATAGTGCCTCAATTGACGCCGGATTGCCCTTTGGCGAAATGCGGTATCGTACCTTTCAACAAGAACTTCATCTGTTTCGTAGGATGGCATGGCAAGCCCTGCTCTGAATCGCTCGCTTGAGTTCGCCCGCGGCCTGCTGGGCAACGTCTCGCCATTTCTGGATTGGATCCGGGAGCTCAAGGATCCCGCCGTGCGCCGGGCCGACATCACCGCTGGCATCACCGTGGCGCTGGTGCTCGTTCCGCAATCCATGGCCTATGCGCAACTGGCCGGCTTGCCGGCCCACTACGGCCTGTACGCCTCCTTCCTGCCGGTTGCCATCGCCAGCCTGTTCGGCTCCTCACGGCAACTCGCCACCGGCCCGGTGGCGGTGGTCTCGCTGCTTACCGCCTCCGCCTTGGGGCCGTTGGCGGCCGACAACCCAGACGCCTACCTAGGCTACGCAGTCACCTTGGCACTGCTGGTCGGGCTGGTGCAGTTGGCGCTCGGCATCATTCGTCTGGGCTTCATGATTGCCTTCCTGTCGCACCCCGTGGTGCTCGGCTTCACCAACGCCGCCGCCATAATCATTGCCACATCGCAGCTCGGGAAGCTGTTCGGCGTCCAAGCCGAGGCGACGGATCAGCAATACGAAGCCGTCTGGCAGATGATGGTGCTGGCGTTCGAGTCGCCGCACTGGCCCACCATCAGCATCACCCTGCTGGCGCTGGCGGTGATCCTGGCGGTCAAGCGCTATTCGCCGAACTTGCCGAACGTGCTCATCGCGGTCGCCGTCACCACGCTGGTGTCGTGGGTCGTGGGGTTTGAGGGGGCCGGAGGCGAGGTGGTTGGCAACATCCCCCGAGGGCTGCCTGACTTCCAATGGCCGCAGATGGACTTTGCCGGGACCACGCAACTGTTGGGCATCGCCATCACCATCGCCCTGATCGGCTTCATGGAAGCCATATCCATCGCCAAGGCCATGGCCGTGCAGACCCGCCAGCGCCTTGATGCCAACCAGGAACTGATCGGACAAGGGCTCGGCAATCTCGCGGCGAGCTGCTTCCAGGGCTATGCCGTCGCTGGCTCCTTTTCCCGTTCAGCGGTGAACATCGAGTCCGGCGCCGTCACCGGCTTCTCCGCGGTGGTCACCAGCGCCACCGTGGGGCTGACGCTGCTGCTGCTGACGCCGCTGCTGCATCACCTGCCGCAAGCGACGCTGGCGATCATCATCATCATGGCGGTCGGCGGGCTGGTAAAGCTGAGGCCCATGATTCACGCTTGGAAGGCGCAAAGGCACGACGGCATCGTAGCGCTGACCACGTTCGTGCTGACGTTGGCCTTTGCGCCAAACCTGGAAACCGGCATCGTAGCTGGCGTGCTGCTGTCGCTTGGGCTGTATATCTACCGCACCATGAGTCCGAGCATCTACTCGCTGTCGCGCCACCAGGACGGGAGCTTGCGCGAAACGGGCGGCGACGATGGGCTGGAGTGCCCGAAAATCGCGATCCTACGCTTTGAAGGGGCGCTGTTCTTCGCCAACACGACCTATTTTGAAAATAAGGTGCTCGAGCGGGTGGCGGCCATGCCGCAGTTGACCTGCATCATTGTCGATGCGGTGGCGATCAATGAACTCGATGCCACCGGCGAAGCCATGCTGCGCACGCTCTCGGAAACGCTCGCCAGCCGCGACATCGCGGTCCTGTTTGCCCGTGCGCAGGGCACGGTGATGGACGCCCTGCGCCGCACCGGCTTCATCGAGCAGGAGGGGGAGCACCGCTTCTTTCACAGCCGGGCGGATGCGTTGCAATACGCTTGGCGGCGGATGCGCCAACATGGCGACACCGATTGCCCGGTCGAGGGCTGCAAAGCCAGTGATCTAACGGGTTGCATGCTGGGGGTACAGCGCAATGAAACGAAGGCAGCGGACTCGGCTGTCGCTGTGGCTAAGTGACCCCCTCAGCCGGCCGGGGCATTGTCTGCGGCCTTTGCCGTTTTCAAAGGGATTCCCTCGGTTCGAGGCGAGGGTGGGACGTTTTGGGTTCGACGCGCTATGCTCGCCGTTTCAAAGCCAACGGAGTATCGGTCCATGAAACAGCTATTGGCCCTCTCGTTCAGCTTGGCCGCCGTATCGGCATTGGCCGGCATGGCCGATGAAGTCGAGCACCGCTACGCGGACAGCGACGGCGTGCGCATCCACTACGCGGTGGCCGGGGAAGGGCCCTTGGTGGTCATGGTTCACGGCTTCCCGGACTACTGGTACTCATGGCGCCACCAAATGAACGCCTTGCAGGACCGCTTCACCGTGGCCGCCATCGACCAGCGCGGCTACAACCTAAGCGGTCAGCCGCAAGGGGTGGACAACTACGCCATGCCGCTGCTGGTCGCCGACGTGGCGGCGGTCATCGCCGCCGAAGGCGCACAGAAGGCCATCGTGGTCGGCCACGACTGGGGCGGTGCGGTGGCTTGGAACATCGCCATGGCCCGCCCAGAACTGGTGGACCTGCTGGTCATCCTCAACCTGCCCCATCCCAACGGGCTGGCCCGCGAGTTGATGAACAATCCGGCCCAGCAGGCCAACAGCCAATACGCCCGTGACTTTCAACAACCGGGCGCCCACAAGGCGCTCACCGCCGCAGGCTTGGCCGGGTGGGTGTCCGACGAGGAAGCCCGCGCCCGCTACGTCAAGGCCTTTGAACGCTCCGACTTCGAAGGCATGCTCAACTACTACAAGGCCAACTACCCGCGCGCGGACGCGGGCGACGCCGGCCTAACGCCTGCATCGCCCCCAAAGGTGCAAATGCCGGTGCTGATGTTCCACGGGCTCGAGGACACCGCGCTGCTGCCGGCGGCGTTGAACGGCACTTGGAACTGGCTGGAGCGCGACCTGACCTTGGTGACCGTCCCCGGCGCCGGCCACTTCGTCCAGCAGGACGCCGCCGAGTTGGTGTCCGCGACACTGCGTAGCTGGCTGCTGCAGCGCCGCGGCTGAAGTGACCATTGAACCCGGCGGGTTGTCCAAGGGCGTCAATCCCACTCTGAGGACCTGGGTGCGGTGAATTGGGCGAACGTCCTGACCGGCGCGCGCTTGGCGGCGGCCCCGGCGGCGGGGTGGTTCACCGCTGGAGAACAATGGCTGGCCGCGTTGCTGCTGTGGGCGCTGGCCATCGTCACCGACGTCTTCGACGGCATCCTGGCTCGGCGCTTCGGCGCCGCGTCGAGCGGCGGCGGCCTGTTCGACCACGGCACCGATTGCGCCTTCGTCACCTTCACCCTAGGCGGGTTGGCAAGCGCGGGCTGGGTCCCCTGGTTGCTGCCCGCCCTCATTCCCTTGGCCTTTGTGCAGTACGTGCTGGACTCTCGCGCACTAGCTGGCCAGCCCCTGCGCACCAACCGCATCGGCAAGTCCAATGGGATCGGCTACTTCGCCCTGGCTGGGGTGGTCATCGTGCCAAACGCCTTGGCTTGGTGGGCGTGGCTGGCGGAGGTGTTGGGCGCAGTGCTCGCCTGGCTCCTGGTCGCCACCACGTTGCTGTCGATGGGCGAGCGGTTGACGTTGGCAGTCAAAGGCCGCTTCGGGCCGCGCTAGTGCCCTGTCAACCCTAGGTAGTCAACGGGTGGATCTTGACCGCCAGCACGTCGCAGGGCACGCCGTGCAGCACGGCGTTGGCCGTTGATCCGAGCAGCAGCCCCAACCCATGCTTGCCATGGGTGCCAATGACGATCAGGTCCGCTTCGGCCTCCGCTGCCAGGGCGCGTATCTCGTGGGCTGGGGAGCCAAGGCGCACCAAGGCGTCGTCCGCCCCGACGCCGTACTCGGCGGATAGTTCGCGAAGTTGATCCCGCGCCTGGCGCAGGGCCTCCTCCTCAAAGGAGACCGCGTCGCTGGCCATGGGCGCCATGTCCAAGCCGCCGTAGGCCTGGGTCAAGGGCTTGACCACCGTGACGCTCCGCAGCCGGGCCTCCTGCTGATCCGCCACCGAACGGGCCGTGGCCATTACCTCGTCCGCCTCTTCCGTTAAGTCAACTGCCACCAGAATTTGCTTGTAGGCCATGATGAATATCCGAGTCGAATGCGCTGAATCGAGCATACACTCGCCCGGCAAGCCCCTTCAACACGACTGAAGCTCAGCCGGAGCGGGCGCGGGCGAAGCGGTCGGTGAGCGTCAGCAGGCTGGGCAGCAGGGTCAGGTTGGCCAGGAAGGCCAGCGCCATGGCCAAGGCGACCAGCAGGCCGAACAGGATGGTGGGCACGAAGTTCGAGAAGCAGAGCACCGAGAAGCCCACCATGATGGTCACGCCGGTCAGGAAGAGGGCCCGGCCGATGGCGCCGTGGGTGCGGGCGACGGCGGTGCCGGCGTCCGGCGCCTGGGCCCGCTCCACGCGGTAGCGGTGCAGGTAGTGAATGGCGAAATCGACGCCGATGCCCACGGAGACGGCGGCGATGGCGGTGGTCATCATGTCCAGGGAGATGCCGGCGAAGCCCATGACGGCGAGCACGGCGGCGGCGGCCAGCACGTTGGGAACCAAGCCCAGCAAGGCGAACAGGGGCGAGCGCAACAGCACTAGGAACATGGCGAAGGTGGCCAGCAGCACGTAGCCTAGGGTGTCCACTTGCGAGGTGACCAGCTTTTGCACCATGGCGTTGAACAGCACCACCATGCCGGCCACCGCCACGTTGTCCTCGCCAAAGCCCACTTCCGCGGCGGCATGGCGCTTGATGTCCGTGACCAGCGCCTCGCGGTCGAAGTAGGGGCCGCTCTCGATCACCCGCGCCCAAAGCCGCGCCCGGCCGCTGGCCGGCGCGGCGTAGGGACGAATGATCTCCTCGCGCAGATCCGGCGGCAGCGCCGCCAGGACGGCGGCGATCTGCACGTTGTTCAGGGGTTCGCCGCCGGTGAACTCCATGGCCAGATCATCCAGCGATGCCAGCGACACCACCTTGCCGACCTCCGGCCGGGCTTCGAGGTGGCGATGCACCGCCCTGATCCGGTCGAGCTTGTCCCGGGTGAACCAATAGCGTTCCGGGAAGGGGTCTTGCTCGGCCTCGTCGGCAAACAGGTCCCCGTCCCCAAAGTCATCGAAGAAATCGTCCGCTGATGCCTGCCAAGGCTCGAAATTGAGAACCACGTCGAAAGGCGCGGTGCCGCCCAAGTGCTGGTCGATGTAGACCATGCCCTGGTTGATGTCGGTATCGTCTTTGAAGTAGTCGATGAAGCGGTTGTCCACGGACAATTGGGCGACCCCTGCGGCGATTAGGACCAGCGCTGCCACGGCCACAGCCCCCACGGTGCCGGACCGCTGCACGGCCAACCGGCTCAAACCCCCCACCAAGCCGGCTGAGAGGGGGTGCCCGCCCTTGGGCCGGCCCCTCGGCAACAGCATGAGCACGGCGGGAAACAAGGTG
This sequence comes from Pseudomonadales bacterium, assembly GCA_022827905.1. GTDB lineage: Bacteria > Pseudomonadota > Gammaproteobacteria > Pseudomonadales > Azotimanducaceae > Azophilus. The sequence continues at coordinate 20,030 of JAJEIQ010000027.1, read as the reverse complement.
AAGGCGATCAGCAGCGCGAACAGCACGCCGATGCACATCATCAGGCCGAAGTCCTCCACCGGCACGATGCGGCTGGCCGTCAACGAGCCGAAGGCAGCCATGGTGGTGAGCGCCGTGTACAGGCAGGGGGAGAACTTGCTGGTCATGGTGGCGGCGACGAGTTCCCGAACACTGTCGGCGCCTTGCGCCTGGGTCAACTCCCGGTAGCGCACGATGAGGTGGATATTCAGGGAGATGGTCATGATGGCCAGCAGGGCCACGAAGTTGGAGGAGATGACGGTGGCCGGTTTGTACAGGAAGCCGAGTGCGCCCATGGTGGCGACGATGCTGGCGGCGGCGGCGCCCAAGGGCAGGACCACCCAGCGAAGCTGCCGGAAGGCGGCGTAGAGCACGGCCATCACCAACACCAAAACCAAGCCGCCGAACACCGCCAGGTCGCTTTTGACAAAGGCGATCATGTCCGCGGCGATCATCGGCACCCCGCCCAGATGCAGCGTGGCCCGGTCGGAAAACTCCGCCCGAACCCCGCGCACGGCTTCAATGAGCGCCGCGCGCTCGGCCAATTGGCGGCGGCGTTCGGCGGTGTTCTCGCGTTCGAGGACAGGCAGGGGGATGAGCTCCACCCGCAAGGCCGCGGTTCGGCCATCGGCCGATATGAGCAATTCGCGGAAGAACGGGCTGCCGGACAGCTCCTCCACCGCCAGCGCCCGGTCCGTGTCCGGGGACTGCAACGTGCGGAAGCCATCGGCGAGTTCGTCGAGCGGCACCGCTGGGCTTTTCAGCAAGGGCGCGTCAAGCACGGAAAACACCGAAGTGACGCCTTCGATCGCGCCCAAGCGCTCTTGAAGCTCGGCGAGTAGGCGCACATTGTCCATCGAGAGCAGGGGCCCGTCGTGGGGCGTGAACGTGACCAGCAGGAAGTCATCGCCGCCGAAGACCGCGGAAATCTCCCGATAGAGGGCCAGATCCGGATCGTCCTGCACCACCAGGGTGTCGGCCGAAGCGTCAAAGCTGAACCGGGATGCGTAGCCCGCCGCCAGCAGCAATGCGCCGGTCAGGCCCACGAGCAGCCAGCCGGGCCGGTTGAGCAGCCGGACGTAGGCTTGTTCGGTGCGCCGGACTAGGCGTTGCAGCACGGGATGCCGCTCAGGGCCGATCTCGGGCCCGCCATTAGGATGCCCGCCCTTCCCGCCAAGCTTCGATGAGTTGGTCGTAAGGCACGGTGCGGCCCGGCGGCTTTTCGTTGTCGAGCCTCGGCTTGGGAGCGCCCGCTTGGGACAGCCATTCCTGCGCATCGACCTCCGGGTTGAGCTTCGGCCCGCAATCGCCCTGGATGCCGATCCGCTCCAAGCGGGCCAGCACCTCGTCCTGCTCCCGGGCCAGGGTGTCCATGGCCTCCTGCGGCGACACCGCGCCGCTGACGGCGTTGGCCACGTTGGGCCACCAGAGCTGCGCCAGCTTCGGATAGTCGGGCACGTTGGTGCCGGTCGGCGTCCAAGCGACGCGGGCGGGACTGCGGTAGAACTCCACCAAGCCCCCCAAGCGCGGCGCGGCTTCGGTCATGGCAGTGGAATTGAGGTCCGACTCGCGGATGGGCGTGAGGCCCACCAGGGTCTTCTTGAGCGAGACGGTCTTGGACACCACGAACTGCGCGTAGAGCCAAGCCGCCTGCCGCCGCTCCAAAGGCGTGCTCTTCAGCAGCGTCCAGGAGCCCGCGTCCTGATAGCCAAGCTTCATGCCGGATTCCCAATAGGGACCATGCGGCGATGGGGCCATGCGCCACTTGGGCGAGCCGTCCTCGTGCACCACCGGCAGGCCGGGCTCTATCATGTCGGCGGTGAAGGTGGTGTACCAGAAGATTTGCTGGGCGATGCGCCCCTGAGCGGGCACCGGCCCGGCTTCGGAAAAGGTCATGCCCTGGGCCTCGGGCGGGGCGAAGCGCTTGAGCCACTCCATGTACTTGCGCAGCGCGAACACCGCTGCCGGGCTGTTGGCCGCGCCGCCGCGGCTGACGGAGGCGCCCACCGGCTGGCAGCCTTGCACCCGAATGCCCCACTCATCCACGGGCTTGCCGTTGGGAATGCCCGCATCCCCCGCCCCAGCCATGGACAGCCAAGCGTCGGTGAAGCGCCAACCGAGGGAGGGATCCTTCTTGCCGTAGTCCATGTGCCCGTACACGGGCTCGCCATCGATGGTCTTGACGTGCTCGGAAAAGAACTCCGCGATGTCCTCGTAGGCGGACCAATTCACCGGCACGCCGAGTTCATAGCCGTAGGCCTCCTGAAAACGGGCGCGCAAATCCTCGCGCTGGAACCAGTCGTAGCGGAACCAGTACAGGTTGGCGAACTGCTGGTCCGGCAGTTGGTAGAGCTTGCCGTCCGGGCCGGTGGTGAAGCTTTTGCCGATGAAGTCGTCCACGTCCAGGGTGGGCATGGTCACTGCCGCGCCCTCCCCCGCCATGAAGTCCGACAGCGGCACCACGTAGCCGTAGCGGGAGTGGGTGCCGATCAGGTCGGAGTCGTTGACGTAGGCGTCATAGACGTTCTGCCCGGACTGCATCTGGGTCTGCAGCTTCTCGATGACGTCGCCTTCCTGGATCAGATCGTGGGTGACCTTGAGACCGGTGATCTCGGCGAAGGCCTGGGCAAGCACCTCGGACTCGTAGGCGTGGGTGGTGAGCGCCTCGGACACCACGCTGATCTCAAGGTGCCGATAGGGCGCCGCGGCCTCGGTGAACCAAGCCAATTCCGCCAGTTGCTCGTCCCGGCTCAAGGTGGAGGGCTGGAACGCCTCGTCCACCCAGCGGGCGGCGTTGGCCGCGTAGTCCACAGCCTGGTCGGCAGGCGGTTGGTCGCCTCCGCAAGCGCCGAGCGCGAGCAGGGCGGGAATGGCTGCCCATGGCTTCATGTTGGATTCCTGATGCTGGCAAGTGGAAGAGTGTGGCGGGCAAGTATAGTGAGAATGCGTCGGCGGTGGCCACCAGTGACGGCTGCAATCGCTGGTCCGCCATGCGGTTCCGTCCAGAACCCCAAAATCAGTCGGAAAATCATGCAAATTTGAATTGCAACTTCAAAATTTCATGATATTTTGAAGTACATGTTCAAAAGGACGCTCAATCTGCCGGCACCAGGAACCCAGACGTTTTTCCTCTGGGGGCCACGCCAAACCGGCAAAACAACCCTTTTGAGGGCGCACTACTCCCAAAGCCGCTGGATAGACTTGCTGAAGGCCGACGAATTTCGGCGCTACCTCACCAACCCGGAGTTCCTGCGGGAGGAACTCGAAGCGGACAACGTGGGCGGCGGAACTCAAGTGGTCATCGACGAAATTCAGAAGGTTCCGGCCCTGCTCGACGAAGTGCATTGGCTGATGGAAAACCGCGGCATCCACTTTGCGCTGTGCGGGTCGAGCGCGCGGAAGCTTCGCCGCGGCGCGGCCAACCTGCTCGGTGGCCGGGCGGTGCGCTATCAACTGCATGGCTTGACGGCAGAGGAACTGGGCGCGGACTTTGATCTGAACCGCCTTCTCAATCACGGCTATCTTCCGCGGCTGACCCAGGCGGCCCAGCCCACCCGGCTGCTCAGTGCTTACATATCGGACTACCTCAAAGAGGAAGTGGCTGCGGAAGGTTTGGTCCGCAACCTCCCCTCCTTTTCGGGATTTCTCAACGCCGCCGCCCTCAGTGACGGTGAATTGATCAACTTCTCAAACGTCGCCACTGACTGCGGCGTGTCGAGCCATACGGCTAAGTCCTACTTCGAAATCCTTGAGGACACCTTGCTTGGACGCTGGCTGCCCGCCTATCGAATGCGCCCCAAGCGCCGTGTGACGGCCGCGTCCAAGTTCTACTTGTCCGATGTCGGCGTGGTCAACTCACTAGCCCGCCGAGGATGGATGTCACCGGGATCGGAGGCCTACGGAAGGGCCTTCGAAAACTGGGTGTTCCATGAACTTTCAGCCTACCTGGATTACATGGAGCCGGATGGCCAGCTGACCTACTGGCGGCTGGCGGGTGGCACCGAGGTGGATTTCGTGCTGGACGACATGCGCTTGGCCGTCGAGGCCAAAAGCAGCGAGCGGATCAGTTCACGGCACTTAAAGGGGCTGCGCAGCTTGGTGAAGGACCACCCCCATGCAGAGCGACGGGTGGTGGTCTGTCTTGAACCCCGCGCCCGGTGCACCGAGGATGGCATCGACATTCTGCCCGCGGAGGCCTTTGTGCACCGACTCTGGTCGGGCGAACTGACAGGGATAGCCACCAAAGAAGCTGGCGCAAATTCCCGATCCTCACCAATGCCTTAGCCGCCTGCGCGACTTTCCCGCTCGCCAGCGCTACAATCGCCCTTGGAAGCTCGGACGCAGGGGGAGGCGTCATGGAAGGCATCGCAAGGCACCCGCTGGCCATGGATGGCAAGGATCCGAGCCTGCTGCGGGACGATCCGATCACCCAGGAGCGCTACTACTGCCGCGACTTCATGCAGCGGGAGTGGGACCATCTGTGGACCAAAATCTGGCACATCGCCGGACGGGAGAATCAACTCGAGCAGCCCGGCGACACCATCGTCCACGACTTCATGCGCGAATCGGTCATCATCGTCAAGCAGGCCGACCGTTCGCTCAAAGGGTTCTACAACGTCTGCGGCCACCGCGCCCAGCGATTGGTTTGGGAAGACGGCCCCTACGACTGCCTGCACTGCCCCTACCACGGCTGGCGGTGGGGCAAGGACGGCGTGCTGCAGGACTGTCCGGACCGGGACGACTTTCCCCAAGGCGACCCGGTGGGCAAGCTGAAGCTGGTGGAAGTGCGGGTGGCCACCTGGGCGGGCTTGGTTTGGTACACCATGGACGACGAAGCGCCGCCGCTGAGGGACTACCTGGCCCCGCTGCCGGAAATCTACCGCAACTTTCAGTTCGAGAAGACGGTGCGCGCCCGCTGGATGCGCGTCGCCCTCGACTGCAACTGGAAGTTCTGGTCGGACAACTTCAACGAGTCCTACCACACCCGCACCGCCCACCCCCAAGTGCCGCCGGTGATCGACCAGGACCACTTCACGTCCCGCTACGAGATGTTCCCCATGGGCCATGCCCGCATCATCCAAATGGGCCGCCCGTCGCTGCGCGACCAGGTGCCGGAGGGCAAGCCCCACCCGTGGGACAAGGAGCTGCGCTGCTGGGGCATCGACCCGGGCGGCTATCCGGACTATGAAGCCAAGGCGATGCAGGGCTGGCACGACCTCAAGGCGGCCAAGCGCAAGCTCTGGAAGAAGATGGGTTATCTGCACTACGAGCACCTGACCGATGAGGAGCTGACCGAAAGCCCCTTCCAAACCGTCTTCCCCAACATCGCCTTCGGCGCCTCCGCCGACAACTTCGGCCTGTTCCGCTGGGAGCCCCACGCCACAGACCCGGAGAAGTGCTACTTCGATCTGTGGTCGATGATCTACCCGGTTGAGGGCCAGAACGAGATCATCAACCGCACGGCCCGCAATCCCTTGAAGTTCGAGGAGGCGGAGTTCGACTATCGCGAGTACGACAACGGCCAAGGCGTGCTCGACCTGTCCGACCAAGTGGTGTTCCAAGATTGGCAACTGAATGCCGGCCAGTACACCGGCTGGCGCTCAAGAGGCTACCAGGAACCCTATCTGGCAGCCCAGGAAACCCGGGTGCGCCGCTTCCACGAGACGCTGCACGACTATCTGGCGGGCAACCCGCCGGGAAGGTAGAAAGGCTTGCGCCAAAGGGAATCAGTTCTTGTCTGCCGCTGATGGGGAGTAACCGGCGGGCGCATTTTCCAAAAGCGACTCTTGACACACGACGTATCGAACCGGTTTGGCCTGCCTAACAAGGACTCCATCTGCAACAAGTCGCTTTATCCATACGTCTGCAGTTGGCTTGGTCACCTTCAGTTGTTCTGCAACGGTAGCGAGCGTTCGAGGTTCCGCAAATATCATAGGCGCCCATGAGTGTACGTTCTGATAGAGCTCTTCAGCGTAGTCAATCTCAGCGTCCGAGTTCCCTTCCGCTGATTCACCAATCGCCAGCCCAGACTCGGAATCCTCTGATGAGTGGCTTGTGCTTTGCTCACCGCCAAGCTCGAAGAAGTCGGTTTGGGTCAGTTGCGGCGAGGGACTGGCAAAAGCCCCACTCAGGACTTCCTCGAATCCGGCAGGGTCACTGGGATTTGGCCAAGGCTTGGCACCCAGGGCGCATAGCGCTTTAAGGCCATCGCACGAGTTTCCTGTGGAGCGGACGTAAACGGTTGACGAGTATTTCTTTAACTGCTCCAGAGCGCCTGCCCAAGTTCCCCCCTTATTGACCTCCGCGTTGACCACGAGCCCAGCATCCGCCAAGGCGTAGATTGTCTTGTTTCGCTGCATGGCATGGCCAACTTGAAACCTTGCACCTGGGTCATAGGGAGAAATCAACACAAGCCGTTCTTCAAGCAGGAGGTTTCGGTGTTCCCGATTCATGGTCGTCCTTTCGAGATCCCCCGCCAACACCCCCGTGGCCTTCCCGCCCACTTCAAGTGCAGCTCTCATAGCGGCTTGATCCACCCCTTTTGCAGCGCCGGAGATCACCGTTCTCCCCGCCTTGCTGGCCGTCGATGCAACGTCATGCGTGTAGTTGAGGAGCGGTTCGTCCACGTTTCGCGACCCCACTATCGCCAGCCCTGGCGTATGCAGTACTTCCTTAGCTCCGCAGCCGTAGAGCAGAATAGGAGCATCGGTTTTCAGACGATCTTTAAGCTTCTTCGGATAGTCGGCATCAGCTCGGCTAATCACCCAGATTGCCCGTGTGCGCCATCTTTCAACCGCTTGCGCAAGTTGGAACCCTCGGTTCAATAGCGATTTGAGCCGATCCCGCTCGATTGACCCGCGGCATTCCCCAATCAGTCGGTCCGCTTCCGGTCCCAGCAGATCCGCTGGCTCAGCCTGGATCCGATGCAGGAAACCTGCTAGCTTTCGGTACTCTCCGGCACTAAGGCAGGGTGCTTTTCGTGAGCTTCCCCCCGCAATCAGGGGTGCCGCCAGCAATAGGATGGCCTGAGTGTTGGGAGATAATTCACTCGTCATCCGGCACCGCCAGCATCAGCAAGCGCCAGCGGCCAAACTTCGCCGCTACCTTTGCGCCGCAATTCCCAAGCTGCAACCGTGAAAGTCCATCGGGAATCCACAATGTCATCCACCAATAGCACTGGCCCCGGAAGAATAACCTTTCTGTTGACTTCAAGTGAACCCAGCACATTGCGAGCTTGCTGGTCACTATTCTCCATGGTCTTCTGTTCCGGTCGGTGCTCCTTCTTGACCAGCGCTTCACTGAATGGCAGCCCCAATGACTCTGCCAAACGCTCGGCAAAATCCAGCACCAAGGTGAGGTGGCGAAGAGATGGAATGGCGGTGACCCATTCCGGATAAGGGTCCGGACGCCATTTTTCCAGTAGTTTTGCACAGGCTTCCACCAAGTCACCGGAGAACTTTCCTTCGTCGTACTTGCCGCGCCGCACCAAGCCGCCCCAACCTGCATCTCCCCAAACGCAAAGCGCCCTGCCAGCTTGCGCACGGTGACCCTTCTCAATCCAGTTCCCGGGTGGCCATTGGGTTCGTGGTTTGATCGGCAAACTGGAGCGGCGCAGGAAAGTAATCGCCTCACTAACCAGTTGCGGAGGGGGTTCTGACGGCAAGGTTGGTAGGTCGGGCGGGGCAAAGCGGGCAGGGGCACCGTCCAACGCCGCAATCAGAAACTCCATGTGGCCGGATGACAGCGCTACATAGTCCTGCATTTGGGCCTGTTCTTCGCGGCGCAATTCCGTCAACCGACCCGCCCGTTCCCAAAAGGCGTCCGTCAGCTTTGCCGCGGTCAGTTGCCACTTGTTCCCCAGCTTGGCTAGCGGTGCGGGGGACTCCAGCGACAGCAGCTGAATCGTCTTTTCTATGCGGCCTCGGCTGATGTTTACTTTTGACTCGATCTCCCGAACCGAAAGACCGGCAGGCACCTCTTCCAGTTGGGCAAGAACCTCAGTGGCCTCTTCGCGTGTCGGGAAGGCGCTGCGAATGAAGTAATCCGTAATCTGTTTTTCCTCTCGTCCGCTTAGGAGCACGCCGTATGCCGCATCCAGAGCCCGCCCTGCGCGACCGACCTGCTGGTAATACGCCACCACAGACCCGGGGGTCTGATAGTGAATGACAAAGGCAAGGTCAGGTTTATCGAATCCCATCCCCAAGGCCGTTGTCGCAACCAAGGCTTTGACGTCATTATTGAGTAACGCCTGTTCCAACTCGGGGCGACGGTCTCCCGCCTGACCAGTGTAGGCCTCCACATTGATTCCTTGGTGCCTTAACCACGCAGCAACTTGATTGGCATCACGTACCGTAAGCGTGTATACAATGCCGCTGCCCGGCAGCCTTGGCAGTTGCTCTGCCAGCCATGCCAACCGTTCCGCCTGGCTCGGCAACCGAATCGTTTGAAGGGCCAGTGAGGGGCGGTGGAGATCGCCTCGGGAAATATCCAAGTCAGGACCGAGGACTGTGGACAAGTCCTGCATTACGCGGTCATTCGCTGTCGCCGTGGTGCCCAAAATGCGAAGGTTGGGCGGCATTTCGCGGATGATCCGCTCGATGAGTCGGTAGTGGGGACGAAAATCGTGGCCCCAGTCCGAGATGCAATGAGCCTCATCGATCACGAGAAGCGCAAGGCGCTCCGAAATTTCCGCCAGCACTTGGCCCCGGAAGCGCTCGTTGGCGAGCCTTTCCGGAGAGATCAGCAGGATGTCCACCTCGTTGCGGCGAATGGCCTCCTCGACATCCCGCCAACTCTCTGAATTGTCGGAGTTAATCGTCTCCGCGCGCACTCCCATCCGTTCCGCTGCCGCGATTTGGTTGCGCATCAGCGCCAGCAGGGGGCTAATGAGAAGACCCGGTCCTTCACCTGCTTCGCGGAGGAGTTTCGTTGCAATGAAGTAAACGAGGCTCTTCCCCCAGCCAGTCTTCTGCACAACTAGCTGGCGGCCCATATTGCTCACAACGGATTGAATTGCCCGTTCTTGGCCGGTTCGGAATTGCGCATTCGAGATGGCAACCCCTGTCCGCAAGAGCGATAAAGCACGGCTCTGATCAAACTTCATCCATGGATTTTAGCCTGCGCCGCTTGGCCGAGCCCAATGCCGCTTACAGAACCGCACCGAGGCAACCCGCCGGGAAGGTAGAGCGGTCAAGCTACCCCTTGCTCATCACCAGCGCGGCATAGGCCAAGCTCAGCAGGCCCGCCAAGGCGACCGGCAGATCGGTCGCCGAAAGCCAGGCGATGTGGATGAAGGCGCTGCCCAGCAGGCTGATGAAGAAGCGGTCGCCGCGGGTGGTGGCCATGGGCAGGAAGCCGCGCCTGGCCTGGGTCGGCCAGCGAATCTCCGCCAGCGTCATCACCGTCAAGCCAAGGCCCACCGCGCCGAAGAACAGCGCCGTCTGCCAAGTCCACGCCATCCAGGCCATCACACCCGTCCCATGGCAAAGCCCTTGACCAGATGGCGGCGCACGAACCAGACCACCGTCAACCCCGGCAGGATGGTCAACACCCCGGCCGCGGCCAGCACCCCCCAATCGAGCCCCGAGGCGCTCACGGTGCGGGTCATCGCGACGACAATGGGCTTGGCTTCGCTGGCGGTCAGGGTGCGGGCAATCAGCAGTTCCACCCAACTGAACATGAAGCAGAAGAACAGGGTGACGCCGATGCCGCCGCGGATCACCGGGATGAAGATGCGGAAGAAGAAGAACGGAAACGAGTGCCCGTCGATGGCCGCCATCTCGTCGAGTTCCTTGGGCACCGCGGAAACGAATCCTTCGAGGATCCACACCGCCAAGGGCACGGTGAACAGGCAGTGGGCCAGGGCGACCGCGAGCGGGGTGTCAAACAGGCCGACGGCGGAGTAGAGCTGGAAGAACGGCAGCAGGAACACCGCCGGTGGCGCCATGCGGTTGGTCAGCAGCCAGAAGAAGAGCTGCTTATCGCCCAGGAAGCGGTAGCGGGAGAAGGCATAGGCAGCGGGCAGTGCCACCGTAATGGACAGGGCGGCGTTGAGGCAGACATAAGTGAGGGAGTTGATGAAGGCGCCGTACCAAGCCGGGTTGGTGGCGATTTCGACGAAGTTGGCTAGCGTCGGGTTGCTCGGCACGAGCTCCAAGCCACCCAAAATGTCCCGATTGGGCTTGACCGCCATGCTGATGAGCCAGTACAGCGGCACCAGCAGAAACAGGCAGTAGAGATAAAGGCTCCAGTGGGCCTTGCCGTTGCGTGCGCTCATGGGGCGTGCCCCCTTCTAAGCCGCTTCATCGCCGCGCTTCATCACGCTGGTGTAGAACAACCAGCACAACAGCAGGATCAGCAGGAAGTACAGCACCGAGAACGCCGCCGCCGGGCCGAGATCAAACTGGCCGACCGCCATGCTGGTCAGGTACTGGCTTAGGAAGGTGGTGCTTGCGCCGGGCCCGCCGCCGGTCAGCACGAAGGGTTCGGTGTAGATCATCAGGCTGTCCATCAGCCGCAGCAGCACGGCGATGGTCAGCACCGACTTCAAGTGCGGCAGCTGCACATGGCGGAACACCTGCCAGCGGCTCGCCCCGTCGAGTTCGGCGGCTTGGTAGTAGGCCGGCGGAATGGCCGCCAAGCCCGCGAAGCAGAGCAGCGCCACCAGCGACGTCCAGTGCCACACGTCCATCAACGCCAAGGTGATCCAAGCATCGACCGCGGAACTCGTGTAGTTGTAGGACACCCCAAGAGCCTTCACCGCCGCGCCCAGCAACCCGATGTCTGGGCGGGCGAAGATCTGCCAAATGACGCCCACCACGTTCCAGGGAATCAGCAGCGGCACCGCGAGAATGATGAGGAAGGCCACCGTCATCCGGCCTTGCAGGGGAATGCAGCGGGCAATCCAGATGCCCAGCGGAATCTCCAAGGCCAGCACCAGCGCGCTGAATCCCAACTGCCGCGCCAGCGCCTCCAGGAAACGGGGGTCACGCAGGGTCTCCCGGTACCAATCGAGGCCAACGAAAAGGCGCGTTTGCACATCGAAGATGTCCTGCACGGAATAGTTGACGACCGTCATTAGGGGTGCGACGGCAGTGAAGGCGACCACCAGCACCACCGGCGCCACAGCCAGCCAAGCCTTGTTGCTAGTGCGCTGCATCGTCCACCAGCCAGCCGTCGCGGTAGAGCAGAATTCGGGCCGGGTCGATGCGCAGACGGGCCTGACCACCACTCAAGCCATCAAGTGCTTGCTGCACATGAATCACCCTGCCGTCCAACTTGGCGGTCACCAGCCCCGTGGCCACGCCGCCGAGAGAGCCCAAGGGCCGAGTGCTGCGCACGGTGACGGGAACGCCTTGTTCGCCAATCGCTGCCCATTCCGGACGGAACCCCAGGATGCAGCGGCCGTCCGCAGCCGATGTTGTGCCGAGCGCCTGGGCGTTCAGGCGAATCCGTCCCGCCGCAACCTCGCCGTCCAGCAAGTTCATGCCCGGCGAGCCGATGAAGCGGGCCACCGCCTCATGGGCCGGGCGTTCATAGAGGGCCTCGGGCGGGCCCGTTTGCAGCACCTTGCCTTGATGCAGCAACGTGATGCGTTCGGCGAAGGTCAGGGCTTCCGTTTGATCGTGGGTAACGTAGATCATGGTCAGCCCGAGTTCGCTCTGAACAGCCTTCAAGGCTTGCCGCAACCGCCACTTGGCGGCAGGTTCGACGGCGGTCAGCGGCTCATCGAGCAGCACCAAGGCGACGTCAGGGCGGACCAAGGCGCGGCCGATGGCGGTGAGCTGCTTCTCGAAGAGTGACAGCGTCTTGGGCTTTCGAGACAGCAGCGGGGCGATGGACAACAGCTCGGCCACTTCGCCAACCCGGCGGCGAACCGCGGCTGCGTCCCAGCCCCGATTGACCAGCGGAAAGCCGAGATTGCCCGCGACGTCCAGGGCGGGATAGAGCACGGGAAATTGAAACACCTGGGCCACATGGCGTTCCGCGGCGCTGGCCTCCGTGACCGCCCGCCCGTCGAATTCGATGGTTCCGGCGCTCGGGCGCAGCAGGCCGGCCAGCAGATGCAGCAGCGTTGTCTTGCCGGCCCCGGAACCGCCTAGAACGGCATGGGCCTCGCCGTCGCCCAATTCGAGATCAACGCCGTCCAGAACCGGCGCGGCGCCCGGTTCATAGCGATGATGCAACCCCGAAACGGTGATGGCAGCCAAGGCAACAATCCACTGATTGACCGAGTCACTTTCGCCCAAGGGCGTGAAGCGAATCAAGTGCCGATGTGAATGAGGTCATCCCGGCCGACATACAGGCGCACCTTCGAGCCCGCCTCGACCGGCACCATGCCGGGCAGGCGGGCCACGCAGTCCGATTCGTTGACGCGGCAATGCAGGAAGGTCTCCGCGCCACTGGTCTCGACGCTGTTGACCTCGGCATCGAAGGGCACGTCGGTGTCCGCTTGCGGCGCGAGGCGCAGGTGCTCCGGGCGCACCAGCGTTTGGTCGTCGAGGCGGTTGACGCCCGGGTCGCTCATCAGGTCCGCCGCCTCGGGCGAGACCGGCGCGTTGTACAGATCAAGGGGGGTTCCGCTCTGCAGTTTGGCGCGGTCGTGCAGCAGCACCACTTGATCGCCCAGCGTGAACGCATCCTTCGGGTCCGAGGTGAGGTAGAGCACCGTCAGTTCATCGGCCTGAACAATCTCGCGCAGTTGCAGCGTCAGTTCCTCTCGCAGCTTGTAGTCCAGGTTCACCAAGGGCTCATCCATGACCAGCACGTCCCCCTGCTGGGCGAGGGCCCGGGCGATGGCCACCCGCTGTTGCTGGCCTCCCGACAGGGATTCGGGCCGACGGTCGAGCAGCTCGCCGATCTGCAGTCGGTCAGCCAACGCCCTGACGGTGCGGGCTATCTCGCTTTTTTCTTTGCGCTTGCCGCCTTTTGCGGCCAAGGGAGAGGCGATGTTGTCGAAGACGCTCCAGTTTGGGTAGTTGACGAAGGCCTGATAGACCAGCCCCACCCGCCGCCGCCGGGCACTGAGGCCGCTGACGTCGTTGCCGTTGATGAACAGGGTGCCCGGCGGTGAGGGATCCAAGCCGGCCACTGCCCGCGCCAGCCGCGTCTTACCGGCGTTGTTGCGGCCGAGCACCACCGTGATGGCGCCTTCGGCAAATCGGTGGCTGAAGGCCTGTGGTCCCCCAAGATCGAGTGCGCGGATGTTCAGCATGGGGCCATGCTACACTGCAAACCATGATTCGAAGCGCCTTGAGTCTGGCGCTGTGCGCCCTGTTTTCGCTCGCCGCCTGGGGCGGGGAGCTTGATTTGGTGGGTGCTTGGGCGCTGAACGTCGAGCGCACCGAGGCGGTGCAGCCCGACAATTCAAACAGCCACTGGTGGGAAGGCCTCGGCGGAAATTTCAGCACCAGCGTCAGCGTCGGCGGCATTCCCGTGCCCACTGGCTCACCGGGCCCGGAGCCGGAGATCGGCAGCCCGGGACCGCCGCAAATGCTGCGCTGCCAAGCCTTCACCGTTGAGCGGCTCGACGACAGCCTGCTGCTCACCTACCAAGGCGTCGGCAGCGAGGAACTCAGGCCCGGCGCCTATCGTGGCATGCGCAGCCAATGGTCCCGGCGCAAGCTGACCTCCAACTACGAATCCACCACACGCAAGGTGAAGCGCAGCTTGGAAGTCCAGAGAGACGGCACTCTGCTGATGTCGGTGACGATCAACCCGCGCAAGGGCAAGACCCTGCGCTACAAGCGGATCTTCGATCGAACTGGCTAGCTGCAATCAGTCCGAAACCCGTACGATGCGGGTGCGCGACCTGACGGTCGCGTTTGGAGTTTCGCTGCGCGAAACTCCGCCCTCCCATCACTTCACTCCGCAATCCGTACGATGCGGGTGCCCACGTTGCCGCCCGCCAGCAGATCAACGAAAGCGCGGGGGGCTTCCTCAAGTCCGCGGAACTCGTCCTGCATGGGCTTGAGATCGCCCGACTCCACCCAACCCCTCATCTTGGCCCGCGCCTCGCCGTAGCGGGCCAGGTAGTCGAAGACCAAGAAGCCTTCCATGCGCACCCGGTTGTTGATCAACAGCCCCGGCACACCGCGCGGCCCCGGCGCCGGGTTGCTGGTGTCGTATTGGGAAACGACGCCGCAGCAGACGATGCGTCCGCCCCGCTTCATGCGCCGCAAGGCGGCACCGAGAATGTCGCCGCCGGTGTTGTCGAAGTAGATGCCGATGCCGTCGGCGCAGGCGTCCCGGAATTCGTGCCGGAAATCCGGCGAGCGGTGATTCACCGCGGCGTCGAAGCCGAGTTCGTCCGTGAGCCGTTGGCATTTTTCGTCGCTGCCGGTGACGCCGACGGTCCGGCAGCCGCTGATCTTGGCCATTTGGCCGACCAAGTGCCCGACGGAGCCCGCCGCTGCTGAAACCACCAGGGTGTCCCCGACCTGGGGCCCGCCTAGGTCGAACAGTCCGAAGTAGGCGGTGAGCCCGTTGGTGCCGTACACCCCCAGATGATGCGCCGGGTCGCCGCCCGGACCGTCGGCCGGCGCGACCACTTGAACCGACTTGGCGGCATGGGCGGAATAGTCCTGCCAACCGGTTTGGCAGGTGACCAGATCGCCCACCGTGACGGCGTCCGCGTTGGATGCCTCCACCCGCGCCACGCCACTGCCACCCATCAGGACGCCCGCCTTCGGCGCGCCGGCGTAGCTGGCGCTGCCCTGCAGACCGGCCCGTTGCCCGGCGCCGACGGTCAGCGCCAAGGTGCGGCACAGCACTTCGCCGTCACCAGGCACCGGCGCGGCCTCGGTCCGCAAGGCGAAGTTGTCCTCCCGGAGCTGGCCTTCGGGCAGCGACTGAATGACGATCTGGCGGTTTTCCACAGCGGCACCTCTCGATTGCAAAATGGAACGGCAGCTTAGCCAATTCCCTCGTGGGCCGCCATCAACCGGACGGTGCGGGAACGAGCCGCTACACCTCGTTGCGCAATCTGGGTTATGGTCGCAGCGCTCACCACAACGGCATCCGCATGGTCGAACCCCAAGGCCAATTCCAATTGCTCGCAACGCGCCGCATGGCACCGTTGTTCATCACCCAGTTTTTCGGCGCGTTCAACGACAATCTGTTCAAGGCGGCCCTATCGGTGATGTTCGTTTACGGCGGCATCGTTGCCGCCGAATCGGCGGATTTCGCCGTGAACGCCGCTGCGGGGCTGTTCGTGCTGCCCTTCTTCCTGTTCTCCGCCACCGCCGGGCAGATTGCCGACAAGTACGAGAAATCCCGCTTGATCCGCCGCATCAAGGTCTTCGAGATTGCCGTCGCCGTGCTGGCGGGATTGTCGCTGTGCTTGCAAAATGCCGCCGCCATGCTGGCCGTGCTGTTTTTGTTTGGCGTGCAGTCCACTTTCTTCGGCCCCTTGAAGTTCTCGATCCTGCCGCAGCACCTGCATGAGACCGAGCTGGTGGGCGGCAACGGCTTGGTGGAGATGGGCACCTTCGTCGCCATCCTGCTCGGCACGCTGGTGGGCAGCCTGATCGGCGGCGGGACGGGCCTCTCCCTGGGGCTGTTCGTCTTGGTGGCAAGCGTCGCCGTAGCCGGGTACTTGGCCAGCCGCCACATCCCGGACGCCCCCGCCAACGACCCCGATCAGCCGATCGGATGGAACCCCATCACGGAGACTTTGCGCCTCATGAGGTTGGCCAGGCTACAGCGCAGCGTGTTCCTTTCCATACTGGGCATCTCCTGGTTTTGGCTGCTCGGCGGCGTGTACCTGGCGCAGATTCCGAACTTGGCGCGCGTGCATCTGGCCGGTGGGCCGACCGTGGTGACGCTGATCCTCACCGTGTTCACCGTGGCGGTGGCCTTGGGATCGCTCGCCTGTGAAAAACTGTCCCGGCGACGCATCGAGATCGGCTTGGTGCCGTTCGGCGCACTCGGGCTTAGCATCGCCGGAATCGACGCCTACTTCGCCATCGAGGCGATCGAAGGCGAGGGCCTGCGCACTGCCGGCGCCTTCCTAGTCGGCGGCGGCAGCATTCGGCTGCTCGTGGACCTGCTGCTGCTCGGCCTGTTCGGTGGCCTGTTCGTGGTTCCCCTGCAAGCCCTGATCCAACACCGCACGCCCGAAGAACGGCGGGCGCGCATCATCGCCGCCGCCAACGTGCTCAACTCGCTGTTCATGGTGGTGGGCGCGGGCCTGGCCATCCTCTGGCTGGCCGTCTTCGGCTTCTCCATTCCGACCCTGCTGCTGGCCGTGGCCATCGCCAACATCGCCGTGGCCGGCTTCATCTTCCACCAAGTGCCGGAGTTCGCCATGCGCTTTATGGTGTGGCTGCTCTCGCACACCATGTACCGGGTGGCCCACGAGGGGCTGGAGCGGGTGCCGGAGCGGGGCGCAGCGGTGCTCGTCTGCAACCACGTGAGCTACGTGGATGCGCTGCTGCTCGCCGGGGCCGTGCGCCGTCCCATTCGCTTTGTGATGTTCAAGCCCATCTACGACCTGCCGGTGCTCAACTTCATCTTTCGCACCGGCCGCGCCATCCCGATCACTGGCCGCAGTGCGGACCAAGACACCTTCGAGGCGGCCTTCCGCGAGATCCGCGAGGCACTCGCCGCCGGCGACCTGCTGTGCATCTTCCCGGAAGGCCAGCTCACCAGCGACGGCGAAATCGACGCCTTCCGCCCGGGCATCGAACGCATCCTGCGCGAAACCCCGGCACCGGTGATACCCATGGCCCTGCGCGGCCTCTGGGGCAGCTTCTTCAGCCGCAAGGCCGGTGCCTTCCGCAATCCGAGCCGCTTCTGGAGCCGGGTGCAGGTGGTGGCCGGCGAGGCCTTGCAGCCGGAGGGCGTCACGGCCAATGTTCTACAGGAAAAGGTAGCCTTGCTCAGGGGAGCGAAAGCCTGAGGGTTCAGATTGCGCCAAACGGCATCGGGCCATCGCCAAACGCAGTTTTTACAGAAGCGCCTCAAGCCGCTCGGCCACGGCGGCGACGGAAAACTCTCGTTGCGCCCTTTCCCGGCCTTCTCCGGGCGGTGCTTCGAGGGCGGCTTGCATGGCGGCGGCGATGGCTTGGGGTTCGGAGCCGTCGAAGTAGTGGCCTAGGTCCGCGAGGATGCAGAGTGGTCCGGGTTGCCGGGGGGTGACTACGGGGACGCCTGCCGCCATGGCTTCCAGCAGCACCATCCCGAAGGGCTCGTTGCTTGAGGCCATCAGCAGGGCGTCAAAGGCCTTCATGAACCGCGCCGCCCCGGGCGTGAAACCGGCGAATGTCACTGGCAGGTCCCGGCTGCTCAGTTCGAGGCGCTCGCGCAGTGCGCCATCGCCGACGAACGCCAAGTGGGCGTTGCGCTCACCGGTCCGTTCCAGGAATAGGCGGAATGCCTCCAGGGCCAGCTCCGGGCGTTTTTTGTAATGCAGGCGCCCAACCACGCCAATGACCAAACCTTCCCGCGGCAGGGCGAGCGCCTGGCGGGCGGCCGTGCGGTCAAGGGGATCCAAGGCGTCGAGGTCCAAGGCGTTGGGCCAGACCAGGGCGCTGCCGACGGCTTCCTTAAGTTCCTCCGCCACGCCGGGGGAGACGCCGGCGAAGAGGGCGTCGCGCCGGGACAGACGCCGGGCCCAACGGCGCCGGCGGCGTCGAAGGAAGCCGTATTCGTGGGCCACGGCGACTAGGCGGGCGGCGTCGAGGCCGGTCGCCACGAAGGACTTGTAGGCCCGGTAGCGATGGCAGACCACCAGGCTGTCGCCGGTATCGGGCAGGGCATGGCGCAATCGGCGCGCTAGGGCGGCGGTGTTCTTGAGGTCGTCGCAGTCGAGGTAGTGCGCATCCCCGTGACTAGGAGCGTTCGCTGCACTGCCTCGCAGGGGAACGCTCTCAGTCCCAGGAATTGCGAGGGCAGGATGCCCTCGCTCCAATGCGGTTTGTTTCGTGCGGGGGCTCAGGAAATAGTCCGCCCCGCCGAGCCCGAGGCGGTGTGCCGCCTCGCGGTATACGCGGATGATGTCGAGGAAGGGCGGGCCGTCGTTGGGGCAGATCTGGATCAACTGGTTGAAGGCGGGTTCAGCCACGGCGCTTGGTCACCAGGAAGTCTTCCATCACCAAGAACTGCAGGCCGGAGCCTAGAAACATGTCCAGGGCATCCGCCGGCGAACAGACCATCGGTTCGCCGCGCCGGTTCAGCGAGGTGTTCAGCACCACGGCATTGCCAGTCAACCGCTCCAAGGCTTCGAGCAACGCATAGTAGCGGGGGTGGGCCTCGGGTTCGACGACCTGCACCCGCGCCGTGCCGTCCTCGTGCACCACCTCCGGGATGCGCGCCTTCCAAGCTTCTGCCACGTCAAAGGTAATGGTCATGAAGGGCGCCGGATGGCGGCTGCCGATGATCTCCGGCGCCACCCGGTCGAGCACGCTCGGGCAGAACGGGCGCCAGCGCTCGCGGAACTTGATTTGCTCGTTGATGCGGTCGGCCATGCCCGGCACGCTGGGGCAGCCGAGGATGCTGCGGGCGCCAAGGGCGCGGGGGCCGAACTCCATGCGGCCCTGAAACCAGGCCACCGGGTGACCGGCAGCGATGAGCGCCGCGGCCTCTTCGGGCACGTCGTCCAAGGCGCGATACTCGACCGCGTCAGCGGCAGCGTCGAGCACGGCCCCGCAATCGTCGTTGCCGTATTCCGGGCCGAGGAAGACGTGGGTCATTCGGTCCAGCCGCTCGCCCCGTTCAGCAGCGACGTGGGCGGCGGCGCCCAGGGAAGTGCCGGAATCCCCGGCGGCCGGCTGCACGAATAGTTCATCTACGTGCTCCAGCGCCACGATGCGCTGGTT
The DNA here is from genome assembly GCA_022827905.1 of Pseudomonadales bacterium. GTDB lineage: Bacteria > Pseudomonadota > Gammaproteobacteria > Pseudomonadales > Azotimanducaceae > Azophilus. Next base: position 1,194 of record JAJEIQ010000027.1, on the reverse strand, counting down.
GAGCTTGACGTTCAGCGCCCCGCCGCCGGCAAAGGCCAGCTTGCCGGTCTCCCGCAATAGGCCGCCCAAGTGGGTTTCGAGCAGCTTCAGGCACCAATCCTCAAACAGCCGCTGCATAGCCGCGGCGTAGTGGATGTAGGGCTCGTCAGCGGCGTCATCCCGCCGCTTCGGCCCGAGCCACTCGACCAGCTTGGGACTGAAGTAGTAGCCCACACCGTTCTCTTTGTAGCGCCGCAGGCCCACCGTGTTGACATAGCGCGCGTTGACTCGGAAGCCGTCGCCCCGCGGCCGGATGAGCCGGGAGAAGTCGAAGCGCCGAGGGTCGCCGTAGGGCGCCATCCCCATGACCTTGTACTCCCCGTCGAGCATCTCAAAGCCGAGGTACTCGGTCATCGCGCCGTACACGCCGCTCAACGAGTCCGGATCGTAGAACTGCCGAATGCCGTGAATGCGCCCGTTCTCGCCGTAACCGAAGAAGGTGGTGGCGTACTCGCCCTTGCCGTCCACCCCCATGATGGCCGTCTTCTCGGCAAAGCCACTGCAATGGTAGGCGCTGGCGGCATGGGCGAGATGGTGCTCCACGGGGACGAACTCGGTCTTTGACCAGTCGATGCCGAGACGTTGCCCCGCTTCCATCACCCGGCGGCGATTGCGCCGAAAGCGACGGTTGCCGTTGGCCAGCGCATCAAGCGCCCGATCCGGCGCATACCAATGCCGCTGGGCGTAGCGCCAACGAGCCGCGCTGGCGAGGCTGATGGGCGCATAGGGAAAAGCAACGGCATCGACATCCCCCCCGCCAAGGCCAGCCGCCTCCAGGCAATAGCGGGCCGCCTCGACCGCCATGCGGTTCTTGGCGTGCTTGTCGCGCACGAAGCGCTCCTCCTCGGCCGCTGCCACCAACTCGCCGTCCACGAGCAGCGCCGCGGATGGATCGTGGCCGAGGGCGCCGGAGAGGCCGAGAATGATCATGAGCGATCCGATGCGCAACGCAAGGCGCCTACTATAGCTTGTTGCCGGACGGCTCGATGAGCCACTACCCGCGTGGGGGCGGCGGGAGTGTTTTCCAATATGGAAATGAGCCTGAAGGAAGGGGGTTGCGGGGAAGTCCTGCCGGGCCGGTCTCCGGGGGTTGGTTTGAGCGCTGATGATGGTCCCTCCGGGCGCTCCGCGCAAGCGGAGGGCGGCCCTTGGAGG
>JAJEIQ010000074.1 GCA_022827905.1 Pseudomonadales bacterium | reverse complement strand
GGGCATTCCCGCCGATTGGCACCGCAGGAACGACATCGCCCGCTTCGAGGGCTACTACGCCAGCGTCTTCTACGCCAGCCTCGCGGCGCTCGGCTTCGACCTGAGGGTGGAGGACGCCTCGGCCGCGGGCCGGGTCGATCTCGCGCTGCGCTGCGGCGGGCGCGTGTATCTGTTCGAGTTCAAGGTGATCGAACGCGCCGGCGACGGCGCGGCCCTGCGCCAGCTGCGGGAACGGGGCTACGCGGAGAAGCACGGCGCCACCGGCGAACCGGTCCACTTGGTTGGCGTTGAGTTCAGCGAGGAATCCCGGAACATCGCCAGCTTTGAAACCGCCGGGGCGTAACCCTGCCCGCGGCCGCTCCGCGCCGTAATCTCGCGTAGTCCTCGAATGAGTTGCACAGGGGATCTGGGACAGCATAGCCATCGTGCCTCGGTTTTCCGCTAAACTGCGCACTTCGCCCGGCATGGTGCATCGGAGCGCAATGCCGGGTGTTTTCTTGGAATTTTGAATCAAACAATCGAAAGGGAGACAAGCGCAGTGTTGGGATACACCACCATCGGCGTCAATGACATGGAGCGGGCGGAGGCCTTTTACGGCGCGCTGCTCGGCGAACTCGGCGCCAAGCAACTGTTCGGCATGGATCGCATCAAGTTCTACGGCACCGGCACGGACGGTGCCATGCTGGCCATTTGCATTCCGTACAACGAGGAAACCCAGAACCCGGGCAATGGCAACATGGTGGCCATTCCGGGCGGGGACCGGGCGGGCGTTGACAAGCTCTATGCCAAGGCCCTCGAACTCGGCGCCACCGACGAAGGCCCTCCGGGGGAGCGGGCGCCGGTTTTCTACGGCGCCTATGTCCGCGACCTCGACGGCAACAAGCTGTGCTTCTTCGAGATGAAGATGTAGGGAGTCCTTAAGTTGAATGCCGCCCCTTGATGCCCAAAAAACGAAGCGCAAGGGGCGGCATCGGCGGCGGAGCGAACGTGCGGTTGAGCAGCAGCCAAATCGAGCGCTATTGGGAGCAGGGCTACCTCCTGCTGCCTGGCTTGGTGCCGGAGCGGCGCCTTGCCGCCTACGAGGACCGATTCGTCGCCCTAGCCGGCGGCGAGGTGGCGCTGGCTCCGGCCATGAACATCATGCGCGACGTGATGGTGGTCAAGGGCGCCGTGACGCCGGCCACCCCGCTGCATGGCGTCAACAAGCTGATCAACCTTGAGGACGATGCGCCGCTCTACGGCTACACCTTGGAGCCGGGCCTGCTGAGTGCGGTGCGCAGTCTCATCGGCGACGACCTCTACAGCATCGCCACCAACGTGTTCAACAAGCCGCCGGGGGTGGACGGACGCCATCCCCTGCACCAGGATTTACGCTACTTCCGCATCCGCCCGGCGGACCGCATCATCGGCACGTGGACGGCGTTCGATGCCTCCAACCGGGAAAATGGATGCCTAGCGGTGATTCCTGGCAGCCACAAGGGGCCGCTGCTGGACCACGGCGACCCCGATTGGGAGTACGTCAACGTTGGGTTCTTTGGCATCGAGCCGGACGGCCTCAATGAGCGGATCCATGTGCCGATGGCAGCGGGGGACACCCTGCTGTTCCATCCGTTGCTGATCCACGGTTCCGGCCATAACCGAAGCCCCGGCTTCCGCCGCGCCATTTCCAGCCACTACGCGGCGGCGGATTGCGAGTCCCCCGTGCGTGACTGGCGGGTGGGCAAGCAAGCGCGGCTCATCGCCGACCCGAGTTAGACCTCCATCGGCTTCAGCAGCCTCGGCCAGTCCTCGATGGTCGCGGCCATGCGTTTGCCGATTTCCTCCACGGAGAAAGGTGCGCCCATGGGGTCGCCTTGGGCGATTTCCAGCACCTGCCAGGACAACAGGGAAACGCGGTTGCCGCCGGCGCAGAACTGGCGTCCGGTGACGTGCTTGGCGTCATCCGTGCAGAGCCAGACCACCACCGGCGAGACCTTTTCCGGTTCGAAGCTTGCTTCGGCGTCTTCCGGCATGATGTCCTCGGTCATCCGCGACCAGGCCGCCGGGGCCAGGGTGTTCACGGTGATGCCGTACTTGACGCCTTCGAGCGCCAGCGTCCGAGTGATCCCGGCGATGCCGGCCTTGGCGGCGGCGTAGTTGGTCTGTCCGAAGTTGCCGATTAGCCCGGAAGTGGAACTGGTGTTGATGATGCGCCCGCCGCTGCCTTGGGCCAGCATTTGGTTCCAAGCGGCCTTGGTTACCAGATAGGTGCCGCGCAGGTGGACGTCGATCACCGTGTCCCACAGCTCGTTGGTCATGTTCTTGAAGGACTTGTCGCGCAGGATGCCGGCGTTGTTGATGCAGATGTCGATCTTGCCGAAGGCGCCCACACCCGTTTGCACCATCGCCTTGGCTGCGGCTTCGTCGGAGACCGAGCCGTAGTCGGCCACGGCCTGGCCGCCGGCGGCCTTGATTTCCTCGACCACGCCATCGGCCATGGCGGAGCCTTTGCCGCTGCCGTCCCGGGTGCCGCCGAGGTCGTTGACCACCACCGCGGCGCCTTCCTGCGCCAGCAGCAGGGCGTGCGCCCGCCCGAGACCGCCGCCTGCGCCGGTGACCAGCGCCACCTTCCCGTCCAACTTGCCCATGACATGCTCCTCGTGAATTGTTGATGAGGGTTTGCAAGGCGCGCATTTTAGCCGAACACGGTCCGATGGTTTACATTGCATGGATGAAAGCCGAAACCCTTCTGCCCCTAGGCAAGCTGGATCCGGGCCTGCGGGCTCCCGATGCCGGTCTGGACCTTGGCGCGGTGCCCGCCGACGCTGGTCGCGTCGAGGCCTTGGGCTACCACGCCCTGCTGATGGAGGAGACCAAGGAGGATCCCTTCCAAGTGCTGGCTCTGGCTGCCGCTGCCACCAAACGGGTGCATTTGGGCACCTCGGTGGCCATCGCCTTCGCCCGCAGCCCCTACGTAACCGCGCAGGCGGCCTGGACCCTGCAGAAACTGAGCGGCGGGCGCTTCGAACTGGGGCTCGGCTCCCAGGTGCGCGGCCACATTCAGCGCCGCTTTGGCATGCCGTGGGAGCCGCCCGGGCCGTGGATGCGCGACTACGTGCGAGCGCTGAAGGCCATTTGGCACAGTTGGCAGAGCCGCACGCCCCTCGCGTTCGAGAGCGCCCACTACAATCTCAACCTCAACGTGCCGTTGTTTACGCCGGCACCCATTGAGCACCCCGAGATTCCCGTTCAGGTGGCGGCGGTCAACCCCTACATGGCTCGGGTGGCGGCGGAGGTCGCGGACGGCGTTCGCCTGCATCCGGTCTGCACCCCGGACTACATCAACACGGTGCTGCTGCCGGCGGCGGCGCCCTATCGACAGCCTGGGTTTGAGGTCTGCCTAAAGCCCCTGATCGCCGCAGCGCCGGACGAGGCCACCTTGGCCGAGCGGGCCGAAGTGGTCCGGGCGCGGCTGGCCTTCTACTGCTCCACCCCGGCCTACGCCCGCGCCTTCGCCTTCTACGGCCTGGAGGACCTCTGCACCAAGCTGGTGGGTCTGTCCAAGCGCGGCCGCTGGGCGGAGATGGCCGCCAACATCGACGATGACCTGCTGCATCGCTTCGCGGTGGTCAGCCGCTACGACACTCTGGCCGACGACATCCTCGCTCGCTATGCGGATTGCATCGACCGAATGGAAGTCAGCATCCCACTAGTGGAGCCATCAGACTTCGGGGCCTTAAGCGCCATCGTTGAACGGCTTCACCAAGGCGCCTCCGGCGGGCAAGCTCAGAACCGGTAGTTCAACGTGGCGCTCACCAGTCGCGGTTGGCCCATGGTGCCGATGTTGATGTTCTCGCCGCCGTCGAGGGCATGCAGGTTGGGAAAGCGCTGAACGTCGGTGTAGTACTCCTCGTCGGTGAAGTTCTCCACCTGCACGAGCACCTCCCATCGCTCTCCCTGCAGCCCCACCTGTGCGTTGGCCACGGTGTATGAGGGGTTCTTGACGGTATCCCAAGCTTGCAGGCCCAGCAGGGAGCCGCTGTGGCTGACCTGCACGCCGGCTACGACGCGCATTCCGTTCGCTGCGGGCAAGGGTGCGTTGTACAGGGCCGACAGCATCCAACTCGTATCGTTGGTGTTCGGCACGTCGGTGCCGGACAGGTCAACGCTGGAATCGCCAAAATCGACCAGAGCGTCAGTCCACTCGGCGTCGATGACGCCGAGCGCCGCCGTCAGGGTCAGATGCTCGGTGGCCTGGAGGTTCATTTCGGCTTCAAAGCCGTATTGCTCCGAGTCGCCTAGGTTGATGATGCCTTCGATGACCTGACCGCCGGTCTGCGCTTGGAACTCCACTTGGCGGTCGGTGTAGTCGATGTAGAACGCGGCGGCGCTTAGGGTGAGCCGGTCTTCCAGAAGCCTCGTCTTCCAGCCGATTTCGTAGCTCGAGGCTTCCTCGATGTCAAAACCGAACAGGTCGTTTTCGCCCTCGAAGTTCGCCAGGTTGTAGCCGCCCGGCTCATAGCCCTTGGCGTAGGTGAAATAGACCATCGATTCGTCGGTGAGCCACTTGGTCAGGGACGCACGGGGCAGAACCTCCACATCGTCCTGGCTGCTGCTGATGCCTAGGTTAAAGTCGTCGGTTTTGTTCTTCCAACGGTCCACCCGCAGGCCCAAGTCCAACTCCCAGGTCTCCCATTCGTAGTTGACGTTGGCGAACGCCGCCAGATGGGACTTGTCCCGATCCCGAATTTCAAAGGGAATGGCTAGGAAGTCCATTTCTTGCTCCGGGGTCAGAATCTCCCCGAGCCAGACGCCGGAACAGGTCGGCATGCCGGCCGCGCAGCCGAGTGGACCGGAGATGTTGCCGTCGGCATCCACCCGCGCGTCCCACCAAATCTGGGTGGAGCGCATTCTTTCCTCGTAGAGCGAGTAGTAGGCGCCGGCCAGCCAGCTGAAGGCCCCTTCGGTGGTCGATGTGAAGCGCAGTTCCTGGGTGAACACGTCCATGTCCTCGGGCCGATTGGCGTCGAAGATGAACTCCTCGCGGATGTCGGCATCCGTGTAGCGGGTGCTGTTGGTGGTGGTGTAGGAGGTGAGCGACAGCACGGAAACCTGGTCGAGGTCCCACTCCAGTTCGACGGTCCCGGCGACCGTGTCGCGCTTGTGGGTCGAGTTGGTGCTGTTGTTGACGGCGCGGTCGTACTGAAAGTCGTCGGTCAGCTCCCGCATCCAGACGTTGCTGAAGCCGTCCATTTCGTTCCAGCGCAGCGCCGCGTAGGCCGACAGCCGGTCGCCGATCGGGCCGGACAGGGTGACGCGGCCACCGTACTCCTCAACCGCGCCGACGTCCTTGTCGTTGTCACCCCTGAGTCCATTGAGGCGCGGCGGGTTCTCGTTGACCAGAAAGCCATCGTCTTGGTAGAAGAACCCGAAGGCCCGCATCGCCCATCCCGAGTCGCCCAACGGGACGTTGGCGGCCGCCTCCATGTCCACTAGGCTCTGCTCTCCGAAGCGGCCCTTGACGCGCCCGAAGGTCTCCGTTGGATCCGGCCGCGCGCTCACGAACTTGACCGCGCCGCCGATGTTGCTGCCGCCGTAGAGGGTGCCCTGTGGACCCTTCAACACCTCAATCCGCTCCAGGTCGCCGAATCGGGATGAGGCATCGGAGAACACCTGCACGTCGTCGAGGTAGAAGCCAACGCCTTGGGTGTTGCCAAACCCGCCGATGCCGCGGATGGTGACGTTCGGAAAGCCGTCGGTGCGCATTGACAGGTTGAGGTTGGGAATCGCCATGCCGATGTCCCGCAGGTTGTCAACGGCTTGGCGGGAGATTTGATCGCTGGAAAACGCCACCACGGACTCCGGTATTTCGAGCAGGCTCTCCTGCCGCTTGCGCGCCGTGACGATGATCTCCTCAAGCACCGGTGCGGCTGCTGCCGAACTGTCCTGCCCGAACGCCGATTGCGGATCAAGGCCCGCTGCTGCAAAAAGAACCGTTCCGACCAGTGCGGCGACCTTGGTTGCGCCGCGGAGACTTCTCTGAAATGTCCCCCACATATCTCAATCCCCCTCTCCATTCACACACCCAACTTGCACCTGCTCCAAGCAAGAGTCAAGCACGAGATTGACATCAAGGGGGCAGGGGGGCAAGGTCCCGTTGGCAGGCGATTCCCTTGAGCATGAGCACGAGCGACGAACTGACCGCATTGGCCAAGCGCGCATTGTCGCACTGGCTGCGCAAGACCACCGACCAAGCCGCCGACCAGATGCGGCTGCCGGTGGCGGCCTACTGCGACCCCGTGCGCTACCAGCGTGAGGTCGATCGCATCTTTCGGCAGTTGCCCATCGCCGTTGCGCTGTCCATCGAAGTGCCGGAGCCGGGCAGCTATGTGGCGCAAACCCTGATGGGGATTCCGCTTCTGATCACTCGCGACAGCGACGGCCAGGCGCATGCCTTTCTCAACGTCTGCCGGCACCGCGGCGCCATCGTCTGCCCGGCGGGGAAGGGCACTCGGTCCCGCTTTTCCTGCCCCTACCATTCGTGGACCTATGACAGCCGGGGCCAGTTGGTGGGCGTCACTGGCAGCGAGTCCTTCGGCGACTTCGACCGTCGATCGCGTTCGCTGACCGAACTGCACTGCGTCGAGCGCTGCGGACTGATCTGGGCCTGCCTAACGCCGGGCATGGGGTTCGACATCGATGCTTGGTTGGGTGACTTTGCGGTCCAGCTCGACACCCTGCGCCTCGATGACTGGGTGCTCTACGAACAGCGCGACTTGGACGGCCCCGGCTGGAAACCCACGCTGGATGGCTACCTTGAGGTCTATCACCATGATTCGGTGCATCGCTCAACAGTGGGACGGCACACCATCGGCAATCTACTGGTACACGACCTTTACGGCCCCCACCAGCGCCTGACCTTTGGGCGCCGAAACCTGTCGGAGTTGGTGGATCTCCCGGAGTCCGAGTGGCAGCCGGACAACTACATTCGCATCATCCACTCGGCGTTCCCGAACCTGTCCGTCTCCGGCATCCTCGGTGGCCACTGCTTGGTCAGCCGCATCTTTCCCGGGCCGACCCCGGCGACCACGACCACCCGCCAAAGCATTCTTTGCGCCCCCGGCGAGCAAACCGAGCAGTGGCTGGAGGGCGCCCGCAACTTCAGCGAGATGACCCTGCAGGCGGTGCGCGACGAGGACTATGCCGTCGTGCGGACGATTCAGGCGGCACTGCCCGCCGGGGCCAATTCAGACTTCATCATCGGGCGCAACGAGCCCGGCATCCAACACTACCATCGCACGGTCGCCGAGATGATGGACGGCAGCAGCGAGGGGCTGCAAGCGATCAGGGAGGCATCATGACGGATATTGGGACACTGGAGCGCCGGGTCGAGCGGCTCGAGGCGCGCATCGAAATCGAGGAGCTGGTCACCGCTTACGCCCGGGCCTGCGATGAGCACGACATGCCCTGGCTCGAATCGCTGTTCACCGAAGACGCCCAGTTTGACTCGCCGAGCGGCGTCATGTATGCCACCAACCGCGACGAGATCATGGCGATGTTCGTCGAGGCGTTCAAAATCCGCGGCCCCGGCTACCACTGGACCCACGACCCCTTCATCCGCATCGACTCCGACGACCCGAACCTCGCCACCGGCACGGTGCTGAGCCACGCCGAGACCACCCCCAACGGCCTCGTCAGCCTAGCCGCCATGAAGTACAACGACAGCTACCGGCGCGAGGACGGCCGTTGGCGCTTCGCCCGCCGCGAGATTCAATTCCTCTATTACGTGCCGGCCGAGAAGTACCTGGAGGGTCTCAGCCGCAAGCAGCGCCTCTACTACGGCGGCGACTGGAAGGACGCCGACTACCCCGAAGCACTGCCGGCTTGGCAGGACTTCGACCGCGTTCACAACGGATCGAGCTAAGGGAGTTTACGAAACAAATTCCAAGCCACTGAGTCCACGGTGAATTCGGGTGGCTAGTTCGAGGGCGGGACGCCCTCGCTCCGAGGAACACCCCCGGAGTGAGGGCATCTTGCCCTCGCACGGCGCGAAGCGCCGTTTGCTGGAGCAGCCGGGCTAGTGGGCGCTCCGTAGGTAGCTGGATCGAAACTGAATGCCCCAGTGGCCATCGCGGCAGGTGGCAATCCAGAATGTCTCAAAGCTGTTGTACACCTCGCCAGACTCACGGCAGCGATCAATGCGCATCTGGAGGTGTACCTTGTCCGCACCCGCCTGCACGGCCTCCACTGCGGCGAGCACCGAATGGTGCCAGCCTTCCGCCTTGAGTTGGGGCTCGCCCGAGCGGCTGCGGTCCGCAAAGTCGGTGGCGCTCTCGATGCGGGTGAAGTTGCGGGCGAGGCGGATGTGCGGGTAGTTCAGAGAAGCCGCCAAGCGCTCGTGATCCTGCGCATTGAAGGCGTCGATAAACTCCCGCGCTGCAGCGATTCCATCGTCAGCGCTCATGCAGCGGTCTCCCTCAGCTAATGGTTGGCTGAAGTTTGCGGGTTGGGGACCGCGATTGCATCCCTCCATTAGTGCTTGAAGTCCCCACCCGAGCGATGCACCTTGGCTTTTGGGGCATAATGCGGAGCGTTCAGTGACCCTGAAGGAAATTCGCGGAATGATGTCGCAATACGTTGACAACGGTGCGCTCCGACCGCAGGACCGGGTGGGTCTTGATGCCTATCTGCGAACCACGGACCGGGCTGGCGCTTGGCCGGCCGGTGCGCAGCCCTTCTTCTCTGGGCGTGAAGCCAACATTAACGCCTTCCGGGACATGCTCCGCTGCATGCTGGACGGAGAGCGGATGAATCTCGCCTTCATCGTCCACGGAGCGCCTGGGGCGGGAAAGAGCGCCTTGCTGCACCAGTTGGCCGCGGACATGGGCGGATTGCCCGAGGCCAATGGCCAGCCGTGGCTTCCCGTTCGGCTTGCCCGATCTGACGCCGCCTCGCCCCATGCAGCGGAGCGGGCAGCCAACCGGGCGATGGCGGCGCGGTTGGCGCAACAGGGAGCCGAAGCGATCCGACAAGCGGCGGAGCGGGCGCAAGCTGTCATTCAGAGGGCTTTGGATGATCATCCGGAGGCGTCCGGTGCCCGCACGGAAGCCTTAAGCCTCGTCAATGATCTTGGCGATGGCCTGTCCGATCCATCGGGGGCGGATGACCGCGATTGGCGGGTGCGGGATTTGGTTGACCGAGCCGGAAGCGGGGTGCGCAGGACGCTCCATGGGGCCCTGCGCCGAGGCTTTGGCGCCTTTGGCGTGTCTATGGGACCGGCACCCGACCTTCCCGACGAAGGCATCGCCGACGTAGTGGCGGCCAATCCTGGTCTATGGCAGGAGCACAAGATCGTGTTCTTCGTTGACGAGGCGCAGAACTTGAACCCGAACAGCGAATCCGCCAAGGACCTGCTGCAGACCATCTACCAAGGCGATGCGGGGGCAGCAGTCGGCCTGTGCTTCGGAGGCCTGCCCGATACCGAAGACATCCTAATGAAAATGGGCATTTCCCGGTTGCCCGACGGGCGCATCCAAGGCCTCGCTCCGCTACCCGTTGGCGATGCGGAAAAGGTGGTCCGCCGCGGGTTCAAGCAGTTCGGCGTTCGCGGCGGTGGGGGTTGGGCAAGGCCGTTGGCCGAACGCTCGTGCGGCTGGCCGCAGCACATTCAGCGCCACCTCGCCGCCGCCTTGGCGGCAATTCAGGACGCGGGAATGGACGCCGGAAGGGCCGATTTCGCTCAGGCCGTTCGGGAGGGAGACTTGCGTCGGGAGGACTACTACCGGTGCCGGCGCCGGTCCATGCGAGACTACGTGGATGCGGCCGTCGGCGTGTCGGAAGCGTTCGCCCAGATGCCTGGGGGGAGCCTACGCAACCCCGAGATCGCCCGTGCGGCGGGGCTATCCGACGACCCTGAAGGCTACCGTGACTTTCGCCTTGCGGCAATCCGCGCGGGGCTTCTAGCTGAGGTGGCCGACTCGGGCGGCACGGAGCGCTACAGAGTCCCGATTCCCTCCTTCGCCGCCTTTCTGCGCGAAGAGCCACTTGAGCCGATCCCGTTGTTGGGTGAGCCGGTGGGAGCCAAGCACCCAGCGCAACGCCCTGCAAACTAGCTACGCGGCATCAAGACCGTGTCCAAGGCGGTGTGGGGCCGAACAACAGTTCATTTTGGCAGCGGTTCATGTGTGTCGCTGTCCAGTGCTCCTTCTCACAGCTCATGCTTGGAAGAGGGTATCTAATTCCATGTAGTCTGTTCCTCCCTCGGGCACAGGGGTCCAGCGGTAGATCGTATCCTCACCCCCTTCTGTTACAACCATGTCCGGTCTCGGACCTCTGTGTTTTTCGGGGTTGCATGTAACTACTTCGAAATTCTCCTTCTTGTCCCGTTTCAAGTTCTGCCAGCAAATTTGCTGGTCACCGCCGGGATCGTTGATCAAAAGCCAGTCATTCTTTCCGTGCCAGTATCCCGTAACAAGAACGGCATGATTTCCGAAATCTTCCGTATGCCAGCCAAGCATCACAGGTAAGCCTTCGTCAATTGAAGACGCGATGTTGCGAAACGTGCTGTCATGGGCGGTCCTTTTTTCGCAGTCGAATCTGGTCTTGTACCCTTCTTCTTTCATCACTCGATTGAGAGTATTTTTCACGGTCTCCAAGTACTCGCCCTCGTAGTACCATCGGGCCAGTACGTACCTGTCATCGGAACCTGCTCTGGGCTTCCTATAGTCACCCTTGTAAAGCCGTATTAGGGGATCTTCGACCCGGCGGCGGCCACGCCCACTTGGCCTCCGTGTCAACTCCCCGAACTCGCGGTCAAACTGTGGATACAGCGCGGCGAGCATCATCGCGCCAGTATAGTAGGCACAGAGGCCATCGAAGTGCCCCTGCTGATAACAGGGGATGCTCAATAGCTGTACTTGCGTTCGCCTATTCCTTGGCCTCAATGAAAATACTCCACAGTTTCCGCATCCACATTGTGTTCGTGCATCGTGGTTGGCACAGCACATCGATTCCTGGCTCGATGTACACGGTTTAGCCTTGCGGCTTGGACGGCGCACCGGCACACGTCGCGTCGTTCAAGGATTGCGAGGGCAACGGACTCGAGCGGCGGCAGAAACCTCGACGAGTGCAACGACCACGGCGAAGTGATCATTGTTGGCGTCTCTTTTCCTTTTGTACCATAGCTGACACCGAGGATCGCGTGACACCAAAGTGCTGCGCAACCTCTGCCTGAGTTGCTCCGCGCTTGAGCATCTGCCGCGCCAGATCCTTGTCTATCCTGCCTTTGCGACTTGCCGCAGGCCCTGAAGGCTGAGCGGACCGCGGTTTGCCAGCATGGGGCATAGGTCTTCTTTGGGGAGCACTCTCCGACGCTTCTCGTTCCCTATCCTTAAGCACCATTGCCCTGACCGAAGAGGGAGCCACGCTAAAGTGGCGAGCAACTTCACTCTGCTTCATACCCTGCCTGAGCATCTCCCGTGCGCGTTCCTTGTCGATCTTTCCCCCGCGTCCCGTACTCGCGTTCGACTTAACGACGCCATGAAGAGGGCTGGATTTAGCCTCTACTACTTTCCTAGTGGACTCCTCCACGGCCACGTCATCGAGGAACGCTCTCACATCCTCGATGAGTGGCTCCAAGCCCGTATATTCCCTAACCTTTTCAATGAGCGCTTTCGCCATGTCTTCACTGGAAATCAGCTTCCGCCAGATATCTGGAATCTCGTTCCGCGCCCTAACAGCATTCTGCCGCTTAATTTGCTGTTCCTCCGCATAGCGTCGTGCGCTCCCGGATACGACCTGCTCGCGGCCAAGCGCGTTTATCAAGCGAGGCAAGCCATCTGGTTCATCTACTAGATGCACGGTATCGAACTCACGTTCCGTTGGGAGACCTTCGCCTAAGGCGAAGTACAGTCGCCAAGTGATGCCGTCGGTAAGAACCAGGAGGGGAACGCCCCGATTGTTTCCGTATCCGAACAGTTGGTCCTTGTTCTTTGGCTTTGTAACGCCACCTAGTTCCTTCGCCTCCACGAAGACCTTCGGACGGTCGTCCCCCCGTCGCATAGAGCATAGTCGACCCACCGAAGCCGATCACCGTCGTACAGGTCGGGCAGCGGGAATTCTTCTATCCACTCCTCCTTCGATGACCGATTCCAACCTAGTGCCGCCAACAGGGGGTCTATGGCGTACTGCCTGCAGTTCTTTTCGTTAAGCAGCAGGCCAGCCCGGTACCGTTGCACTACGCTCCCCGCTGTCTCTTCCAGTTTGTTCAAGTCTTGAGAATCGCCCATTCTCTTCGTCGCCCCGCGCTCTGACAATTGCTTGATTGATTATAGTTGCTGGCCACAAGCCGTCCAGCGGAACACAGGCGCTTCTGAAATACCGCCAAACCAGTCAAGGAACTCGAAAGGGCCTCGGCAAAACTGAACGGGATTCATCTGTCCACGAGAGCGGGTTGGCGGCTCCGCGGCCGCTTCTTGAACCGAAAACGGATGGGGCGGCACACTGCTTCACGATTCCGGGCTGCTAGGCTCTATACAGTTTCCCTCAATCGACCCGGTGCAGCCGCTCCGAAATCTGACTTTCTCACACCCTGAACGTAGCAATCACCCGATCATCAGTGAGTCTATCCGTCAGTGATTTGACCTCGGGCACGGAAGGTGTGCTCAGCAATTCCGTCCAACACGCTTCGCCGCCCTTCGAATGAATCGGCCCTGAGTAGAGTCGGATGTCCTGCGGGTCATCAATGCTTGCGGACACGACATTCACCTCATCGGTCTTCCATTCCGGCGAATGCAGTTCATCGAGGCGCAACCCGGTTTGTCTCCCGATGTAGTCCATCAGCGCATCCTGAACCACCCAGATTGTGCGGCCACCCCACTGGTTGGCCACTTCGGACTTCACGATCATCTGCGAGGCCATTCGCGCCCATACCTGTCGCGTGTTGACCCCTGGTGACAGGCCGCGCTCAGGAAGGACGCCATTGGCATACAGTACCGCGTCGCAGAAGGCCGACTGCATATCCGTTCGCTTCGATTTGTTGCCGCCGGATGTGGATGCCGTCATGACTTCTACAATGACCGGCGGACCTTCACCGGAACGAAGTACGTAGTCCAGCCTGTAGTTCAGCCCCGTGCTGTCACGCAGCGTGATTTCCGACCACACGCGAACGCTGTCGCCGTCGCCAAACCCAGCAAGCTGCAAGACACGGTTTCTTAGCGGAAGCTGTTCCGCTGAGGGTTCCACCGCATCGAACGACAGCAGCCGACGAGGGCAAACAGCCCAGTTGGTCATGGACGTGCGGACCGAACACACTCCACAAGGTATGTACCCACCGCCGCGATTGCCAACGTCGGAGTCAAAGAACGGCGCAAGGGGCTGGCGTTCAGCGGGCCACCGCATCATGTCTCGATTCCCGCCGCCGTCGCAGAGCTGACCGGTTCTATGGGGGCACTGGGCGTGCCGAAACTGCCCGACGTTGGCGCCGCTCTCGGTGAGGATGGTGCCGAACAGCTCGTGGACTATAGACACAAGGCCGACTTGACCGTTGCTGCCACGGACTTTGCCAAGGGAGGCGGAACCGCATTGGCCACCTGCCGATGTTGGTCGAGGTCACGGACGATTCCGGTTCGCCTCCGAATCGGCCCGACAAAGACGTGCGTGTCCGGGAAGCCTTGAATTCGTGCCGCCTCGCGGGGTGTCAGGTAGCGGTCTTCGAGTGGATGGTAGAGCGCCTCCCCGCATCGCAAGGTCAAGGCGGGCAGGTCTCGGTGCAGTCTGCGGAATTTGGTTGAGTCTTTTGGCGTCAGCCGTTGGACGACATCCGGTGGCGCCCCCGCTGTCTTTGACAGCCACTCGCCTTCCGCCACGAACGAAATCCGGTGACGGTCCCTCGGTGGCGTGATGTCGATGTGGTTTGGTGCCAGCGGTTCGCAGTCCGGCGGAACGGCGTCCGGCAAGTCTTTGATCGCCTCACCGACGGTGGCTGGCTGGCGCTGGCCAACCAAGGGGAACTGGAAATCCTGCCCCTTGGGCACCGCGACGATGATGGCTCGCTTCCGTTTCTGCGGCACGCCACAATCGGCTGCATCCAGAACGGTCGCCTGCAGATCGTACCCAACGCCTGCAAACTCTTCGCTCAGCACATCGAGCATCGTCATGTCGTCTGTCGCGGGTGCGTCCAGAAACTTCGGCACTTGCTCGATCAGCACTGCTGCTGGCCGCGTCTCCCTCGTGAACCGAACCATCTGGAAGGCCAATTGCCCTCTGGGATCCTTGATGCCGGTCTTCTTGCCGATTTGGCTGAATGGCTGGCATGGCGGTCCGCCATGAAGCAGCCCCAACTCACCTGGTTTCAAATCCAGGGTGGTTGCCACGCCGTTGGGGTCGAGCGCCCGCACATCCACTTGCCACACGGCTTTGCCGCGGGAGTTGCGCATCAAAGTGGAAACGCAATGTGGATCAAGCTCCACGGCGCAAATCGTTTGGAAGCCTGCGGCGTCAACCCCGATGTCAAGTCCGCCAGCCCCGGCAAACAGGCTGATGGCGGATGGCTTCCTGCGGTCTTTCCGAACGTTCGGATGCGATTTCGCCATCGTGCGGACTTTGTCCAAACGGGCCTCCCTGCACGTTGTCTGCGACACCGTTACGCTCGACTTCAGCGGACACGGTCACGCTGACGCCGATGAATGTGCAATCTATGGATTGGCTGGGCTGGTGTCAAGCATTGAACTGTAAAAAAACACAGTTCTGATGACGACAGTTCGCTCGCAACGGCCCGGCGATTGACTTCGGTATTCCCTCGCCAAGCCTGAAACCCTATCATCGCGATAGGAAGCACAGCATGAGGGGAGACCAAGGTGGAAACAGGACAAGTGCCTAACCTAGCGGAGGTGGCCGACCGCTTGGCAATTCAGGATGTGCTGGCCAAGCACAGCCGGGGCGTGGATCGGGCGTGCGAGGCGACCCTGAAGTCGGCCTATTGGCCGGATGCGGAGGTGGCCTACGGCGGCTTCAACGGTCTTGCGCATGAGTTTTGCGAGACGCTGCCGGCGGGGATCAAGCGTTACGCCGCCACCCAGCACAGCATCACCAACACTTCCATCGACCTGCGCGGCGATGAGGCGCGGGTGGAGACCTACGTCACCGCCTACCACTATCTGGCCAGCGAGGATGGCGATACCGAGATGACCTACATCGGGCGCTACCTCGACCGCATGGAGAAGCGCGGGGAAGTCTGGAAGATCGCCCACCGGCGGGTGGTGATGGACTGGAACCAGAACGCCGCGGCGACGGCGATTCTGGAAGGCCCGCCCTTCGACGGGCTGGCGCGCGGCAAGCGGCACCCGGACGACCCGCTCTACGAGCACTTGGCCTAAATGGGCCGAGAACGGCCACCATGAAGGAGATACTGCTCGTCACCAAGGGCCACCCCTTTGAACGGGAGCCGTTCTTCACCCTCTTCGACGGCATGGAGGGCGTCAACTGGACCCATGTGGAGCAGCCTGCGGCCCAGGCGCTGTTCAACGTCAAGCAGGCGCGGCGCTACGACGCCTACGTGCTCTACGACATGCCGGGCATTCGCTTTCGCCAAGGCGGCGCACCCGAATTCGAGGAACCTGACGAAGACTACAAACGGGACTTCAAGGCGCTGCTGGAAGCAGGCCAAGGCTTCGTCTTCCTGCACCACGCCATCGCCGGCTGGCCGGCTTGGGATGAGTACGCCCGCATCATCGGCGGTCGGTTTCTCTATATGCCGGGGGAGTTGCGGGGCCAGTCCCGCCCGGACTCGGGATACCGCCACAAGGTCAACCACCGCATTAGCGCGGCGGCGGACGGCCATCCAATCACCGCCGGTGTGCCTTCAACCTTCGAAATGACGGACGAACTCTACCTCTATGAGGTGTTTGAAGACGAGGTGACGCCCCTGCTGCGCAGCGACTACGCCTTCGAGCGGGACAACTTCTACTCGGCGGCTCGGGTGGTGCGGGACGGCAAAATGTTCGACAACGAAGGCTGGAGCCACGGCCCCGGCAGCAACCTGGTGGGCTGGACCAAGGAAGAGGGGCCCAGCCGCATCGTCTATCTGCAGGGCGGCGATGACCCGGAGGCCTACGCCAACCCGCACTATCAACGCCTAATCGCCAACGCCATCGACTGGGTTTCGCCGTAACGGCGACGCGCTCTAGTGTTCAGACCGGCGATCGCTTCTCGCGGTGAACTCGATGTGCAGCTCATTCAGCGCGCGCAGCCCGTAGTTCGGATAGTGCCTTAGATCGTTGCGTCCGGGTGCGAGTCGGAAGTCGGCCACGTTGTCGATGAATGCCTTGAAGCCCCAGTAGAGTTCCCGGCGGGCCAAGGGCGCCCCTAGGCAGTAGTGGGTGCCGGAGCTGTAGCCTAAGTGCGATGCGGCATTGCGCCGCTCGAGTTCGACGTCGTCAGGACGTTCGAATTGGGCCGGGTCCCGGTTGCCGGCGGCGAAGCGGGCATCGATCACCGCGCCTTTGGGAATGGTGACGCCGTGCAGGGTGATGTCGGTTTTCGCGGTGCGGGTGAGGCCCTGCACCGGGCTTTCCAAGCGCACCACCTCCTCGCAGAAGGTGCGCAGGTGTTTGTCCGGGTCCGCCTTTAGCTGCTGCCACACGCCGGGGTTTCTGGCCAGCAGCATGATGCCGGCGGACAGGGCGTTGGTGGTGGTCTCGGAACCGCCCACGAAGGTGTCCTGCATCATCTCCGCGTGCAACTCGTTGTCGCTGAGGGTGCGGCCCCAGCCGGGCACCGGGGTGTTGACCAAGTCCGAGAGCAGGGTGCCGTCGGGCTCGCGGCGCAGGCGCTCGAAAATGGGCTGGAAGTAGTGCTGGGCCTGAATTTCCATCTCCGTGGCCCAGATCACATCCGCCTCGCTGAGATCGAACCCAGTGCCCCGGAACCAGGCATCGGTCCACGCCTTGATCTGCCAGATGTCTTCCTCCTTGGCGCCCATCTGGCGGCAGATGATGATCAGCGGCAGCGGCACCGCGAACTGCTTGACGAAGTTGCAGTGGCCGTCGTCGATGAAGGCATCGATCAGTTCATAGGCTAGGGTTTTGACCTCGCCGTCTAGGGCCTTGATGCGTTTTGGGCGGAAGGCCGCATCGAAGATGGAGCGCATCTGCTTGTGCTCCGGGTCGTCCCGGGCGGCTAGCGACTCGCCGGGTACCCAACCCTTCTCCAGGAACAGCTCGTAGGCCTTGCGGGCATTGCCGGTGAGCTTCTCATGATCGTTGCTCGGCCGGTGATTGCTGAAGCGTTCGGTGTCCAGGCACAGCATGCGCAGGTCTTCGTAGCGGGTGATGACCCAGATGCCGGTGCGCGGATCCTGGAACACCGGCGCCTGTTCACGCAGCAGGCTGTAGGTGGGATAGGGACACTCCAGCACCTCCGCATCCGCCAACGTGGCTTCGTCGAGGCTGGCGGGGCACACGGGATGGTCCATGCGGTTGATGGCGCTCACGACGGGTGGTTGGCTCCGGGTTCGTTGGCAGTGCGTGATTGTAAGTGGACTAGGCTGTTGGCGTCACCGCCCTGTGAAGCGGGTGGCCCGCGCAAAGCGCTCCTTCCCTTGCAAGGTAAGATGTGCCCCCATTTGCCGAACGATCGGCAGCGGATTAACTTGTGAGGGCGAAGGGGACCGTTGATGAGCTTGATTGAGTGGTCGTGGCTGTTCCTCGTCATCTACATCATCGGCATGCTGTGCTTCGGGTGGGTTGCCAGCCGCAGAATCGCCAACGCCGACGACTTTGCGACGGCGCGCAGCAGCTACGGTCCCTACTTTCTGGCCCTGGCCTTCGCCGCCACCACCGCCAGTGGCGCCACCTTCCTGGGCAGCCCGGGCCTAGGTTACGAGTTCGGCATGGCCAGCGTCTGGGGCAAGTTCCTGTACCCGATGGGCGTTTACTTCGGGGTGCTCATCACGATCCGGCTGGTGGCGACCTCCGGGCACCGCTTCGGCAACCGTTCGATTCCCGAATACCTAGGCGACCGCTACCGGAGCGACGGCGTGCGCCTGCTGGTCTCGGTGTTCTCGCTGGTGCTGTTCTTCTACATCGCCGGGCAACTTGTGTCGGGCTTGGTCATGTTCGAAACCATGCTTGGCCTCGAACCCATGACGGCGCTGATAATCACCTCCGCCGTGCTGCTGGTCTACGTGGTGCTCGGCGGCGCCCACGCGGACATCATCACCGACGGCGTTCAGGGCCTGATGATGCTCGGGGTGGCCATCATGGTCATCGTGATGTTCCTGTTCGCATCGGGCGTGGACGGCGGGTTGGGCGGCCTCGTCGACCGCCTTCGGACACAGGATGAGAACTTGGTCGGGGCGCTCAACCGGTCCAATTCCCTCTACGACTCCTGGTGGGCGATCATCGCCGTGCTGTTCGCCCACATTCCGCTTGGCATGCTGCCGCACATCGGCAACAAGGTGTGGGCGCTCAAGCACGACGGCGACCGCATGCGCTTCGTCAAGCTCGCCTTCGCGGTTGGCCTGACCATGGGCATGCTCGGGCTGGGCGGCATCCTGGCCCGCGGCGTGCTCGGCCCCGAACTGCTGGAGGCGGGCCGCAGCGCCAACGAGGCGTTGCCGGCGCTGTTCATCGAACTGTTCCCGACTTGGCTTGCCGCGCTGATTGGCGTGGGGGTGCTTGCCGCGATCATGTCAACCGCGGACGGGCTCATCGTGTCCTCCTCCCAGATCGTTGCCAACGACATCTACCGGCGATCGATCGTGCCGAGGTACAGTGCCCACCTGTCCGATGCGCAGGTGGACCATCGGGTGCTGGTGATCAGCCGCTGGAGCACGGTTATTGTCTTGGTGCTGTGCACGGTAATGGCTTGGGCGATGCAGGACATGAACATAGCGCTGCTGGTCTGGATGGGCACCGGTGGCATGATGGCGGCCTTTGCCGGCCCGCTTGTGCTCGGTGCCTTGTGGCGGGGCGTGACCCTGGCTGGCGCCGTCACCGGCCTCATCAGCGGCATGGCCACGTTTGCGCTGCTGCGCAGCGGCCTGCCTTGGATGGTCGTTGACCCCGGCTCCCTAGGCCCGCTGTCCGGGATTGCCGAATGGCTGGCCCACTACCGGGAGAACCCGTACGCCTGCGCGGTGGTCGGCGAGGCGGTCTCGATTTTCGGCACTTGGGCGGTATCCATGCTGACCCGGCCGCTGCCGGATAGCCACATCAATCGGATGTTCGCAAGCTCCTAGCGATCGATCGGAAGCCCTCCAGCGCTTCCGGGTTCGCCAACGCCGCCGTGTTCTTGACGCTGCGTCCGTGAATTACGTCACGCACGGCCAGTTCCGCGATCTTGCCGCTCCGGGTCCGCGGCACGTCGGCCACGGCGATGACCTTCCGGGGCACATGGCGGGGCGAGGCGTGGGTGCGGATTTGGTCCTTGATGCGGTCGATCAGGCCCGCGTCGAGGGCGATGCCCGGCTGCAGCGCCACGAACAGCACGATTCGGGTGTCGCCGGCCCATTCCTGGCCGACGCAGACCGCATCCCGGACCTCATCGATGCGCTCCACTTGGCGGTAGATTTCCGCCGTGCCGATGCGCACGCCGCCGGGGTTGAGCACCGCATCGCTGCGGCCGTGAATGATGTAGCCGCCGTTGGCGGTCGCCTCCGCGAAGTCGCCGTGCGCCCAAACACCCGGGAACTTGGCGAAGTAGGCGTTATGGAAGCGGCTGCCGTCCGCATCCTTCCAGAATCCCAGCGGACAGGAGGGGAAAGGGCGGGTGCAGACCAGTTCGCCCTTCTCGCCGCTCCCGGGCGGCAGGGGATTGCCGTCGTCGTCGTAGATGTCCACCGCCATGCCCAAGCCCTTGCATTGCAGCTCCCCGGCGTGGACGGGCTGGTTGGGGTTGCCGAGGATGAAGCAGGAAATCAGGTCGGTGCCGCCGGTCATGGAGACGAGGTGCAGGTCGTTCTTGATGCTGCGGTGGACGGCCTCGAAGCCTTCCGCCGAGAGGGTGGAGCCGGTGGACAGCAGCATCCGCAGGGCGCTCAAGTCGTGGCCGGTGCCAGGCTTCACGCCCGCCTTGGCCAGCGCGCCCAAGTAGGTGGGGCTCGCGCCGAAGACGGTCACACCCTCCCGCTCGGCGATTCGCCAGAGGGTGGCCGGGTCGGGGTGGAACGGCGAGCCGTCGTAGAGCAGTAGGGTGCAGCCGGTGGCCAGAGCGCCGGCCAGCCAATTCCACATCATCCAGCCGCAGGTGGTGAAGAAGAACAGGGTGTCGCTGGGCCCCAAGCCCGTGTGCAGCTGGTGCTCCTTGGCGTGCTGCAGCAGGGTGCCGCCCGCGCCATGGACGATGCACTTTGGCTTGCCGGTGGTGCCGGAGGAGTAAAGGACGTAGAGCGGGTGATTGAAGTCGAGCTGGACGAACGGCGCTTGCGGACCGTCGAGCAGCGATGCAAAAGCCAGGTTGCGGTCCTCGCCGTCCTCGATGGGAAGGTCGAGCATGGAGACCCAGATGATGTGTTCGATGGAAGGCGTTTGCGCCGCCACTTTGGCTACCTTGGCACGGATGTCGAAGGTATTGCCGTTGTAGTGGTAGCCGTCGCAGGCGATCAGCAGCTTGGGCTCGATTTGGCCGAAGCGGTCGAGGGCTCCATTGGCGCCGAAGTCCGGCGAGCATGACGACCAGGCGCCGCCCAAGGTAGCGGTGGCGAGCATGGCGATGACGGCCTCGATACCGTTCGGCAGCCACCCGGCCACCCGATCGCCGGGCTGGATTCCCAGCCTCGCCAGTTGCCCAGCGAGCGCCATGGCGCGCGCCCTAAGCGCCGCGTGGCTGATCTCCCGGCGTTTTCCGGTTTCCAAGTAGCTGATGAGGGCGGGCCGCTCGTCGTCGTGGCGCAGCAGGTTCTCGGCGTAGTTCAATTGGGCGCCCTCGAACCAGCGGGCGCCGGGCCAGCGGTCGAAGTGCCGGACAGCGGCATCGGCTGGACGGCTGGCCTGGATGCCCGTGAAGCGCCAGACCTCGGTCCAGAACGCGCCGGGGTCGGAGATGGACCACTCGTGCAGGGCGTCGTAGTTGGGAAAGTCCCGTCCGCTCGACCGCGCCGCTTGGCGGGTGAATCGGGTCATGTTGGACGCTTGGACCGCCTCGGCGGCGGGCGTCCAGATCGGTTGGCTCACCCCGTCCTCAAAGCGAGGCGCACACGTGCCCACCGTCAACGACCAGTACGCTGCCGGTCATGTAGGTGGAGGCGTCGGAGGCGAGCAGCAGCAGCGGCCCGTCCAGGTCCTCGAATTCGCCGTAGCGGCGCATGGGAATGCCCTTGGCGAACTCCGCCGACTGGTCGCTCTCCAGCAGCAGGCGGCTGACGTCGGTGAGGATGTAGCCGGGTGCCAGCGCATTGACCCGGATGCCGTACCTGGCGGCCTCCAGGGCCATGACTTCCGTGAGCCGGGTCAGCGCGCCTTTGGAGACGGCGTAGGGAAACTGGCCCTTGATGGTGCGCCGGTCCGTGATGGAGGAGATGTTGATGATGTTGCCGCCGTTCTGCCCGTTGGCTTGCACCCGCTCGGTGTAGGCCTTGGAGGCCAGCCAAACGCCCTTGAGGTTGGTGTCCAGCACCCGGTCCCAGTCCGCCTCGTCGATCATCGTGTAGGTCTTGGCGCCCGCTTCGACCCCCGCGTTGTTGATCAGCACGTCGATAGGCCCGAAAGTCGCCTCGGCCGCCTTGATGAAGCGGTCCACACTGATGGATTGGCTGACATCCAAGGGCGCGCCGAAGGCCTCGCCGCCTTGGGCTTGTATCTCCTTCACCCGGCCTTCGATGCGGTCCGTACGCCGGGCGCCCAAGCTCACCCGCGCCCCCGCTTGGGCCAGAACGCCCGCAAAGTGATGCCCGAATCCGGATGAGGCCCCGGTCACCGCGACGTGCTTGCCGGTCAGGTCAAAGTGATTCATGGTCTTATGCTAGCGCAGCAGGGTGCGTTAAAATAGCGCCTGCCAACGGGTTCGGAGTGTAGCTCAGCTTGGTAGAGCACTACGTTCGGGACGTAGGGGCCGGAGGTTCAAATCCTCTCACTCCGACCAACTCCAAGGCGCCCCCAACCGATCACTCGCGGTGATCGACCAAATTCCCTTGGTGCAGCAGGGTGACCACCCGTTGCCGCCTCTCCCGAGTCTTGTTGTTCCAGAAGGCTTGGCTGAAGGGCTCCGCTTGGCGGCGGTGGATCACGCCGATGGCGGTGGGCATTGGGGGTGCTAGGTTGAGCAGCATCAGCGCCAGTGCCGGATTGGTCTCGTCGTGGACCAGCACCTCATCGACTCCCCCAGCGCCAACTTGGATGGCTTCGAGCTGCAGAGTCTTCGGATTCAGGCGCAGGCCCTTGTCCTGGTTAGGGCCGTAGAGCAGCGGCTGGCCATGCTGAACGCGGAGCTGATGGTCGGCGGCCGTCTTGCGGTTGGATACGGACTCGAAAATGTCCTTGTTGTAGACGATGCAGTTCTGCAGGATTTCAACGAAGGCGGAACCGCGATGGGCTCGGGCGTCGGTGAGGATGCCGGGCAGGCCCTTCTGGTCGATGTCGATGCCCCGGGCGATGAAGGTGGCACCCGCGCCAACGGCAAAGGCGCCGGGCCGCACCGGCGTGTCCACAGAGCCGCCCGGGCTCGACGGGCTGGTGGTTCCGATGCGCGAGGTGGGCGAGTACTGTCCCTTGGTGAGGCCGTAGATTTCGTTGTTGAACAGCAGAATGTTGAGATCCACGTTGCGGCGCAGAGCGTGCAGCAGGTGGTTGCCGCCGATGGACAGGCCGTCGCCATCGCCGGTGATCACCCAGATGTCAAGCTCCGGATTGGCCAGCTTCGCGCCGGTGGCGATGGCCGGCGCCCGTCCATGGATGGTGTGAAAGCCGTAGGATTCGATGTAATAGGGCAGCCGCGCGGCGCAGCCGATGCCGGAAATGAACACCGTTTTGGCTGGATCCGCGCCACAGGTCGCCAGCGCCCGCTGCACCGCCTTGAGGATGGAGTAGTCGCCGCAGCCAGGGCACCAGCGCACCTCCTGGTCGGAGGCGAAGTCCTTGAACGTGAGTTCAGCCATTGTCCGCCCCCTCGGCAAGGGCCTCCACGAGGCGCGGGGGCGCGTGCTCGGCGATGGCCGCCTTCACCGCGGCGACCGGGAAGGGCTGGCCGGACACTTGGTTGAGTTGCGCGACCTCGATCAGCAAGCGGTCGCGCAGCAGGGTGGCGAGCTGGCCGTTGTTGAGTTCCGGCACCAGCACCGCCTCGAAGCCCGCCAGCAGTTCACCGAGGTTGGCGGGCAGTGGGTTGAGGTGGCGCAGGTGGATTTGGGCCACGGCCAGCCCGTCGCTTAGGCTCTCCTTGACCGCTTGGTAAACGGCTCCGAAGGTCGAGCCCCAAGCGACCACTGCCAAGCCGCCGGGCACCCCCTGTGCAATGGCCTGCTCCGGGAGGTGATCGGCCACCTTGGCGACCTTGGCCGCACGCAGATCGGTCATGGCTTGGTGGTTGGCGGGGTCATAGGAGATGTGGCCGGTTTCGATGTCTTTCTCGATGCCGCCGACGCGATGGATGTGCTGCGCATCGCCCGGTGCCGCCCACAGCCGCGCCAAGCCGTCGGCATCCCGCTCCCATACGCCCGCCGCGTCCGCAGCCGTTGGCTTGCGGTTGGCGATGGGCTGGAACCCATCGATGTCGGGAATGGGCCACAGCTCCGAGGCGTTGGCGATGTAGCCGTCGGTGAGCAGGATCACCGGCGTCATGTGGCGTAGCGCGATGCGCACCGCTTCGATGGCGGTCTCAAAGCAATCCGCAGGGGAGTGGGTGGCAAGCACCGGCACGGGGGTGTCAGCATTGCGGCCGTACACCGCCTGGTAGAGGTCGCTTTGCTCGGTCTTGGTCGGCATGCCGGTGGACGGGCCCGCCCGTTGCGAATTGACCACCACCAAGGGCAGCTCCGCCGCGACCGCCAGCCCCAAGGCCTCGGTTTTCAGGGCGATGCCGGGCCCGGAGCTGGAGGTCACCCCGAGTTTGCCGGCATAGGAGGCACCGATGGCGGCACAGATGGCAGCGATCTCGTCCTCCGCTTGGAACGTGGCCACACCGGCTTCGTCCAGCCCGGTCAGATGATGCAGCAACGCCGAGGCCGGCGTGATGGGATAGGAGCAGAACAGCAGTTCGATGTCAGCCAGCTCCCCGGCTGCGGTCAGTCCTAGGGCGAGGGCTTCCGCTCCGGTGATGGTGCGGTACGCCACCGACTCCAGCGGCGCTTCGGGAATGGGATGCTGGGACAGAATGTGTTGCAGTTCGGCGGTCTCGCCATAGGCGTGGCCGGCGGCGAGAGCAGCCAGATTGGCGTTGCGCACCGGTTGGTTGTTGGCGAACTTGGCCTGAATCCAGTGGGCGGTGGCGTCCCGGGGCTGGTCGAACATCCACAGCACCAAGCCCAGTGCCCAGAAGTTCTTGCAGCGCGCGGAGTCCTTGGCGCCGAGGCCGAAGGGCTTCACCGCCTCCAGGGTCATGTGGGAAATGTCCACGCGGCAAACGTGGTAGTCGTTCAGGCTGCCATCCTCAAGGGGATTGGTGGTGAGTTCGGCGCGCCTTAGCCGTTGCGCGGAAAAGGCGCTGTCATCGACGATGATGAGCGCTCCCGGCACCAAGTGGGGGAGGTTGACCGTCAAGGCCGCCGGATTGAAGGCCAACAGCACGTCGGGCGCATCGCCGGGCGTCGTGATGCGCTCGCCGCCAAACTGGATCTGAAAGGCGGAAACGCCGTAGCGAGTGCCCGCCGGGGCGCGTATTTCGGCGGGGAAATCGGGCAAAGTGGAGAGGTCGTGGCCGGCCAGCGCCGAGGCGATGGTGAACTGCTGGCCCTGGAGCTGAATGCCGTCCCCGGAGTCGCCGGCGAAGCGCACGATGTGGCTGTTTTTTTCGGCGAGTTGCTGTGACATGGGGCTGGCGAGCGGGGTTGGCTCAGATGCGAAAGGTGCGGCATTCTAACGGATTCCGCGTCAAAATGATGATCGGCCCGGATAGACGGATTCCATGCTTATAACCATCTGCCGCTGCGCGGACCACCCTGATGGGCCCGGAGCGGTTTCATGACTCAAGCGGTCGCAGACTTCGAGGTAGTCGCCAACTACCAGCCGGCCGGTGATCAGCCCACGGCCATTGCCGGGCTGGTGGAGGGCTTGGAGGCGGGCCTGAGCCACCAGACGCTGCTCGGCGTCACCGGCTCCGGCAAGACCTTCGCTGTCGCCAACGTGGTGGCCGCGGTGAATCGGCCGACGCTGGTGCTGGCGCCGAACAAAACCCTGGCCGCCCAGCTTTACGGGGAGTTCCGCGAGTTCTTTCCCCACAACGCGGTGGAGTACTTCGTCTCCTACTACGACTACTACCAGCCGGAAGCCTATGTGCCCGCCTCGGACACCTACATCGAGAAGGACGCCTCGATCAATGCCCACATCGAGCAGATGCGGCTGTCGGCCACCAAGGCGCTCCTTGAGCGGCGCGACACCTTGATCGTCGCCTCGGTCTCGGCCATCTACGGCTTGGGCGACCCGCAGTCCTACTTGCGCATGGTGCTGCACCTCGACCGGGGCGATCGGGTGGACCAGCGCTACATCCTCACGCGGTTGGCGGAACTGCAGTACACGCGCAACGACATGGCCTTTCAGCGCGGCACCTACCGGGTGCGCGGCGACGTGGTGGACATCTTCCCGGCGGAGTCGGAAGCGCAGGCGGTGCGGGTGGAGCTGTTCGACGATGAAATCGAGAACCTTTCCACGTTTGACCCCCTCACCGGCGAGGTCATCGACCGGGTGCCGCGCTTCACGGTGTTCCCCAAGACCCACTACGTGACGCCGAGGGAACGCATTTTGGGCGTGCTCGATGACATCAAGGAGGAGCTGCGCGAGCGCTTGGCGCACCTGACTGAGCACAACAAGCTCGTGGAGGCGCAGCGCTTGGAGCAGCGCACCCGCTTCGACTTGGAGATGATCGCGGAGCTCGGCTATTGCTCGGGGATCGAGAACTACTCCCGTTACCTGTCCGGCCGGGAGCCAGGCGAGCCGCCGCCGACGCTGTTCGACTACCTGCCCAAGGACGCCCTGCTGGTGATCGACGAATCCCACGTCACCGTTCCGCAGATCGGCGGCATGTACAAGGGCGACCGCTCCCGCAAGGAAACCTTGGTGGAATACGGCTTCCGCCTGCCGTCGGCGCTCGACAACCGGCCGCTGCGCTTCGACGAGTGGGAGCGCATGAGCCCGCAGACCCTGTTCATCTCCGCCACCCCGGGCCCCTACGAAGGCGAATTCGCTGGGCAGGTGGTGGAGCAGGTGGTGCGGCCCACGGGGTTGGTGGACCCGGAGGTCATCGTGCGTCCGGCTTCGACCCAGGTGGAGGATCTGCTCGGCGAAATCAACGCCGTGGTGGAGCGGGGCGAGCGGGTGCTGGTCACCACCCTGACCAAGCGCATGGCGGAGGACTTGACCGACTACCTGGACGATCACGGCATCCGGGTGCGCTACCTGCACTCCGACATCGACACCGTGGAGCGCATGGAGATCATCCGCGACCTGCGCATGGCGGAGTTCGACGTGCTGGTGGGCATCAACCTGCTGCGTGAGGGCCTGGACATCCCGGAAGTGTCCCTAGTGGCCATCCTTGATGCGGACAAGGAGGGCTTCCTGCGCGGCGAACGCTCGCTGATCCAGACCATTGGCCGCACCGCCCGCAACGTCAACGGCCGGGCCATCCTCTACGCCGACAAGGCCACCGGCTCCATGGACCGGGCCATCGCCGAGACCGAGCGCCGCCGCACCAAGCAGATCGCCTTTAACGAGGCCCATGGCGTGACTCCGCAGACCGTCAGGAAGCAGGTGGCCGACATCATGGAAGGCGCCCGCCGCCAAGCCCCCGGTGCCGCCCGCAAGGTTACCCGAACCCGTCAACGCGGCGCCGCTCCGGTTGAACTGCCGGACGATCCCAAGGCCCTCGGCAAGCTAGTCAAGCAACTCGAAAGCCAAATGCTGGAGCACGCCAAGAACCTGGAATTCGAGGAAGCCGCCACCGTCCGCGACCAGATCCGCAACATCCGCGAGGAACGGCTGCTGGCGTAACGCTGGCCTGACGTGAAAGTGGAGGAGGAGACAATGAGTTCAATGCGAAGAGTCGAACGTCGCAAGACAGCGCGAGTTTTCATGAACGGCAGATCCCAAGCCGTGCGATTGCCGAAGGAGTTTCGCTTTGACACGGACAGGGTCGCTATCCGGCAAGAGGGCTGCAGCGTAGTCCTCAGCCCAATCTACGAGGATTGGGACGACTATCTCGAAAATGCGCCGAGCGCCGGAGCGGACTTCGTGGCCGCGGTGGCCGAAGCGCGGAACAGCCTTCCACGGCCCAAGAGTCGGCCAAGCTGACGCTCGGAAAACCACCTTCTGCCCCAACCGTGAGGGCAAGATGCCCTCAAGCGAAACGCTCCGGAGCGAGGGCATCTTGCCCTCGCATGGCGCAAAGCGCCGTATCTGCTCGCCATGGATGACCCCGGGAGTCTGGTGGCCCGCTAGCCCGACTTCCGCAACTCGACCATGACTTGGGCGGATTTCGGCCTAGTTCGGGCACTGAGCCCGTCGCAACCCCTTGTTTTCGTTGAGCCCGACCGTCTGAGGCTGGCTGTAGTGCCGACCTTGGCCCTTGATTCGG
>JAJEIQ010000020.1 GCA_022827905.1 Pseudomonadales bacterium | reverse complement strand
CTTTCCGCCGCCCCCCTGCGGTCGCTCCGCTCCCTCCGGAGGGCGGCGGAAAGGCCCGGAACCCGGATCGGGGAACCGGACAGTTTATTTGTTCTAAAACCGGACATATCTATTTGTTGACGACACAAGGGAAAAACTGGGGTTGCAATGCCCAAACAACATAGGTAAATTTATCCGTAGGAATTAAAGACCTAATGCACCCGGGCCAGCAGGCCCGGCAACAAAGGCCAACGGGCCGAGTAACAAAGGCCAATAGGCCGAGTAATAAAAGGAGGCCGGACGATGGACATCCAACCGATCCGCAACTTCATAACCATCCCCGTGCTGGCCCTTGGCTTGGCAGCCTGCGCCAGCACCGCCACCAACCCAGCCAAGCACTACGACACCTGGTACGCCAAGGAAGCCAAGACCGAGCGGGACTACAAGCTCGACGAAGCGCAGTGCTACGACGCCCACGAGATGGAGCCCGGCAAACCCGTGGCCTTGGACTCCCTGTCCTTTGAGGGCTATCGCAACTGCATGATGGCCAAGGGCTACGTGCTGAGGCAGTACTAACAATGGCTTCGGCGGGGCGGCAACACCGTCCCGCCGAAGCCATGCAAAGACACCCCCCATCCCACAAGAATCGCCTTTCGCCTCCCACTTCGCCAAGCCCCACTCCACAGAGCAAAAGTAGGAATTGAGCCGCAAGCCGCCGTCTCAGGTACACTGACGGCATGCAGACTGAAATTCTCGCCCAAGGGCTGTGCTTCCCCGAGGGCCCGCGGTGGCGTGACGACAAGTTGTGGTGCTCGGACATGCATGCCGGCGAAGTGGTCACCGTGGACGCCGCCGGCACCGTCACGTCCGTGGTCGAGGTCGCCAACGACCCATCCGGCCTCGGCTGGCTGCCGAGCGGCGACCTGCTGGTGGTTTCGATGACCGACCGCCGCCTGCTGGCTTGGGACGGCGCGGCCCTGCGCACCCACGCCAACCTGTGGGATTTGGCCAGCTTCCACCTCAACGACATGGTGGTGGATGCCGCCGGACGGGCCTACGTCGGCAACTTTGGCTTCGACCTGCACGCCCAAAAGAAGCCGAAGCCAGCGGAAGTCATCCTGGTGGAGCCCGACGGCGCCGCCCGGGTCGCTGCACACGACATGCTGTTCCCCAACGGCACCGTCATCACCCCCGATGGCAGCCAGTTGATCGCCGCCGAATCCTGGGGCGCCCGGCTGTCCGCCTTCGACCTCGACGCGGACGGCAACCTGACCAACCGGCGGGTCTGGGCAACGCTCGCCGACGGGGGGGTCCCCGACGGCATTTGCCTGGACGAGGCCGGCGGCATTTGGGTGGCCTCGCCCTCCACCAACGAATGCCTGCGCCTAATCGAGGGCGGCAAGGTGACCCATCGGGTGTCCACGGACCAAGGCGCCTTCGCCTGCATGCTGGGCGGCACGACACTGCACATCCTCACCTGCGCTAGCTCCGATCCGGACGCCTGCCGAAAGAAGCGCTCCGGGCGCATCGAAGTGGTGGAAGCACCCTACGCCGGTGCCGGATTCCCCTAGTGACTACGCTGTACGAGAACTACCGTTCACCCTAGCTGGATGAAGAGTACGCCGATGCCCGCGTGCAGAAGATCTACGGCGGCACCAACGAAATCATGAAAGTGCTGATCAGCCGAACGCTTTAGGCCGACACCTCACCAAGGCGCCACTTGCCGCGTAAAAGCGACGGCGAACATGTAGCCGACGCAAAGCAAGGCACCGGCCAACCCCAAGAACTTAAGCGATCGGCCGGATGCCCGCAGGGTGAGGACGCCGAAGCCGATGTAGGCGGCGAGGCCCAAGAGCTTGGCGCCCAGCCAGCCCTCGACCAGCGAAAGTTGGGCCATCAGCGCCAAGGCCACCCCGGCGCCGAGCAGCGCCGTGTCGATGACGTGGGGCAGGATGCGCGCCGCCTTGGTCTTGAGCAGGGCTTGGCTGACCGCGTTATCGGA
Organism: Pseudomonadales bacterium; assembly: GCA_022827905.1. Classification (GTDB taxonomy): domain Bacteria; phylum Pseudomonadota; class Gammaproteobacteria; order Pseudomonadales; family Azotimanducaceae; genus Azophilus. Next base: position 27,428 of record JAJEIQ010000020.1, on the reverse strand, counting down.
CAGCGACCAGAACGCGCGCAGGATGAAGCCGACCACCGTGGCATAGGCTAATATGATGTGCAGCGACTTCAGCATTTTTTGCCTCTTGATCGCGGGGCAAGGCTGGCACACAACTGAACACTTGCGCCCGGCGACCGTTATCGGTCAGTCTCGCGCATCCCAACGTTAGCGGAGTATCTCATTTCCACCACCATTGATGCAGCCATAGACGCCGCCATGCGCCCCTTGGCCGATGCGGTGTCGGGGTTCATCTTCTTCACCGTGCCGGTGGCTGGCGCCGAGCTGCCGCTGATCGTCGTCTGGCTGATCTGCGCCGGGGTGTTCTTCACCTTCTACCTGCGGCTGGTGAACATCCGCGGCTTCAAGCACGCCATCGACTTGGTGCGCGGCAAGCACAAGGCGCCCGGCGACCCCGGCGAAATCAGCCAGTTCCAAGCGCTCACCACCGCGGTGTCCGGCACCGTCGGCATCGGCAACATCGCCGGCGTCGCCGTCGCCATTTCCCTGGGCGGCCCCGGCGCCACCTTCTGGCTCATCGTCGCCGGCTTCCTGGGCATGTCCACCAAGCTGGCGGAATGCACCCTAGCGGTCATGTACCGCCGCGAGCGGGACGGGCAGGTATCCGGTGGCCCGATGCACTACCTGGAACGTGGCCTCGCGGCGCGCAACTGGCCTCGCATTGGCCGCGCCCTCGGCCTCTTCTACGCCGCCGCCATGGTCATCGGCTGCCTCGGCATCGGCAACATGTTCCAGTCCAACCAAGCCACCGCCATCCTCATCGACGTCACCGGCGGCGCCAACAGCGTGTTCGCCGACCGCGCCTGGCTGGTGGGCCTGCTGCTGGCGGCCGGCGTCGGGCTGGTGATCATCGGCGGCATTCGCTCCATCGCCAACACCACCGCCAAGCTGGTGCCCGCCATGGCCATCCTTTACGTGTTGAGCGCACTCACCATCATCGCGCTGAACGCCGAGGCGCTGCCCGGCGCCATCGCCGCCATCTGGAACGGCGCCTTCTCTCCCCAAGGGGTCGCCGGCGGCGTCTTGGGGGTGATGATCCTCGGCTTCCGCCGGGCGGTGTTCTCCAACGAGGCGGGCTTGGGCTCGGCCGCCATCGCCCACGCGGCGGCGCGCACCGCAGCGCCGGTGAGCGAGGGTTTCGTCGCCTTGCTGGAGCCGTTCATCGACACGGTGGTGATCTGCACCCTGACGGCACTGGTGATCATCACCACCGTGTACGACCCGGCCTTGGCCGGCAGCGGGGTCAGCGGCATCGAGCTCACCACCCAGGCCTTCGCAAGCACCCTGTCCTGGTCGCCGATTCCGCTGTCCATCGCCGCCATCCTATTTGCCTACTCCACCATGCTGGCCTGGTCCTACTACGGCCTGAAGGCGTTCACCTATCTGGTCGGCGAGCGGCGCGGCACCGATTTGGGCTTCAAGCTGTTCTTTTTGACTTTCGTGGTGCTGGGCAGCAGCATTCAACTCGGCGCCCTGGTCGATCTGTCGGACGCCTTGGTGTTCATAGTGGCCATTCCCAACTTGCTGGGCCTCTACCTGATGGCCCCGCTGATTCGCCGCGAACTGACCAGCTACGAACGGCGCCTGCGACAGGCTGGGCGGCCATAGAAAGCAACAACCAACCAAAACCACAAAGGGACAAATGCAAAGACCCATGGAAGGACCCACCTCGCACATCTACTTCTCGCAACGTCTGCGGCTGCACTACGTCGATTGGGGCAACGAAGGGGCGCCGCCCATGCTGCTGTTGCATGGCGGCCGCGACCACTGCCGAAACTGGGACTGGGTGGCCGAAGCTTTCCGCGACGACTACCACATCATCGCCCCGGACCTGCGCGGCCACGGGGATTCCCAGTGGCTGCTCGGCGGCAGCTACGAACATGTGGACTATGTTTACGACATCGCCCAGCTCCTGCACCAACGCCAGCACACCCCGGTGACCATCATCGGCCACTCCTTGGGCGGCTCCATTTCGCTGCTCTATGCGGGCCTCTATCCGGAAACGGTCACTCGGCTGGTGTCGATCGAGGGCATGGGGCCGCCGCCTGCCATCCTCGAAGAGCGCATCAACGCGCCGCTCGCCACCCGCCTAAGCGCCTGGATTGATGACCTGCGCCGAATCGCCGGACGCATTCCGCGCCGCTACGACTCTCTGGAGGACGCCTACGAGCGGATGCAGACCGAAAACCCGCACCTCACGGAGACCCAAGCCCGCCATCTGACCATTCACGGCAGCAATCAGAACGAGGACGGCACCTACAGTTGGAAGTTCGACAACTACGTGCGCGCCTTTCCGCCGGTCGGGCTGCCCTACGAGGAGCAGCAGCAACTGCACAGCCGGATCAGTTGCCCGACGTTGCTGTTCCACGGCCAGGAGAGCTGGGCCTCCAACCCCGCCGAGGACGGCCGAGCCGAGCATTTCCAAAACGCCGAGGTGGCCAGCATCGCCAACGCCGGGCATTGGGTCCACCATGACCAGCTTGATGAGTTCCTAGCCATCACCCGAGCCTTCCTAGCCCGGTGAGCGAACGGGCCAGGCTGCTGCACGACAGCCCGTGGCAGGGAGCCCTGCACCTGACCGGCGGCGGGGCCGGCATGCTCAGCGAACTGCTCGCCGAGGCCGGCGCCTCCCGAACCCTCATCGAAGCCCGGGTTCCCTACGCCGAAGGCAGCTTGGAGGCCCTGCTCGGCGGCCGCCCGGACCAAGCCTGCAGCGCACCGACCGCCCGCGCGCTGGCCATGGCTGCCTTCCAACGCGCCCTGCAACTGGGGGCCCGACCCGCCTTCGGCTTCGGCATCACCGCCAGCCTCGCGACCGACCGGCCGAAACGGGGCCCTTGCCGCGCCCATCTTGCCGTGCAGACCCGAGGCCACACCAGCCAAACGCAGCTGCAACTGAGCGGCCAGCGCGCCGCCCAGGAGGCGGCCTTGGTGGATTTCGCTTGGCAGACCCTGCTCGGCGCCCTCGATCTGGGCAGCTTCCCGCAGGCGCCGCTCGACCAAATGGTCGCCCCCGTCGAATGGCAAGCCCTGGTTGCAGGCGAGCGCCGGTCAACGTCCGCAAGCGAGGCTGGCGAGCTGATCCTGCCGGGCTCGTTCAACCCGCTGCACGAGGGCCATGAGCGCATGATGGCTATCGCGGAGGTCCGGCTTGGGCGACCGGGCGTCTTCGAACTCTCCGTGGAGAACCCGGACAAGCCGTTGCTGGACTATTTCGAAATCGAAAGGCGCGCCAGCCAGTTCCGCCGCCCCTTGCGGTTAACCCGGCTGCCCACCTTTCGCGACAAGGCGGATGAGTTTCCCGGCGCCACTTTCGCAGTGGGCATCGACACCCTGCTGCGCATCGCCGACCCGCGCTACTACGGCGGCGATGTGCAGCGCGATGCGGCTATGGCCGCCATGCTCGAAGCCGGTGTGTCGTTTTTGGTCTTCGGCCGCCTCATCGACGGCAGCTTCCAAGGCTTGAGCCAGGCCACCCTGCCGGAAGCGCTGGGCGGCGCCTGCACGGAAGTTTCCGAGGACGAGTTTCGCGCCGATCTCTCATCCACCGAGCTGCGGCTGCGCACTACTCCAGATCCTCCAGCCGTTTAGGCCAATTGTCCTTCAGCAGGCGCGATAGGGAGCGGTCGGCCAGCAGCCGGCCATCGGTCTGGCAGCGGGCGCAGTAGTTGGCCTCGTTCTCTGCATAGACGATGCGCTGCACGGGGGAGCCGCAACGCGGACAGGGCTGGCGGTACTTGCCATGGACCGCCATCGCCTCGTGAAAGGCGGTGACCTTGGCCGGAAACTTCTCGCCTGCCTCGCGGCGCAGGCGTTCGGTCCACTCCCCCAGCACCGACCGGCAGGCCTCGAAGAGCCGCTCCGCCTCCTCATCGCCGAGGGCACCGGCCCGCTTAAACGGCGACAAGCCAGCGGCGAGCAGGATCTCATCGGAGTAGGCGTTGCCGATGCCCGCCAGCACCCGCTGATCGGTCAGTGCCCGCTTGAGGGTGTGGTTGGCGTTGCGCAGACGGTCCGCAAACGCATCAAAGTCAACCTGCAACACCTCGAGCCCGCCGGGGTCCAAGGCCGCCAACGCCTCCCGACCCTGCACGAAGCGCAGCGCGGCGCGCTTCTTCTTGCTCGCCTCGGTGAAAACCAGAGTGCCGGTGGAGAAGTCGAACAGCGCCAGCACGTTGCGTCCCGGCTTGCGCACACCTTCAGCGCGCCACTGCAAGCGTCCGGAGATCATCAGGTGCATGACCATGAAGCAGTCGCCATCAAACTCAAACACGATCTGCTTCGCCAAGCGGCTGACGCCCTGCACCCGGCGCCCGCGCACTTCCTCCACGCCGGGCGTCACCGAGCGCAGCACGAAGGGACTTCTCAGGCGCACCCCGTCAAGGGTGGCGCCAACTAGCCGGGATTCAAGGTGCTCCAAGTAAACGGTCAGATCCGGCATCTCAGGCACGTTGGAGGTCCTCCATGGACACCGCCGCGCGCCATCGGCCGCGGCGAAAGCGCATGATCAGCATGACGGCCTTGACCATGAAGTCGCCGACCATGGCCGAATACACCCAAACCACCGGAAACTCCAAGTAGGTGAAGGCCACAGCGAGTCCGCAGCGCACACCAACCAGGCCACAGAAGGTGGCGATCAGCGGAAAGCGCGTGTCGCCAGCGCCGCGCAGGGCGCCGCCCAGCGCAAACTCCACCGCCAGCAGCGGCATCATGGCGCCCAACACGTAGATCAGGACAACGGTGTAGCGCACGGTCAGGGGCTCATCGCCAATGAAGTAGGCGGCCAACTCCGCGGCGAAGAGCACCACCACGAGGCCCAAGCCGCCCATGGTCAGGGTAGCCCAGGCGCACGCCCGCCAGCCGCTGCGCACCGCGCCCGGATAGTCGCCAGCGCCAAGATGCTGGCCCACCAAGGTGGAGCCGGCGATGGAGAAGCCGAACCCCACGGTGATGCAGACCATCAGCAGGTTGCCGCCCACGTTGTAGGCGGCGAAGGCCTCGGTGCCGTAAAAGTTGCCGATCAGCATGAGGAAGATGAAGAAGCCCACCTGGAACACCACCTGCTCGGCCGCCGCCGGATAGCCAATGTCGAGCAGGCGGCGCAGCCGGGCGCGGCGCCACCAGCCGCCGCCCACATGGCGGACGCGGAACTTCTGGTTCAGCCACAGGATGAGCAGCACCGCGCCGCCCACGCTGAACGATATCCCGGCCGCCGCGGCAACCCCCGCCACCCCCCAGGCCGGAAAGCCGTAGTGGCCGAAGATCAGCACGTAGAGCAAGGGCAGGTTGAGCAGGTTGACGCCAATCCCGATCCACAGCGGCGACCAGGCATCGCCGGAGGCGCGCAGCGCAGCGCTCAGTATGAAGTTGACGGCAAAGGCGAGATTGAACCAACTGAACATGCGAATGTTGGAGGCTGCCAAGTCCAAGGTCACCGGATCCAATCCGAAAAGGCTGGCAACCGGCCGTGCAGCGGTGACTCCGATCACCATGACCACTAAGGCAAACAGCCCCGCCAGCACCAGCGACGCCATGGTGACGCGGCTGGCCTCCTTGTAGTCCCCGGCGCCCCAGGCCCGCGCAACGAGCGCCGTGGTGCCGGCGCTGACCGCGATCAGCACCGCCTGCATGGCGAAGAACACCCGTTGGCCGGCACCGACCGCAGCCAAGGCCTCCGGGCCGAGTACGCCGACGAACTTGGTCTGCACCAAGGCGACCGCGCTGAAGGCCACATTGCCGACAATGGATGGAAACGCCAACGCCCAAACGCCGGGCGGCGGCTGGCCTTCCGGCCTCGGCGTGGATTTTGTTGTGGACACGATGGGGTGCTGCCTCGCCCGATAGGCTAACATGCGCGCTTCGCCAATTGAGGGACGCCCGATGAGTGAAGCACCCCGTTACGCCGACATTTCGGTGACGCATAGCGGTCATGTGGCCACCGTGGAAATTCAGCGGCCGCCGCACAACTTCTTCGACCACAGCCTGATTGAACAGGTCGCCGACGCCTTCGACCGCCTGGATGAGGACCCCAACTGCCGGGCCATCGTGCTGGCCGCACAGGGCAAGTCGTTCTGCGCCGGGGCCAATTTCGGCAGCGGCCAACCGGGGGACGAAGGCAGCTCCGACTTTTCCGAGGAGGGCTTCCACGATACCACCGGCAAGCTGTACCGGGAAGCCGCCCGTCTGTACGGCAACAAGAAGCCCGTCGTCGGCGCCATCCAGGGCGCGGCCATTGGCGGCGGCCTCGGCCTGTCGCTGGTGCCGGACTTTCGGGTGGCCTCCCCCCAGGCGCGATTCGGCGCCAACTTCGTCAAGCTGGGCATCCATCAGGGCTTTGGCATCTCGGTCACCCTGCCGCGCCTGATCGGCCAACAGGCCGCCAACATGATGCTCTACACCGGACGGCGCCTGAACGGCGAGCAGGCTCTGGAGATCGGCTTGGTGGACATCCTGGTCGAACCGGAGGACCTGCGCGCCCGGGCCAATGAACTGGCCCAGGAAATCGCCGAAAACGCACCCTTGGCGACTGTTTCCGTGCGGGCCACGATGCGCGCCGGGCTGGCCGACGCAGTGGCCGAAGCCACGGAACACGAGCTGGCCGAACAGCAGTGGCTGCGGGCCACCCAAGACGCCGCCGAGGGCATCCGCGCCGTTGCGGAACGGCGACCGGGGAAATTCGTCGGAGCCTGATCGCCGCCGGGAAAAGAGGCGCTTAATCGCCGCTAGGAAAAGAGGCGCATGATCGCCGCCAACAGGAGGAAAAGCAGCATGCAATTGGGAAAACGGGGCGCCTGGTTCTTTTTCGACCAACAGCCCACAGCGGAGACCGTGCGCACGGCAAGGCGAATCGAGGAACTGGGCTACCCCGCGCTCTGGCTGCCGGAGACCATGGGTAAGAACCCCTTCGTGCTGGCTTCGCTGCTGTTGGCCAACACCAGCAAGCTGGTCCTCGCCACCGGCATTGCCAACATCTACCACCGGGAGCCCGGCGTCACCCTAGCCGCGCAGATGACCTTGGCCGAGCAGTCGGACAACCGCTTTCTGCTCGGTCTCGGCGTCTCGCACAAGCCGTTGGTGGAAGGCGTGCGGGGCCTCACCTACCGCCCGCCGGTGGCCACCATGCGGGACTATCTCGCCAAGATGGCGGCCTCGCCCTACCAGGGCGTGCCCCCTTCCGAAGACCCCCCCACCGTGATCGCCGCCTTGGGGCCGAAGATGCTGGCCTTGGCGGCGGAAGCCTGCCAAGGCGCCCACCCGTACTTCACGTCGCCCGACCATACCGCCATGGCGCGGGAAATCCTCGGCCCGGACGCCAAGCTGTACGTTGAGCAGAAGGTCATTTTGGAGCAGAACCCCTCCAAGGCCCGAACCGCGGCCCGCCCCGTGGCGCAAATGTACATGGGCCTGCCCAACTACCGGAACAACTGGCTGCGCATGGGCCTAAGCGAATCCGACCTCGATGGCGGCGGCTCGGACCGCTTCATCGACGCCACCTTCGCCTGGGGCTCGCTCGAAGCCATCGAGGCGCGCATCCAAGCCCACTTGGACGCCGGTGCCGACCACGTCTGCATCCAGCCGATCAAGGCCGACGGCCAGTTTGGCGATCTGGACTGGGAAGCCCTGGAGGCACTGGCGCCGTCTTAGCGCCTTCCAATATCGGGCTGCCGCTGAAACCAATGGCCCTCAAATCGTTCCGGCGCGGGCCAAGGCTTCCTGGGTGCCGAGCACCAGTTCGTCGAAGATTTGCTTGGCCGGGCGCACGGCCTTGATCAGGCCGATGCCCTGGCCGGCAAAACCGGGGTTGACGTCGCCGCGGCCGTCGCGGTTGGCGGCGGCCATGACCGGGCCTGAGATCGTGCCCTGAAAAGGCATGGGCAGCGGTTCCTTGCCCTCCCGCGCCCAGTAGTCGGTCCACTTGCTGCGGATGATGCGCGCCGGCTTTCCGGTGACCGAACGGGAGACGGTGGTGCCCTCCTCGCTGGCATCGACGATGGCCTGCTTCTGGAAGCCGAAGATGTTGGCCTCCTCGGAGGCGAGGAAGGCGGAACCGATCCAAGCGCCTTGGGCGCCCAGCATCATCGCCGCGGCAATGCCGCGCCCATCGACGATGCCGCCGGCACCGAGCACCGGCGTATCGCCCACCGCGTCAACGACTTGGGGAATGAGGGCGAGGGTGCCGATGGGCGAATTGTGGCCGCCGCCGTCGTGGCCCTGGGCGACGATGATGTCCAGTCCCGAGGACTGCACCTGAACGGCGTGGCGGACCGCGCCGATGACGGCCATCACCTTGGTGCCCGAAGCCCGCAGCGCCTTCATCCAAGGCCCAGGATTGCCGAGGCCGGAGGCGTACACCGGCACCCGCTCCTGCACCACGACCTCCATCTGGGCCTCGAAGAACGCCTTGGTGAACAACGCCGGCTCGTCGGGGTCCACGCGCCGGCCGAGCAGGTCGCCTTCCCCGGGCGCCATGCCCTCCCGTTCCATGAAGGCATCGGCGAACTCCTGCATTTCCGGCAGCAGTTCCTGAGGCGTCGGACCTGCGGTGCCATCGTATTTCGCCCGCCGCACCGATGCGGGCAGCAGCGTATCGACGCCGAAGGGTTTATCCGTAAGTTCCCGGGTTTCCTGAATCCAGCGGCGCAGCAGCTTGGGGCCGCAGGCGGCGGCGCCGAGCACGCCAAGCCCGCCCGCGTTGGACACGGCCGCCGCCAACGCCGGGCAACTCGCCCCGCCCATGCCCGCCAGCACGATGGGCTGCTCGATTTCGAGGATCTCGCACACGCGATTGGCCTGCCTTCGGCCAGCGGAGGCTGCCGAATGTCCCGCTTCGTTCAATGCCGCCATGGTTCAACTGCTCCCAAAGGTTCCGTAGGCACCGCGCCAATACAGCAGCGGCGAGCCTTGTTCCTCCAATACGCCCAAGTCCCGCACCCGGCCGATGGCGATGGTGTGGTCGCCGGCGTCGAGCTCATCGGCCAGTTCGCAGTCGATGTAGGCGAGCACGCCCGCCAGCACCGGCGAGCCGGTCTGCCCCGGCTGCCAGGCAAGGTCCGCGAACTTGTCAATGCCGGTCTGCGCAAAGAGGTCGCTGACGTCCTGCTGGCTTTCGCTGAGGATGTTGATACAGAAGTGGCCGCTCTCACGCATCTGCGGCCAACTGACGCTGGTTTTGGACGGACACAGCGCCACCAAGGGCGGGTCCAGCGACAACGAGGCGAAGGACTGGGCCGCAAAGCCCGCTGGCGTTCCATCCAGGCAGCCGGTGGCAATCACCACCCCGGTGGCGAACTGCCCCAACGTGTCGCGAAACTCGCGGCCATCGAATTGATCCATGAAGCCCTTCCCTTAAGAAAAGAGCCGCAATATAGCGTTAGCTTCGAGGAATCAACAAGTTTGGATCACTGAACGGAATCCCGAATGGGTTCCTTGCGCAGGTGACCGTACATCAGTTCCTCGACGAACTCCACGCACTTGAATTGGTGAATCCGCGCATCCGGCCCCACCCGCCGGTAGAGCGGCATGCTGATCTTCCACGGGCGGGTGAACACCTTGGGGTCCTCGATGAGGGCTTCGTAGAGCAGGCTGTCGGGGCCGTCGAAGCGGTAGCGCTCGGTCACCTTGAGCGCCTCGCTGTGGTGGTTGCCGCTGCGGTCGAACCAGGTCCGGTCGTTCTGGCCGGTCACCTCCACCACCAGCGTGTCGTCCTCCCAATAGCCGAACGACTGTCCCATCCAGGATTCCGCCGGCGCCTCGCCGGGGTCCTCCAAGTAGATGTTGCGCGTCGCCCCGGCAAAGGCGTAGGCGAAAAAGATGGCGCTCTCGCTGTGGAAGATTTGAAACGGATGGGGCAGGTAGGTGGCCCGGGGCACGCCCGGAAGATAGCACTTGATCTCCGGATCCCGTTCCAGCCAGTTGGCTTGGTTTTCCTGCTGCACGGCACGGGCCGCCTCGGTGTAAGGAATCTCGCCGCCCTCCACCACGCCGCCACCACCCGGCACCGCCCCCACCGCGCCCAGAGCCACCACCTCCGGAGCCGGAACGGGACCAAAGGGACCGTCCACGGTGGCCAGCGCCGCGCTGGCGGAGTGCGCCAGCAAGTTGTAGTTGGCAGTGTTCATCACCTGCCAAACGCCATTCAGGTCTGGCCTCCCATCCGGCCGGCGCGGGATGTCGTGGGCCAACGCGGCTGGCACCAGCACCGCGCACAGGGCGAGCAGGTGAAGCCCTTTGTTTCTTCGCATGGTGGCCTCCTTCATCCGTTGCCGCCGACCAACGGCCGGGCAGTGTAACAGCCTGCCCCGTCGTCGAATATCCGACCCGGGTGCGCCTCAGTAATCGAGCCGGAAGGCGTCTCCATCGCGCACGATGTGGCCGGCCGTGGGCGTGGCGAAGTGGGTGCCGATGACCAGCACGGGGCGGTCGGCGTAGCGTTGCAGGAACTCGTCGCGGGTGGCGGCGCTTTGGTTTTGGTCAGTGTCCGCCACGCTGGACCAGTGGGGATGGGCGATCTGGCACGGATGGTGGATCATGTCCCCGGTAATCACTGCCTCCTCGCCTCGGGAGGCGATGTGAACGCTCACATGCCCCGGCGTGTGGCCCGGGGTGGGCTCGAACCAAATCTCGTCGTTGATGCGGTGGTCCTGGGCCACCAGCACCGCCTTGCCGGCATCGAAGATGGGTTGCACGGAGTCCTCGATGACCGGCCCGTACTCTTGCTCCTCGACGCGCCAGTGGTCCCACTCCGCCTCGGCAAAGAGGTAGTCGGCGTTCTCGAAGGTGGGCACCCAGCGGTCGTCGACCAAGCGCGTGTTCCAGCCCACGTGATCGACGTGCATGTGGGTGCACATCACCTTATCGACCCGATCAAGGGCGAAGCCGGCCGCGGCGAAGTCGTCGAGAAAGCCACGCTGCATCCGGTTCCAAGCGGGATAGGTGCGCTCCTTGCCGTTGCCGATGCAGGTGTCCACCATCAGGGTTTCGCCCCCGGATTCAACGACCAGGGCGTGAATGCTCAGCACCAGCCGCTGCCGGTCATCGACGAAGGGCTCGATCCAAGGCAGCCGGCCCATCTCCTCAGGAGTTGCTTGAGGCAACAGGTACGGCCCAAGCGAGGCGGTGGTCAACTCCACGACCTGGGTGATCTTCACGTCGCCAATCCGCCACTTCAACATGCCACCCTCCCATCGGCCTGCGCGGTCAGTTTCCGCTGCCGAAGCGGCGGAAATGGCAGGCGTCAAGCCATCCTAGCGGAAAAAAGTCCGCTGAAACCACCAATAGCCGACCAATCCCATCAAGACGTTGCTGGCCGCGGTGGCGGCGAAGATGCCGCCGTGGCCATGCAACTCGTTCAGCGCCAGCGCCAGCGGAACATACACCACGAACATGCGGGTGAAGGAGAGCACGGTGGACGGCAGCGGCCTGCCCAAGCTGTTGAAGGAGGCCGATGCCATCATCAACACGCCCCAAGGACCGTAGCTCAGCGGCACGATCAGCAAGTAGAGCGCCGCGACGGCCACTACCCCCGGATCGCCATTGAGCCAAGCCGCGATTTGCCCGCCCCAAAGGGCCATCAGCAGCGTGGCGGCCAGTCCCCAAAGCAGGCTGAACTGACATGCCGCCCGCATGCCGGCCCGGACCCGGGCCATGTTCTTGGCCCCCGCGTTCTGCCCGACGAACGGCCCGATGCTGCCGGAGAGGGCGAACAGCGTCATCGCCGCGACGGCCTCGATGCGGGTGGCGACGCCAAAGCCGGCGATGACGACCTCGCCGTGGGCGGCGACTAGGCGGGTGATCACGGCTCCGGAGAGCGGGCCGATCAACTGGGTGGCGGCGGCGGGGATGCCGATGCGCAGGATGCGGGCGGCGGACACCTTGAAGCCAGCCAATGGCGCACGGGTTTTGATGAGGCCATCCCGATGCACGCGATGCAGCAGCCAAGCCGCGGTCAGCACCCTTGTGACCGTCATGGCGGTCGCCGCGCCCGCCAGTTCCATGCGCGGAAAACCGAACCAGCCGAAGATCAGTATGGGGTCCAGAGCCAGATTGAACAGCGCCCCGACGGTCATCGCCAGTCCCGGCGTACTGGCGTTGCCCGACGCCCGCAGGATGCTGCCGGCGATCATGGTGATGGTGAATAAAACGGTTCCCGGATAGTAGATGTCCAGGTAGCTGTGGATCAGCGGCAGCATTTCCGGGCGGGCGCCCAAGGCCGTGAACACCGGATCGATGGTGGCCCAGCCCACCAATGACAGCAGCGCCATCAGGCCCCCGATGAGCACGATGGCGTGAACGCCCAAGCGGCGCATGTCGCGGCGGTTGCCCGCCCCGGCGCTGCGGGCGATCACCGACGAGGTGCCGATGCTGACGCCGAGCGCAATGCTGGTCAAGATCATGGTGATCGGGAAGGTGAACGTCACCGCCGCCACGTGTTCGGTGGAAAGCTGGCCGATGAAGCCCATCTCCAGCGTCTGCACCAGGATGCTGGAGGCGACGCCCAGCATCATCGGCGCCGTCAGTCGATAAAGCGAGAGCCGCACGGAGCCCTGGGTCAGATCATGCTGCGCCATGAGCGCTAGCTTACGCGAGGTTTCCCCAATGCGGCCTCAAACGAAGGTCGGCTCGAGGGCGTCCCGCCCTCGGACGGCGCGTAGCGCCGTGCCTGCATGTCGCTTAACCGGCAGCGGTGACCCGAATCTCCACCCGTGCGCCGGGGATGGCCAACTCCGTAATGCCGATCGCGGTCCAAGCGGGCCAAGGTTGGCCGACGAACTCGTCCTTCACCTTCATGAACGCGGCGAGGTGCTGTTGAAGGTTGACGTGATAGGTAGTGATCTCGACGACGTCCTCAAAGCCCAGCCCCGCCGCTGCCAAGACCCGCCCCACGCCCTGCCACGCGAGGCGGAACTCCTCTTCGGCGCTGTCCGGCACGCCGCCGCCGGTGGCGCCGATCTGGCCGGATAGGAGCACCAGATTGCCAGTGCGAACCGCCGGGGCAAAATGAAAGTTGTCGTAGCTGGCGCGGTCCTCTTTGGGAACGATGACGTCGCGGGGCATGGCGAACTCCTAATCGAATGAAGTTTGAATCATAGCGCGCCGCCGCCGGCTTTGACGCGCCCGTCGATGATCCCAGAGAGGGTGTCCACCACCAACTGCCGCTCGGCATGCTGCACACGCTGCTCGACATCCTCAACCCGATCCCCGGCTTTCACTGGCACCCGAACCTGGGCGAGAACCGGCCCCGTGTCGTAGTCGGCATCCACCAGATGCACGGTGGCGCCGGTCTCCGCATCGCCGGCATCCACCACCGCCTGGTGCACCCGGCGGCCGTAGAAGCCGCGCCCGCCGTGCTTGGGCAGCAGCGCTGGATGGACGTTGAGAATGCGGCCGTGAAGGGCATCGAGGGTGCGCGGCCCCAGTTTTTTCATGTATCCGGCAAGCAGCACCCAATCGGGCCGAGCTTGGCGCAACGTGGCGCAGATGACGGCATCCAAGGCTCCCGGCTCCGGGTGGGTGCGGCTGCTGAGATGCCATGTGGCAATGCCCGCGCCCCGGGCTCGGCGCAAGGCCATCGAGCCGCTGTTGTTGCTGATGACCGCCACCACTTCGGCATTGAGCCCCCCGCTGGCGCAGGCGTCCATCACCGCTTGCAGAATCGAGCCGCCGTGGGAAGCCAACACGGCGATGCGGGTCACGCCGCAACCTTGAATATGGCGGTGTGGAAAATCTCCGTGGTGAGCGTCCCGTCCCGATGCAGGTCGATGTACAGGCGCACGAATTCATGGCCCTTGCGGCGCCACTTCTCCAACGGAACGGCCCGCACAACCACCCGGTCCCCCACCCGAAGGGCTTGGCGATGGCGCACTTCCGAAGCCGTGTGAATCCAGGCCGGCATCACGAACTCCCGGGTCAGCGCCTGGTTGGCGATGCTTAGGATCGCGTGCGGATGCACATGGGCAGCATAGAGTTCCAAATCATCGGCAATCTGCTCGCAAAAGCGCCGGTTTTCGGCGGCGGTGATCTCCCAGTCCCAAGCCGGATAGGGTTCCCCCGCCCGCACGGCGTCCCACTCGATTTCGACCCGCCCGCGGCGCTTGGCCCGCTTGCTGAGCGACAACGGTGTTTCCGGAAGCGGCATCTCCTGCGGTAGTTGAACCCGCAGATCAGCCAGCAGCGTGCCCTCCCCATTGCGGCACTCGGCCAAGTGCTGGCCATCTTCCTCGTTTAGGTCGATGCGCAACTGATCACCGTCGTAGGCGGGCTTGATCAACCTCAGCGCCGCGATCGAGCGGCCCAGAAAGTCCCCTCCAAATCGCTCCCCCAACCGCCGGGTGAGATGCCCATAAACAGCCACGCCCGGCACCAAGGCGCCCTTGAAGCCGTACCGCTGCGCCACCTCGTCACTGTGAATGCGGTTTTCATGGGCGGAGGAGTGGTTGCGGGCGATCACTTCATAGCTGGGCATGGCGCGGTCCGGGAAGGGCGTTGCACTCATTGTAGCCCCGATCGCACCGGACCCTAGCGGTACGCCTGCGCCGGCAGCCAAGTCACGAGGGCATCCCAGTTGAAGATGATGACCAGGCCGATGAGCTGCAGAACGATGAAGGGCGCAACGCCTCTGTAGATGGTGCGCACCTCCACGCCCGGGGGCGCGACGCCCTTCAAGTAGAAGATGGCGAAGCCCACCGGCGGGGTGAGAAAGCTGGTTTGCAGGCAGACCGCGAACAGCACCGTGAACCAAACCGGGTCGAAGCCGAGGTTGACCACCACCGGGGAGACCAAGGGCAGGATGATGAGCGTGAGTTCAATCCAGTCAAGGAAGAAGCCGAGCAGGAACGTCGCGAACAGGATGGTGATGATGATGCCCGCCGGACTGAACGGCAGATTGAGCAGGGCGCGCTCGATCAGTTCATCACCGCCCAAGCCGCGCAGCACCAAGGCGAAGGCCGTGGCGCCGAGCAGCACGCCAAAGATGAAGGCCGTGGTGCGGGTGGTCTCGTGGAGCACTTCCCTGAGCACCCCGCCATCCAAGCGGCGTTTGAGCACCGCCAGCAGCAGCGCCCCGGCGGCGCCGACGCCGGCGGCCTCCGTCGGGGTGGCGAGGCCAAGGAATATGCTGCCGAGCACCGCGAGGATCAGAAACGCCGGCGGCAGAATGGCGACGAACAGATCCCGCACCGTGGTCCAGTCGATGGGCTCGCGCTCGCCAGCCGGGGCGGACTCCGGCTTCAGCAGCCCGACGCCCAGCAGGTAAGTGACGTAGAGGCCGCCCAGCAGGGCGCCAGGAAAAACCGCGCCCAGAAACAGGTCGCCGACGCTCATGGCCATGCGGTCGGCCATCAGCACCAGCATGATGCTCGGCGGAATCAGGATGCCCAAGGTGCCGACGGCGCACACGGTGCCCGATGCCAGCGCCTTGTCGTAGCCTTGGTTGAGCATCACCGGCAGTCCCAACAGCGCCAGCAGCACCACGGAGGCGCCGATGATGCCGGTGGTCGCCGCCAACAGCAGGCCGATGAGGGTGACGGTGACTGCCAGCCCCCCGCGCACCCCGCCGAACAGGCGCGAGAAGCTCACCATCAGTTGGTTGGCGATGCCGGAGCGGTCGAGCAGCAGGCCCATGAAGATGAACATGGGCAGGGCGACCATCACCCAGTTCTCCATCACGTTCCAGGACCGGTCCACCACCAGTGAGGTGTAGCCCCAGTCGATGGCGAAGGGGAAGTTGAAGTCCAGGTTCAGGACGATGGCGAGCGCCGTGAACAGCACCGCCAGCCCGCCGAGAATCCAAGCCACCGGAAAGCCGGTGAAGACCAGGCCGATGAAGCTGGCGAACATGAGCAGCGCCAGCGCTTCATTCGGCGCCACGGTTCGCTCCCTCCCCTTCGGCATCCGCAGCGCCGAGGAACAGCCAAGCCCAGACCCGCGACAAACGCGACAGCGCCGCCACGAGCAGCAGCAGGAAGCCCAAGGGCAGCATCGCCTTGATGGCCCAGCGGTAGGGCAGCCCGCCGGGGGATGAGGAGATTTCGCCAAAGGCAAAGCTCGTGCGCACGAAGGGCACGGAGAAAATCAGCACCACGGCGATGAACGGCAGCAGCAGCAGGAGGATGCCGTACAGCTCCACCCAAGCCGCCAAGGTGGGCGAAAAGCGCTCGTGCAGCACGTCTACCCGGATGTGGGCGTCGGCCTTAAGCGCGTAGCCGAGCCCCAGCAAAAACCCGGTGGCGTAGAGGTGCCACTGCACTTCCTCAAACTCGATGCGCCCCTCCCCGAAGACGTAGCGCAGCACCACGTTGGCGACGATCACGGCCAGCAGCAGCACCCACAGCCAAGAGGTCCACTGGCCGATGCGTTCCAGCCAGGGGTCGACGAGCCGAGAAAAGCGGGTGGCAGGAAGCTCCATGCCTGCGCTCAGAAGTCCCTCGGCAGGTAGGCGCGGGCCTTCCAGTGGGCGTAACTTTCCCTGAAGCGCTGCTGGGATTCCAGGATGGCGGCGAAGTCCGCATCGTTGGCCGCCTCCTCTTCGAGCACTTCCTCGGTCACCCGCTCGAGTTCACGCAGCACCTCGTCCGGCAGCGTGTGCGCTTCCACGCCCACGTCCGGGAAGCCGGCGATGATCGCCCCCTGCAAGGCCTCGCTGCGGGCGAGATTGCGCAACACCCCCGCCGTGCAGGCGGTTTCGATCAACTTTTGGTCGGCGGGGGCGGTTTGGTTCCAGATGTCCAGGTTGACCACCATATGCGATGCGGTGGACGGCTGGTGCCAGCCCGGATAGTAGTTGTAGGAGGCCACGCGATTGAAGCCCAAGGACTGATCGACGATGGGCAGGGCGTACTCCGTGGCATCGATGGCGCCTTTCTCCAGCGCCTGGAAGATCTCGCCGCCGGGCAGCATGGTGACCGATGCGCCGGCCCGCTCCATCACCTTGCCGCCGATGCCGGCAAAGCGGATCTTGAGCCCCTGCACGTCGTCGAGGCTCTCGATCGGCTCGCGAAACCAGCCCGCTGTTTCCGGACCAGTCAGGCCGCAAAAGACAACGTGGATGTTCTGCTTGGCGTAGAGGGCCTCGCCAAGCGCGCGGCCGCCGCCTTCAAACCACCAGGCCGCAAATTCCCAAGGTTCCATGCCGAACGGCACGGCGGCGATCAGCGCCGCTGAGGGAATGCGCCCTTGGTCGTAGCCGAGCCAGGTGTAGCCCGCCTCCACCTTGCCCTCCCGCACCGCCTCGGTGATGGCGAAGGCCGGCACCACCTCGCCGGGCTCGAAGATGCGGATATCCACCGCGCCAGCGGACGACGCCCGCAGCATGTCAGTAACGTAAATGGGGTTGTCGCCCAACACCGGCATGGTGGTCTGGAAGGACAAGGGGAGACGCCAATGAATGCGCCGCGCCACCGCATCGGTGTCCTGCGCCGGACCAACGGCCCCCTCACCCCCAGGTGGCCGGACGGCCAAGGAGAACAATGCGCCGATCAGAAAGGCCACCAGCACGGCGACCAACGCCGAGGCGTTAGTGATTCGGCTTCCACTCATAGCGCGGCCTTCCCCCCGATTCGGTACGTCGCTAAAAACTGCATTGCAACGTATTTCCCCACAGCAGGCAAATCGAGTACAGTCACGGCTTTTTTCGCCGCAGCCCGACTGGAGGCTGCAGGACCACGCACAGGCAAGGGCAAATCATGCAGATCGGCGCACCCAAGGAAACCTCGCCGGGCGAGCTGCGCGCGGCGTTGACGCCCACCGGGGTCAAGAAACTCAAGTCCGCCGGGTTCGAGGTCGCCGTCGAGGCCGGCATCGGCACCGCCGCTGGCTACCTCGACCCCGACTACGCTGACGCCGGTGCGACGGTGGCGCAGGACCGCGCCAGCCTACTGGGCTCTTCCGACATCGTGCTGCGGGTGCGCAAGCCTGCCGCCGACGAGATTGCGCTGCTCAAGTCCGGCTCGGTCCACATCAGTTTCCTCGATCCGTTCAACGAAAGGGCGCTCGTTGAGAACCTCGCAGCGCAGGGCATCACCGCCATCTCCATGGAGATGATTCCCCGCACCACCACCGCGCAAAAGCTGGATGCGCTGTCCTCCCAAGCGAGCCTCGCCGGCTACGTCACCGTCATCCTCGCCGCCACCCACAGCCGCAAGATCTTCCCCATGATGATGACGCCGGCAGGCACCATTGCCCCGAGCCGGGTGTTCGTCATCGGCGCCGGGGTGGCCGGACTGCAGGCCATCGCTACCGCCAAGCGGCTCGGCGCCCGGGTGGAGGCCTTCGACACCCGGCCGGTGGTGGCCGAGCAGGTGCGCTCCTTGGGCGCCAAGTTCGTCGAGATCGACTTAGGCGAGATTGGCCAAACGGAACAGGGCTACGCCAAGGAGCTGACGCCGGAGCAGCTCGAGATGCAACGCGAGGGCCAGAAAAAGATCATCGCCCGGTCCGACGTGGTGATCACCACCGCGCAGGTCTTCGGCCGTCCCGCGCCGCGCATTGTCACCGCCGACATGGTTGCCGGCATGGCACCGGGCAGCGTGGTGGTCGATATGGCGGCCGAGAGCGGTGGCAACGTCGAAGGCTCGGTGGCCAACGAAGTGGTCGATGCGGGCGGCGTCAAGATCGTGGGCCTCGGCAACCTGCCTTCGGAAGTCTGCCGCCATGCCAGCGATATGTACGCCGCCAACCTGGTCAACCTGCTCGATGAGTTCTGGGATGCGGAGAACGCCACGCTGAATCTCGACCGGGACAATGAAATCGCCGCCGGCTGCGTCATCACCCAAGGCGGCGGAGTGGTCAATCCGACCATCCAGAACCTCTACGAGAACGTCTAAGGAGCCCGATTATGGAAGCGGTGTTTCTCGCCTTTGTGTTGATGCTGTCCATCTTCCTGGGGTTCGAACTCATCTCCAAGGTGCCGGCCACGCTGCACACACCGCTGATGTCCGGGGCCAACGCCATCTCCGGCATCACCCTGGTCGGCGCGCTGACCTCGGCCGGCGCCGGCATTGAGGCGATGGCCACGCTCCTCGGTGCCGTGGCAGTGGCCTTCGCCAGCATCAACGTGGTCGGCGGCTACTTGGTCACCAATCGAATGCTCAGCATGTTCAAGAAGAAGGAAGGCCCGCCCCAATCGACCGGCCAGCCGGGAGCATCCGCGTGAGCGCCGTATTCATCAACGTCTGCTACATTGCCGCGGCGGCGCTGTTCGTCTTTGGCCTGAAGCAGCTTGGCTCCCCCGCCACGGCGGTGCGGGGCAACCTGCTGTCGGCCACGGGCATGCTCATTGCCATCGTGGTAACGCTTTTCTCCAAGGGCATCCTAGAATTCCAGTGGATTCTGGTCGCCGCCGCGGTGGGCGCGCTGATCGGTGCGGTGGCGGCGCAGAAGGTGGCGATGACCGCCATGCCGGAGATGGTGGCGCTGTTCAACGGCTCCGGGGGCGTAGCCAGCCTGCTGGTTGGCTGGGCGGCGCTGTACAACACCGGCAACACCACCTTCACCTACATCACCATCCTGCTGTCGGTGCTCATCGGCGGCGTCACCTTTTCCGGGAGTATCATCGCCTGGGGCAAGCTCTCGGAAGTGATGACCAGCCGCGCCCTGGTGTTCGGCGCCCAGCGGGCGGTCAACGCCTTGATCCTGATCGCCTTGATCGCCTGCGGCGTGCTCTTCTGCCTGGATCCCGCCCTGGACTCGCCCTACCTCTACGCCGTGGTCGCCCTGAGCCTGCTGTTCGGCGTGATGGTGGTCATACCCATCGGCGGGGCGGACATGCCGGTGGTGATTTCGCTGCTCAACTCCTACTCCGGGTTGGCCGCCTGCGCGGCCGGCTTCGCCATTCAGAACAACATCCTCATCGTGGCTGGCTCACTGGTGGGTGCCGCCGGGATCATCCTCACCAACATCATGTGCAAGGCGATGAACCGCTCCCTGGCCAACGTGCTGTTCTCGGGATTCGGCGCGGTGAAGACCGCCAGCAAGGTGGAAGGGGAGGTGAAGCCAATCAACGCCGAGGACGCCTTCCTGATCCTTGAGGCGGCTTCCTCGGTGGCCTTCGTGCCAGGCTACGGCATGGCCGTGGCCCAGGCGCAGCACGTGGTGCGGGAGTTGGGGGAACTGCTCGAGGGCAACGGGGCCGAGGTGTCCTACGCCATCCATCCGGTTGCGGGGCGCATGCCCGGGCACATGAACGTGCTGCTCGCGGAAGCCAACGTCCCCTATGACCAACTGATCGAAATGGACGACATCAACCCACGCATCGAGAACATCGACGTGGCCGTGGTGATCGGCGCCAACGACGTGGTCAACCCAGCGGCGCGGGAGGATGCGAACAGCCCCATCTACGGCATGCCGATCATCAACGTGGACCAGGCCCGCACCGTGTTCGTGCTCAAGCGGTCCATGGCCTCCGGCTTCGCCGGGGTGGACAATCCGCTGTTCTTCGGCGAGAACACGCGCATGCTGTTCGGCGACGCCAAGGCCTCCATTTCAGCCGTGGTCGGGGAGTTTAAGGGCTAGGCAACCCGGCGTTTCCGGCTGGAATCACTCCACAGGCAGACTGCGGGCGCGGGCGGCGTCCGGCTGCCCGCCGACCACCGTTCCCCAGTCCGTGTCGAGCACCCGCCAAAGATTGCCGATGGCGCGGTGCCCGAGCCGCATGGACAGTATCTCTTCGGTGCCGCGCAGGGCTTGCTGCGCACTGCGGATCATCTTCAGCCCTTCATCGGTGAAGACAATTCGATTGGCGCGTCGGTCAAACGGGTCGGGCATCTGGGTGACGATGCCGTCCTTGCGCAGTTCGTTGATCTGCAGCTGAATGGCTTGACGGGAAACCCCCAAGGCGCGCGCCAGGGACGCGCCCCGGGTGATGCCATTGGACAAATTGATGAGAATCATCCTCTGGGTGCGGGTGCGGGGCGCGTATCCGCCTTCCCGCATGCCGTTGAGCAGACTTTCATCCATCCAGCGGTAAGCCCGCAGAAGTCCCAGTATGAGCAGGCCGTCCGGATTGGCCTCAGCTTTCTCTTCGGCTATGCCTCGGTCGATTTTCACAAGCTGCTCCCACCACAGCGACGGCGAGAAGAATGACGCCAACTGCTAACAATCAATTCCCAACATCCAGTCCACTGCCCGTCGCCATGGTTTAGTTGTCGATCCACGCAAGCAAGTATTACATATTCAAGGTTCCTGTCAAAATCTCGCCTCTCAATCATGCAATCAAGGAGCAATCCATGGAGCTTTTCGACGTGATGCGCACCACTTTCGCGGCCCGAGAATTCACCAACAAACCCGTTACCGACCAGACCCTGCATAAGCTGCTCGACAACGCCCGTTTTGCGCCGAGCGGCGGCAATCGCCAAGGCTGGAAGGTGATTGCGGTGCGCGAAGCCGCCACCCGCGCTCGGCTGGCGGCGCTCATTGAGCCGACATTCAAGCGCTACGTCGCGCAGATGGTGGCCGGCGAGGCGCCGTTCAACACCATCAATCCCTCCCAAGTGACGGAGGCTGATGTGGAGGCGGCCACTCCGCCGGAGGAGTTGATCCGCCAGGTCACCGAAGCGCCGGTCGTGTTGCTGGTGTTCGTCGATCTGAGCGTCGTGGCCTCCTTTGACCGGGACCTCGACCGGGTGGGCGTCATCTCCGGCGCCTCCATCTATCCCTTCGTTTGGAACATCCTGCTGGCCGCCCGCAACGAAGGCTTGGGCGGCACCCTGACGACCTTCGTCGGCGCCCAGGAGGAAGCGCTCAAGACCCTGCTCGGCGTACCCCCGCAGATGGCTTTCGCCGCCATGCTGCCCTTGGGAGAGCCTGTGAAGCAGCTCACCCGGCTCAAGCGCAAGCCGGTGGACGAGTTCGCCATGCGCGAACGCTGGGAAGGAGCGCCGTTGGACTTGGATGGCCGCAAGTTGTAACTTGACCGCTGGTGTCCAAACGTGGGGAAGGCGTGGAGCAATCCGGCGAACATCGCATCCCGGCAAAACGCTCAGCGGTATGGCGGTCGCTGAACGACCCAGCGGTGCTGGCCCGCTGCATCGACGGCTGCCAATCGCTGGAACGGTTGGGCGAAGACGCCTTCACTGCCACGGTCAGGGCCAAGGTCGGCCCGGTTCGGGCCACCTTCCAAGTCGCCCTGAAGCTGACCGACATGCGCCCCCCGGAAAGCTACGTCCTCCATGCGGACGTCAAAGGCGCCGGTGCCGGTTTTGGCAAGGGGTCGGCCGAAGTTACCTTGGCGGAAACCGAGGACGGCACCACCCTGTTGCGCTACAGCGTTGCCGGGCGAGTTGGCGGCAAGTTGGCGCAGATCGGCTCGCGCTTGATCGACAGCACCGCCCGCAAGATGGCCGACGATTTCTTCTCCGCCTTTCACCAAGCCCTTGATCCCGCCGCCAACCGGCAGCAATCCGCGAACCCACCATAGGAAGCGTCATGAACCTGACCCTGACCGTAAACGGCGTCGAGCACAGCCTGGACGTCCCGGCCAACACCCTGCTAACGGACCTGCTGCGAACACAGCTGCGTCTCACCGGCACCCACGTCGGCTGCGACACCAGCCAATGCGGCGCCTGCACCGTGCATCTCGACGGCCGCTCGGTGAAAGCCTGCACGGTGCTCGCCGCCCAGGCCGGCGGGCGCACCGTGACCACCATCGAAGGCATTGGCTCGCCGGACGATCTGCACCCGATGCAGGCCGCGTTTCGCGATTGCCACGCCCTGCAGTGCGGCTTCTGCACACCGGGCATGATCCTGCGCGCCATCGAGCTGGTCGAGGATGGCGGCGCGCTGGACAACCGTACGGTGCGCGAGGGCTTGGAAGGCAACATCTGCCGCTGCACCGGCTACCACAACATCGTCAAGGCGGTGCTGGCCGCCAGCGACACCATGCAGGAGCAATCCCAATGAGCGCGGAAACCGGCATCGGCGCCGCTGTCAAACGGCGCGAAGACCTCCGATTCATCACCGGACGGGGCACCTACACCGACGATCTCAACGTGCCGGGGCAGACCTACGGCGTGTTTCTGCGCTCGCCCTACGCCCGCGCCAAGATCAATGCGATCGACGCCGCCGACGCGCTGCAAGTGGACGGCGCATTGGCGGTGTTCACCGGCCAGGACGCGGCGGTGGACGGCTTGGGCGACCTGCCCTGCGGCTGGCTGGTCAAGTCAAAGGACGGCTCGGACATGGTCTCCGCGCCCCACCCGCCGCTGGCGGTGAGCCAAGTGAACTACGTCGGCGAGCCCTACGGCCTGGTGGTGGCCGAAAGCCTGGCCGCGGCCCGGGAAGCCGCTGAATTGGTGGCGGCGGACTTCGAGGAGTTGACCCCCGTCGTGGCAGCCGCCGAAGCCGCAAAGGCCAGCCCCATCCATGAGGGCCTTGAGGCCAACCTAGCCTATGACTGGGAACTGGGCGACGAGGCCGCCACCGACGCGGCGCTGGCCGCCGCGGCCCACGTCACGCGGCTCGATCTGACCAACAACCGGCTGATCCCCAACGCCATCGAGCCGCGGGCAGCGCTGGCCACCTTCGATCCCACCAGCGGCGAGTACGAACTACGCACCACCAGCCAGAACCCGCACTTGGAGCGGCTGGTGCTCTCCGCCTTCGTGCAGATCGCCCCGGAGCACAAGCTGCGGGTGGTTGCGCCGGATGTGGGCGGCGGCTTCGGCTCCAAGATCTTCGTTTACGCGGAGGAAACCGTCGTCACCTGGGCCGCCGCCAAGGTCGGCCGACCCATCAAGTGGACCGCCGAGCGCAGCGAGTCCTTCCTGGCCGACGCCCACGCCCGAGACCACGTCACCCACGCCGAGCTCGGCTTGGACGAGGCGGGCCGCTTCACGGCGCTCAAGGTCCGCACCACGGCCAATCTGGGGGCCTATCTCTCCCTCTTCGGCTCATCGGTGCCCACCTTCCTTTACGGCACCCTGCTGGCCGGCCAGTACAAGACGCCGAACATCCACGTGCAGACCCACGGCGTGTACACCAACACCACGCCGGTGGATGCCTACCGGGGCGCGGGGCGCCCGGAAGCGACCTTCGTGGTGGAGCGCATCGTCGAGGCGGCAGCGCGGGAGACCGGCCGGGATCCCGCCGAACTGCGCCGCCTCAACATGATCGAGCCCGGGGACTTTCCCTACGAAACCCCAGTGGCCCTGGTTTATGACACCGGCAACTACCAAGCCAGCCTGGACAGGGCTCTGCAGTTGGTGGACTACGGCGGCTTCAAGCAGCGCCGGGCGGCATCCGAGGCCGAAGGCAAGCGGCGCGGCATCGGCTTCTCCTGCTACATCGAGGCCTGCGGCTTGGCGCCCTCGCAACTCGCCATTCAGCTCGGCGCCGGGGTGGGGCTCTACGAGAGCGGTGAGATCCGCATCAACCCCACTGGCTCGGTTACCGTGTTCACCGGCTCCCACAGCCACGGCCAAGGCCACGAAACCACTTTCGCCCAAGTGGTTTCGGACAAGCTCGGTGTCCCCTTCGACGACGTGGAAGTGGTGCACGGCGACACCGGGCGGGTGGAGTTCGGTCTCGGCACCTACGGTTCGCGCTCCTTGGCGGTGGGCGGCTCAGCCCTGATCAGCGCGGCCGACAAGATCATCGCCAAGGGGACCAGGATCGCGGCGCACATGATGCAGGCCGAACCCGACAACGTAGCCTTCGAGGAGGGCGCGTTCATCAGCGGCAACCAGCGCCTGACGCTGCAGGAGGTGGCCTTCGCCTCCTACGTGCCCGCCGACTACCCGCCGGACCTGGAGCCGGGGCTGTCGGAAAAGGCGTTCTACGACCCGGAGAACTTCACCTATCCGGCCGGCGCCCACATCGCAGAAGTGGAGGTCGATGAAGCGACCGGCGTGGTGCAGTTGGTCAACTTCGTGGCCGTGGACGACTTCGGCCACGTCATCAACCCGATGATCGTCGATGGCCAAGTGCATGGCGGCCTCGCCCAAGGCGCCGGCCAAGCGCTGCTCGAACACGGCATCTACGACGCCGATGGCCAACTTACCACCGGCTCCTACATGGACTACTGCATGCCCCGCGCCGATGACGTGCCGGATTTCACGGTGGACACCACGGTGACCCCCTGCACCCACAATCCGCTGGGCGCCAAGGGCTGCGGCGAAGCCGGCGCCATCGGTTCGCCGGCAGCGATCATCAACGCCGTGACCGACGCCGTCGGCACCGAGGACATCGCCATGCCAGCCACGCCGGAGCAGGTGTGGCGCAAGCTGCACGGGCTGTAGGCCCTACTGGAGGGAAACGACATTGAACCCATTCAACTACCATAAGCCATCCACGTTGGCCGAGGCCGTCGCGCTGCACCGCGACGCCGAGGACCCAGCCTACCTGTCCGGCGGCCACACCCTGCTGCCGACCATGACCCAGCGCTTGGCCGCGCCCAGCGATTTGATCGACCTGGAGGGTCTGGCCGAGCTGACCGGCATCGCCGCGGAGGACGGAACCTTAAGCATCGGCGCCTTCACTCGCCACGCTGAGGCAGCCGCCTCGGCCGAGGTGGCAGGCACCCTGCCCGCGCTAGCCGAGCTGGCGGAAGGCATTGGCGACGCCCAAGTGCGCAATCGAGGCACCATCGGAGGCTCGCTGGCCAACAGCGACCCGGCGGCGGACTATCCGGCGGCAGTCCTCGCCCTGAACGCCGTGATCCACACCGATCGGCGGCAAATCGCTGCTGATGACTACTTCCGGGGCCTGTTCGAAACCGCCTTGGAGGAAGGCGAAATCATTACCCGCATCGACTTCGCCATCCCCAGCCGGGCCGCCTACGAAAAGTTTCCCAATCCCGCCTCCCGCTACGCCACCGCCGGCGTCATGGTGGCGGACTTCAACGGCACCGTCCGCGTCGGCGTCACCGGCGCCGGCCCTTGCGGTTGCCGCGCCCACGCCTTTGAGGCGGCCTTGAGCGCCCACCTCGACCCAGCGGCGCTCGACGCCGCCGAACTTCCAGCCATCGACTTCAACAGCGACCTGCACGCTTCCGCCGAGTACCGCGCCCACTTGGTGCGGGTGCTGGCGCAACGAGCCACCGCCCGGCTAGTCGCGGCGCCTTGACTTGGCACTAGCCCAGACCGTTCTGTGCGAGGCGCTGTCGGAGGACATTGGCAGCGTCGGGCCCGCCGAGGTCGAGGTGCCGGAGCCGGGGCCCGGCGAAGTGCGCGTGCGGATCAAGGCTTGCGCGGTCAACTTCCCCGACTTGCTGATGATCCAAGGCAAGTACCAGTTCAAGCCGCCGCTGCCGTTCGCCCCCGGCGGCGAAGCGGCGGGCGATGTGGAGGCGGTGGGCACCGGCGTCGAGGGGTTCCGGGAAGGCGATGCCGTGGTCGCCGGCATTCGCCACGGCGGCTTCTGCGAACTCGTCAACGTCCCGATCGAGGCCTTGCGGCCGAAGCCCGAACGCCTGTCCTACGCCAAGGCCGCCTCGTACCAAACCGCCTACCTCACCGCCTATGTCGCGCTGGTGCGCCGGGGTGGCCTGCAGCCGGGCGAAACCCTGTTGGTGCATGGCGCCACCGGCGGCGTCGGCATGGCGGCGGTGGACCTGGGCAAGCGCCTAGGCGCCACGGTCATCGCCACCGGCGGCCGTGACGACAAGCTGGCCGTGGTCAAGCGCCGGGGCGCCGACCACGTTCTGAACTACACCTTGCAAGATGGCCGGCTCGGCGGTTTCCGGGAGGCGGTCAAGGCACTCACGGACGGACGCGGCGCCGATGTCATCTACGATCCCGTCGGCGGCGACGTCTTCGACGAATCCATGCGCTGCATCAACTGGGACGGGCGCATTCTCAGCATCGGCTTCACCAGCGGCCGCTGGCCCCAAGCGCCGGTCAACCTCATCCTCATCAAGCACATCGCCGTCATCGGCGTGCGCGCCGGCGAGTACGGACGGCGCGACCCGGAAATGGGCCGCGCCAATACCGAGGCGATCCACCAAATGGCATCCAACGGCGAGATCGACCCCTACGTCTGCCGCGGCTTTCCCTTGGAGCAAGCCGTGGACGCCATGCGCCTGCTGGAGAACCGCGAAGTGGTGGGCAAGACGGTGGTGACGATGAACGGGTACTCGATCTAGGACAATCTCACCTACGCCACCCAACTCATGGCCACAGCATCCCACCGGCGGTCTCCGCCGCAAGCCGGTGGGCAGGCCATATTTCCACGCCATCGCTTGACTTGAAGGACCGTTCACCCGTGTACACCAGTATTCTGCGCACAAGCCCTGGGAGTGAACCGAGCGTCCGCAGGCCCCTCAACAAGCTGGTGTGGTATCGGCTAGCCCGACTTCCGCAACTCGACCATGACTTGGGCGGATTTCGGCCTAGTTCGGGCACTGAGCCCGTCGCAACCCCTTGTTTTCGTTGAGCCCGACCGTCTGAGGCTGGCTGTAGTGCCGACCTTGGCCCTTGATTCGG
>JAJEIQ010000075.1 GCA_022827905.1 Pseudomonadales bacterium | reverse complement strand
CCAGCGTCAAGGAACTCGTGAACAAAATCAACGCCTACGTGGAGCGCCACAACGCCAAGGCAAGCCCCTTCGTCTGGGTCGCAACCGCCGAATCGATCCTCGCCAAAATCGAGCGACTTTGTTCAGTTATTTCCGGGACAGTACACTAGCCACTGGCCACTCGAAACCAAGTCTCCGTGACCGCCTCATGCAGTTGGCCGAGCCGCATTTGACATTCATCAAGGAACCGATGCAATGACTCGCGATCCAGGGCGCCCAAGTCCACCGACGCGAAAAACGCCGCAGTTCGGTCACAAGCGCGAAGCGGGGCTTCGTGGCGCGGCAGCGAGCGGATGTGGCGGCGCATGGCAGTCAGGCAGTAGGCGCAGGAGCGCGGCAGGCCCGGTTCGCGGAGCAGGAACTCGAGCACCAGGGACCGGCTGATGGGTGCGCCGATGGCGGCTTGATAGGACTGGCGGGCGTTCAGGGAGCCGAGCACGCTGCGCCACTGAATCTCCTGGAAGGGGGCGAGGTCGTGGCCCGGCGGCAACAGGTCCGCGGAGCGCACGTCGATGATGCGGGTGGTCATGTCGGCCCGCTCGATTCGGTTGCCGAGGCGCAGCAACTGCCACTGGGCGTCGTGCATCATGTTTTGCGACAGGAAGCCCTCCAGCCGCTGCACCCGGCTGTTGATGCCTTCGAGGGCGGCGCCGCGCTTGCCTCGGGAAAGGTTCGGCCGGAGTTCCGAGCGGGCGAACAGATGCAGGTCGTTGACGTATTCGAAGGTGGGGCCGGGCATGGTCTCGCGCACCGTGCGGGCGTTCTCCCGGGCCGCCGAAATGGCGCAGGTGATGGCCGAGGGATGGCGGGCATCGCTGGTGAGGAAGCGGCACACATTGCGCTCGTTCGCTTCTTTGTAAAGCGAGTCGAACAGCGCCTCGGAGCCGGTGATGTCGATCAGTGGCCGCCAGCCGAGGGGGCGGGGCGTCGGCAGGTCCATGAGCATGTTGGTGTTGACGTTGATCAGCCGCGCCGTGTTGTCGGCGCGCTCCATGTAGCGCCCCAGCCAGTAGATGCGCTCGGCGACCCGGGACAGCAAGCTGTGCTTCATCCGGGCAAGTCCACAATCCAGGTGTCCTTGCTGCCGCCGCCTTGGGAGGAGTTCACTACCGTGGAGCCCTTCTTCATGGCCACCCGGGTCAGGCCGCCCATGGTCACGTGGGTTTCGGCACCGGACAGGATGAAGGGACGCAAGTCGAGGTGGCGCGGCTGCATCCGGTCGGGGCTGCCTGGCGCACCGGCCAAGGTGGGGGCTGTGGAGAGGCTCAGCATCGGCTGCGCCATGTATTTGCGCGGATTGGCCCGCACGGCCCGGGCGAAGGCGTTGCGCTGGCGCTTGCTGGCCTGGGGGCCGATCAGCATCCCGTAGCCCCCGGACTCATTGGCGGGCTTGACCACCAGCTTGTCGAGGTTGTCGAGCACATAGTCCCGATCGGCCTTTTCGACGCACCGGTAGGAGGGCACGTTGGCCAGCAGGGGCTCTTCGCCCAAGTAGTAGCGCACCATGTCCGGCACATAGGTGTAGATCACCTTGTCGTCCGCCACGCCACAGCCGGGCGCATTGGCCAGCGCCACGTTGCCAGCCTGCCAAGCCCGCAACAAGCCGGGCACGCCGAGCACCGAATCGGGACGAAACGCCTTCGGGTCGAGGAACAGATCGTCGATGCGCCGGTAGATCACGTCCACCCGCACCCGGCCGGCGATGGTCTTCATGTACACGCAGTCATCGGCGCCGACCCTAAGATCTGCGCCCTCGACCACTTCAGCGCCCATCGCCTGGGCCAGGTAGGCGTGCTCGAAGTAGGCGGAGTTGTAGATGCCGGGGGTCAGCACGACGATCTGCGGGGAGTCATTGCCTTCGGGCGCCAGGGAGCGCAGGCAGGCGGCCAGCCGCTGGGGGTAGTCGTCCACCGGATGGATGATGTAGTCCTTGAACAGCTCCGGGAAAACGCGCTTCATCACGGCGCGGTTCTCCAGCATGTAGGACACGCCGGAAGGCACCCTTAGGTTGTCCTCCAGCACATAGAGGGCGCCGTCCCGGTCGCGCACCAGATCGGTGCCGCAGACATGGGACCAGACGCCGTGGGGCGGGTCGATGCCCACGCACCGAGGCCGAAACTCGCGGGATTTCTCGATGTACGCGGCAGGCACCACGCCATCGCGCAGGATGCGTTGATGGTGGTAGATGTCGTCGATGAAGGCGTTCAAGGCCCGCACCCGCTGGGCCAGCCCTTGGGCGATGGCGTCCCATTCGCGCTTGCGGATCAGGCGCGGCACGATGTCGAACGGCCATTCCCGGTCGATGCCGCCCGGCTCGCCCGTGTCGTACACCGTGAAGGTGATGCCCATGGTGCGGATCGCCAACTCGGCGGCGGCAGCTCGCTCGGAAAGCTCCTCGTCAGTCAGCCGCGAGAGCACCCGCAGCAAGGGCCCGGCGCCGGGGCGGGCTCGGCCGGAGGGCGCGACGAGCTCGTCCCACAGGCCTGCTGCTTCGTACTGTTGCCAATTGACGGGCATTGTTGGGGCGCAGGTCAATCCGTTGACTTTGCGCTTTTGATGTCCGGCGCGGCGTGGGCGGACAGAGCGGACTTCGCCATGCCGGTTTGCGGTCCCTTGAGCGCCTGGGCGGCGCGTTCGTTGGCCTTGATTTTGCTCATGATGGCCGCGGAGGCGCGGTTCCAGCTTTCCCGGTTGGCGATGACGTAGGCATTGGATTCCCGGAAGCCGTCCAGCAAGCCGTTGACTTCCGGGATGACGTAGCGGGCCACCAAGTCCCAACTGCGCAGGGTGTCCTCGCGGTTGGCCCAATCGTGGACAAAGCCGATCACCGTGCCGAAGCCGCCGGAGATCTGCTCAAGTTCCCGAATCTTCGCCACCAAGTCGTCGGGCGTGCCGATCACGTTGGCGCTGTCGTCGCTGAACGCCGCCACATCCACGGCTTCGTCAGGGGTTTTGTAGATGGTGCCTTCGCCGGCCGCCAGCGTTCCGACGGTGTATTCGTTGTTGTGCCGAAACAGTCCGTCCCTCGCCTGCTCCCGCGCCGCTTGGCGGGTTTCGGCGATGTGCCAACTCAACACCAGGCGCCAGTTGCGCCGGTCCACCCGCTTGCCGTGCTCGGCGGCGGACTCCTCGGCGAAGCTCCATTGCAGGGGCAGCGCCTGGATGCCGGCCTTGGAGACCGAGCCGATGGACAGCACCCCGGCCTCGTGCTTGCCGGCCAGCGTCATGCCGGATGGGCTGACCAGTGAGGCCACGGCGAACTCCATGCGCTCCTGAGCGGGCTTTAGTTGGAGCTTGGCGTCACGCAGGGTGAACCAGTCTGACTCATGGGTGATGCGCTCATCACTTTCCAGCAGATGGCGGATGACGCCGATGGCTTCGTCCTGCCGGTCGCGCAGCAGCATTGGATCGACGCCGAGCATGTGCGCATCGGAGGGCAGGGCGCCTGGCCCGGAGCCGAAAATGACCCGTCCCCGGGACTGGTGGTCGAGTTGCACGAGGCGCTGCGCCACCATGAACGGATGGTGGTAGGGCAGCGAGATCACGCCGGTGCCGAGCCTGATGCGCGAGGTGCGTTCAGCGGCGGCGGCCAGAAACAACTCCGGTGAGGCGATCGTTTCCCAGCCGGTGGAGTGGTGCTCGCCGCACCAGAATTCGTCGAAGCCGAGCCGCTCCAAATGCTCGACCAGCGCCAAGTCACTCTGCAGTTGCAGCGTGGGATGCTCGCCGATGGGATGGTGCGGCGCCACGAAGCCACCGAATTTGTAAGCTGCCATGTTGTCGTCCTTGTGTTGTGCGCTCTACTCCCCAAACCGTCGGCTCAGCGTCAGCCGCCAGTTGCGCGGCGGGCGGGGCAGGGCCACGAGGTCGCCGAAGATCTGCGGGAAGTTGCCTTGGAAGTAGAGCTTGTCCAAGGCGTTGTTGACCGCCAGGCTGGCTTGCCAAGGTCCGCGGTTCCAAGACAGGGAGGCGTTTACCAGCGTGTAGGCGGGCAGGCGCACGGTGCGGGCTACGCCGGACCAGGCCTTGCCCACCCGGCTGGCGGTTAGGTTGAGGCCGAAGCCGTTGCCAAAGCGATAGCTGCCGCCGGCGCTGACCACGTATTCAGGCAAAGCGCCCCGCTGGCGAAAGCGGCGGTCGTCGCCCGGCAGCACGGTGACCGGGTTGCCGCCGTACTGATCCTCGGGCGCGAAGCCGGTGACGGCTGCGGGGGCGAAGATGAAGCGGCTGGTCAGGGGCTCGCGGTAGATGCGCGACCGGGTGGCGGAGAACAGCAGCGCCAAGCGCGCGCTGAAGGCCGCCCGCAAATCGAGTTCCACGCCCTTGCCGCGCACCGCCAGGTTGCTGTCGGCCAGCGCTGAGTAGTCGATGCGCTTTTGATCGTAGAAGGCGAGGGTGGCCTGCAGGCGACCGTCCAATCCGGCGAACTTCAGCCCGGCCTCCTTAAGCCTCGATTTGCCCAAGGGACCGGCTTGCACGTTGTTCACCGATACCTCCCCGGATTGCCCGCCGAGCGTGAGCGCCTGCTCGGCGAAGGTGATGTACGGACGCCAAGCGCCCAGGGCGAGGCTCGCCGACAGGCTCCAGGAGAATTCGCCCTGTTTCTTGGAAGCCTTGGCGTTGGGGGTCGCGAAGGCGAACACGTCGGGGCCGTTGCGTGAGCGGAGATCGTAGTGGTCCCAGCGGGCGCCGGCCAGCAGCGAAAGGCGCTCCAGCAGCGTGAAGTCCGCTATGGCGGCGATGCCTAGGTTCAGCCACTCGGTGCTGACATCGAGGGTGAAGGGATCGGTGTCCTCATTGCCGTAGGACGGCACCCGCAAATCGAGGGCGGAGGGCGGCTTGCTGATGTCCCGCCGATTGAAAAACTCGAAGGCGAGGTCTTGGCGGGCGCGGGTGTCGTAGTAGCGCAGGTTGGGGGCGATCACCAGATCCACCTCCAGCGCATCCCCGACTTCAATGCCGTTGAACGCCGCTTCGATGCGCTCCTCCACCAGCAGGGTGCGATGGGTTTGGGAGAAGCCGTAGCTGGAGACGATGTGGCGGTCAGCGAAGTCAATGAACAGCTTCTGGCGCAGCGAGAAGCGCTCAAGTTCCGCCACGATGTCAAAGTAGATGGCCAGGGAGTCGGCAGCGCCGTCGTCGTCCTTGGCGCACAGGCAGTCGTCCGCGCCGATGCGCACCCGCTGCACGGTGTCCGGATCGAGCTTCAATGCGTCGCGTTCGGCGTCGCTGCTGAAAAAGCCGAAGCCGGACCCGTAGGGGGTGAACACATTCAGCCCGTTGTTGGGGCTCACCGCCGCGATTTCCGCTTGGCTTATGCGGCCGCTGCCGTCCGTGTCGAGATCCACCAGCGGCGCGCCGGAGAGGTAAAGGCGGTCGTCGATCAGGGCTTGATCGATGCGGTTCCAGCCGCCGACTTCCGCGCCGCGCCAGCGTTGGTATTGGTGGCCCACCTCGATCCAGATGTTGTCCCGCACGTCCACCACGAGCGTGCCCTGGGTCATGAATTGGCGGTTGCCCGGGTGGTGGTTGTAGTAGCCGTCGGCGTCCTCCCAAAACACAAAGGCGTGGTAGCCGGCGGGCTTGCCAAACAGCGTCATCGGACCGCCCCGTTCGGCCTCGACGCCGAACCGGTTCCAAGATGCGGCACTCACCGTGACCTCCCCGGTCGGCGCTTCGATGAACCGCCCTTCGTCGGCCCGGGCCGTCTTCGGCACCACGTTCAAGTAGCCGGAAATGGATCCTGGCCCGTGGATGGGCGAGGCCGGGCCGCGCACGATGTCCACCCGGTCGGCCGCGCCGATCAGGGATTCCCAGCCCCCGGAACTGGTCAGCCGCCGGATGCCCCGAAAATGGGTGTCGGCGATGCTGCCGCGCAGGTCGATGCTCGCCGCCAGCCCGAAGAACGATGCCGTGAAGGCACCCGGGGAAACGTTGGAGAAGTCGGTGACCCGCTCAACCCCGTACAGCGAGAGCATGTTCGCGCTCAAGGAGGCGGCGGCCCGCGGCGTTTCATGCAATGACTTGCCGAGGCCGAACACGGTGTCGATCGGTGCGCTGGACAGGATGCCGAACGCATCCGCAGCGCCTCCGTCAAGCCGCTCCGCCTCGACGATAACCTGCTCGATGTCGTGCGGCTCGGCCGCCGCGTCATCTTGGGCAGATTGGGCGTTCGCCGCCAGTGGCGCAATCAGGGAGAGCGCGGCGACCAGTAGCCAGGGCACAGCAGGTCTTGGGTTTGCAGGGGCGTTCAACAGAGCGTCTTCTCGCAGGGAACGCCGTCGTTGTCGCCATCCATTGTGCGCAATCCGCAGGATTCCAGATGGAACCGGGCCTCCGCGCAGGAGGTCATCTCTCGGCAATAGCGCTTCGCGCCGCAGGAGAATGGGGTGGCCATCGCCGCTGGCGCGTTGCCGATGGCGGCGACCTTGCGGCTTCTTTCATCGCGCCGCCACTCCCAAGGAGGAACCGCTGCGCCAGCGCCCAAGGACCACAGCCCGAGGCCTGAATCGCGAGCCGCCGCCTCGTCGGGCAGCCAGTTCTCTGTGGCGAAGCGCCGGTACACCCAAGCGTGTCCCTCGCGCACCATTTCCCGGTTGACGTCGCGCCCGGTCAATCGGTCGCCGTCGGTGATGTAGAGCCGCGCCAGCAGTCGGCCGTAGTGGTCGTTGCCGCTTGCCGAGACCTGCACGGTTTTGCGGAACACCTTATCCGCCAAGGCTTGCTGCGCGCGGGCGCCCCAAGGCTGGCCGCTTTCCGGGGCGTCGATCTCCGTCAGCCGAACTCGGACTTGCCTGGCCCCGGTGGCGGTTTGGCGCAGCACGGTCACCGTGTCGCCATCCGCGACGGCCACGACGGGGGCGTCAAAGCATGAGGGTGCTGCGCAGGTTTGGGCGGTTGCGGGGGTGGCCAGTAGGAGGGCGGCGCCGAGGGCGAGGTAACGAACCATGGTCAATCTCGCACAAACGGGAAGGCGCATATACTACAGCATTCGAAGGTCCTATCGCTGCCACGGCCAGCGCCGCGGCGCACGAATTTTGGCGTTGAGAAAGTCCTCCGTCAGTTTCCGGTCCAGCGCGATCTGGCCGGCTGAACTGGCGGCGTCGTCGAGTAGCCAATCCGGAATGTCGGCCCGAGTGCGGCTGAACTCGATGGCAGAGACGGATACGACAATTCGGTTGCCGCTCAGGGTCCAGCAGCCCTCCGGAGGGCGCCGTGCGGCATCGTGGCGGTCGGCGCCGAGCAGGTTGGCTAGGAACAGGCGCGGGCGCTCGAAAGCCCGTTCCTGATAGCTGGCCAAGGTCATGGGTGCGCACCAGTCCGGCCGCGACGTGCCTGGGGGCAAGTGCTCATCGATCAGTTCGCACAAAACCGTTGACGAGAGCTTGAGCGCGTCGATGGCATCCGCCTCGCCCGGCTCGGCGGATGGGGATGCGCCTTCGGCCGTACTCCGAATCGCATCCAAGAGGGCGGTTGCGCGGCCCAGATAGGTTCGATACAGGGCTGTGCTCATCCGTTCGCGAATTTGCGCTACCGAGCGCTGCAAGCGCCGCCGCGCCTTGGTGTTGTCGCCCGGCAAGGCGGTTCGGGTGTAGATCATCAGGCAGCGCTTGACGATCTCTGGTTTGAAGCTGCGTGCGTCGGCGTTCATGGAGAGGGCGAAGCAGGGGTATTCCGCATAGGGAATGGTCTCATCCTTGATGATCTCGTCGGCGTAGCGGTTGAATCGATCGCGGGTAACGTCGTCGAAAACCACGGGGAAGCGTTTGTATGCCTGCTGCAGCGCCCTGAGCTTGCCGGGGGTGAAATCCTGGCTGTCAACGATGCGGGGATAGGCGAACATAGAAGCCATCAGGGCTTCCACGAGGCTGGTTTTGCCGCAGTTGCTCGAACCGTAAAGCACCGCGAACAGTGGCTGGTCGAAGCTGAAGGCGTTCGTGCGCAACGCAGCATTGCGCAGGTCGCACATCAAGGGAGCCATGTAGAACCAGCACATGAAGGCGAAGTAGTCACGCTGCAGCCTTGGCACGTCACCGACAAAGCCATTCTCGTAGTTGGCAAAAAACGCCAGCCATTGGTGAACATCGCTGCGAACATGCTGAGGGTCGGCTTCGAGGCGCATCGGTTCATCGCAAAGCACGAAGGTCGCGTTCTGGCGCGACAGATAGGTGTTGGGACCGGCTTCCGCCTCCCGGGAGCGC
Organism: Pseudomonadales bacterium; assembly: GCA_022827905.1. Lineage (GTDB taxonomy): Bacteria > Pseudomonadota > Gammaproteobacteria > Pseudomonadales > Azotimanducaceae > Azophilus. The sequence goes on along the minus strand of JAJEIQ010000075.1, from coordinate 5,672 downwards.
ACGATTTGCGCGATCTGTTTAACCACTCGTGGCTTGATGTGGAGGCGGCCGCTTCGGTCGGGGCGCAAGTCAGCGAGTCCGCGGCGAAAAGCCGGCTTGATGGCTTCCATGCGTACGGTGATTTCCGGCACCGAATAGCCGGATTCCCCGGTTGGTTCAGCAGGCACGTAGAGCGTTGCGCCGTCCTCCTCCGATTGCGCTTCAATCAGAGCGGGTGTCTGCTCGATGCGTGCGCCTTCGGATTCGGGAGGTGCCTCGGAAAGCGGCAGGCGGCTAGTGGCGGCATCACGAACGGCTTTGTACTGTGCCAGATAGTGATTCCAAGCCGTTTCGTCATCGTCGAAGACGACTAGGGTCTCCGCTTGCCGGCCTGAAAAGGCTTGTTCCGACAAATTGGCCGAGCCCACAATGACCCGCCGCTTGCCGTCACCCTCAAGCAGGTAGATCTTGGCATGGGCAATGCTGTCCTTTACTACGAAGAATCGCACTTCTCCGTCGGCAACTCGGCGGTAGATGGTCTGCCGAACGGCTTGGCGGTCCTCATCGCGGGATCCCTTCACGCCGATGAAGGCGTGGGATAGCCGTTCACGCGCCACGTTCTGAAAGGCTAGGATCGCCGCCGCCTCCCGGGAGACGATGCCGCTGTGCCCGAAGACGCATTCAAAGTCCTCGAACCCCTGCTTGGCCACCAGGTTGGCGATCATGGGAATGCTGCTCGTGTAGGTGAGCGCCTTCATGGATTGGTAACCCGCGAAGTAGTCGAGGTCGAAGCGGGTTACCGACTCCGCGTTGGCCTGCACTACGTTCAGCGCGCGGCGCCCGAGGGTGGAATCCGGGTCATCGAACAAGAGGCTTTGAGATTCATCCATGGCGGTGCCGGCTCCGGCTGGTTTTCAGGGATCCATCCACACCACGGTCGCCATGCGCCCGGTCGCGCCGTCCCGCCGGTGGGAGTAGAGATGGGAATTGGACCAGGTGCAAATGCGCGCACAAGCGATGCGCTCAACACCGGCTTGGCGCAGCAGCCATTCAGTCAGGGCGAAGAGATCCAAGCGCCACTTGCCGGGCTTGTCAGCAGCCCGGAAGAACCGCCCGGCAAGGGATCGAGAAGTGGCCGCTCGCACTGCGGCATGGACATCCTCCCCCACCTCGTAGGCCTCTGGGCCGATGGCAGGGCCAATCCAAGCGGCGAGCGGCGGCTTCGAGCCACCGTTGCACATAGCCGCCATCAGACTTTCGATCACGCCGCCGGTCAGACCACGCCAGCCGCCGTGGGCAGCGCCGATGCACCGGCCATTGCCGGAGGATAGCACCACCGGGACGCAGTCTGCGCTTTGGATGGCCAATCCGACGCCCCGCTCGTTGGTCCAGGCTGCGTCCGCTTCGGGCTGTGAACCGCAGGAATGCGCGTTGGCACGAATGCAGCGATTGCCGTGCCTTTGTTCGAGCCACTGCAGATGGCCGGTGCTACCCACAGTGGCGGATTGGACTAGGCGCCGCGAGGCCACCACCGCCTCGACGCACTGGCCATGCCGGGCACCGACGTTGGTGCCCTTTGTGGTTGTGAGCGCGTGGATGCCCCTAGGCGCAGGCCAGTGGGCTCGAATCCAATCGGCACTCAGATCAGCGTTCATCGCCGTGAGTTTCCGCATCCAAGGTCAACACGGCCAGCAGTTCGGCCATGTCCTTCGGCAGGGGTGAGCGAAACTCGCAGCGCTCGCCGGTGGCCGGATGGTCGAAAGCCAATTCGGACGCATGCAGGGCTTGGCGCTGAAAGCCGCGCACGGTGAGCACCACTTCGGGGTGCGGCGCTCGGGGCAGGCGTCCCCGGGCGCCGTACCGGCGATCGCCGACCAATGGATGACCGATGCTGGCCAAATGCACCCGGATCTGGTGCGTGCGCCCGGTCTCGAGCTCGGCGGAAATGGCGGTGTGCGCTCGAAACCGCTGGCGGACGCCGATGTGGGTGCGCGCCGGTCGGCCATCACCCCGCACCCGTTGCCGAGTGCGATGATGCGGGTCGCGCCCGATGGGCTTGTCGATGGTCTGGCCACCCGTCATCACGCCTTCGGCGACGCCCAGGTAGCGGCGCACGATCTGGTGCCGGGCCACCGCCGCGGCCAGCCGCCGCTGCACTTGCCGGGTGGCGGCGACCACCAGCAAGCCGGAGGTGTCTTGGTCAAGGCGATGCACGAGGCCCGCCCGTGGCAGATCGATTTGCCCGGCACGATGATGCAGCAGGCCGTTGACCAGCGTTCCATCAGGATTGCCGGCACCCGGATGCGCCACCAGTCCAGCCGGTTTGTCGATGACCAGCAGTTGATCGTCCTCATGCAGCACCTTGAATTCGACCGGCTGTGGAGTGGCCCAGTCCTCGCCGGGCGTGGGTTCAGGCGTCAGGGTGAGGCGCTGGCCGGCGCTGAGCTTTCGGTTCGGCTTGACCGCCTCGCCGTCCACCAGGAGCGCGCCGCTTTTGATCCAACGGCTCAGCAAAGCGCGGGAGTGCTCGGCGAACAACGAGGCGGCAACCCGATCGGCTCGCTCCCCAGCCAGCTCGTCCGGAACTTCCGCTTCCATGACCTCGCCGTACGAATCCCTTTCCATCACGTTCCACTCACCCCCGCGCAACGCCTCCCGGAGCGAGGGCGTCCCGCCCTCGAACGAGTTCCATCGAGGGCAAGATGCCCTTGTCTCCGGCGTTGGCTCGGGCCGAAGGCCCGCCGCGACCGTCAGGTCGAGCGGTCGCGGACCATCCGTCATTCAATGACTGGACCAGCAACGTTTCCGAACAGGTACAGTGTAACCGCGTCCACCAATTCGTTGACGAGGCAGTCTCCGCTCAGCTCGTGTGGCGAGTGCATCGCGAAATCATGCACACTGGAACTGACCCAGCGAGCCAAGAACTCCGCGATGAACGGGGGCGGTGCGTTCGGGCGCAGAAACTGGCGACAGCTTTCGATGTAGTCGGTCGATAACGTCAGAAAATCGTCCTGAATCATGCCACGCATCCCGGCGGTCGCGGCTTGCGGCACCTCAGATTCCAAGGCCGCATAGAGCATCGGGTTCTGGGCGGCGTAGCGAACCCGCGTGGCCACGACGTGGCGGATTGCCTCTCTCGGCGACCCGGCTTGCAGCCCGGTTCGCAGCTTCGCGTACCACTTTTCCATTTCCCGGCGCCGGAGCTCGGCAAAGATTGCTGCCTTGCCGGGGAAGTACTCGTAGAGTGATCCGATGCCTACGCCGGCGCGTTCGGCGATCCGATTGGTGTTGGCGCTGGCGTAGCCGCTTTCGACCAGAATCCGAGCCGCGGCCTCAATAATCGCATCCACAGTGGCTGTCGCACGCCGCTGCTTCGGCTGCTTGCGCATGACGTAGGCAATGTCTTGGGGCGTAGGCGTCACCAGTAAATCCGAGTACGAAAACAGAAGGATTGCTCGGATAATAGAGCTTTTCCTAGTGGAGCGCAGCATGAGGGACAGCACCCCGAACGATCTGCTCCGGATTTCGGTGGCGTCTGACGCCCTGGGGCGGCGGGCGAACCGTGACCTTGCCCACCTCCCGGGGCCGCGCGGCCACCGCTTGTGGGGAAACAGCCGGGATTTCCTGCCGAACCCCGGGCAGTACGTCCGCGACATGCGGCGTCGTCATGGAAACTGTTTTACCGTGGGAGTAGTGGGCAACCGGCGACAGGTCATTCTCGCTGGACCGGCGGCCAATCGGCTGGTGCTGCTCGATGCGGATGACAACTTTTCCTCGCGCTGGGGGTGGGAGGTGCTGAGCGCCCACTTTCCGGGCATGGTCCTGTTGCGGGACTTCGCCGACCACCGCCTGCATCGGCGACTGATGGCACCGCTTTTCAAGCCCGCCGCGCTTCGGCGGCATCTAATCCAGATGGATCCCATCATCCGGGAATCCATACGCACTTGGCCTGATGCCATTGACATTTTTCGGGAGTGCAAACGGTTGACCCTGGAAATGGCGCTGCGCGTGTTCGGTGGCTTCGAAGGGGGAGCGGATCACGAGCCGCTCTACCGGGACGTGGCGACGCTGCTCGACAACGTGCTCGCCCCGCCGGGCGTGCGTCGTTGGCGTGCTCTGCGCGCGCGGGACAGGCTGCGCCACACCCTTCACGGGGAGCTCGCAACGCGTCGTCAAAACGGCGGCGAAGATCTCTTCACGCACCTCGCCGTGTGGACTGATGAGGCGGGGCGTGGTCTCTCGGACCGGGATGTCATTGACCACATGCTCGGATTCCTGTTTGCGGCGCACGAGACCACCGCCTCTGCTTTGACCACGATGTCCATCAAGCTCGCCGAGAATCCCGTCTGGCAGGAGCGTCTGTGCGAGGAGTGCCGGGCCGCGCGGCAGGACTTCGGCGATCGGTTGACAAGCGGGTGCCTCGACCATCTTCCGCTCACGGACGCATTCTTCCGGGAGACCTTGCGCCTGTACAGCCCCCTGCAGATGATCCCGCGCCGTGCCGTGCAAGCGTTCCGTTTCGAGGGGCGCCACATCCCCGCCAACGCGCCAATCCTGCTGTTTCCTCAAGCGACGCACTTCGACCCGGAGTTCTTTCCCGAACCCGAACGGTTCGATCCCCTGCGGTTTGTCGATGCGCCAGGACCGGACCCGTTCGCCTTCATCCCGTTTGGCCGGGGCAGCCACATGTGCCTCGGCATGCATTTCGCGGCGCTGGAAGTGAAGGCGATCCTGTTTCAGCTGCTGCTCACCAAGCGGCTGCGCCTAGGTGAAGAGGGCAGCGGGACGCTGAACTACGTGCCCTTGGTACGGCCGCTTCGGCCGGTTCGCTTGCACCTGAGTCCACTCTAGATTCAACCAGTTGGAAATTTCCATGGAAGTTTCAAACCCGGCGGTGCCGGTCGCCAACGCGCAGGGAAAAAGCGCCTTCGTGCCAGTGATGTGCTTGAAGGGGCATTCCGTGGTTCGATGCGCCATGGTTCCGTGCTCAGCGTTCGGTCACGATCTCGCGTTCACCGTTGCCGACACTCGTCCGGCCCAAAGGGGTCAGGCGGAGCCGGGGCGGAACACGTCGTCGAGCGTGTCGGCGTCGAGGATGTTGTCCGCCCAAGCCTCGATCTCGCCAGCGGACGCCCGGCGCAGCCTTTCGGCCACCCCAGCGGGCAGGACCCCGAACCGGCGCCGCAGCAGCCGTTCGAGCACGGCCCGCTCGCCCTGGACGCGGCCTTGGCGAACGCCGCGTTCCAAGCCCTCGTGCCGGCCCTCGTCCCGGGCTCTCTGGATCATTCCCGCCATGGTCTTGCTCTCCTCCGCGTAGTCGCGCTCGTAGCGCCGGTACTCGTCCTCGTCCAGTCCAGCGTAGGTGTCGATGAACTCCATGTATTTTGCCCTCTTCTCGCCGTCCGTTTCCACCTCCGCGAGGCCGCGCACCGCGTCCGCGTAAGCGTCCACCCGGCGTCCCTCCGGGACGCGCATGTTCGGCAGGTTGACCAGCGCCTGTCAATGCCGATTGAAAATTCCCCAGAAGTGCCGAAGTAAAATTCCCCAGTTGAGGGGTTGGTTCAACGTTGCGCATCGGTGCGGTTCCGCTTGTTCCCGGGCGGGCGGCCGCGGCGCTTGGGGGGCGGCGGCGGCGTGATGGGAGCGTTGGCGCGGACGTGCTCGGGGATGAGGTCGGTGTGTTCGCGGAGCCG
>JAJEIQ010000029.1 GCA_022827905.1 Pseudomonadales bacterium | reverse complement strand
CCTGTCGCTCTGGCACGGGCCACGGCTGCTGCGGCGCTACGGGGCGGACGGGTCGCCGCGCCCCGGAGCCCTGGCCGAGGCCGCCTAGGGTGGGCCGCGCCGCGCCCTTTTCCGCCGCCCTCCTGCGGTCGCTCCGCTCCCACCGGAGGGCGGCGGAAAAGGGCGAAGCACGAAAGCGGGAACCGGACAGTTTATTTGTTCTAAAACCGGACATGTCTATTTGTTGACAACAGGGAACAGGTACAGCCTTTGTTCGTAAGCTGCGGTTCGCGTAAACTGAATCGTTTAAACGATAGGAAAGAAGCAGCGTGAGCGATTTATCGGACCGGGAATTGCGGGAAGCGATCGACAAGCAGGCCATCCGCGATGTCTGCGCGCTCTATTGCCGCGCCGTGGACCGCATCGACGCCGACTTGCTGCCGCGCATTTTTCATGACGACGCCACCATTGCATTCGGCACCTACAACGGCCCGGTAAGCGGCTTCGTTGACAACACGTTCGCGCATCTGCGCACCATGGAGCGCACCTTTCACTGCCTCGGCAATCAACTGATCACGGTCGACGGCGACCGCGCTGCGGGAGAGATTTACGTGTTTGCCTACCTCAGCACCCGGGAGACCGGCGAGTTGATGGACACACTGCTGGTCGGCCGCTACCTCGATCGTTACGAGCGCCGCGACGGCGCCTGGAAGATTTCGCACCGCGCCTTCGTCATGGACTGGAATCAAAACCAGCCCAACTCATCCGAGTGGGAGGAAGGCATGTACGGCGAACTGCGCGCCCGCGGCTGCAGGGGCAAAGACGACCCGGTTTACGGCCTGCGATGACCGCCATGAGCGTCAGCCAGGAGGAAATCGACCGTTTCAAGGACCGACAGGCGATCTACGACTGTCTCATGCGCTATTGCCGCGGCGTGGACCGGCTGGATGCCGAATTGTTGAAGACCGCCTACCACGAGGGCGCCACGGACGACCATGGCATCTTCAATGGCGATGCTTGGGAGTTCGCCGAGTTCATCGGCCCGTTCGATGCGTCCATCGGCGTTCGGCAACAGACCCATCGCGTCGATCACGCGCTGATTGAGTTCACCGGCCCCGACAGCGCCGTGGTCGAGTCGTACAACCTGACCTTCATCGATGCCGAAGCAGAAGACGGCATGGCGGCGGCCATGGTCGGGGGCCGCTATCTCGATCGCTTCGAACGCCGGGACGGGGCTTGGAAAATCGTCCACCGGCTGTACGTGATGGACTGGAACCGCAACGAACCGTCAACCGTTGACTGGCAGGGCTCGTTTTTCAAGGACCTGGCTCGCGGCCGCATTGACGGCCAGGACGAATCCTACGCTCTCCTTGCGCCCTTCACTTGAACAAGTGTGCTACAGAAATTTAGGTTACAGAAATTTAGGGAGGAACCTCTGATGACAGGAACATTCATTAGGTCCATTCGAGCGGCGGCGGTCGGCCTGGCCGCGTTCGGCGCACTGCAGGCCACAGCCGAGGATTCCGCGCAAACGCCATCGGAAAGCGCCGCAGCGGGCCAGATCGAGGAAGTCATGGTCACCGCGCAGCGGCGGGAGGAGAGCATTCAGTCCGTGCCTGTCGCGGTGACCGCGGTGTCCGGCGAACGGCTCGATGCGCTCGGAGCGGTCACCATCCAGGGCATGCGCGGCTACATTCCCAACGTGCAGATCCAGAACTTTTCGAACACGCCCCACGGCGCCGTGTTCAACATCCGCGGCATGGGGGTGATCGAGCCGGACCCCTACGGCGGCACTACGGTGGTGGTTACCCAAGACGAGGTGCCGCAGTTCTTCAACATGGTCTCGCTGCTCGACACCTACGACATCGAGCGCGTGGAGGTGCTGCGCGGGGCCCAAGGCACCTTGTTCGGCGCCAACAGCACGGGTGGCGTCATCCAGGCCGTCTCAAGGCGCCCGCAGACCGATGAGCGGAGCTTCGATGCCTACGCCAGCTACGGCAACTACGACCGCATCGACGTGCGGGGCGCCATTAACCTGCCGTTGATCCAGGACGAATTGGCCCTCCGAGTGGCCCTGAGCCACCACCAGCGGGACGGTTTCATCACCAACGTGGTGGACGACAAGCCCATTGGCGACAAGGATCGCACGGCGCTGCGCGCGAGCCTCCTGTGGGAAGGCAGCGACCGGTTCGACCTCACCCTAATCGGCGAGTATTCGGCCCACCGGGACGGCACCCCTCACAACATCAACGGCTCGGTTCCCGGCGAGGCCCTGCATGTTCCCGAGGGGACGATCCTGCCCGGCGCGGCACTGCCCATGTACCGATCTCCCTGCCTCACTCCCGGCAAGCGCTGCAAAGCCCCCAACAAGTACTACTCGGCGCGCGGCACGGAGATTCCCGACCGCGGGGATCTGGATTCCTACTCGGGCACCCTGATCATGAACTGGGACACACCCATGGGCACGATCACCTCAATCACCGGCTACAAGGACTGGAAGCTGCGCGAGTTCACCGACCAGGACTGGACGCCGGTGTTTCTCGACGACACCGATCGCCGCACCCGAGGCGATCAGTTCACCCAAGAGATTCGCAACACCTTCTCGGTCGCCGACAACTGGGAAACCATGATCGGGGTGTTCTACGCCAACTATAGCTGGGATCACTTCCAGGACTTCCGGATCCAGTTCGCCGCCCCCGGCCTGCGGCAATTGACCCAGAACGACTGGGACACGGAGATCGTATCCGCGTTCCTGCACACCTACGTCGATTTCAGCGACCGCTTCCGAGGGCAGGCCGGCATTCGCGTGCACGATGAGCAGACCAGCGCGGACGCCAACATTCCGATTTGGATTGACTTGAGGGGCATGGCGGAACTGCGCGGCCCCGGCGACAACACCATGACCGGCGCCAATGAACTGCTGATCGGGGTGACGGAAAACAGCGACTCGGAGAGCTGGACCGAGGTCGCGGCCAAGGTCGGGGTCGAGTACGACCTCGTGGACGATGTCATGGGGTACCTGACCTACGCCCACGGCTTCAAGTCGGGGGGCTTCACCGGGCGCATCGGGATTCCTCAGGACTTAGGCCCCTACGACCCCGAGTTCGTTGACATGATCGAGGCTGGCCTCAAGGCACAGTGGCTGGACAACCGCCTGCGCACCAACATAGCGGTCTTCCACAACTGGTACGACGACATTCAACTCGCCCAGATCTTCTTCATCGAGGACCAGTTCGGCAACACCGTCAACGGCAACACCATCCTCAACGCCGCGAAGGCCGAGACCACGGGCGTGGAGATCGAAGTTCTGGCCCTCCCCTCGGAGTGGCTGAGCCTCAACGCCGCGATTGGCTATCTCACTGCGGAGTACGAGGAGTTCATGACGCCCGACGCCACCGGCACGCTGTTCGACCTGTCCGGCGAGGATCTGCAGAACGCGCCCGAGTGGACCGTCAACCTGGGTTTCGATGCCCATTTCATGATCGCCGACCGGGGTGAGCTGTCAGTGAACTTTCAGTACAAGTACACGGGCAAGAAGTACAACACCAGCCTGTTCAATACCGCCCGCGCTGAGATTCAGCCGACCCACTTGGCGGATCTGAACCTGGACTTCGCGCCCACCGGGCAACCTTGGTCCATCGGCCTATGGGCGCAGAACCTCTTCGATGAACGCTACATCGACAGCGTCTTCGACGCGCCCGGGGTCTTCGGCTTGGTGGCCTATCAGGAGCCGCGAACCTACGGAATGTCTTTCAGGGTCAAGCTCTAGCTTCGCGGGCAATCTCCTCAACCCCGCCAAGCAGAGTATCCACATGCCCGCCGTGCACCATGATGTGCAGGGAGGCGCGATTGACGTTCCAGTCAATTTCCGGGTGGGAAACGTCGCGGATGTAGAGGCGGTGGCGCTCCCAGAGCCGCTGGTTCACGGCCTTGGGCTCAACGCCTTCGACGTGAAACGAAACCAAGCCGCAACTCAGGGCCGGATCGTCTGAGACATGGACTTGCACGCCGTCGATGGCCCTTAGCCCCGCCCTCACTTGGGCGGCCATGTGCCGGTCGCGGGCTTCGATGGCGGCTGGGGTCAGGCCGATGTGGAAGTCAAGGGCGGCATCGAAGGCGGCCAGCGCGGCGAAGTCCAGCGAGCCGCGCATCTCGTAACGGGCGGCAGTGGCCGCCTGCTCGGCACTGGCGGTGCCGGCCACCGATTGGCCAAACATGTTGCGACCCGCCACCGGGCCGGAATAGACCAAGGGCCAGACCCGGTCCTGAAGCTCCTCGCGAATGTGGAAGAAGCCGCTGAGCATGGACGCCAGCAGCCACTTGTGGCCGGCGCCCGCGTACATGTCGCAGCCGAGTTCGGCGATGTTCAACTGCATCATGCCGGGCGGGTGGGCGCCATCGACCAGGGTGAGTATGCCCCGCTCCCGGGCCAGGGCGCAGATTTCCCGCACCGGCAGCACGCAGCCGTCCGTGTAGTTGATGTGGCAGAAGCTGATGAGGCGGGTGCGCTTGGTCATGGCCCGCTCGAACGCCGCGACGATGGCGTCGGCGCTCTTCGGCGGATGAAACGCATCGCCTTGGAGATCGACCACCACCGGCTTGATGCCGTGCCGAGCCGCGCACAGGTGGATGGGCTGGACGCCGCTGGCGTGGTCGTGGTTGGTGTGGATGATCTCGTCACCCGGTTGAAAGTCGAGCCCCAAGGTGCCGAAGGCCATGCCCTCCGTGGTGTTGTTGGTCAGCGCCACCTCGTTGGGCTTACAGCCGATGAACGCCGCCAGCTTGGCGCGCAGCCGGTCGCGGAACTCAGCGTTGCAGGTATGGGTGGCGTGGCTGAAGTAGTCGCTGTCGTAGCTGCGGATTGCGTCGAACTGCGCTTGGACGACGCTGCGCGGCGAGACGCCCCGGGTGCCGGTGTTCATATGGGCTACGTTAGGGGCGGTCAGGAACTCCCCCGCCACCGAGCGCCAATAGGCTTCATCGTCCGCTGCGCCACCGGAACCCAGATCAGCCGCCGGCGCGGCCAGCGCCGCCGAACTGACGCCGGCCAGTCCGGTCAGTGCCGAAACACCCGCCACCTGTTCGATGAACGTGCGGCGTGACTGGTCCATGGCAGCCTCCGTAGGGTTGTTTGCTGGGATTGGTTATACCCAAAGCGGGCGAGCCTGACCAATGGCGGCACTTTGACGGAGCGAGGGCGTCCCGCCCTCGATTCAAACCCCGAAGTCCAAATCGAGGGCGGGACGCCCTCGCCCCAGCAGTACGCCCTCGATCCTGTTGCCTGATCACCCCTGGGCCAAGCGCTCAATCAGGGCGGCATCCCGGCTGGTGCGGCGTAGACGCAGCCCCATGGCGACGGCCACCAAGGCCAGCCCGAAGGTCATGCCTGCCCAGTAGCCGTACACGCCCGTGGCCGACAGGCCAAAAACGCCATCCGCCAGGAGCGCACCCAGCGGCAGGGCGATCAGCCAATAGCCGATCAGGGAGATGACCATCGGCACCCGCGTGTCCTTGTAGCCCCTGAGCGCGCCGGCCATGGTGGCGTTGGTGCAATCGAACATCTGATACACGGCAATGAAGATGAGCAGATTGGCGGCGATGAGCGCCACGTCGGCGTCCGTGGTGTAGATACCCACCAGCATGAAGCGCAGGCCGACGAGAAGGACGCTGACCGCTAGCGCATAGCCCAAGGAGATGCGGAACGCGGTGGACACCACCTGGGCCGCCCCGGCTTGGTTGCGGGCGCCGACATGAAAGCCGACCCGGATGGCGGCGGCGCTGCCCAAGCTCATGGGAATGACGTAGGTGGCCCAGTTGATGTTGCCGGCGACGCTGTGGGCCGCCATTTCACTGACGCCCAAGCGGGCGATCAGCACGCTGATCGCCGAATAGACCGCCATTTCCAGGAAGATGGTGGCGCCGATGGGCACCCCGAGCTTGAAGATCCGCACCACCGTGGCCCAGCGAAAGGCCGTCTCACCCCCAAGCCAATTGGTGGCGCGAAAGAACGGGCGGCGGGCCACCAGCAAGATCAGCCCAAGCTCCAACCACATCACCGCCGCGGTGGCCCAGCCACAGCCCACGCCGCCCAGTTCCGGAAACCCAAGCGCACCGTAAATCAGCACGTAATTGAGCGGCGCGTTGAGCACGAAGGCAGTGGCGGCGATCAGCATGGGTGGCAGCGTGTGGCCAAGGCCCTCGCAAACTTGGCGCAGCAGGATGTAAGCCATCATCGCCGGCATGCCCCAGGAGGCCGCGCGCAGATAGCCGACGGCGATGGCCGTGACCTCGCGGTCCACGTTCAGCAGCACCAGCGCCGGCTCGACGTTGCGCATGAGCAGCATCATCAGCACGGAATTGAACAGCGCGATCCAGACTCCGTGGCGAATCAGCGGGCCGGACTCGCCGGTGCGCCGGGCGCCAACCAGTTGGGAGACCATGGGCATCACCGCCATGGTGATGCCGGTCAGGAGCATGAACGCTGGCCAGAGCACTGCCCCGCCCAAATTGACGCCGGCCAAGTCGGCAGCGCCGTAGCGGCCGGCCATGGCGGTGTCGAGAAAGCCCATGCCCATCACGCAGAGCTGGGTCGCGGCGATGGGCGCACCGAGGCGCAGCAGCGCACCCGCTTCGTCGCGAAAGCTGCGCCAAGCTGCAGCGGCAGGCAGGATGCGGCGCATTCAGGATGCGGCTTGGGCGGCCTCCTCTCGGGCCTTGCGCACCTTCTCGTTGGTTTGGTTGAACAGCAGCTCGCGCCGCGCCTTTTCCTCGGCCTCGGTCAGCTCCCGCTTGCCAAGCTCGCGGCCAACCCGATACCCCCTGTCCACGGCGGGCCGCGCCCCCACTTCATCCACCCAGCGCTTAAAGTTGGGGAAGCCCTCCCAGACTTCCTCGCCGATTAGGCGTCCCATCAGCATGGCCCAAGGCCAGGTAATCATGTCGGCAATGCTGTAGGCATCATCCCCGGCGAGGAACTGGTTGGCGGATAGCTGCGCGTCCAGCACGCCGGACAGGCGGTCCACCTCGCCGACGAAGCGCTTGGTGCCGTACGCCAACTGCTCCGGGTCATCGACGATGTTCTTGGCGTAGTTCTTGAAGTGGTTGGCGTTGCCCATCATGGGGCCGAGGTTGGCCATCTGCCAATGCACCCATTGCAGGACGCGGTAGCGGCCGGCACCCGAGCGCGGCAGAAACCGCCCGGTCTTGTCGGCCAGGTACTCAAGTATCGCGCCGGACTCGAAGATCGCCAGCGGCGGCCCGCCGCCCACGGGTTCATGATCGACGATGGCTGGCATGCGGTTGTTAGGACTGATGCGCAGAAAATCGGGCTTGAACTGATCGCCGCCGCCGATGTCCACCGGCTTGATCTCGTAGTCCAGTCCGCACTCCTCCAGCATGATGGTGACCTTCCAGCCATTGGGGGTCGGCCAGTAATGCACATCGATCATCGTTCGGGCTCCGTTCGGGGTTGAGGTTGAGGGATGCGCAAACTACGTTAGATAGCCGCGCATTGCCAGCGGGAAGGCGGACACCAGCGCAATTCAGTTAGAATCCAGCCACGCGGCCAAGCCAAGCCCAGGTGTTGGAATAGGCAGACAAGCTGGATTTAGATTCCAGTGCCCTTAGCGGCGTGCGAGTTCGACTCTCGCCCTGGGCACCAATCGCCCTGATCCGAGGGCGCGGCGGTGTGGCCCGGGTGGTGAAATCGGTAAACACAGGGGACTTAAAATCCCCCGGAGGCAACTCCCTGCGGGTTCAAGTCCCGCCCCGGGCACCAACTCCCAGTAGTCCCCGCCGAACGCGGGTTCGGGCACCCAGTTTGAGGGCGGGACGCCCTCGCTCCGGGGAACAGCCTTCGGAGCGAGGGCATCTTGCCCTCGATTAGAGACGCGCGATGCGTTTAAAATGCAGCGCACACGCCGAAGCTGCGCCTTGCCGCAGCATCCCCCTCAAGGCTGAGTGGCAGAGTGGTTATGCAGCGGACTGCAACTCCGTGTACGCCGGTTCGATTCCGACCTCAGCCTCCACATTCCATAAGCGCGAATCCTTGCAGCGAGCACCAGTTGGAGGCCGGGTGCAACAGCCCAAAATCCTCTTCCTGATCGGCGCCGGGCCGCACCGCAACGACAATCACCGGCGTCTGCCCAAGGCCTTCGCCGGCGAAGGTTGGCGAGTGGAGGAGGCGGATCACGGCGAGTTGCACCTCGACCGAGGGGTCGTCAAAGCCGCTGACATGGACCTTGGCGAGTGCGATCTGATCTGGCCGCTTGGCTTCGGCGAGCGGCGCTCCTTCCTCGACCGGGCACAATTGCTGCGCCGCCTCGATCAAAGGCGATTCGTCAACGCGGTCGACGCCTACACCTACCTGCACGGCAAGCTGGCATTCCTTGAGCATCTGCCGGAGACCCATGCCGGAAGCGATGCCGAGCTTCTCATCAAACGGCTCGACGACCGCAGCGACTGGATTGTGAAGCCGAGCGGCGCCAGTTTCGGGCAGGGCGTGGCCAAAATCCGCAACGACGCCGACGGCCACACCGCGATCCGCCGCACCCTCCGCGAGCAGGGCTTCGCCATCCTCCAACGTTATGTTAAGTCCGCTGCCGAAGGCGAGACCCGCTGCCTAGTCGCCGCTGGCGCAGTTATTGGCTGCTACCGGCGTCGGCCAGATACCGGCGATCACCGAGCGAACCTGGCCACCGGCGCCACGGCTGCGCCCCACAGCCTCAGCACCGAGGAGCGCACGCTGGCGCAAACCATCGCCACCCAATTGCGCGACGCGGGCGTCGGCTTCGCCGCCGTGGACATCGCCCATCCCCATCTCATTGAAACCAACGTCGCCAACCCCGGAGGGCTCGCGACGATTGAAACGCTCAGCGGCGAGGATCTCGCCCCGAACGCCGTGCGGGCCATCATCCAATGGCGTCGTGATAGCTAGGGCGTGCCCCCATCCACCCGGATCAGGGTGGCGGTGGTGAAGCTGGAGGTGTCGCTGGCGAGGTAGAGGGCGGCGCCGACGATCTCGTTGGGCTGCCCGCCACGGCCCAAGGCCAGCGAGGTCTTGGCGCGCTTCTCGAAGGCTTCCATGTCCCAGGCCTTGGAGATGTCGGTGAGGTAGGGGCCGGCGACGATGCAGTTCACGCGCACCTTGGGCCCGTAGGCGAAGGCGAAGGAGCGGGTGATGGCGTTCAGGCCCGCCTTCGCGGCCCCGTAGGGCTCCGAGTCCGGGCTCGGGTTGAGGGATGCGGTGCTGCTGATGTTGATGATGGAGCCGCCGTCGCCCGCCGCCATGCGTTCCCCGATCAGGGCGGACAGCCGGAACGGGCCCTTGAAGTTGACGCTCAGCACCTTGTCGAAGAGTTCCTCGCTGATAGCGCCCAGAGACGGATAGAGGGGCGACATGCCGGCATTGTTGATGAGGACGTCCACCTTGCCGAATCGCTCGTAGGCCGCGTCCGCGAGTTCGCCCAACTGCTCCCAGTGGCCCACATGGCAGGCATAGGGCAGCGCTTCGACACCTAGGGCGCGGGCCTCCTCGGCCACCGCCTCGCAGACCTCCGCCTTGCGGCTGGCGATCACCACGTTGGCGCCGCGCTCGGCCAGGGCCAACGTCATTTCCCGGCCCAAGCCCCGGCTGCCGCCGGTGACCAGTGCGACCTTTCCTGCGAAATCAAGCAGTTCGTCCATTCTTCTTGTTCCTTCCAAAGATGTCAGCTAGCCTTCCAGCAGTCATTTTCGAGGGCAAGATGCCCTCGATCCGTCAAAGCGCAGCAGTCACTTTCGAGGGCGCGAACCTTCGGTTCGTCATGCCCTCGATCCGTCAACAAGATGCCCTTGCTCCGTCAAAGTGCCGCCTAAGTGTT
Organism: Pseudomonadales bacterium; assembly: GCA_022827905.1. GTDB lineage: Bacteria > Pseudomonadota > Gammaproteobacteria > Pseudomonadales > Azotimanducaceae > Azophilus. Next base: position 133 of record JAJEIQ010000029.1, on the reverse strand, counting down.
TTCCAATATGGAAATGAGCCTGAAGGAAGGGGGTTGCGGGGAAGTCCTGCCGGGCCGGTCTCCGGGGGTTGGTTTGAGCGCTGATGATGGTCCCTCCGGGCGCTCCGCGCAAGCGGAGGGCGGCCCTTGGAGG
>JAJEIQ010000011.1 GCA_022827905.1 Pseudomonadales bacterium | reverse complement strand
CTCCAAGGGCCGCCCTCCGCTTGCGCGGAGCGCCCGGAGGGACCATCATCAGCGCTCAAACCAACCCCCGGAGACCGGCCCGGCAGGACTTCCCCGCAACCCCCTTCCTTCAGGCTCATTTCCATATTGGAAAACACTGTCAGCGGGCGGACCTATGGGAACTCATCGTCGTGCTCGCCAAGCAGCGGGGCGCGGCGGTCGGGTGGTCGCTGCCCGTCAATGCGGAAGGGACTCGACAGCATGCGCAGGCCGTCTTCCCGTTCGGGGTGCTCGACGCGGTTGAGCATTCCCACTTCCTTGGCGAACGGGTTGTCCAGCGCCCCGGCGATGTCGTTGACCGGCGCCACCGGCACCAAGCCCGTCAATAGCGCCACCCAATGGGTGCTCGGCGCGTTCCCCAGCGTTTGCTCAATTTCCGTCTGCAACGCTTCCCGATGGGCCAAGCGGGAAGGCGGGTCAAAGAAGCGTTCATCCGCTGCCAGATCCGGGCGTTCCACCGCTTCGCAGAACAGGGCCCAGAACTTCGGCGTCTGGCACATCACGAACAACCAGCCGTCCTGGGTGCGAAACAGTTGGCTTGGCACGATGCTCGGATGGGAGGATCGCGGCAAGCGCTCGGTGCGCAGGCCTTCGTTCAGGTACCAAGTCGCGGGATAGGACAGTTGGTGCAGCGCCGTGTCGTAGAGCGATAGGTCCACATCGCAGCCTTGGCCGGTTTGGCGGGCGCGCAGCACCGCCGACACTAGCGACAGCGCCATCAGCGAGCCGGTCATGAAATCCACCATGGACAGGCCGAACCGCGCCGGCGGGCCTTCGGGTTCCCCGGTGAGGCTCAAGAAGCCGCACTCGGCTTGCATCAGGTAGTCGTACCTTGGCCATGCGGCGCGGGCGTTGCCGCGTCCATAGGCGGAAAGATGCGCGCACACGATGGCCGGCTTGATGGCCGACAGGTCGGCGTAGCGGATCCGAAGCTTTTCCGGCTGGTCGCCGCGCAGATTGTTGGCCACCGCGTCGGCCTCCGCGAGCAGGCGCTCGAAGCGGGCGCGGCCCGCAGCGGACTTCAAGTCGAGGTTGACGCTCTTCTTGCCGCGGCTGAAGGTCTGGTGGAACTGGCTGTCGCTCTCCCCCAACAGGTGCGGCCCGACCGAACGCGAATAGTCGCCACCGGTGGCGCCGTTCTCCACCTTGACCACTTCGGCACCTAGGTCTGCGAGCAGCTGGGTGCCGTAAGGGCCGGCGCCGTAGTGCTCGACGCTCAGTATTCGAACGCCGTCCAAGGGGAGCATTGCCGTCACCCTGCCCTAGTAGTGCCCGATCCGGTCCTCGACGGCGTTGCCCTTGCCGGGCACGAGCACGTTGCGCAGGAAGCTGCACACTTCCACGCCGTCCTGGTTCAAGCCGATGGTCTTGACGGTGACGATGCCCTGTCCGGGCCGGGACTTCGACTCCCGCTTGGCGATCACCTCGGACTCGCCATAGAGGGTGTCGCCCTCGAAGACCGGGACGCTGAATTTCACCTCGTCCATGCCGAGATTGGCGATTGCCTTCTGGCTCACATCGGTCACGCTCATGCCGATCAGCAGCGCCAAGGTGTACGGGCTGACCACCAGGTTGCGGCCAAACTCCGTGCCCTTGCCGTACTCCACATCGAAGTGCAGCGGATGGGTGTTCAGCGTCAGCAGCGTGAACAGGTGGTTGTCGTACTGGGTGACGGTCTTGCCCGGGCGATGCTCATAGACGTCGCCCACCTCGAAGTCCTCAAAGTAGCGCCCGAAGGTCTCCCGGTATCTCTGCGGCCCAATTTGCTTTGATGTTTTCGACATTTGTAATTCAACCTATTGTTAAAGTTGCATTTTTTGAGCATGGCTGTGGCTTAACCGCTCGATTCGGAGTGCCGGGGCGCGTCGGAAGCCGCTACCCGCTCGCAATCGGCGGAGCGCGGTGGGGGTCGCCGCCGTCGGCAAACTCGCCGAGGTATTGGTACAGGCGGGCAAGTTGACCCACTTCATCGCCTCGGCTGAGCAGTTGCTCCCGGTCTTCGGCGGGCAGGTTCCCGGCTTCCGCCGCCGCCTCATCCTGAGCGGCCTGTTGCGCCAGATCCACCGAATAGGTCAGTAACTGGCCCATAGGCTTGGCGGCCAAGTTGATCAGCCACATGGCGGCGAACACGCCGACGATGAAGATGATCGATATCAGGTAAACTTGCTGGCCGATGGCTCGCTGTATCTTCAAGGCAATCAAGCCGGTATCCATGCCGACGTGGACGGTGCCGGCCACCCCCGCCAGGATTGGGCTGCCGACTTCCACGAAGTCGCCCATGCCGGGCAGGCTGCGTTCGATGGTCTCGGTGCTTAAGGGGTCGCCGTTGCGAATCTCGTCGGGGATGCCGGGCACGAAGGTGTGGGCAATGAACTCGCCGGTTTCATCCGTGATGTAGACGTATTTGATGGCTTCGATGAGAACGAACTGGTCGATCAACGACTGCAGTGCGGACAGGTCGCGGTTCAGCAGGATGTCCACGCTGGAGTCGGCAATGGTCTGGGCGATGTTCCGGCCGTTGGTCTGGTACTCCTCGGATAGGTGCGTATCCACCGTGACGATGCACAAAATCGACGTGGACAAGCCGATGGCGCCGAATAGCAGGAAAATGCCGAACAGGGTTTTTTGAAAGAGCTTTTGGACTTTCATGCTGTCATGCAACCTTATGGTTTGGGTTAATGCGCTGCGGGCTGGCACTGCGGCCCCTCTTGCGCTCGTTTCGCACGCGGCCCGCACATTGCCGCGCTTCGCCCTTAGAATACCTTGCTTAGGCTCGGGATTGGAAAGTTGAGGATGGGGAACGCCCAAAGCCGCCCGTTCGTGATGGTCGCGCTGTGCCTGGTGCTGCACATCTGCTTTGGCACCGTTTACGCTTGGAGCTTTTTCCAGTCGCTGCTCGTGCGCCAACTCGGCTGGTCCTACACGGATTCCGCTTGGGCCTTTAGCGTGGCGATTTTCTCCTTGGGGGTCTCAGCGGCTTGGGCGGGCGCCATGCTGCCACGCTTCGGCCCCCGCCGGCTGGCTGTGATCGGCGGCGTGATGTTCGCCGGCGGCTACCTGATTGCCAGCCTCGCCCTGCATCTGGAATCGTTGGCGCTGTTCTACCTCGGCTACGGCGTCATTGGCGGCGCCGGAATCGGTCTCGGCTACGTCACCCCGGTGGCCACCGTGGCGAAGTGGTTCCCCCACAACAAGGGATTGGCAACCGGCATTGTGGTGATGGGCTTTGGCATCGGCGCGCTGCTGCTGAGCAAGGGCTTGGCCCCCACCCTGCTCACACTTTCGGGTGGCGACCTGACCATGACTTTCCTGTGGCTGGGCATCGTGTTTGGCTGCATGGTGATCCCTGCCAGCCTGGGCTTGAGCGACCCGCCAGCTACCGCCGCGGCACCCAACCCGGCCGGCGCGCCATTGGCGGTGGACGAAGGCGATTCCGTCAAGGACTGCCTTAGGTCCCCCGCCTTCATCGTCACTTGGATCGTCTTCTTCTTCAACATCGCTGCGGGCATTTCCGTCATCAGCTTCCAGTCATCCCTGCTGCAGGACGTCTGGAGCTTCGCCGACCCGACCGTCGAACCGGAGACACTGGCGGCCTATGGCGCCATGCTCATCGCCGTCAGCTCGATGTTCAATGGCGCCGGCCGGCTGTTGTGGGGCATGGTGGCGGACCGGATCGGCCGGGCGCGCGTGTTCCGCATCCTGCTGGCGAGCCAGATGGTGGTCTTCGGCGTGCTGATGACCGAACGCGACCCCATCGTCTTCTCCGCCCTGGTCTGCTATGTCCTGCTGTGCTTCGGCGGCGGCTTCGCCGTGATGCCGTCATTCATTGCCGACGTCTTCGGCACCAAGCGCATGTCCTCCGTGTACGGCGCGATCCTCACCGCTTGGGCGGCGGCCGGCCTCATTGGCCCGCTCTACGTGGGGTACCTGAAGGACGTCTATCCGGACCGGGCGGTGATGTACTGCTTCCTGATCGGCATTCTGATGCTGGGGCTCGGCTGGGTGTTCACCTACCTGCTGAACGACGATCCGGTGCGGTTGAAGCGGCCGACGCTGGCCAGCACCTTGCGCGAACTCGGGATTTCGAAGGCTTAAGGTGACGATTACCCGAAGATCGCTGGTTCAGGGCACGTTGGGCGCAGGGCTGCTGCTGCCGGCCGCGGCCTCCCGAGGTGCCGGGGGAGTGACCGAGGAGGCCTTCGTCCTGGGCACGTCCGCCGCCTTTTCCGGCCCCTCCCGAGGCCTTGGCATCGAACTCTACCGCGGCGCCAATGCCTACTTCACCCACATCAACGCCCAAGGCGGCGTGGGTGGCCGGGAAATCCGCATGAAGACCTACGACGACGGCTACCAGCCAGACCCATCGGTCAAGAACACCATGACCCTCATGCTGGAGGACGACGTGTTCCTGCTGTTCGGCTACGTCGGCACCCCGACCGTGACCCGGGTGCTGCCGATGCTGAAGAAGTTCCAGGAGCGCGACATTTACCTGTTCTTCCCCTTCACCGGCGCCCAGCCCCAACGCGAGCCGCCCTATGGCGACTTCGCCTTCAACCTGCGCGCCTCCTATCGGCAGGAGACCGGTGGCTTGGTGGACAATTTCGTGCGCATCGGGCGGCAGCGAATTGGGGTGTTCTACCAAGCGGACGCCTACGGGCGGAGCGGTTGGGCCGGGGTTCGCGGCGCCATGGCGCAGCATGGCCATCGGATTGTGGGCGAAGCCACCTATCGCCGCGGGGAAATGTTCACCGGCGGCCTGCGGGCGCAAGTGGAGATACTCAAGGCAGCGAATCCGGACGCGGTCATTTGCATCGGCGCCTACGCCGCCTGCGCCGCCTTCGTGCGCGACGCCGTGGACTTGGGCCTTAGGGTGCCAATCGCCAATCTGTCGTTCGTCGGCAGCGAAAACATGCTCAAGCTGCTGACCGGGCTTGAAGGCGACACCTCGCAGTACACGGAGTTGCTGGTCAATTCCCAAGTGGTGCCGAGCTACGAGGATGTCTCCATGCCCGCCGTCGGCGAATACCGCGAACTCATGCAGCGCCATGCCCCGGAACCGCCCGGGGATTTGGTCACGGAGGCCTACACGCCCTTCCCCCACAGCTTCACCAGCTTGGAGGGCTTCTTGAATGCCAAGTTGCTGGTGGAAGTGCTCCGCCGCTTGGCTGGCCAGCCCAGCCGCGCCGACTTGGAGCGCGCCGTGTTCACCGTGCGCGACTTCGACCTCGGCATCGGCGAGCCGGTCTCGTTCAGCCCCGAGCGCCGCCAAGGACTGCAACGCGTGTACTACACGGTCGTGGAAGACGGCCGCTTCGTTGCCCTGGAGGATTGGGGCGCAAAGTTCGGCTGACGATCAGAACGCCTCTGCCTGCCGCAAGGCTTCAACATCCTCCTCGCCGTAGCCGCCCAGTTCCCGCAGCACCCGTTGGGTGTCCGCTCCAAGGGCGGGCACGTCGGTGAGTTCCGGCGGCGTCACCCCTTCGTAGCGCAACGGCGTGCGGCACAGGGCGATGCGCCCCAAGCCGGGATGCTTCCGCCACTCCAAGGTGCCGCGTTCGTGCAGATGCGGGTCGTTGACCACCTCCTCCAAGGTCTGCACCGATGCGCAAATGACGCCGCCCGCCTGCATGATGCGAAAGATTTCATCGCGGGTGCGGGTTTCGGTCCAAGTCTCCACCACCGCGTCAACCTCGTCGATGTGCGCGGCCCGGCTGGCCATGTCAGCGAATTCCGGCCGTTCTCCCAACTCGGGCTGGTCCATGGCCTTGATGAGCCGGCGCCAGTGCCCTTCGCGAATGCAGATCATGGCGACATGGCCATCCTTTGCCCGATAGACGTTGTAGGGCGCCAAGCTCAGGCCCAAATGCCGGTTGCCCCGGCGCGGCACCTGCTTGCCGGTAATGTAGTACCCGCCCAAAGCCGTTGCCAGCGCCGGGAAGACCGTATCCTGCATGGCGACATCGATGACAGCGCCCTGGCCGGTTCGCTGGCGCTGGTAGAGGGCGCTGACGATAGCGCCGTAGAGATGCACCCCGCCGAAAAAATCGCACAGCGCCGCCCCGGATTTGAGCGGCGGCGTATCCTCCTGCCCGGTGACGCTCATGATGCCGGACATGGCCTGGATGGTGATGTCCATGCCCAGGTAGTCCCGGTGGGGCCCCGTGGCGCCGTAGCCCGTGCCGGCGGCATAGATCAGCCGCGGGTTTTCCTGGCGCAGCGCCGATGCCCCGACGCCGTACCGGTCCATGGTGCCGGGAGCGAAGTTCTCAAGCACCACGTCCACTTCCCGCGCCATGCGCTTCAAGGCCGCCTGTCCCGCTGCGGACTTGATATTGAGCGTGATGCTCTCCTTGCCCGCATTGAGCAAGGCAAAGGGATAGCTGGCCGCCGACGGCTCGCCCCGAGCCCGTAACGGCTCGCCGAGCGGCGATTCCACCTTGATGACTCGCGCCCCCGCTTGCGCAAGCAGGAACCCACAGTAGGGACCGTTGTAGATTTGCCCGAAATCGAGCGCCGTCACCCCGGCAAGCGGTTGCTCCATGAGTTGAACTCTCGTTAGTGGGTTGCGTGCCCTGCAGTTTCGCGTTAGCGAAACTGCCACGAACCAAAGGTTCGCCGCGGCCGATAGGCCGCGCTGGCGCGCCCGGGAGGATTCGAACCCCCGACACCTGGGTTCGAAGCCCAGTGCTCTATCCAGCTGAGCTACGAGCGCGGAGCAGCCTTCGAGGGAGCGGCATAGTGCAGCAAGGAGGACAGGGATTCAAGGCGGAACGCCCTGAGGTGTTGTCAACAAATAGACATGTCCGGTTTTAGAACAAATAAACTGTCCGGTTCCCGCTTTCGTGCTTCGCCCTTTTCCGCCGCCCTCCGGCGGGAGCGGAGCGACCGCAGGAGGGCGGCGGAAAAGGGCGCGGCGCGGCCCACCCTAGGCGGCCTCGGCCAGGGCTCCGGGGCGCGGCGACCCGTCCGCCCCGTAGCGCCGCAGCAGCCGTGGCCCGTGCCAGAGCGACAGG
>JAJEIQ010000001.1 GCA_022827905.1 Pseudomonadales bacterium | reverse complement strand
CCAGCGCCTGCCACAGGCCCGACGCCGCCTTCGACCCGAACCATGGGTTGCCCATGGCCCCAACCATAGGCCCCCCAGCCTATGCTGTCAAGCCCCCTTCAACACGGGATCCGACCAAAAAAGCCATAATGAGAATTGCTGGTTGACCGCCGGCAATTCTCGCTATGCCGGAGCGAGGGCATCAACGAACTTTAGTTCGCGCCCTCGATTTGAACAGAGGATTCCATCGAGGGCGGGACGCCCTCGCTCCGGGGCTTCCCGCCCTCGCCTTGAGTGGGACTTTGCAGCAAGCTCATCACCTGAAGATCGAAATCTGCCTTAAACTCGACCGCACACTCATCAGACCGGAGACCAAGATGACCGACGTCCAGCTCACGCCCTATCTCTCCCCCCACGACTGCGCTGCCGCGATCGCGTTTTACGAGAGAGCGTTCGGGGCCGTCGAGACCGGCGCTCGATTCACGGACCCGGAAGGCAGGATCGGGCACTCCGAGATCAGCATCGGGGGCGCCACGCTCTATCTCTCCGACGAGTACCCAGACTTCGGCGCGCGGAGCCCGAAGTCGCTCGGCGGCTCAAGCGCGGCCCTGCACATCAGGGTCGACGACGCGGACGAGACCGCTCGGCGCCTGGTGGCGGCTGGCGCCGAAGTCCTTTTCGAGGTAGCCGAGCAGGCGGACGGCGAGCGCCGCGGTACGTTCCTGGATCCGTTCGGCTACCGCTGGATGGTGGGCGAGAAGCTCGAAGAGGTGAGCAAGGAGGAATTGCGCTCGCGCGTGACGGGCTTTGAGGTCACCTGACCCCTTCCGACGTTGAACTCCTCTCAGAACCCTTGATTGCAGACGATGGGGAACGGATGCCGTCCCCGTCAGACCGCCAGCGCCATGGCGTTGCGGCGTGGGTCGCCGCAGGCGTGGGCGGTGCCGTCGGCGGCCATGAAGATGCCCTCGAACGAGCCGTGGTGCCAGTTCCACGGATTGACCACGTCCCAGGCGATGCCGCGTTTCGCGGCGGCGGCCCGGACCTTTTCGTCAAGGTCCACCTCGACGAGCAGCCGGCCGGGCCTGGTGTAGGAACCGCCGCCGAAGCGCGGCCGGTTCACCGACTCGCCGATGGGGATGCCGAAGTCGAGGATGTTGGTGGTGTTCTGCAGGATGTTCTGCAGCAGGCTCACGCTCGGCGAGCCCGAGGCCAGCACCGGCCGGGCGCCGTCGAAGACGATGTTGGGACAAACGTAGGCCGAGATGCGGTCGCCGGGGCCGGGCATGACCCGCAGGTAGTGGGCGCCGGCCGCCACCACGGTGACGCCGCCGGCAAAGAGGCCGTTCGACCAAGGCAGCGACATGCAGGAGTGCAGGATGGTCGCCACGTTGCCATCGGCATCCACGGCGGTCACGTGGTTGCTGCCGACGGGCGGCGGCGCCGGGCCCGCATCGACCTTCTGGTCCATCTGCATCAGGTCGAAGCGCATGCGGGCGTATTCCTTGCTGAGGATGAGCTCCAACGGCAGTTCGTGGGTCGCCGGGTCGTGCTGCTTGAAGCCGTCGAGATAGACCTGGTTGGCGATGCGCGCCATGTGGAACAGCGACTCGGCGGACTCCGTGGGCGGGCCGAGCTTCTGCAGGTCGAGCAGTTCCACCATGTTGAGGATCTCGATCAGGTGCGAACCGCCGTGGTCCGGCGGCGGCGAGCCGAGTACTTTGTAACCGCGATAGCTGCCTGCGGCGGGCGGTTGCCAGCGGGCTTCGTATTGCTCCATGTCCTCCAGGGTGAGCACGCCGCCGGCCGCCTGCACCACGTCGACGAGTTCCTTGGCGAAAGCGCCGCGATAGAAGTAATCGTTGCCTTCTTCCAGCAGCGCCGTCAGCGTGTCGGCGGCCCGCTTTTGAACGAGCAGGTCGCCGGGGCGGGGCAGGGTGTTGTTGCGGCTGAAGATCTCCCGGCCCTGGGCGGTGCGGCCAATTCTCGAATACTCGGTGAAAATCTCGCCCCAGAGGAACGGATGAATTTCGAACCCGTCCCGGGCATAGCCGATCGCCGCTTCCATGACGGTTGCGCGAGAGGCCTGGCCGTGGCGGGCATGGGCCGCTTCGAAACCGGCCCAGAAACCGGGCACCGCGACGCCCCGGCCGGTGGCCAGGTCCGCCGGGGAGAACCCGTCGAGGGGCGCTGCGGGGCGCGCCGCGCTGCCGTTGACATAGGTGGTCTCGCCGGTGGCGGCATCGAAATAGAGCATCGACAGCACGCCGGTGATGCCGGTCATGTGCGGTTCCACCACCGTCTGGCACACCGAGGTGGCGAGTGCCGCATCGGCCGCGTTGCCGCCGGCCTTGAGCACGTCCACGCCGGCCCGGGTTGCCAGCGGGTGCGAGCAGATGACCAGGCCCTGCTTGCCGGAGTCCGGGACCTTGCGCCCGAAGTTGGCCAGCTCCAGCAGTCGGCGGCGCTCCTCGTCGGAAAGCAGTTCCACCCGGTCGGCGAACACGAGCGCGGATTGCGGCGCGAATGCACCGGCGGCGGCACCGGCCAGGGTGGATTTCAGGAATGTCCGACGGTTGCCGAACAGGTGGTGATTGGCGGCAGGCATCCGATCGCTCCTAAGTGATCCTTCCCCAATGATTGGAACAGTGTTGCCGCTGCCTTGCAACCATTCTATGGGTAAGCTGAAGGCTCCCCGGAGCGAGGGCGTCCCGCCCTCGATGGAGTCCCGCGCATGTTGAGCGCAACATTCGAGGGCGCGAACCTTCGGTTCGTTATGCCCTCGCTCCGGCAAAGTGAGAATTGCTGCGAGGCGTGTGGGTGTTTCAGTAGTAGTTCCAGCCAATCATGTTCCAGTAGTTGAGAACCAGTACGAACAGCACGTTGACGACCGTCACGTAGGTGTAGCGCAGGCGCTTGGCCAAGTTCCAGGTGCCGCGTGCCCACAGGAGCGCCCCGAATCCCAGGGTCGCCAGGGTCAGCAGAGCGCCGGCGATGGGCAGGATCAGCAGCGCGCCGGTGCCGGTGGGCGGGAAGTTGAACATGGCCGACACGGGGTCTTGGACCGCGGTTGCGAACAGGGCGACGAATCCCAGCACGAACGCCAGGTTGACGATGGACAGTCCCAACAACGTCCATGTCGCCCGGGCGCCTGTGCCGCCGGAGGCGCGAATGGCGGACCGGTTGCGCACCGCGTTGATGACGACGAACAGGGCGGCGAGCAGCGCCAAGGCGATCACCAGCTGGTGGTTGCCGGCGGTCTCGTGGAAGGCCAGCTTGTCGAAGGCGATGATCGGCATGCTCGGCAACGCGCGAACCACGGCGCCGGATGCGTCGGTCTCGAATGCCAGCATCGACCGTCCGTTGACCTCGCGGAAGACGTAGGGCTCCACTTCCTCGTACTCGCCGCCGAACATCGGCAGGGCCAAGACGATGCGGCCGTCGTTGCCGGGAACGATCGGGATGTCGGCCGCTAGCCCGGCCACCGCTTCCAGCTTCGTGTGCGAACGCCGGTTGGCGCGGTAGGCCCCGACGATGTTGGCGACCCGCTCGGCCGTGCCCTCGGGGGGCGGGGCCGATTCCGCCGGGGCGGCTTCGGGATAGAAGTAGTTGAGCACGGCGCGGGTTACCACGTCCCGCGCCTGGCCGCCGTCGGGCGCGTTGAAGGAGACGTAGAACCCGAATCCCCGGTCCGGGTCGATCGCCAGATCGGAATGAAATGCGATCGTGTCGCCGCCATGCCCCACGAAGCGATGGCCGTTGTGCCAGAGCTCCATGAAGCCGTGCGCCATGCCGGGCAGGCCCTCGACCGGGCCGAAGAGCCTCGAGTGCATCAGTCGCGCGGTCTCGGGCTTAAGGATGCGGGCGCCGTTCAGTTCCCCGCCGTTCACGTGGGCCACGATGAAGCGCGCCATGTCGTCGGCGGTGGCTGCCAGGGCGCCGGCGGGCCCGAAGTTCCGGATGTACTCGTAGCCGAGCACCTCGAGACCCTTGCCGACGTCGGAATAGCCGGTGGCCATGTTGGCATCGAGGGGCGCGGGCAAGGGCTCATCGAAACTGGAGTGGCGCATGCCGAGCGGTTCAAAGATGTTGCGCGCCACGTACTCCTCGAAGGTCATGCCGGAAACGTTGGCCACCACCAGGCCCGCCAGCGCCGTCGTCCAGTTCGAGTAGGCCGCGGCCGTGCCCGGGGGCCACTGCTGCGTCGGCGCATGGGTTGCCAGCGATTCCGCCAAGGGCACGAGGTCGTCCGCCGACTCGGCGAAGAGGTAGCCTATGCCCCCGTCCTCGAGCCCCGGCGTATGGGTGAGCGCGTGCTCCAGGGTGACGGCGCCGTAGCTGCCAGGAGTGGGGAACTGATCGATGTACTCGCTGACCGGCGCATCGAGTCGCACCTTGCCCTGTTCGAAGAGCTGCATCACGGCCGTCCAGGTGATGAGTTTCGAGACGGAACCGGGTCGGAACAGGTGTACGGCTGGGTCCGCCGGTGTGCGCGATTCCAAGTCCGCGTAGCCGTAGCCCTTGGAAAATGCGGGCTGCCCATCGTAAACGAGCGAGAACACCGCCCCCACCAGGTCGTAATCCTCGAACAGGGCGTTCATCACCCCGTCCAGGTAGGGCTCGAACGACGCCGACGGCGCCTGTGGTTCGGGCTTGGTTTCGATGTCGGTCGTCCTAGTCGGGTCGGCGCTTTCCCCGGTTGCCGAAAGTTGTGCGACCGAATGAGCTGGCGAGCCGATGCAAACGGCGAATGCCAGGAGCGTTCGGGCGAGGTGGCGGATAGAATGCGTGGACTTCATCTCGTCTCCCTGCGTTGAGACTCTCCTTGAACGTCCGATTTTGAGCAGCGGGCGCGGGCGGGTCAATCCGCACGTCGGGAAGTGCGCACGTCGGGAAGACGAGCGCCCGCATGGGCTGAGCGAATGTCGAGGCAGTGCGTCCTGAAACAACAGTGGGCAGGCAATCGTCCCCAATCACGCAGGTTGAAAGCATGAACGCACATCGGATTTCGCGCATCGGCTCTTACCGATGCATCGTTTTCGCCATCGTTCTCTTGGCCGTCGGAATGGCGCATGCCTCGCCCTCCGACGAATCGCTGGAGATGCTCATGGCGGAATTCTGGGAAGCCCAGGTGCAAGCCGCGCCGCTGGCGGCAGCCTTGTGGGGGGAGAACCGGTACCGAGACCGGGTGGACGACCTCAGCCCCGAAGCGCTCGCGGCCCGGGTCGCCAGGCTCGACCGGGCCATCGCCGGACTTGAGGAGATCGATGCGCGGGAGCTGAGCCCGGCCAATCGCGAACACTACGAAGCCTTCGAGTGGATGCTGACCCACGAACGGCGCAACCTGGACTTCGGCACCCGCTTCTTCACCATCAACTCCTTCGGCGGCTGGCACAGTCGCTTCGCGGACCTGATCCAGGCGACGCCCTATGCCTCAGAGCAGGACTACCGGGATCTGCTCGTGCGCCTGACGGGGTTCGGTCCGTACGCCCGGCAGAACATCGACCTGATGCGGGCCGGCATGGAAGGCGGCTACACCCAGCCTTGCGCGTCGCTCCAGGGCTACGGGAAGTCGATCATCGACTACATTTCGGAGACTCCGGAGGCCAGCGTGTTCGCCAAGCCGTTCGCGGCCATGCCCGACTCGCTTGCCCCGGCGGTGCGCGAGGCGTTGCGCGGCGAGGCGCTGCGCGTGATCGACGACGTCGTCAACCCCGCCTACCGGGCCTTCGCGGACTTCTACGCCGAGAGCTACGAACCGGCCTGCCGAACCTCGGTGGGGCTTTCCTCCCTGCCCGGCGGGCGGGCGGCCTATGACCACGCACTGCGCTACTACACCAGCTTGGACACGGATGCCCCCGCCATTCACGCCCTCGGCCGCCGCGAGGTCGATCGCATTCGCGGCGAAATGGAAGCCGTGATGCGCGAGGTCGATTTCGAGGGCGACTTCGCCGCATTCCTGGCCTTCCTGCGCTCCGACCCCCAGTTCTACGCCGCCGATGAAGAGACCTATCTGCATCGCGTCGCGTGGATCGGCAAGACCATCGAGGCCCGGTTGCCGCAGTTCTTCTCCCGGCTGCCCAGCAACCCCTACGGCATCAGCGTAATTCCCGAACAGATCGCGCCCCTGACTCCCACGGCCTTCTACCAGCCCGGCGCCGCCGACGGCACCCGCGCCGGCCGGTACTTCGTGAACCTTTACGACCTGGCGAGCCGTCCGCTCTACGAGCTGCCCGCCTTGGGCCTGCACGAGTCGGTGCCGGGCCACCACCTGCAGTTCTCGTTCCAAGGCGAGAACGAGGACCTCCCCGACTGGCGGCGCTTCTACTACTTCCACGCCTTCGGCGAGGGCTGGGGCCTGTACAGCGAGTTCCTCGGCGAGGAAATGGGCATCTACGCCACCCCCTACGAGCGCTTCGGCCGCCTGATCTACGACATGTGGCGGGCCGCGCGCCTGGTCGTGGACCCCGGCCTGCACGCCATGGGCTGGACCCGGCAGGAGGCCATCGACTTCATGCTGGCCAACACCGGCCTGACCCGAAAGAACGTGATTGCCGAAGTGGACCGCTACATCACCTATCCCGGCCAAGCCACGGCCTACAAGCACGGCGAACTGAAGATCCGCGAACTGCGCCAGCGCGCCGAGGAGGCGCTCGGGGACCGGTTCGACCTGCGGGCGTTCCACGTCGAGCTGCTCACTGGCGGTTCGTTGCCGTTGAAGGTTCTGGACAACCGGATGCAGCGCTGGATCGATGCCCACTCGGTTCCCGCTACGGGCGAATCGTGAGGGGTTATTCGTTCCCGGCGCTGGTCGGGCGGGCATTGCGCGGCCATCGTGGTTGGCCCAAGGCGTGGCGTTCCGCCGAACCGGAGCGAAGCTACGATGTCATCGTGATAGGCGCCGGCGGCCATGGCCTCGCCACCGCCTACTATCTCGCCAAAAACCACGGCATCACGAACGTCGCCGTCCTGGAAAAGGGCTGGCTCGGCGGCGGCAACACCGGGCGCAACACCCAGGTGACGCGCTCGAACTACTTCTGGCCGCAGAGCGCGGCGTTCTTCGAGCGCTCGCTCAAGCTCTACGAGAACTTAAGCCGGGAACTCAACTTCAACGTCATGCTCAGCCAGCGCGGCATCCTGACGCTGGCGCACAGCCACCACGAAATGGAAGCCCTGCGCCGCTGGACGAATGCCATCCGCATCAACGGCATCGACTCCGAGGTGATGACGCCCTCGGAAATCGGCAAGCTCGTGCCGCTGCTCAATCTCGACGCGCGCTTTCCGGTGCATGGTGGGTTCATTCAGCGCCGGGGCGGCATTTCCCGTCACGATGCCGTTGCCTGGGGCTATGCCCGCGCGGCGAACGCGCTCGGCGTGTCCATCGTCCAGCAGTGCGAGGTCACCGGTTTCGACATCGCCGACGGACGGGTTGCCGGCGTTACGACCAGCCGCGGATCCATCGCGGCGGAGAAGGTCTGCATCTGCGTGGCCGGGCATACCAGCGTGTTGGCGGCGAAAGCAGGGTTCCGGGTGCCCATCACCAGCATGGCGCTGCAGGCGATGGTCAGCGAGCCGATCAAGCCGTGCCTCGACACGGTGGTGCTCTCGCCGGCGATCCACGCCTACGTCAGCCAGAGCGACCGCGGAGAGCTGGTCCTCGGCGGCGGTGCGGACGGCTACAACAGCTACGCGCAACGGGGCGGGATTCCGCTGCTTGAGGAGAACCTGGCGGCGCTGATCGAGCTGTTTCCCGCTTTCAGCCGCCTGCGCCTGATGCGGCAGTGGGCGGGGATCGTGGACATCACCCCGGATACGACGCCGATCATGGGCTTAACGCCCGTCAAGAACCTGTATCTCAGCGGCGGCTGGGGCACTGGCGGCTACAAGGCGATCCCGGCCGGCGGCGAGACCATGGCGCATACGGTGGCGCATGATGCGCCGCATCCGTTGATCGCCGATTTCGGGCTCGACCGGTTCGAGAGCGGGGCGCTCATCGACGAGGGTGCGGCATCGGGGGTGGCGCACTGATGCTGCGCATCCCCTGCCCGTACTGCGGCGAGCGGGACGAGGCCGAGTTCCGTTACGGCGGCGAAGTGCCCGGGTCGATCCCGCAAACTGATGTCGGCGACCAGGCATGGGCCGACTATCTATTCGCCCGTGACAACCCGAAGGGGCTGGTTCACGAACGCTGGTGTCACAGCCACGGCTGCGGCCAGTGGTTCAATGTCGTCCGCGATACCGTCACCCACCGGATACACGCGGTCTACGGGGCGGGGGAGGCCCCTCCGGTCGTGGACTGCTCGAACGAATCGCAAGCGGACGGCGGCCGATGAGCCCGTCCCAGCCCTTGCGCAAGGCTCAGGGCGGCCGCATCGACCGGACGCGCACCGTCGCCTTCAGGTTCGACGGGCGCCGCTACCTCGGCCATCCCGGCGACACCCTGGCCTCGGCACTGCTGGCGAATGGGGTGAAGGTCATGGGGCGCAGCATGAAGCTGCATCGCCCTCGGGGCGTGCTGTCGGCGGGCGTAGAGGAACCCAATGCGCTGTTCAGCGTGGATTGGGGGTCCGGGAAGATCCCCTCCATCCGCGCCACCGTCATGCCGGCGCTCGACGGGCTGGTCGCCCAATCCCAGAACTGTTTCCCTTCCGTCAACTTCGACCTAGGGCGTGCGCTAGATTTCACGCACCGCCTCTGGCCGGCGGGCTTCTACTACAAGATGTTCAAATGGCCGAGTTGGCGGGCCTTCGAGTGGGCGGTGCGCCGCACCGCAGGCATCGGACGCCTTCCCGATGGGACCGACCGCACGCGCTACCGGCACCTGAACAGTCACTGCGACGTGCTGGTTGTGGGTTCCGGCCCTTCGGGCCTAGCGGCAGCGCTCGAAGCGGGCCGCCGCGGCGAGGATGTTCTGGTTGTCGAACAGGATGTGGCGTTCGGCGGTTCCCTGCTGCACGATCCGATGGCGATCGATGGCGCTGCTTCCGACGATTGGCTGGAAGCGGCCCTTGCCGAGCTGGACGGCATGGACAACGTCCGGCTCATGGCCAATGCCACGGCCGCCGGCTGCTACGACCACAACCTGGTGACCATCCATGATCGGAGCGCCGCCTACCGAAGTGACGGCCCGGTGGAGACTTTCCATAAGGTGCGGGCGAGACGCATCGTGCTGGCCACCGGCGCGACCGAGCAGCCCATGCTGTTCGGCAACAACGACCTGCCCGGAATCATGCTGGCCGGTGCCGTCCATGCCTATGTGGGGCGCTATGCGGTGAACTGCGGACAGCGGGTTGCCGGGGTGGTCAACAACGATGCCGGGTGGCATTCGCTGCTTGCCGTGCACGATGCCGGAACGGCGGTGCGCGCCATCGTCGATACGCGTGGCGATGTCGAGCGGGAGTTGCTGGACGCCGCAGAGGAACGCGGCATTGCCGTGCATCCGGGCGCCACGCCGCTGACCGCCAGGGGATCTTCAGGCGTCCGGGGTCTCCGCTTCGCCGCCGCGAACGAAACGACCAAGCAGGTGGACTGCGACCTCATCGCCATGTCGGGAGGGCTGAACCCGACGACGCAACTCTACTCCCAAGCAGGCGGCAAGCTTCGGTACGACGAACGGCGCCACTGCTTCGTGCCGGACAAGGATCCCGCAGATCTGGATGTTGTCGGCGCCGCTAGCGGCAGCTTCGGCTGGGAGAACGGCTCCAGCGTCCGGCCCTGTACGGTGGCGCCGGTGCGAACCGGCCGCCAGTGGGTGGACTTCCAGCACGACGTGACCGCCGCCGACATCGAACTGGCCGTGCGCGAAAACTACGTCTCCGTCGAGCACATGAAACGCTACACCACGGCCGGCATGGCGGTGGACCAGGGCAAGACCAGCAATCTAGGCGTCCTGAGCCTGCTCGCGCAACTGACGGGCAGATCGCCGGGGGAGGTGGGCACCACCACGGCCCGCCCGCAGTTCATGCCGGTGACCATGGGCGCCATCGCCGGCAACCGGCGCGGCGATTTCTACCGCCCGGCGAAGCGGCTGGCCGCCCACGACTGGCATGCCGGCGAGGGCGCGGTCTTCGATGACTACGGTGCCTGGAAGCGGCCGGCCTTCTATGGCGATGACCGTGACGCGTCGATTGCGCGCGAGGTATTGGCCGTGCGCCAATCAGTAGGGTTTTTCGACGGATCGCCGCTCGGCAAGATTGAGGTCAAGGGGCCGGATGCGGCGCGTTTCCTCGACCGCATCTACGTCAACAACGTGCTGACCTTAAAGCCCGGACGGGTGCGATACGGGCTGATGCTCAACGAGAACGGCGTCGTCATCGACGATGGCGTCTTCGTGCGCCAGGACGAGGACCACTTCCTCGTCAACACCACCTCGGGCAATGCGGAGCGCATCGCCGCTTGGCTCGAGGAATGGCACCAGTGCGAGTTCTTCGACATGCGGCTGGTGCTGAGTAACGTCACATCCCAGTGGGCGGTGGCGACCCTAGCCGGCCCGGACGCACGTGCCGTCCTGCAGTCGCTGCCTGGGTTGATCGATCTTTCCACCGCCAGCTTCCCGCACCTGCGCTTTGCCGCCGGCCACTTGGCGGACGGCATGCCTTATCGCCTGCAGCGCGTGAGTTTTTCCGGGGAGCAGAGCTACGAACTCAGCGTTCCGTCGAACCGTGCGGCGTCGATATTCGAGCGGCTCCAAGCGGCAGCCGGTCCCGGAAAACTGGTACCGATCGGCGTCGAGGCGCTGATGGTGCTGCGCACCGAGAAGGGGTTCGTGCATGTTGGCGTCGATACCGACGGCACCACGAATCCCCTCGATATCGGGTTTGGGGCCGTGGTCGACAGAAAGCAGCGCGACTTCATCGGCGCCCGGTCGCTTGCGCGTCCCAACGACCGGCGGACGGACCGGCGCCAACTGGTCGGCTTCGAACTGCTCGACCGGAACGCGAGCGTCCCGGCGGGCGCCCACTTCGTGACGGGGAGCAATGGCGGAAGGCGGAGTGAGGGCTTCGTCACCAGCGCCTGCGACAGCCCGACCCTGGGCAGGACCATCGGCATCGGCCTGATCGAAGGCGGCTTCGGCCGCAAGGGCGAGGAGGTGCTGGTTTACGACAGCGGACGGAACCTGCCGGCGCGCATTGTCGATCCCTGCTTTTACGATCCTTCCGGGGAGCGGATGCGTGCCTGACCATAACCCCATTCGCATCGACAGTGGGACCGATCGATCCCTCGTCTCGCTAAGGGTCTTGAAAGGGGCCTCGGACGAAGCCGGAAAGCGCCTGGACCTAGCGCCGCCGCTATGCGCTGCCGGCGAGGAGCCGCAAAGCCTTTGGCTCGGTCCCGACCACTGGTTGTTGGTCGGCCGGCAACTGCCGGCATCGGCCCTGATCGAACGATGCAGCGCGGGTCTTGCCGGCCTCCTCCACAATGCGGTCGATCAGTCCGCGGCTTATGCGGTGTTGCGAATTGAAGGCCGGGGAGCTGGCGAGGTGCTGGCGTCAGGCAGCGGCCTCGACTTCCGGCAGCGCCACTTTCCCTTGCACGGTTGCCGCCCGACGCGCCTCGCGCAGGTGCCCGCCGTGGTCGTGGCCACCGGCGCGTATGCCTTCGAACTCTATGTGGACCGCGGCTACGGGCCGTACCTGCGCGACTGGCTTGAGGATTCCCTCGCAATCGCAAAGCGCACGGCCCAAGGCACGATGTAGCCCTCTTCGCTGGTAGGAGCCTCCAGTCGATCCTGCGCGGTTCAGAAATTGAAGCGCAACGCCACCCGCACCATGCGCGGCTGTAGCATGAAGTTCTCGTTGAACGTGATCCCCGGCGGGATCGAACCGAGGTTGGCGATCACGAACGCATCGAAAAAGTTGCTTGCCACCGAATGCTTCTTGTCCGTCAGGTTCGACACCCGCACGTCGAGGGACCAGCGGTCCGCCCGCAGGCCCGCCCCGGCCCCGAACACGGTGAAGTCCTTCGAGTCGGTCGATGCGCCGCCGAGGCCGTTGCGGTACTTGCCGGTGTGTGAAAACGTGCCGTTGAAGTAGAGGGTTCGCGCGGCGGCAAGCGGCCAGCGCACCTCCGCACCCCCTGTGAGGGTGAATTCCGGAGCAAACGGCAGCGACGTGCCCTTCTCCAGCGTCTGGCCGGTGATGCGGTTGACCACCAGTTCAGAGTCGAGTTCGGCCTTGGTGTAGCTGCCGCCCAGGAACAGCGACAGGTTGTCGAGGGGCTCCGCGTACAGGTCGAACTCGGCGCCCTTGGAGACCGCCTTGCTGGCGTTCAACAGCAGGCCGAAGCCCAGCGGCGGCGTGGCCACGACCACCTGCAGGTCCTTGTAGTCCGTGTAATAGGCGCTGGCGTTCAGCGTGATCCGGCCATCCGCGAAGCGGGACTTGATGCCGGTCTCGAAGGTATTCGTGCGGTCGTCGCCGTAGCCCGCGAGCCCCTCGCTGGAGCCCGGGGCGAACAGTTCCATGCTGCCTAGGGTGGCGGTGGAGTTGATGTTGCCGTTGCGGGCGCCGGAGGCGAACTGGCCGTAGAGCAGGACATCGTCGGTCACGGAGAATTCCAGGGCCGCCTTGGGCAGGATCACGTCGATATCGACGTTCTCGGAGATGGCCGGCAGCAAAAGCGGCGAAAAGCCGATGAAGATTCCTGCCGACGGCGAGGCGACATCGAGTTCCTCGTTGTGGCTGCGCGCTCCGGCGATGAGCTTGAGCCGCTCGGTGATGAGGTATTCGGCTTCGAGAAACACCGAAATCTGCTCCCCGTCGTTGACGATGACCGGGTCCGGCGTCGGCAAGCCCAGGGCCTGCAGGATTTCTGTCTGACTGGTGCTCGGAAAGCCCAACAGGGGATAAACGGCGCTGGTCACGTTAATGCCGCCGGTCGTGAACTCGAAGTCCCGGTAGAAAAGGCCGGCAGTGAACTGGAAGGGGCCGTTGAACTGGGAGACGACCCGCACCTACTGGCTGAACTGCTCGTAGGTGATCTGGTCCTTGATGAACGAGTTGTCCTTGAATCCGAAGAAGGGAATGGAGGCGAGGGAACCCACGGCCGAGTAGATCTGGTCGTACACGGCGCGCTGCCGGTCCCGGTCGAAGTAGCTGGTGACCGAGGTCGCAACGAACGGCCCCACCGACCAGTCGATCTTGAGGTTGGTGACCAGCGCTTCGTCGTCGATCTCATCGTCGCTTTGCGGCAGGTTGGTCTTGCGGTCGCCGGGTTCGCCCGTGTAGAGCCCCAGCGAACCGACCTTGGAGTCGTCGTGCTGAATCATGAACCGGGCGCTCAACTGATCGTTGGGCTCGGCGATCACCACAGCGCGGAACATCGTGGCCTCCAGGTCGTTGACGTCGTGGTCTCCGTCGATGACATCCAGGTAGCCGGGCACCGCGAAGCGCCCTCCGGTGAGCCGAACGCCCAGCCGGTCTTGCACGAGCGGTATGGAAACCGCCGCCTTGGCGCTGACATCGGAACCGCCCTGGCCAGCCGTGGCATGTTCGATTTCGATGCGCCCCTCAAGCTCTGTGAGGCTCGGGTCCTCGGTGAAGTAACGCACGGCGCCCGCGCTCGATCCCTCGCCGAACAGGGTGCCTTGGGGTCCCCGCAGGATCTCGATGCGCTGCAGGTCGAAGTAGCGAATGTCGAACTGGGCGCCGCCCAGCGTGTTCACCGGCGTATCGTCGAGATAGATGCCCACGGGCCGGGAGGAGGGCACCAGGTCCTGGGTGACCAGGAAGTTGGTCACGCCGCGAATGTTCATCTCGTTCCGGTTCGGGCCGCGCTCCTGGATGTTCAGGCTAGGCGTGAGCCGGGTCAGCCCGTTCAGGTCGGTAATGCCGAGTTGATCGATGTCGTCCTGGCTGAAGGCCTTCACGGAAACGCCGACGTCCTGCACGCCCTGCTCCCGGTGGCGGGCGGTAACCAGTATCTCCTCCACCAGGCGCTCATCCGCCGTCTCGGCGGCTGCGGACGACATCGGAGCCAGATGCAGGGCGGGCAACGCCACCAGCGCGGCCAGGGGTGCGCCCATTGCAAGACGCAATGTAGCGAGATACGTCCAATGTGAATTCCCGACTTGCTTGACCGACCGATTCATCACTTGCCTCCCTGAGTTTGCGGCCGCGGAAGATTGCCGCGGTTCATTCCCGTGTAGACGCACGTTCCGGCAAATCCCTCAATGCCCGTCGTGTTTCCCGAGCGCGATTTGGCATGCAATGGTCAGCCGCGAAGCTGCGATTGAGTAGTTGGCTGTCGCTGACCGATCTGCCGTATCCGGGAAGCCGACGATGGCTGACGCATCGTTCACGCTACACTGGGCCGCCGCCGACCGTAAGTGGGTCACTGTCCCTGCTGGCATGTGTTGCCGGTCGCGGCAGCAAGCCGGCCGGCGTCTACTCCAGCGGCTGCATCCACTCCGTGCCGTGCTGGGCCGGCGAGATGATCTCGATGAACTCCAGGTCGTCGGAATGATCCAGCATGTCGTGGACCACGCCCGCGGCCATGTTCACGCAGGAGCCTGGCGTCACCTCCACTTCGCCCGTGCCCTCGAAATAGAAGGTGGCCGATCCCTTGAGCACGTAGAACATCTGGAAATCCACATCGTGGCGGTGTTGCCCGAGGTTGCCCTGGCAGGGTTTGGCCGCCGCCAGTATGCGCGCCTCGATGGCGCCGCCCGTGGCCTTCTTGACACCCAGGTCGCGGATCTGGAATTGGCCTTCGGGATCGAAGTTTTCGAACTTCGCGTCCGCCGGCTGGCTGACTGCCGTATCACATTGTCTCAAGTCCATGGTTTCCTTCCGTCGTCAGACCTCTGCACCCTACCACAGGCGAATGCGCGGGTCTCTTGCAGCGCGCTAGTCGGCGGCAAAGGCGTACAGCAGGTCCACGTAGGCTTTCTCGATCTCGGCGAGTCCGGCGACATTGCCACTGGACTCGACAACGTAAACCTCGTTCGGAGCGTGGGCGCCGCGGCCATGACCGAGGCCGAACGGGATCATGGGCAGCCCGAGCCGCTCGGTGAACTCGTAGAACGGCGCACTGCCGGCGACGCGCGGGTTGACGGTCGGCGCTTGGCCGTAACGCTTGTAAACCCCAATGGCGGCCTGAACTAGGCTGGCGCTCACCGAGGTCTGCGATGCGGGGTAGGCGGCGAGCACGTTCATTTCGACATCCTCAAAGCCGTGTGTGTCCAGGTGGGCGCGGATTTTCGCCAGGGCTTCCTGCGGGTCCATGCCCACCGGCAGGCGGGAGTCCATCTTTGCCGTGGCCATGTGCGGCAGAATGGTCTTGACGCCCTCGCCGGTGTAGCCGGCCCAGATGCCGTCGACGTTCATGGAGGGGGCATAGATGAGGTCGTGGAGCACATCGACGCCCTCCATGCCGTCGATCCAGCGCTCGACGCCGAGCATTTGCCTGAGCATGGCGTCGTCCTGCTGCTCCAGGTAGCCGGCGATCAGCGACTGCTCCTCGGCGGTGGGCGGGCGCACGCCGTCGTAGTAGCCATCCACCAGGATCGTATTGCCGTCTTCGCCCACCAGCGACGAGATGGCTTTTGTCAGGCGCAGCACCGGCGAATCGGCGATGGCCTTGAACGAGCCGTGAATCTCGGCCTCGGTGGGGCCGCCCCAGGCGCCGCCCTTGGATTCGAGTTCCCAATAGATGATGCCCTTCACGCCGAGCACCACGCCGGTCTGCCCGGCGGGGTCCTGCCCCGACATCGGAAAGATGACGCCGTCCGCCTGCCGCAACCGGTCCTCATAGCGGTCGATGATTTCCGGGTAGTGGGGCGAGCCCAGCTCCTCCTCGCCTTCGGCGGTGATCATGAGATTCACCGGCAGTTTTCCGTCCACGGCCAGGATGGACTCCACGGCGTTGAGGAAGGCGCGCTGCGGGCCCTTCTGGTTGGTGGCGCCCCGGGCCATGATCGCGCGGCCTTCGGGCACCTCGACGATCTCGGCGGCAAACGGCGGGGAGCGCCAGTCCTCGGGGTTCACCGGCTGCACGTCGTACATCATGTAAACCATGAGTGTCCGTTCGGCGCCGGCATCGTAAAAGCCCCAGACGCCGGGATGTCCCCCGGTTTCCACCAGTTCCGCCTCCGCGAAGCCGAGCGCCTTGAAGTCGTCCCGCACCATTTCCGCCATGTCGAGCACGCCGACGTTCAGGGCGCTGATGGACCGCTGGCGCATCCAGCGCTGCAATGCTGCCACATGCGCCTCGATCTCGGCATCGATGTAGGCATGCACCGCCGCATGGTCGCCCGCGTAGGTCGGGACGTTGTCGGTGGAGTAGGGATTGGATAGGTCAATGGCGTGTTTCGGGCGCACGGCATCGCCGGCATGGGCCAGGGCGGGCAGGCAAAGCGCAAGCAAAGTCAGCAGGGTTTTCATGGGCAGTCTCTTGGTTGGCGGGCTGTGGGCAATGACGCTCGCTCCACCGCTTGACCACAATCGACCGCTCGCCGGGCAGCGCATTGAGGGCGGGGGCTTTGCGCTGCGTCGGAAACTATGTGATTGTCGGAGCGAAACCAGCGTGACGGTGCTGACGGATGAAGCCAGCCATGAGTGAATCGCAGGCCATTGCCCCCGGCCGGGGTGCGGGATTCGACGAGCGCGGACTGCGCACGGTAAGCCGACTGCGCCCGGAAGACTGGCTGAACGCGGCGCAGGCCCGCCTGGTCGACGGCGGCATCGATGCGGTGAAGATCGGCCCGCTCGCGGCCGACCTGAAGGTGACCCGCGGCAGCTTCTACTGGCATTTCCGCGACCGCAACCACCTGCTGCAGACGCTGCTGGCGCGCTGGCAGGCCCAGAGCCACGAGATGTTCAACCGCCTGGTCGGCGGCGACGGGGCGACGGGCATGGACGAATTCGTGCGGCTGGTACACCTGTGGGTCGATGAGTCGGAATTCCATCCCGCCCTGGAGTCGGCGATGCGTGACTGGGCGCGAACGTCCGAGGCGGTCTCCGCGGTGGTCAAAGCGGTGGACGAGGAACGCATCGCCTACATCAAGCGAATCTTCCTCGACTTCGGTTACGGCGAGGACGAAGCCTTCATTCGCGCCCGCATCACCTACTTCCACCAAGTGGGGTACTACACCATCGGCTACAACGAAACGCTGGACGCCCGCATGGCGCTGCTGCCCATGTACGTATACGTGCTGACCGGCCAGTCCAGTCCGGAGCAACTCGCCGAATACCTCTAAGCCCGGATGCCGGGGGGCGGATTGCCCGCCGTTGCGGGCCGGGTGACGGCCTGCGTCATACCGAGTCCACCCGGCAAACACGGACACACAATCATGGTCAAACTTGCGCTGTGCCTATTCGGCGCATCGATGGCCGCCCTGGCCTCGGCCAGCGGCATTCCGGAGGATCGCGAAGCCGCCTATCAGCAGTATCTCGACTACCAAGATCTGATCGACGGAGGCCGGGTCGCGGCGAACTGGCTGCCGGATGGATCGACCTTCTGGACCGAGGAGGGCGGCCCGAACGACCGCCGCATCCTTAAAGTCGATCCGGCGGAGAACACCGTTGCGCCGCTGTTCGACATCGCCCGCCTGCGCGCCGCGCTCACCGCAGCGCTCGGCCACGAACCGGCAGGCGCCGGCGTGCCGTTCGCCCGGTTCCAGATGGTTGGCCCCGGTACGGCCGCCTTCGCGCTGGAGGGCGCGAACTTCACCCTTGATCTCAACACCTACAAGGTAACCCGGCAGCTTCCGCCGTCGTCGTTTTCCATCGAGCTCGTCAAGAGCGAGGCTGAGCGTGCGGTGCCCGGAACCTACCTGCGGGAACGCTTTCAGGGCCTCGGCCCCCTTCCGTCTCCGGAAGCGATGTCCCCGGACGGCAAGTGGACCGCCACGGTACGGAACAACAACCTGGCCCTGCGCGCCACCATCGATGGCCAGGAGGTGGCGGTCACCGACGACGGCACCGATGCGGTTTTCTGGGACGTGGAAGCGGCGCTCTGGCAGCCCTGGTCGCCGAGCAGCGAGCAGATCGCCGTGATCAGGCAGCATGCGGACGGCATGCCCACCATTCCGACCATCAAGTGGCTGAAGCCGCTGGAAGAGGTTCGGGAAGTCATCACCATTCCGGCCGGCGCCAACCTGTACCGCTCGGAACTCCATCTGCTCGACATCCACGCCCGGCAGCCGAGGCACGTGGACATGGGCGACAACACCGACCACTACCTCCGCGTGCTCACTTGGCTGCCCGACGGCTCGGAACTGATCGTCGCCCGCTACAACCGGGTGCTCAGCAGCGTGGAGCTGCTCGCGGTCGATGCGGTGACCCGGGCAGTGCGCACGGTCCTAACGGAATCATCCTAGACGTTTCTGACCAACCACCACGAGGCCATCTGGGCGGCGGAGACCGGCTTCTTCCTCCTGCCGGACGGCTCCGGCTTCATCTGGAATTCCGAGCGCAGCGGCTGGGACCACCTCTACCATTACGACATGAACGGCCGGCTCGTGAGGCGACTCACCAGCGGCGACTGGCCGGTCAAGGACGTGGTGCGCGTCGACCAGGAGAACGGCTGGGTGTATTTCACCGGGCACGGCGACCAATCCCGGCCCTATGACACGCACCTCTATCGGGTCGGCCTCGACGGCCGGGGGTTTGCGCAGCTCACCGAGGGCAAGGGCCAGCACAGCGCCAGCATCTCCCCGTCGGCGGAGTACTTCGTGGATGCCTTCTCGAACGTCGATGCGCCGCCGCGCACGGAACTGCGGCGCACGGACGGCAGCCTGGTCCGCATGCTGGGCGAGGCGGACATCGGCCGCCTCGAGGCGTTCGGTTTCGTGGCGCCCGAAGAGCACGTGGTCAAGGCGGCGGACGGCGAGACGGACCTGTGGGTGACGATGCACTTCCCCAACGACTTCGACCCGGAGAGGAAGTACCCGGTCGTGGAGTACATCTACGCGGGGCCGCAGACCGTCTGGCGGCCGATGGACTTCGGTGACGATCTCGGCCCCTTCGGGGCGCTTTTGGGGCGCTCGGTCAACTTCCCGCGGGCGCTGGCCCAGCTCGGCATGCTGGTGGTGATCCTCGATGGCCGGGGCACTCCGGAGCGCTCCAAGGCGTTCCACGACACCGTGTACATGAACTGGGGGCAGTTCGAGATCGACGACCACGCGGGCGCCATTCGGCAGCTTGGCGAGCGGCTGCCATACATGGACCTCGACCGCGTCGGGGTGATGGGCGCCTCCTGGGGCGGCCACTTCACCTTCCGCGCCATGACCCAGGCGCCGGACCTCTACAAGGTCGGCATCAGCGAGGTGCCCGGCTACAGTTCGCGCCGTTTCACCCTCTACGAGGTCTACCTCGGCATGCCCCAAGAGAACAAAGCGGCCTACGATGCCGCCGACGCCTTGGCGCTCGCGCCGCTGCTCAAGGGCGAACTGCTGCAGGTGGGCGGCATCAACGACACCGGCACCCAGGCGGACATGTTCCAAATGACCGAGCACCTCATCCGCCTCGGCAAGCAGCACCGGATGATGATCTATCCGGACACCGGCCACGGGGCCATGGGCAAGACGGGCGAGTACAACATGGAGCTGAAGAAGCGGTTCCTAGTCGAGATGCTGAAACCGTTCGAATGAGCGGCCCTGCGCGATTCCTCCGCTGGTCCGCCTTGCTGGCCATCGCCTGGGGTTGCCAACCCGCGGCCGTGGACGAAGCCGCGGAGGAATCAGACCCGGCGGCGGCGGGCACGGTAGCGTTGGCAAGGGTCCCGGCCGAAGCCTACCGGCGCGCCGAGCGCTTTCTGCCGGACCGGCAGGAGCGGTATGTATTGAACGCGTCGATCACGCCCCACTGGATCGGCGCCGGCGACCGCTTCTGGTACAAGCGCACCGTGGTAGGCGGCGGCGGGCAGTTCGTGACCGTCACGGTCGCGACCGGGGAGCGGGAGCCTTCCTTCGACCACGCGCTGGTCGCCCGTGAACTCTCCCGGCTGGACGAGGACGGGGAACACACCCCAGCAACGCTGCCGTTCGATGCCTTCACCTTCAACGACGACGGCGGCATCGACTTCGCTGCCGGAGACGACCATTACCGATGCACGGCGGAGGCCTGCACGGCGTCCGAGCCCTCCGCGCCGCCGTTCACGCCCTTGGAGACGCCTTCCCCAGACGGCAAATGGGCCGCTTATCACCAGGACCACGACCTCTGGGTCCGCTCGGCGGACGGGGAGACCCGCGTCCAGCTAACCACGGATGGCGAGGAAGCCTGGCACTACGGCGGGCAGCTCGGCACCAGCGTTTCCTACATCACCATGCAGCGGCTGATGGGCGGGCACGCCCCCCAGGTCAAGTGGTCGCCGGACTCCACCAAGCTGCTCACCCAGCGGGTCGACGAGCGCGGCGTTGGGGAACTCTCGATCATCGAGCACGTCCCCGCCGACGGCAGCCGACGGCCGCGCACCCATACGATGCGCTACGCGTTCGCGCGCGATGCGGTCAAGCCCCGGGGCCGCTTCGTGGTGTTCGACATCCCGAGCGGTGAGCGCGCGGACATCGACTACCCGGACATCGAACTCACCTACGCCGCCATTACTGGCCCCGACTCGGGGGAAGTCTGGTGGCGGGAGGACGCCCGCGGGTTCGGATTCGTGCATCGCAAGCCGTTCGCCCGCGGGTTCTCGATCCATCGCGTCGATCTGGAGACCGGCGCGGTCCGCATGGAAGTGGACCGCGTAAGCGAACGCACGTCCTCGCCCGGTCTGGCCACGCCGCTGCCGCCCCAGGTGGTGGACTTCGCGGACGGCGGGCTGGTCTGGTTCTCCGACGAAGGCGGCTACGGGCACCTCTACCGCAAGGACGGCGACGGCAAGGTGGCCCAGATCACTTCCGGGGACTGGAACGTCGGAGCGATCATGCACGTGGACCGGGAGGCGGGGCGCCTGTATTTCCTCGGCTCGCAAGCCGAGGCCGAGGGCAATCCGTACCATCACTTCATCTACGGCGTCGATGTGGACGGGTCGGACTTCGCGAGGATCACGCCCAGTCCCGGCAATCATGGCTCAGTGACGGCCTTGGTCGGGGCCGCTTCTTCTTTCTCGCCCGGCGGCGGCCATCTGGTCGTAAGCTGGAGCACGACCACCGACTCTGGCCGCACGGAGCTGTTGACCAACGAGGGCGAACTGGTCGCGGTGCTCGAAACCGCCGACCCCTCGCCCTTGGAGGCGGACGGCTTCGTCCCCCCGGAGCCCTTCACCGTGACCGCCGCCGACGGCGAGACCACCCTGTACGGCGCCTTGTTCTT
The DNA here is from genome assembly GCA_022827905.1 of Pseudomonadales bacterium. Lineage (GTDB taxonomy): Bacteria > Pseudomonadota > Gammaproteobacteria > Pseudomonadales > Azotimanducaceae > Azophilus. Next base: position 146,505 of record JAJEIQ010000001.1, on the reverse strand, counting down.
CCCCGCGGACTTTGACCCCGAGCGGTCCTATCCCCTCATCGACTCCATCTATCCCGGCCCCCAGATCTGGCGCGAACCCCACCAGTTCGCGGGCTCGCTGTTCAGCCGGTTCGGCGCCCAATCCATGGCGGAGCTGGGCTTCGTGGTGATGACCGTCGATGGCCGCGGCACGCCGGGGCGCAGCCGCGACTTCCATTTTCCGCCGGGGGTGAACCTGCTCGGCGCCGCCGGCAGCCTCGACGATCACATCGCCGCCATCGAGCAGCTTGCGGCGGAGCGGCCCTACATCGACCGTGAGCGGGTGGGGATCTATGGCTGGTCGGGCGGCGGCTACGCCTCGACCCACGCCATACTGAGCTATCCGGACTTCTACAAGGTGGCGGTGTCTGGCGCGGGCAATCACGACCCGCGCACCTACCTGCCCATCTGGGGCGAGAGCTACCAGGGCGATACCGACGATGCCTTCTACGAGGCGGGTTCGAACGCGCACCTCGCCGGCAACCTGAAAGGCAAGCTGTTCCTGGTGCACGGGGCGCTGGACGACAACGTGCATCCCGGCAACACTTATGCGGTGGTCGATGCGCTCATCAAGGCCAACAAGGACTTCGACCTGCTGATATTGCCGAATGCGGCGCACGGGCCGGGCGATGCGACCGGTTACTTCCTGCGCCGGCAATGGGACTATTTCGTGACCCACCTGCTGGGGATGCGGCCGCCGGAGGGGTACGAGGTGGGCGCGGATTGAAGTTGGGGTTTGGAACTTGAGGTCTTGTTCAGCAAAAGGCCGGGTTTGAAGGGCGCAGGTTCCGTGCCGTTTTGACTGGCGCGAGTAATCCTGTCAGTATCTGCCAATATTGGACAGTTGGAGTAGCCTGAATGCCAAACGTTCACCTCACGGATCAGATGCAGAGCTATGTTCACGGCCAGATCAGGTCCGGTGCCTACGCGAATCTCAGTGAGGTCGTGCGCGCCGGCATAAGGATGCTCATGGAACGGGACGGCGCCCGCCAGTTCTACGCGCTGAAGGCGGAACTGGAGCAGGCGGTGCGTGTGGCCGAGGCTGGTGGATTCGAGGATTTCGATCCTTTGGCATATGAACCGGAAGCGGGTATCGAATAGCAGCGCGGCATGTCCATCAAGCTTTCCGGTCTGGCGTTGCGGGACCTGGACGAAATTCGGCACTACACGGTCAAGACCTGGGGCCGGGACCAGTGGCTGACGTATTACCGGGGCCTCGTGCGTACTTTCGAGGGCATTTCGGCCAATCCGGACGGCGGTCGCGACCGGAGCCTGTTTGCAGCCGGCCTGTGCTCCGTGAACTACCGACGGCATGCCGTCTTCTACGTGCGCATAGCGGCTGCGGGGGATGAGCCAGTGATACTGCGCATTGTGCATCAGCGCCGCAACATGCCGGCATTGGTGTACTTTGAGGACATCGATGTCTGACAACACTGCGTCGAAGGAATGGCGGGATGGCATCCGCACGGCATGGCATAGCGAGCGGTGGGGCAGGGTGTTCTTCGAGCGGCTGGCGGAGTGCATGGAAGCCAACAGCCCCGCCGAGAGCGGAGTTGCGGACGTGCAGGGAACAAGCGCCCTACCGAGGCGAATTCACCTTGCGCAGAAATGGCGCTTCGCGCCAATCGAGGGCAGGATGCCCTCGCTCCGGAGAACCTTAGATCGGGGACTGTCCTCCACGAGTTCGAGGGAGTTGCTCAAATTACGGGAGGGCGTTCACGACCGCGAGATCCCCCGGAGCGAGGGCATCCTGCCCTCGATTTGACCTTCGGGATCAGTCGGCCTTGCGTTACAGAGGGCCTCCGCAACCGGTTGATTTCATTGAAGATGGAAAAATTGTTCCATGGAAGATGTCGGGCACCGTGCCAATTGGCAGGTCCTTGCCGAGCTTGAAGAGGCTACGGGAATTCGCGGGCGACTCGAAGAGCTCCTTGGTGGCCCCGATGCGCGCCATCATCGAGAGCGATCGATCGCCCCGATAGCGTTCCCTCGATGATCAAGTGGTTCAAAGCTTGGATCGTGCCCGGCGCCGTCTTTCAGTCGGTGATCGTCGGCGGCGGCTACGGCACCGGCCGGGAGGTCGTCGAATACGTCTCGAGCGCCGGCCCTTGGGGCGGGCTGGCCAACACCGCGCTGATAGGCGTGCTGTTCGGCCTGGTCCTAGCGGTCGCGTTCGACTACGCGCGCCACTTCGAGGTGCGCGACTACCGCCTGTTCATCAAGTCGCTGCTCGGCCCCGGCTGGATGCTCTACGAGGCGGTGATGATCATCGCCTTCGTGCTGGTGCTGGCGGTCGCCGGATCCGCGGCGGGACAGGTGCTGCACGACAGTTTCGGCATTCCGTTCGTGGCGGGGGTCGGCCTGATGCTGCTGATCGTGGTGACCTTCAACTACAGCGGCCGGCAGTGGATCGAGCGCACCCTCACCGCCTGGGGCCTGTTGATGAGCCTGCTGCTGGTCGTTTACACGGTGCTGGTGTTCGTACACATGGGCGAGGAAATTGCCGGAGCGTTCACCGTCGTCGAGCTCGAATCCGGCTGGTGGCGCAGCGGCGTGCGCTTCTTCCTGTACACCGCCATGCTCGTCCCGGTGCTGCTCTATGCCACCGATCATATCGAAACCCGAGCCCAGGCCTGGGGCGCCGGCCTGATTGGCGGGGTGCTTGGCGCGCTGCCGGCGGTGCTGTGCCACCTGACCTTCATGGCGGGCTATCCGCAAATCCTGGAGCAGGCGCTGCCGACCTACTGGACGATTCTGCGCCTGGCCCTGCCGGCAGCTGCGACGGTGTACGTGATCGTGCTTTTCGTCACCATCGCCCAGACCGGCGTCGGCATACTGCAGGGCATCAACGAGCGGCTCGATGCCTGGTGGCTGGAGCGGCGCGGCCGCGCGCTCACGCCGCGGCTGCACGCGCTGATCGCCGCCGGCGCCGTGCTGGCAAGCCTGCTGCTGTCGAACTTCGGCATCGTCGCCCTGGTCGCGCAGGGGTACGGCACCCTGGCCTGGTTCGGGATCTTCCTGTTCGTGGCGCCGGTGCTGACGATCGGGGCCTGGCGGCTGTACGGGATCTGATCAGCAATTCTTACTATGCCGGAGCGAGGGCATCTTGCCCTCGATTTGAACAGAGGAATCCATCGAGGGCGGGACGCCCTCGCTCCGGGGCGTTCCGCTCGACATCAGCGAAAAGCCAAAGTGAGAATTGCTGGGATCCGATGGGGGGACTCGCACAGGATGTAGTCCTATGTGGTGAGGGCCATCACCATGGAATGCGTCTTACCGGGCAACACGTTTCAAGGAAGAACCGCATGCTGCGCCTGACCGCCTTGCTGTTGTGTTTCGTCCCCAGCCTCGCGCTGGCGAACGAGGTTGACCTGTCGCCGCGAACTTGGCCGGAGGGCGAACTGCAACGCTTTGAAAACCTGTTCGGGGCCGAGAAGCCGCTGGCGGAATCGAAAACCGGGATCGTCGTCAGCACCACCGCCGCGGCGGCCGCCCGCGCGGGGCTTGAGGCGCTCAACCGGGGCGGCAGCGCCGTCGATGCGGTGATGACCCATGCGCTGGCGGAGATCACACTGTGGGCGAGTTGCTGCGTCAGCCATGCGGGCTTCATGGACCTGATGGTCTTCGAGGCGGCCACCGGCGAGGTGCATCACCTGAACGGGGGCTGGAACACGGTTCTGGGCGAGGACGATCCGCTCTCGATACCGGGCGACGGCGTGCCGAGCGGGCGCGCGTCCCTGGTGCCGGGGTTCATGGCCGGGCTGGAGGCGGCCCACGGGCGCTTTGGCAAGCTGCCGTTCGCGGCGCTGTTCGGGCCGGCGATCTATTTTGCCGAGGAGGGCTTCGAGGTGCTGCCCATGCTTGAGGGCATGATCGAGATGCGCAAGGAAGTGCTTTCCCGGCGGCCCGGGACCAAGGCCGTTTTCACGAAGGAGGACGGCAGCTGGTACGTCAGCGGCGACCACTTCAGCCAGCCGGAACTGGCGCGCACCTTGCGCCGGGTGGCGGCCGAGGGGGCGGACTACATGTACCAAGGGCCCTGGGCCGAAAAGCTGGTCGCTGCGGTGCAGTCCGAGGGCGGCAAGATGACCCTCGAGGACCTTAAGCGCTACGAACCGATCTGGCGGGCGCCGCTCCGTTCCACCTTCCGCGGCTACGACGTCCACGCCACCGCGCAGCCGAATCTCGGCGGCGTCAACATGGTCGAGGCGCTAAATCTCGTCGAGCAGGCCGACCTCGGCAGTCTCGGCCACTACACCGAATCCCCGGAGGCCCTGTTCCGGCTCACCCGCATCGCCCGCCTGATGGACATCATGGGCACCTCGCTCACCCATCACGTCACCCCCACGGCGCTGATCGAGCGGCATGCGCCGGGGATTGCGACGGCACCGCCGCAACGCACCACCAAGGCAGCGGCGAAAAAGCTATGGCAGGCGATGCAGACCGATGGCTGGGATCAACTCAACATCGCGGCGTATGAATGGCAACCAGACTCGTCTTCCGGCAATCACTCCGATGCGGTGGTGGCGGTGGATGCCGAGGGCAATGCCGCGGCACTTCTGCACACCATCAACACGGCGCTCTGGGGCACCACCGGAATCTTCGTCGACGGCGTGGCGATCGCCGATTCGGGCAAGTACCAGCAGACCAAGATCGCCCGCGCCGGCCCGGGCAGACGGCTGCCGGTCGAGACCAACCCGGTGTTGATCACCAAAAGCGGCAAGCCGGTGCTCGTGTCCTCTAGCATCGGCATGGGCGTACACGAACAGACCTTCCAAGCCATCGTCAACGTTTTGGAATACGGCCTCGATCCCAAAGCCGCCGCCGAGAGCCCCCAGGTGCTGCGGCCGATGGGCGGCGGTGTCGACCGGGCGATGGGCGCCAATGCCGAGAACCCCGCGGCCCAAGCGGTCGAGGAGGGCGCCTTCGACGCTGACCTGCTCGCCAAGGTTCGCGCCATGCAACAGCCCATGCAGGAGCTGTCGCCCGAGGCCGCTGCCGGCTGGCGCGGATACTGGGTCGGCATCCACGTCGATCCGCAAACGGGCATCCGGCGCGGCGCGGTTTCGCCCTACTTCGACGGCTGGGCGCTGGGCCAGGAAAACTGAGGGAAAAAGACATGTTTGATCGAGCCGCAGTTTTGGTCGGCGTACTCCTGGCGCTCGCTCTGGGAGCCTGTACGCCGCAAACCGATGAAGCTGGGCAAAGCCCGGAAGTGACGTCACCAGCGGCACTGCCGCAGCAAGCCGAACAGGCGCCGCCGCGGCGTGACATTCCGGTGAGCGAGAACCTGCGGACGGACAACGAGCAGGACCTGAGGCTCGTCAACGCCCTGCGCGCCTTCATCCCGATGGTCATGCGCGCTTATGGTTCGCCGGGGCTGAACATCGCCCTTGCGCGCCGGGGGGAAGTTGTTTGGGAGGCCGGTTTCGGCTATGCGGATCTCGGCCAGCGCAAGCCGATGACGCCGGAGACCGTGTTCAATTCCGGGTCGATGGGCAAGCTCTACACCGGCATGGCGATCATGAAGCTGGTCGAGGACGGCGCGCTCGACCTCGACGGGCCGATCAACGACTACCTGCCCTTTGCGGTGCAGAACCCTCTGGGCGGGCGCGACATTACCGTGCGCGACCTATTGATCCACCGCCCGGGCCTGTCCGCGGATGCGGCGCTCAGCCTGTTCGAGCGGCCCCCGCCGCTGCGCGGGGCGATCGAGGCGGAGTACGGCCGCGACCTCGTGCCCATTTCCGGCGGCGACGTCCTGCCCCGCTGGTTTGCCGAGGCGGGCGAGACGTTCATGTACTCGAACCTCGGCATGGGCACGCTCGGGCTCATCGTCGAGGAAAACAACCCGGAGGGGCTTTCGTTTTCGGACTACGTCGAGAAGCACTTAATGGAGCCGCTCGGCATGCGCCACTCCCAGTATCCGCCGGTGCAGGACGCCGAGCACATCCGCCCGGACATCTGGGAGCGCAGGTCCACCGGCTACATGCCCATGGGCTCGGTCTGGATCCCGACCCCGGCGGTCTATTTCGGCGAGTTTCCGGCGGGCGGCTTCGTCGCCACGCCCGGCGACTTCGTGCGCTTCTTCCTGGCGTTCCTGAACGGCGGCGAGTACCAGGGCGCGCGCATTCTGCAACCCGAAACCGTCGAACAGGCGCTCACCCCCCAGGCCGAGGGCATGGGCGGCATGCAGATGGGCCTCGCCTGGATGCTCGACAAGGTGGGCGAGCCCGCCTACAACATCCAGCACGGCGGCGCCCACATGTACGGCTGGCACAACTGGAGCATCGCTTGGCCCAACTTCGATACCGCCGTGGTCTACGCGACCAACAACTGGGCGGTGCCGGACATCGTTCCGGACATCACGATGGTCCGCAACTTCATCGAGAACTGGCTGCTCCACGATTCCACCGTGCCCGCGGTCGTCGAGCGCGGCTCCGGCGCCGACTGGGCGAAAAAGGTCTCCTACGTGCGCGGCGTGCTGTTCACCGCCGCCTTCAACTACGCGATAGCCATCCCCACACCGGTATCCGACGACCAGATTCAGCGGGCGGCCGACGGCGCCCTGCAAAACCCCGACCTGGCCGCCACCCGGGACGACTGGGACAGCGAGGCATTCATCCAAGGCGCCCGCGACCTGCGCGAGCACGGCACCGACACGGCGGCCGTATCCAGCTTCCTGGACGAAAACCCGGCCATTTCGCGCGACGATTTCCGCCGTGCCTACTTGGAACTCGGCGGCAACCCGGATGCAAGCGCCTTCTTCGCTGCGTTCTTTACGCAGCCCGAATGATCCTGAGGAGCCTAGTTTCCCGCTACTCCGGCAACACCGGCAACACGATGTGCGACGGGTGCTCGGGCGTGTGGTGCAGGCTGTTCTCGGCCACCACCCACTCGGTTTCGTCGTAGTTGCTGCCGCCGGTGTTCAGGTTGCGTTCGAGCACCGGGAAATTGCTTGAGGCCACCTCGATGCGGATGCGGTGCCCGGCCGGGAAGTGGTTGGCGGTGACCAGGTTGGTGAGGCGCACCTTGTAGATGCCGCCGGGCTCCATGAACACCTGTTGGTCGAATCCCTCGCGGTACCGGGCGCGGATGGCGTCGTCCATTAGATTGATGGCCGTGCCGTCCGGGTAGACGTCCACCAGCTTCACCGTGAAGTCGGTGTCTTTTGCCGAGGAGGAGACGTACAGCACCACGTCTATGGGGCCGACGATGGTCACGCCCTCGTCGAGCACCGAAGTCGTGTAGGTGAGCACGTCGGAACGGATTTCGATGTCGCTCTGGTCCAGCGCCATCGCATCGCCGCAGCAGCCGCCGCCCCGGGACGGCACTGGCAGCGAGGGGTCGTACACCCATGTGTCCATCGCGGCGCCGTCCGGCTTGCCGGTGGACAGCGTGCCGCTCGCCAGGCGGCTTTCGGCGCGGCCGTCGCTATCGAGGTAGTAGGTGGTGAACACTGTTTCCTCGAGCGGCCACACATCGCCGGTGATCCAGCCCTTGCCCTTCACGTGCAGCTGGACCTTGGGCATGTCGGTGATGCCATTGTCCTCGCCCTTCAGCCAGTGGCCGTACCAGTCGAGGAACAGCTTCGCATAGCCCCGGTCGCTGCCGCCGTAGCGGGCATCGCCCACGTGCAGGTCGCCGAAACGCAGGTCGGCCATGATCGCTTCCTCCTGCAGGGCGGCGCAGTGCGGGCCCGAGCCGATGATCAGGTGCTGGTTTGGCGTGTCCATGGACTGCAGGTATTCGAACAGGCGGATCATCTCGCCCACGCCCACGTCGTGCCAGGTGTTGTGGTGCAGCGCCGGCACCCGGGGCGCATCGCCGGCGCCGATCTGTTCCACCTCGTCCCAGCGCTGGTCGGCGGGCCCCCAGGTGACGTATTTGTCGAAGGGCGTCAGGGCGCCGCCGACTGCCCGTATGACGTCCTTGCTGGGCAGCATGTCCAGCGTTTCCTCGATGGCGTTCTTGATGCCGGACTGGTCGATGGTGCCGTTCGCCAGGGGATAGAAGTGGGTCTGGGGCTGCAGCGAAAAGGTGTCGCGCAGGCGGATGCGCTGTTCCTGCGTGGTGCCGGGCGGCAGCAGCAGGCGCTCGCTCGGCGACATGTCGCGATACCACCAGGCCCACAGGCCGACCATGGGGATGCCGCCCCGGTAGATGGCGCCGCGGGTGTCGTTGCCCGGAATGTCGCCAACGGCGGTGCCGGATGCCAGTGGCAGCATGGCGGCGTGGCCGGGGTGGTTGGTGGAGGCCATGGCCCATTGATGCTCGCCGGACGACGAGCACCCGAAGGTGCCCACCTTGCCGTTGGACCAAGGCTGGTTGACGATCCACTCAACGGAGTCGTAGCCGTCGTGGCGCGCGCCCTCCAGGTAGTTCTCGTAGTGCCCCTCCGAGAAGTGCCGCCCACGCTCGTTCATGATCACCACCGCGTAGCCCTGCTCAAGGAACATGCGGTCCCAAGGGCCGAACAGCGCCCAGTGGGTGTTCTCCTTGTGGTAGGGCGTGCGCACCAGCACCGTGGGCAGCTTGCCCTCGGCTCCCTCCGGCAGCAGCACGTCGGTGGAGAGCCGGGTGCCGTCGCGCATGGGCACGAAAATCTCCTTCTCCCAGCTCCACTCGGTGTATTGCGGTTCCGGCAGGTCGCTGGCCAGGGCGGCGGCGGACAGGCCGAGGGCCGCCACAAGGAGCAGCGCCCGGCGAAGGCAGGTGCGGTACTTTGGCATGGGTGTTTTTCCTGGCTGTGGTTGCGTGGACACAGACGCGGCACGGGCGCGCAGACCACAACTGAGGCGATTTCTCACCGGCGGAACAGGTGAGGCGAAAGCGTTCAGCAATTCTCGTTTTGGCTTTTCGCTGATGTCGAGCGGACTTTCCGTAGATAAGCTGAAGGCTCCCCGGAGCGAGGGCGTCCCGCCCTCGAACTGGCCGCCGGAACCCCTATTTGTGTGTCTCAGTTCTTTTTCTGTGTACTTGTTCCTTGTCTACGCGGAGAACTGGAGCTTTACCCCACAGGCATTCGCCACTTTTGCGAGCGTGTCGAGGCGTGGATGCCTGCGGCCGGACAACGCCCGCGACAGCGCGACCCGGTCCACCTTCGCGCGCCGCGAGAGCTCGGACACGCCGCCCTGGGCTTCGGCAATGTTGCGAAACGCCTTCATGAGCAGTCTCGGGTCGTCCATCTCCTCAATGGTGGCGTTCAGATAGGCCGCGATGTCTTCCGGCGTTTGCAGGAATTCACTCGCCTTATGATCCTTGATTGGCACTTCTTTTCTCCCGCTTGTAGGCATTCCAGTTTTCAACCGCTCCACCGATGTCACGCTGCTGCCGTTTCTTCGCCCCGCCGGCCAACAGGATCACAAGCTCATCCGGTAGTGGCTCAGTTTGACTTGCCGGCATGAAGCAAGCGCAAGGAGTGAATGATGCGTGACGACCGCCGTCGGCAACGCATCAGTCGGCCAACAGGGACTCCAACGTGGTTAGGCGTGGAAGCCCAACGCGATTGCACCGCCGACAGCATGCTGGATTCCAGCGCTGGCCAGGCACTCGGACACCTCCACGGCCAGTTCAGGAGGAGTCAGGGGCCGTTTGATTCGCGCCATCGACGGTTAAGCCGCGCCCAGATGTCCGGGTAGTCCGGGGCGGGCGGCTCCTGTTGCAGCCGCAGGCGGTCCCCGTCGGGCCGGGTATCCAGAATTTGGCATGCGCCCAAGCAGGCGCGATAGATCGCCTCGCCCCGGTCCTCTTGGGGTACGAAACGTGCTGCTTCGCGGCTCGCGGCGCCGCTCACGCGGTCCAGCCTTTCGCCAAGTGGCAGTTCCTCCATGCCGAGTAGCATACACCGGAATCGCTGCTGGTCGTATGCCATGCCGGTCAGGATGGGTGATGCGCGCCACTGAGGCGGTAACGGGCGGTTGCGTCCCTTGATGAAATGCTTCGGGTGGGCCGGCACTTCCTGCGGCGCATGTGGAACTACTTCGTGGAGCACCTGCACGGGCAGGAGCCGCCGGCCTATCGAATGCGCAACGACCAAGGAGACGATCATGACTGACCAAGCGCTACCCGGACAATGGGATTTCGGCCTGGACGACGAGCAGGAGGCGCGCGCCGCGCGGTTGCACGAGGAGTGCTTAATCGCCGACTTGGTACACCAGCATCCGGGCGGCGCCAACATCTTCAAGACCTACGATCCCCGGCTCCTGAAGCAGGCGCTCGGTGATGTGGGGGAGGGCCTGTCCGGCGTCGGCCAGGCGATCGCCGCGCCCTACCGCCTGGCGGCCACCGGGCAATCCGACGAGATTCGCCGCTGGTGGCGGCAGAGCGGCGTGGATCTCGGCGTCTTTGGGGTGCTCATGGGTGCGCCGCACGTCATCGAGGCGTCGAGCGGGTACGAAGAGATGGTCGAGCTCCTGTGGAGCCTGGGCTGGCTGCGCAAATGCACCACCGCGGCCCAGGTCCGCGCCGCCAAAGCGGAGGGCGCGGTTGCCATGTACGGCTATTGCCAGCCGGTGTATGGCCTCTCCCAGGACATAGACGATGTGAACCGCGCCTACGACGAGGGCTTGCGGGTGCTGATGCTCACCTACAACCGCCAGGACTACGTCGGGGCCGGCTGCACCGAGCCCACGGATGCCGGCCTATCCCGCTACGGCCAGCAGGTGGTGGAGCGCTGCAACGAACTCGGCATCGTCGTGGACACCTCCCATTGCGGCAGGCAGACCACCTTGGACGGCTGCCGCGCTTCGCAAACCCCGGTGCTCGCCAACCACACCTGCGCCCAGGGCGTTTACGGCCACGCCCGGGGCAAGAGCGACGAGGAACTCGATGCCATCGCGGCAACCGGCGGCCTGGTCGGCGTGGTCACGGTGCCCTTTTTCCTCTCCGCGGACCCGGAGGCGACCGTGGAGGCGGTGCTCGACCACATCGACTACATCAACGAGCGCATCGGTTGGCAGCACGTCGGCATCGGCACCGACTGGCCGATGCAGGCGCCCGAGGACATCATAGAAGCGACCCTCGGCGCCATCGTCGATGAAATCGGCTTCCGCCCGGAGGACAACGTCTCCACCACCCAGACGTTGCGCGGCTTCCAGGACTACCGGGACATGCCCAACATCACCCGGGGCCTGGTGGCCCGCGGCTACGACGACGAGCAGATCGCCGGCATCCTCGGCGAGAACTTCATGGGGGTGTTCGAAGCGGTCTGCGGCTGATTCTCTTCAGGGAGCGGCGGTTGGGGCCTGTTACCAGGCCCTAAGAGATTCGGTCCCGCTCGACCGTTCGCGCCGCGATCATGAAGTGCGCCCAGGACCAGGCGAACAGCGCCAGCGACATCACCAGCGCCCAGCGCAGCCCGTCGCTGCCGAGGGTGGGCGTGAGGAAGTCGGAGGTGAAGCCGATGGCCGTGGGTCCGAGGCCTTGGCCGAGGATGGCGGAGCAGAACATCACGATTGCCACCGCCGTGGCCCGCTGGTGCGGTTCCGCCACCGACTGCACGCTGGCCATGCCCGGCGGGATGCTTGAACCGGCCACCAGCGAACTGACGAAGACCAGCGCAAGGGCGAACGCGATGTTGTCGGTGATGAAGGCGACCGCATAAACGGGTATGCAGAACAGGTACGCCCAGGCCGGCCACCAGACCTCCCAGCGGCGGTCCCGGGTGATGTAGCGCGGCGCGAGCACGGAGCCGAGAAAGGTGCCGACCGCGCCGCCAAGTCCGCTCGCGATGCCCACTCCCCAGCCCACCTCGGTGAGCGTCATCTCATGCACCCGCACGAAGAAGGCGGGAATCCACTGGCCGATGCCGTACACGCCGAACAGCCCCAGGGAATAAGCAATTACGATGTGGACAAAGGTTCTGCGGCGGAAAAGACCGAAAACCGCCGCCTTGAACGACTGCGCCCCGGGTTCCGGCGCCGGGGAGAAGTTGCCCCGGGGCGGATCCTTGACCGTGAGCTTGGCGACGATGGCCAGCACGACGCCCGGAATGCCGACAATGAAGAAGGCGGCGCGCCATCCGTACCGGTCGGCCAGCCAGCCGGCGGCGATCAGCCCGACCATGATGCCGATGGCCCCGCCGGTCTGAAAGATGCCCAGCGCCAGCGCCCGCTTCTCGGCGGGCACGTAGTCGGTCAGCAGGCTGTGGCTTGAGGGCACGCATCCGGCTTCGCCGACGCCGACGCCCACTCGGGCGAGCAGCATGTGCGCAAAGTTCTGCGCCAGCCCGCAGACGGCGGTCATGGCACTCCACAGCGCCATGCACACCGACAGGATCGTCACCCGCGACCGAGTATCGGCCAGCCGGGCGATGGGAATGCCGAACGTGGCGTAGAAGAGCGCGAAGGCGAAGCCGGTGAGCAGGCCGAGTTGCCCGTCGCTGAAGCCGAGGTCCGCCTTGATGGGCTCCACCAGCATCGACAGCACCATGCGGTCGAGGTAGTTGAAGAAGGCCACCACGGCCAGCATGAACAGCACGTAGTTCCGGTATCCGCCGGACACCGCCATCTTCGGCTGGACGGCGGACGGCTGGTTCGTTGCTTCAGTCATGGACCTTTGGACGCAGCGGCATCGGTTGGTCCGCAGCACGGGGTACTCACGCATTGGGGGGGCGGAAATGCGTCTGGTATAGCGTCTACGCTGGGATTTGATGCAATTTCGAAGGAGGAAGGAAGCATGACATTGGGAAAGACCGCTCTACTCTCCGTGCTGACGGCATTGCCGTTCACCCTATCCATGCCCGCCGCACTTGCCGAGGAGGGCGCGGCGGCCACCGACGACTGGCTGATCTACGCCAACGTCGCCAAGGGGTTCCGCAGCGGCTTCCTGCAGCCGGGCATCTCGCTGTTCATCGCCGAGCAGGTGGGCCTCGACATCGGCAACGGCGCGGAGCCGGAGACGGCCTGGAGCTACGAGATCGGCGCCAAGGCCCGTCTGGCGGACGGGCGCGTGGTCGTCGAGACGGCGGGCTACCTCATCGACTGGGACAACCTGCAGACGGTGATCAGCGTGATTCCGGCGGCGCTCGGCGCCATCACCAACGCCGGCAAGGTCAAGGCCAAGGGCATCGATTTCGGCCTCACCGTCGCGCCCGTGGAGGGCCTTGAGATGACCTTGAACGGAAGCTACAGCGACTCCAAGTACGGCGAGACCGTGACCGATGTCGGCGGCGTGGTGGTCGCCGACGGGCAGCGGGTGCAGTTGTTCCCCGAGTGGACGGTGTCCGCTTCGGCATCGTACCGCAGGGCGCTCGGCTCGAGCGGCCTGCAGGGCACCGTCTATCTGCGTCTCGACCACACCACGGAGCGGAGCCTGAACTTCGGCTCGGTGACCACCGAGAGCGACAAGATCACCCAGGGTTCGGTGCGCGTGGGAGTGGAGAGGGACCACTGGGGCGTCTACGCCTTCGTGAACAACCTGTTCGACGAGGACGGCAAGGTCACCGGCGGCGCCATTCAGCCCGGTTTCGAGGACTTGGCCACGCGCCTGCGGCCACGCACGGTCGGGTTGAACCTGCGGCTCGGCTTCTGATTGCGGTCTGCCGGTTGGGGTTCGTCGGTCGGTCGTGCGTCCACCCGTTCTGACACCGCGGCCGGTGTCGGGACTGCCTTGTCGCATCCCCGACACCGGCATTGCGCGGACGATTACCGCTCACGGATGTAGGCTGGAGAAACAATGACTGATTTGCTGCGAAGCCATGCGCTGGTGGCGCTGGCGATACTGGGGGCTTGTGTGCTGGCGGGCTGTGCGGAGACGGGCGACGCGCCGGATGCCGGGCCGCAGGCGGCGCCGGAAGGGACGGCTCCCGATTCGGAGGCCGTGGAGCGCGGTTCGGCTGCCCTGCTGGCCATCGCCGACCGCACCATGGCGAAGATGGTCGATGCCTCGCCCTATCTGCAACTGCTCGAAGGGCGGCGCATCGAGTCGCTTGGAGACAACAGCTTCGCCTACGTCGAAGCCGAGGCGGCGAGCGCCGGGGCCGCGCTCGAGGAACTGCATGCCATCGATGCGTCGCAGCTCAGCCACGACGACCGGATCACCTACGCGATCCTGGAAAGCGTACTGCAGTCCGCCACCGAATATCCGGCCCACTTCTGGCACAAGTTCAACGTCACGCCCTATGCCGCTGGGACCGTCTTCAGTTCGGTGCTGCCGTCGGCGCTGGGGACCTACCGCTTCGAAACGGAAGCGGATGGCGAAGCCTACCTGGGCCTGCTGCGCAATCTCGCCCGTTACGTGACCGATGACCTGACCCGGCTCAAAGGCCAGGAAGAGCGGGGCATCCTGCTGCCGAAGCCCGCTATTCCCGGGGCCAGGACGGTGTTCGAGGCCTTGCGCGCGGGAATCGGCAACCTGGCGGCGGTTGCTCCCGAGCGGCTTTCGGGGCTTACCGCCGAGCAACAGGCTGCCCTGAGCGCGGGCATCGAGTCGGTCGTCTCCGAACAGGTTATCCCGTCCATCGATGCGCTACTCGACTACATGGGCGATGACTATGCCGCTCGTGCGCCGGAAGCGGTGGGCCTCGGCCAGTACCCGGGCGGCCCGGCGGCCTACCGGTTCGCCATCCGCCAGGAGACCACGATGGACCTCGACCCCGAGGACATCCACGAGCGCGGACTCGCCTACATGGCGGACATACAGCAACAGATGCAGGCGATCCGGAACGAGCTGGAATTCGAGGGTACGGCAGAGGAGTTTCACGACCGCATGCGCGAGGACCCCCGCCTCTACGCAAAGACCCCCGAAGAGGTGGAGGAGCGCTACATGGCCTACATCCGCGAAGTGGAGCCGCACATCCCGGACTACTTTTCGGTGTTGCCCGAGGCGCCCTACGGGGTCAAGCGCCTCGACCCGGCAGCGGAGCCGGGCATGACCTTCGGCTTCTATCAGCCGCCGAGCCCGGCAAGCCCGCGCGGCAACTACCGCTACAACGGCTCCAAACTGGAAAGCCGCCCCATGGTCTGGACCGGGCCGCTCATCTTTCACGAACTGATTCCCGGCCACCATTTCCACATCGCCCTGCAGCGGGAGAGCGAGGCGAGTACGGAACTGCGCAAGCTGTCGTCGCTGTTCTATGCCGCCTTTACCGAAGGCTGGGCCAACTACGCCGCCAGCCTCGCCCTGGAGATGGGCATTCTGGACGATCCCTACGAGCGCTACGGCTGGCTGCTCTTCGATGCCTTCATCGCCAACCGCCTGGTGGTGGATACCGGCATGAACCACTTCGGCTGGCCGCGGGAGAAGGCGATGGCGTACATGCGGGCGAATACCTTCTCGAGCGAGGAGGAGACCGCCACGGAAACCCTGCGCTACTCCACCGACATGCCTGCCCAGGCGCTGGCCTACAAGCTGGGGCTCGAGAAGATCCGGGAGATCCGCGCCGCGCAGGAGGCGAAACTGGGCGATGCCTTCGACATCCGCAACTTCCACGCAGCGGTCCTCGGCGCCGGCGCCATGCCCCTGCCGGTGCTTGAGGCGCATGTGGACCGGACCATGAGCCGGCACTGAGCTCAAACGGGAAGCAGCGGTACCGAAAACGGCTCCATACAGGGTTGTACTGTTTCCGTACATTGGTGTATGGTCATGCTCTCACTGGGTTCCTGGGGAGGGCAATGTGAACAATCTGGCTACCGCTGCCCCAGCGGCGCAGCCGCCGCGCAACGACTACGTTGCCGAGAGTTACACGACCTATCACCGCCAATTGCGCGCCTTCTTCCAGCGCACCGTCGGCGACACCGAAGCCGATGATCTGCTGCAGGAACTCTACATTCGGCTGATCCGCCAAGTGGATCGGGCACCGCCCACGAACTGCAAGGGATTCCTGTTCTCCGCGGCGGCCAACCTGCTGCGCGACCGGTGGCGCCGGCGCGCCGTGCGCAGGCTCGACCAGATGGATTCCCTCGACGCCTTCGACGGCAGTTTCAAGGACGCCGAAGAACACGACCCGTCGCTTTGGGCCGAACAGATCGAGCAGGCCGAGATTTTCGACAGGGCCCTGGCCCGGGTCAGCGAGAAGGCTGCGAGCGCGTTCCTGTGCCATCGGGTGGAGGGGTGTTCCTATGCTGACATCGCCGGACGCATGGGTGTCTCGGTGAGCATGGTCGAGAAGTACGTTTCAAGCGCCCTGGCCGAATTGCGGGAATCGCGCTTGTGATTGCCGGCATTGGGGCGGCTTAAGTTCAAGGAGAATCGAAGTGTCCGGAAACTATGAGTTTGGGCTGAGCGCGGAGCAGGAGCAGCGAGCGGCCGAGTTGCATCGCACCAGCATCAGCATCGACATGTGCAGCATGGGGCCCGGGGGGCCGGCGCTCTACGATCGGCTGCCGGAGGACGTGGTCGAAGAGCGCCTGCCGGCGGACATGAATCCTTGGCAGCGGTTCCTCGAAGGCATGGAGCTGCCCTATGCGCTGACCGCGGCGGGCGCGTCCGATGCGCTGCAGGTCTTCTGCAAGGGCCACAGCGCCGCCAGCTTCGCCATGGGCGGCGTGAGCGAGCGTTCGCTCGAACCCATTGAGCGCCTGAACGAACAGGTTCAGTCCATTCCTTGGATGGACTTTGCGGCTACGGCCGCCGATTTCCGCACCGCCCACGAAGCGGGCGATTACGTCACCTACGGGTTCGCGCAGCCGGGCCTGGAAGGCCTGCCTAGGGAACTCGAGCAGTTCGACCGGGCCAAGGCACTGGGCACCCGCTCGGTCATGCTCACCTACAACCGGCAAGACTTTGTCGGCGCCGGCTGCACCGATCGCACCAACGCGGGCTTAAGCCACTACGGCATCGAGGTGGTCGAGAAGATGAACGACATCGGGCTCATCATCGACACCTCCCACTGCGGACGGCGCACCACCCTCGATGCCTGCGCGTTCTCGAAGGCGCCGGTCACGGCCAACCACACGAGCGCCGAGGGCGTGTACATGCACGACCGGGCCAAGTCCGACGAGGAGCTGAAGGCCATCGCCGACACCGGCGGACTGATCGGCGTCTATGCGGTGCCCTTCTTCCTGGCGCCGCCCAAGGACAAGGCGACCGTTGACGTCATGCTCGATCACATCGACCACATCGTCGGCGTGGTCGGCTGGGAGCACGTCGGCATCGGCACCGACTGGCCCTTCATGCTCAGCCATGGGATCGCGGAGGACACCATCGGACGCAACACGGAAGCGCTGGGATTCCGCCCGGAGCACGGCATCACCATTCGCCAGAACCTGGTCGGCTACGACGATGCGAGGGACTTCGTCAACTTCACCCGGGGCCTGGTCGCCCGCGGCCACTCCGACGAGGCGGTACGGGGAATCCTCGGCGAGAACTTCCTGCGGGTATTCGCCGAGGTGTGCGGATGATGCGGTTTCGGCATCTGGCCTGGGCGCTGCTGATCGCCGCGCTGGCCGGCGGCTGCGCGGAGGAACCGACCCCGCCCGAGCCCGCGCCCGCGGCCGAGTCCGCGGCAGTCGCATCGTCCGAAGCGCCCGCGGTCGACCTGTCTCCCGGCAGCTGGCCGCCAGGGGAATGGGAAGCGTACCTAGCGATGGAGGACGTCTACTTCCCCGGCAATCCCTTGGCCGAGGGCACCCAGGGCGCCATCACCGGCAGCTACCACCCCCTCGCCCAGCGGGCGGGGCTCGAAGCCCTGCGCCAGGGCGGGTCGTCGGTCGATGCCGCCATGACCACCGCGCTCACCCAAGTGGCCCTGGGCGCCGGGGCGGTGATCAGCTACTTCGGCATCATGACCATGGTGCATTACGACGCCGCGGCCGACGAGATCGTCTCGCTCAACGCGGGCTGGAACGCGGTGCTCGGCGAGGACGATCCGATGTCGATTCCCGGCACCATCGGCATGGGTTCGGAAGAAGAGCTGTACGGCTCCGACGAACCGAGCGGGCGCACCGCGCTGGTGGGCGGCTTCATGAAGGCCGTGGAGGCGGCGCATGGCCGCTATGGCAAGCTGGACTTCCCGCACCTCTTCGCACCGGCGATCCATTTTGCCGAGGCCGGGATACCGTTCAACTCCCGGCTGGTCAGCTACCTTGAGCCGCGCAAGCACACGCTGTCGCGCCTGCCGGAATCGAAGGCCCTATTCACCAACGCGGACGGCGGGTGGCTCGTGGCAGGGCAGACTTTCCGCCAGCCAGCCCTGGCGCGCACCCTCACGGCCATCGCGGACCAAGGCGCCGACTACATGTACACCGGTCCGTGGGCGGAACGCGCCGTGGCGGCGGTGCGGGCGGACGGCGGCAGCATGTCGCTGGAGGACCTCGCGGCCTACGAGGTGATTTGGAGCCCGCCCCTGGAGGCGGACGTGGGGGATTACCGGATGCACGCGAACGGCCTGCCGTCCTTCGGCGGCGTCAACATGATCGAGGCGCTGCACCTCGGCGAGGCGGCGGGCATTGCGTCCCTCGGCCATTGGTCCACGAACGGCGAATCCCTGCGCCGCGCATCGAACCTCACCTTCAACATGATGCTGTCGATGCTGCCGCCGGAAACCCAGGAACTGCTCTATCCGGGGCTCGATCTCAGCCACGCGAGCCGCATCCGGCCGCAAACCGCGGCGGCCCTGTGGTCGCGCATGGAGGAAGGCGCGCTGCCGGCCCAGTACGCCGAGACGCCCCCGTCCCATTCCGACACCGTGATCGCCGTCGACCGGTGGGGCAACATGACCGCCGTCACCCACTCCATCAACTGCGTGGTGTGGGGCGCGACCGGGATCATCGTCGACGGCATCTCCATCGGCGACCCGGCCGTCAACCAGAAAGCCATGGTGGCCGCCGCTGGCCCCGGCGGTCGGGTGGCGGATCCGATCGAGGTGGGCATCCTCACCCGGAACGGGCGCCCGGTGGTCGCGTTCGCTTCCATGGCCACGGGCCTGCACCAGCAGACGTTCCAGTCCCTGTTCGGCACCATTCACTTCGGCATGAACGTCAAGGAGGCGGTGGATGCCCCGGCGTTCTTCCTGCCGAGGCCGGTCCTCGACGAGGCGTCCGCCGAAGCCGTGCCCAAGTGGGTGGTCCGGGTCATGGAGGGGGAGTTCGACGAGGCGGTGCTTGAGGCCAGCGGCCTGCCGGTGGAACAGCTGCCCGCCGAACAGCGCCGCTACACCCAAGGCCTGTGGGCCGGCATCAGCCGGGATCCCGACACCGGCGATCTCATGGCCGCGTCCCACGCGTACTCGAACGGCCGCGCTCTCGCGTACTGACGTATCAGGCGCCCTTGGCGAGACCCCGCCGCCGCGGGTCCGCAACGCCCTCGATCATGCCGTCTTGGCCCACGCGCACACCGTGGATGCTGCCCATGTTCATGTCCTTCGGCGAGACGCGGTAGAGGTCGTGTCCCTTGGCCGCCAGCGCGGTCAGCACCTCCTCGCTGAAGTCCCCTTCGATCTCAATGGCGGTCATCCCCGGATGCGGATGGCCGAACCGGGGCGCGGACACGGCGTCGGTGAGGGACATGCCGTATTCGATAGTGTTCGCCGCGCCCTGCAGCAGGCATTCCATGAGCGAGCGGCTCGGCGTCGCCATGGCCAACGCGGGCTGGCCGTCCCGAAACAGCCAGAGCTGGGTCGAGAAGCCCTTGGGCATGTCGGTAAATTTGCGGATGAAGGTGGCACGGTTGAGGATGACGCCGCCGACATTGATGCCCGTGCCGAACGGCTCCGAGGAACTCGAATGGGTGCCCGCCGCCACGTTGCCGTCCGCATCGACGATGGTCAGTGCGCAGGTCGCCGCGGAAAAGCCCCGGAACGGGCGCGGCGGCCCCTTGCGGATCGCTTCCAGCACCTCGGCGGCGTGCTGTTCGGAGACGAACTCCGCTTGGTTTTCCGGGGTGAGGTCCCGGCCGCGTATCCAGAGTTCCTGGGCCAGTCGCACCTGAGTGTGCAGCGCCTCGACCGATTCCGTCGGGCGGCCCAGCTCCCTCAGGTCCGCGGCTTCGCAGATGCGCAGCCCCAGCTGGAAGAGGGCGCCGGAAACGGGCGCCACCTCGTATCCCCGGTAGGGCGTTCCGCCGTCCTCGCCCGGCTTCCAGGGCGGTGAGACGTAGGCTTGGTCGAAGTTCTTCAGGTCGTCTTCGGTGATGCCCCCGCCGCGGCGCTGGACTTGTGACGCAAGTTCCCGGGCGAACGGCCCGGTGTAGAAGTAGTCCGGCCCTTCGTCCCGCAGCGCCTTCAGGGTCGCTGCCAGCGCCGGCTGCCGGAGCGCATCGCCGACGCCGAGCATGTAGCCGTCCCGGAACCAGGCATCGCGGCCGGGGCCGGGAAAGCGGCCGATCATCTTGCGGGTCGCCTTGGCGTAGCCCCACAGCAGGTGGTCGAGGACGAAGCCCTCTTCCGCAAAGACGATGGCCGGTTCGAAAAGGTCCTGCCAGGGCAGCTTGCCCCAGGCCGCATGGCAGACCTGAAGCCCACGCACGAAGCCAGGCACCATGGCGCCCCAGGCGGTCCAGGACTTGCGTTCGTCGTAGGGTTCGCCGGGCGGGGCGCCGCTCGGAAAGGCGAAGAAGCCGCCCCCCTGGGCAAGCTGCCGCGATTCCGCTTCCCAGAACGCCATGCCGAAGCCGCCGCCCAGGGTGGTCATGGTGGGCTCCAGAACGCACTGGGCGATGGCTGCCGTCATGTACGCATCTGCTGCCGAGCCACCGCGCTCGAGCGCCCACAGGGCCGCTTCCGTGGCGTAAGGATGGTCGCTCGATGCCATCGTGCTGCGGCCAGTGGCGTAAACGTTGGCGAGATTGGGCTGAATCGGCTTGAGGTCCCGACGGGCCATGGCAGCCCAGTCGCGATTGCCCCCGGCGAACGCTCGGGGCGCGAACGCGAGGGCGGCCGACCCGGCCAGGGTCGAAGTCAGCAGGTCGCGGCGATGCATGGCGGTTCGGGCTTCCGTCGGGACGATGCAGACAAGGACGCAGGCCGACGGGGGTACCCTCACATGGCACTTGCAGGCTAGCGGGGCGCCTTACCGGAGCAACTCGAACACCGCCGCGCCGAGAAAGTTGCCGATCAGGTAACCGAAAATTCCGCACAGGATTCCAGGGGTGACCAGCTCATGCCATCCGGAACGCGCCGCGAGGGCCGCCGCGGTGGGTGGGCCGAGCACGCAGGCGTTGGAGGCGATGGCCACTTCCCGCGCGCTGAAGCCGAGCAGGCGTCCGAGGCCGAAGGCGACGGCGGCATGCACCACGATGATCACCAGGGCGAAGAGCATGAGCATTGGCGCTTGGCGCAGCATGGAGACCAGATCGACGCCGGCGCCGAACACCCCGAAGAAGACGTAGAGCAGCAGCATCCCGAGCGTGAAGTCGCCCCTGAGCGCCTGCATCTGCCGGCGCGCCAAGTTGGCTATGGCGATGGCGATGAGGGTGATGGCGAGGATCGAGAAGCGCGATTGTCCTGCCAAGTTCGCCAGGCCGACGCCGACCGCGCAAACGGCGAGGCTCAGCCCGAGCGCCAGCCCCATGTGGGTCAGGTCGGGGCCGTCGGCGGTTGCTTTCTGTTCAGATTGGGTGGCCGGCAGTCCCGGGGCCGCCTTGGCTGCATCCCAACGCGCAAACCAAGCGAAGGCGGGCATCAGCGACAGCAGCATCAGGTACGAAAGCGCCACGCTCGCTTCCGCCCCGAGCACCACCGCGAAGCGGGTGGGGTCCTCCAGTCCAACCACCTTCGAGACCGCCACGAAGTTCATGCCGCCCCCGGTGTAGCCGCCCGTGATCACCGCGGCGGCTTGGGCGCCCACATCGCCCACGGGCACCAGCAGGTAAGCGGCAACGACGCCCAGCACCGTGCCCCCGGCAGCGATCAGGAACGCAAACAGCAGGCGGCCCGTTTCCGCAATAATCATGCGCAGGTCCGCCTTGAACAGCAGCAACGGAATGGACGCCATCACGAAATACTCGGAAACGAAGGAATAGCTCGGCGCCTCGCGCGGAATCAGCCCGAGGTTGGAGAGCACCAGCGCAACCAGGATGATCAGAACCGGGGCGGAGACCCGGCTCGCCCAGGAGAAGCGCTCCGCCCAGCTGCACAGGCCCACGATGGAGAACAGCAGCGCGACCAGCGCCAGGTGATTGTTGGCGTCAATTAGCATTTAGCACGCCCTACCGAAGCGCCCGTGCTCAACGCCACACCTGCTCCGCAACGCGCAGGTTGTTTCCGCCGAGCAGGCCGCGCACCGCCTCGTCGTCCCAGCCGAGTTGCAGCAGGCGCTCCGCGATCACGGGTATCCGTTCCGGCTCCACCATGCGCAGGCCCTTTCCATAGCCTTTCTCCGGCGGGAACAGCTCCGGGTTGTTCTCGACCAGATCGTCGAGCTCCGAGGCATCGAACACGAAGTCGAGCCCCAGCCCGACGTGATCCGGCCCCACCAAGGAGGCGACGTAGTCGATGTGGCGGACGATGGCCTCCGTGGAGTTGTCGTTGTCGCCGAGGAATATGCCGATGCCGTTAACGTTGATGACGCCGCTGCTTTGGGCGCAAGCCACGATCAGGTCGTCGGGGATGTTGCGCTCGTGATCCCACAGCGCGCGCGGGTTGGAGTGCGAGAAGATCACCGGATTGCTCGAATACTCGATCGCTTCCCGGGCGGTGCGGTAACCGGTGTGGGTGCAGCAGAGTACCATGCCTACCCGCGCCATCTCGTCGATCACGCGCCGCCCGAACTCGGTGAGCCCCGCATCGTCGTCCTGGCAGCCGCCGCCGACGCGGTTGTTGAGGTTGTAGGCGATCAGCATCCAGCGGACCCCGAGGGCGTAATAGGGTTCGACCAGCTCGGGCAGGTCGTCCACCGCCACCGCCCCTTCGAGGTCGAAGGCGACGCCCAGCTTTCCCTCCCGCTTGGCGCGATGGATGTCGCCGACCTCGTTCACCAGCAGGTACCGCTCGGGGTGCCGCTTGATCCAGCTGCGGAAGGTGGCCAGCATCTTGAAGCCGAAGTGCCAGGGAAACCGGTCGAAGGAGACGTTAAGGCTGACGAAACAGGCGCCGCTGCGCCGGTGCCGTTCCAGCTGGTCGAGGAATTCGACATCCCCGGGCCGCACCGGCATGCAGGCATGGTTGTCCCACACGATTGCATCGGCGAGCAGTTCAGTGGCGCGCGCCGAGATGGCTGCGCTTGCAGGTTCCGCGTTCATGGGGGGTGATCCCTTAGCTTAGGCACGCCCACCATAGCGGCTTGGGGAGACTCGGCTCAAGGACTTGAACGGTAGCTGGTGCGATGGATGGACACGTTGACGAAGTGCAAATCGGCCGCTCCCTCGGACAGGGGCGGGGTCACCGCATAGGCGACAGCGAAGGCGCCGGGGCCGGTGGGCTTGACCTCGAAATAGTTGCCCAGATAAAGAAGCACATGCGGCCGGGGTCCCTTGGCAAGGTCGAACGGCTGTGACAGCGCCGTTTCCGTCCAGCTTGCGCCATCGTCCACGGACGCCGCAAAGCGGGCCCTCGTCGTAATGCGGCCATCGCCAGGCACATCGTCGCGGGCGTCGTACCAGAAGACGCCGATCGCCCCATCGGGTGCGGCGCCAACGGCCGCATTCCATGCTGGCCCATCCACCTCGGCCACGGTCGATGGCGCACTCCAGGTCACGCCGCGGTCCGCTGACGAAGCAACGGCCACCGCTCCCCGGTTGGTTTCGGGATCGTAGGTCGATGCAACCAGATGCAGGGTGCCGTCCGAGTCCAGGTACAGCGGCGCGTCGATGGCGAGCACCATTTCCCCTTCGGGATGCATGAACGCGCCGGTGTTCGACTGCAGCGGCAGCGGCTGCGGTGCGGTCCAGCCGTCCGCGGTGCGGCGGCTGAACACGGTGGCCGCCGTGATCGGGTCCTCGCCTTTAAGTGCCGCGGCCAGTAGTTCGCCGTCGGCGAAGCGCACCAGATCTAGTGCGCCCCGAGCCGCCATGACCGGTTCGGGTCGGCTCCAGGAGGCGCCGCCGTCCGTGGTCGATGCCAGATAGATGTGACCATCTTCCAAGTGCGATTCGGTCCCCTCCGGCTGGCTGGGGTTCCGGTGCACATGCCAGGCGACGTGGGCGGTGCCGGCGCTGTCGGGGTCGGTGGCGATGAGCGTGGTGTGCTGGTATTCCCCCAGGGGTGAGACGACCCGGGGCTGCGACCAGGTCAGGCCGAAGTCGTCGGAGGTCGATACCACCACCGCGCTGTTCATCCAGTATTCCGCCCCGATCACGAGGGGTTCCCCCTCGGGCAGGAAATCGCCCTGCACCGATGCCAGATACAGGCGGTCGTCGGCGCCGATGCCGAGATCCTGGTCGCCGTAGCTGTTGTAGGACGTGCCGGTGCAGGGTGACAGCCCAGGGGGCTCGGCCTCCCGCCAGGTGATGCCCCCATCCTCGGAAACCGCCGTCGAGATGGCCAGCACCGGATCGCGCATGAAGGCCACCGCAATGCGCGCAGGGTTACCGGCCGATACGACGAGGCGTGGGTCGGTTTCGCTATCGTCCGGATACGTGTAACCGTCGCTCAGTTTCCCGCAGTCGCCGTCCAGCGGCGACTTTCCCGTTCCGATGCGGATCGGATCGCTAACGACGAGTTGCACGGATTGGGTTGAGGCCGCGCTTTCCGCGGTTTCCTCTTTCACCGGCTCGTTTCCGGCACCGCAGCCGGCGGTCGATACGGCGGCGGTCAATGCAATGGTCAGGCCAGTCTTCGAAGGGAACGCTCTCATAAAGCTCTCGACGCCTTTGGGAAGGAACGCTAGAACGAATAGCGGGCCGTCAGGCTCAGCGTGCGCGGCCGGTTGTGGCTCACCTCGTTGAAACTGTAGTCGGCCGGCTGCAGCGGGCCCAGGAACGGGGAGAGGTCGCTGTCGAGTTCCTGAATGGAAACCACCTCGACGTTGTCCAGCAGGTTGTCCGCGCGCAGGTTCACTTCCCAGCGATCGGCGACAAGCCCGATGGAGGCGTTGAGCGTCTGGAAGTTCCCGAGTTCCTCGGCATCGCCCTCGAATGTGATCTTGTACTTGCCGGTATGCTGCAGGTTGACGTTGAACACGAGGTTCGTGCCCGGTCCCATGCCCTCGATGGTCCAAGCGTACTGCGCCCCTGCGGATAGGGAAGTCTTCGGCGTATAGGGGTTGTCGGTGCCCTCGGGCGTGATCACCTTGGGCAAAGGCGGCGGACTGTCCCGGAAGATGAACTCGTCGTCGTTTTCCGCCTCGGTTACGCTCAGGCTGCCGAACAGCAACAGCGAGTCGGTGGGTCGCCAAGTCACTTCGAGGTCGCCGCCGACGGCATGGCCGTCTCCCACGTTTTCCAATATGGCAAACAGGCCGCCGGGAAAGGTTGCTGCCTGCATGTCATCGATGATGTTGTAGTAGGCGGAGGCATTGAATTGCAGGGTGCCGTCCAGCAGCAGCGACTTGATGCCGAGTTCGAAGGCATCGGTGCGTTCGGGATGGTAAGTGCGGTAGCGGTCGGACGAACCGGGTCCGAAAGCCGCTTCGATCTGCCCCATGGTGATCGGTGAGTTGAGGTTGCCGTTGCGGGCGCCGGCGGAATAGGTCAGGTACAGGAGGGCGGCGTCGCTCAGGTCGAATTCCAGGCCGACCTTGGGCAGCAGTTCGTCGATGGATTCCGATTCGGACAGGGCGCCGACGGTGTTGAAGCCGAACAGGCTGAATGTGGCCCCACCGGTGGCCAGATCGACATCCTCGTTGTGGCTGCGCAGCCCGGCGATCAGCCGCAACCGGTCGTTGATGGACAAGGTTGCCTCGAAGAAGGCCGAGATCTGCTCTCCGCTGTTGGTGGTGAGGCCGCGGGGTTCGCCGGCCGGGTTCAGCACGGCAAAGATGTCGTCGCCGCATTCGGCGGGAAAGCCCACGGCTAGGTAAACGGGCGAACAGTTGGTGCCGGTAATTTCAAGGTCGAAGTCCCGATAGAACAACCCGGCCACGAAATTGAACGGCCCGTCGAAATCGGAAAGTAGGCGAACCTCCTGGGAGAACTGCTCCCAAGAGGTCTTGTCGTCGGCGAAGGTGTCGCCCCGCGTGAAGGAGCCGAACGCAAAGGTGACCGCAACGGTGTTCAGGCCGCCGAAGACGTTGTCGATCTGGTAGCGATGGCGGTCGCGTTCCAGGTAGGAGGTGATGGACTCCACCTTCAGGGGACCGAAGTCGTAGCTCAGGTTGGCGCTCACCAGATCGTAGTCGTCCTCGACGAAGCCGTCGTCGGAAAAGAAATCGAGTTCCAGGTCGTCCGGGTCGCCGGTCACGAACCAGAAGGTGTCCTGGTCCATCTCTTCGTGCATGGCGACCAGGCGGATGCGGAATCGGTCGTTCGGTTCCGCCAGGAACACGGCGCGCACGTTCACCGCTTCGAAGTCGTTGATGTCATCGGTGCCGGTGGCAACGTTGTCGACGAAGCCGCCCTGAGTAACCCGGTTGACCACCAGCCTCAATCCGGCCCGGTCCCGGGCCAAGGGGATGCTCAAGGCGGCCCGGGCGCCGAACGCGGATTCGCCGTGGCTCACCCTGTTGAAATCGGCTTCCACAATGGCTTGGGCGGCTTCCAGGCTGGGGTCTTTGGAGACATAGCGCACCGCGCCGCCCTCCGCGCCTTCGCCGAACAAGGTCCCTTGGGGACCGCGCAGCACCTCCACCCGCTCCAGGTCGAAAAAACGCATGTCGATCTGGGTGCCGATGTTGATGTTCAGCGGGACATCGTCGAAATAGGTGCCGATGGCGTTGGAAACCGGCAGCAGGTCCTGGGGAAAGACCAGCCGCCCGACGCCCCGTACCGAAATCTCGTTGCGGTTGGGCCCCCGGTCCTGCAGGTTCAGGCCCGGCGTGACGAATGCGAGATCAGACATGTTCTCCACGCCGAGGTCGCGGATCGCCTGTTCGCCGTAGGCGCTGATGGATGCGCCGACATCCTGGGCGCTCTCCTCCCGGAATCGGGCCGTGACGACGATTTCCTCGACTAGGCCCGGCCCGGTGTCCTGAGCGCTCGGAAGACCGGAAAGGCTCATCAGGACAAGGCAAGTGCTGATGGTGGCTGCGATTCTCATGGCTGTCCCCCTTGCGCCGTCTGGAATAGCTGTGGATGGATTGCATAGATGTTGAATGAAATCATTGATGATTTCAACGATGATATTTTTGCCGCGTCGAGTATGATGCGCCCATGTCGAGCGTCACCCCGATACGAAGCGGCAGCGCCGCGCACCCGGAGAGAGCCACGGGCCAGCATCGGATGGAACGGGCAGTCGAGCACATCGAGGAGGGCATCCGCAACGGCCTGTACCTGCCCGGGCACCGGCTGGTGGAAGCGGAGGTCGCGGCCAACTCGGGGCTCGGAGTCGGCCCGATCCGCGAGGCGCTGCGCCTGCTCGCCGGCGAAGGGCTGGTGGAAATCCGCCCCTACCGCGGCGCGGTGGTCAAGCGGCTTTCGGCGGATGAGATCGTGCAGATCTACCAGGCCGCGAAAGGCGTCGTTTACATGAGCCTGACGCTTGCCGTGCCGGCCCTCGAGGATTCCGCCAATCGCCAGCGCATCCTGGCGGCTGTGGATGAGGTGCGCGCCTTTGCGGACGCACCCATTACCGATCTCCTGAGGGCTGTAACCAACTACTACTTCGTGCTGCACGACATCGCCGGAAACCACTACCTGACCAAGCTGATCCAGCGGCTGCACCTAGGGCTGGTGCATCGCGAGGTGGCCAACCTGCATCCGGCGGTGGACCAGGGCCGAGTGGTTAAGGCCTATGCGGATGCGACGGAGGCGCTGCTGGCGAGCGATGCCGAGCGCGCCATCGACATCAAGATGGCCTATTTCGACAACTACATCGAAACGATCCGCAACGCGGACCTAAGCGGGAGGGGATAACCATGCAACACAGCGACGATCGCATACTGGTCACCCATGTCGGCAGCCTGCCCCGGGGCCCGGCGCTGCTCGACATGCTCGGCAGCATGGAAGCCGGCGAGGACGTTGACCGCGGCGCGTTCCAAGCGGAGGTGCTCAGCGGCCTGAGGGAAGTGGTTCGCGAGCAGGCGGCTGCGGGCATCGACATTGCCGGCGACGGCGAACTGCCGCGCATCGGCTTTTCCTTCTATGCCAAGGACCGCATGACCGGCTTCGGCGGCGAGGCCAAGCGCGGCACGGTCACGGACTTCGCCAAGTTCCCGGGCTATGCGAAGCTGGTGGCCAGCCGCTCGGCGGGGCAGTCCACCGCCGGCAAGTCCGCTTCCGTGTGGGCGACCCCGGAGTGCGTGGACGCCGTGCGCTACGACCCGGAACTGACCCAGGCGAAGGAGGAACTCGACCTGTTCGCGGACGCGCTCGCGGCGGAACCGGATGCGAGCAGCCAATTCACGGGCACCTTCGTCACCGCCGTCACCCCGGGCATCCTGGCCACCACGCTGCTGCGCAGCCCGGACAACCCCGCCTATCCGCGTGACGAGGATTACGTCTTCGCCCTGGCCCGCGAGCTGCGGCGGGAGTACGAGCACATCGTCTCCCGGGGCCACATCCTGCAGCTCGATGCCCCGGACCTCGCCCTGGAGCGCCAGATCCTGTTCGTCGACCGGCCCCTGAAGGCGTTCCAGCAGCGCATGGAAGTGCATGTGGCGGCACTCAACGAGGCGCTTTCGAACATTCCGAAGGACCGGGTGCGCCTGCACGTCTGCTGGGGCAACTGGGACGGCCCCCACTGCGACGATGTCGCCCTGGAGTCGATCCTGCCCATCATCTACAAGGCCAACGTGGGTGGCCTTTCGCTGGCCTGCGCCAATCCGCGCCACGCCCACGAGGTGGACCTGTTCCGCGACATGCCGCTGCCCGACGACCTGGTCATGTTCCCGGGCGTCATCGATGTCACCACCAACATGCTGGAGCACCCGCAGCTGGTGGCCAACCGCCTCTGCCACTGGGTGGACGTGATCGGCGACCGGGAGCGGGTGGTCGCCAACACCGACTGCGGGTTCTCCACCTTCGCGGGCTACACCATGGTGGCGCCGGACGTGGTGTGGGCGAAAATGAAGGCCATGGCGGACGGCGCGGCCATCGCCACGCAACGACTGTGGGGATGAGTCGGAACGCGGATCGAAAAGACCAAGGAGGAAAGGAGACACATGGAAGCGAAAAGAAGCATGACCGCCGAGGAGATCCAAAGTCGCGTGGCGCGCTTCGGGGATCTCAAGCGGATGTCCACGGCCAAGGACCTCGACTGGGTGCCGCAGGAGGCCATGGACGTGATCTTCGCCCGGGATCTCAGGCCGATCATCATCGAGCAGACCAAGAACCCCTTCGGCGAGACGGCGGCGATCTACGGGGCGGCGGGCACCACCATGAACGTCTCGATCATGCCGCCGGGGCAGGGGCCCTGCCTGCACGCCCACGACAACACCTACGAGACCTTCGTGGTGCTCGACGGCACGATCGAGTTCCGGGTCGGCCCCGAGGGGGAGGAAAGGGTGACGCTCGGCAAGTGGGACACCTTCTCGTGCCCGCCCGGCGCCTACCGGGGCTTCAGCAACGCCGGCGAAGAGGACGCGGTGCTGCTGACCGTGATCACCGGCGCCGTGGACGCACGCGACGACGTCTGCGTGCCGCCCAGCGTCGGCCGGGAAATCGACGGGCGCTTCGGCGGCGAGGTGCTGGGCGCATTCAAGAAGCTCGCCACCTTCAACGAGGAGTAGCGAACCATGCAATCCCCAGCTTACGCAATCGGCCTGATGGCCAGGCTTCTGCTGTGCGTTCCTTTGCTGGCCGCCTGCGAAGGCGGCGCCCCGGGGGACGAAACGGGGGCCGGCCCGGCACCGCCTGAAGTGCGGACCAGCCCCTTGTCCCTGGAGGGCACGAGCCCGGTCGAGTGGACCGGCCACAAGCGCCGGTCGCACTTCGTGGCCGCGGCGGATGGCGTGCGCCTCGCCGTCGATGCGGTGTTGCCGACCGGCTATGCCGGCAAGGGCGAAGCGCCAACGGCCTTTCCGGTGATCTTCCGCTACACCCCGTACCACCGCATGTCGATCGATCCCGAAACCGGCGAGGTGGCGCTGGTTCCCTGGGAGTTCTTCCTGGCGCGCGGCTATGCGTACGTGGCCGCCGACATGCGCGGCACCGGCGCGTCTTTCGGCTGGAACGACCTGATGACCCAACGGTTCGTCGAGGACGGCGGCGCCATCGTCGACTGGATTGCCGCGCAGCCCTGGAGCGACGGCAACGTGGGCATGATCGGCGGCTCCTACGAGGGCTGGTCGCAGTTCGCCGTGGCGGCGGCGCAGCCCGAAGCGCTGAAGGCGATCGTGCCGTTCCATACCGGCTGGGACGCGCTGCTGCTGCAGCCCGGCGGCGTCTTCGCCTACGCCTTCGCGGAAATGTGGACGGCGATGACCGACTTCATCAACCACAACAACTCGTACGAGGCCTTTCCCGCGGATAGGACGAATAACCGCTCGAAACCGGATGGTTGCGAAGTACGGTTGATTGACGGGGCGCTCTGGGGAAGTCTTCAGAGGCGTCCGTTGAGGATGTGGCGGTGGGCGCTGGAGACGGAAAGGCCGCGCGAAACGGCGGTTACATGTGTGGCGGTCGCAGCATAGCGTCAGGCGGTCGTTTTCTACGGAAGCCTGTCCTGGTATCGCGCGGCGGGGTGCTCTGTGTTGAGCGGAGACGCTCTCGGATTGGCAGTTGTGGCTGCCTCGCGTACACGAATGTGCTCGAGGATCGTGGCGATGACATCGGGATTTTCGATGCAGGCGATGACGCGCAGCGTGCCACCGCACTTGGGGCAGGTCTCGATGTCGATGGCGAAGACGCGTTTCAGGCGCTGCATCCAAGTCAAGGGGGCAAGGGGCTCATCCGGCTTTTCGTGGCGAGGTTTGCGTTTTGGCACGACGCACTCGCGATGCTTGCAATTCGGCGCGAACACGCCGTGGAACCGGGTGAGGTTCAAACGCGGACGCGGAACCAAAGCCGCCAGGCGGGCGATGAAGTCGAGTGGCTCGAGGACGATGTGGGTGGAGCCGTCGCGAAACGGCTGCTTGAACCGATAGATGACTTGTCCTCGCTCATTGATCGAGAGCCGCTCGTTGGCGATGGCGGGCCGTGCGATGTAGCGACAGAGCTTTTCGAGCTTGTCGCGTTGGGCGGCTTCACAGACGGTGGCGGCGTGGAGCGAAAAGCCCGGTAGCCTGGCGAGCAAGGTGGATGGGAAGGGTTCGGACTGTACCGGGACGGTGCGCAAGGTCAATGCCTTCCTGCCGGCGTTGGGCCCGATGGCGATCCGGTAGTGAATCGAGGCGCCGACCAGCCGATCGAAAGCCTCACCGGGCTCGAAGTCGAGGTAGTCGCTGTCTGCGTCGCGCACGAGCAGGCCAAGGCGTCCGAGCAAACGGGCCACCCGCTGGCCGATGGTATGCAACAGCTTCGTGAGTTCGGCAGGAGTCGGCCGCGGTGCCCGATGAAACGTCGGGCGGCGTCCTTTGAAATCGTACACCCCGTCGAGAAAGAGCATATGGAAGTGAATGTTGAGGTTGAGCGCCGAGCCGAAACGCTGGATGAGGGTGACGGCACCGGTCTTCGCGCCGGAGGCGACGGTGAATCCGGTCCTCTTGAGAAGGTCAGTCGAGATCGCACGGTAGACGACGCCGAGCACCTGGCTCAGTACCTGGGGCTGGGCGGCGAACAGGAAACGCAGGGGATAGGGGAAGGTGAGCACCCACTGTCGGATGGGTTGCTCGGGTAGAACGTGATCGACGAGATGTGCAGCCGACTCGATCATCCGGCGGGCACCGCAAGAGGGGCAAAAGCCGCGGCGTTTGCAGGAGAACGCAACGAGGTGCTCGTGGCTGCAGGCGTCGCACTTGACGCGCAGGAAGCCGTTTTCGAGCAAACCGCACTTCAGGTAATCGTCGAACTCCCGCTTGACGAATGCCGGGAGCGATCCGCCTTCGGCTTCGAGTCTGGCGAGAAACCGGGGGTAGTGAGTCTCGACGATTCGGTAGAGCGGTGTCTCTTCCGGACGGTGGCGTTCGTAGACATACCGGTCAGCGCCGCTGGGTTGTAGCAATCCTCATAGCCTGCGTCAGCCTGGGTTCATGAGGTTGCGAGAGACCGGACAGCGTGTCTGCCGGCGTGGGCTATGGATCGATGGCGGCCTCGAGAGCGATTCGGTGTGAGAGTTTTGCGGGTCACCGAGATCGAGCGACCCGGACGCTGAGGATCCTGAAGTATCTGGAACTGCCGGCCGTTCCACGGGCGGAAAATCCGGACTGACGGGGAGTCGGCGGGTACCTGTTCGGTCGTCCCGTGGGATTGACCGACCTGGTCGTGGCCTTGCTCGCGAAGCCCTCGAAAAGCTGAGCTGCTCCCGATTATCGGAGCCCTGTCCGCCGTTTCGGCACGGCTTGGCCGAGCCGATACGTCGGCGGGGCGTCAGTGCCGGCAGGAGTTCACGACCGGGCCCCCTATCGTTCCGCCCTCGTCCGTTGTCCACGTGGACGCCGATTTGCCGGTTCGGCCAGTGGCTTCCGGTCCCGGAGCCGGATGGGGTTGCGGTCGTTTTTGTGCGTCTGAGCATGCAGGGCCCTCGCCGGACCACGACCGATCGCGCATGAAGGTTCGACCATGACCCATCGTTCCCGCCTCACGGTGTTGCTGGCCGCCGCGGCGATGGCCCTCGCCTCGAGGGCTGCCGGCTCTTCGGATTGGAATATCGAGGAAAGCCGGACGACCTCTGGGTGATGGACCGGCAATCCGGCGCCATGACCAACGTGTCGGCCATGCCCGAGGGCGTCACGGGGGGAATGTGGTCGGCGGACGGGCGCTTCCTCTACGGCGTCGCCATGCACGACGGCACGAAAAACACGGTCTACCAGTTCGGGTTCAACGGCGACCGCGTGGTGCTGATCCCGGCGCCCGAGGCCTCGGCGTCGCGCCCCGGGGCGGCGCTCCGGCCGATCAACCACTTCCGGGACGATCCTGAGCGTGGGCTCATCTTCTACGAGCAGGTGGACGGCGCCCTGTACGCGGCCGGCGGCTCGATCGGCACCTACGACAAGCGCACCGGCGAAACCCGCCACTACATCAGGCGGCCGGGCGGCGCCTTGGCCCCGGCGCTGAAGGACTACATCACGCCCCACCGTGCCGCGCGCCACCAACTGGCCACGGCCGCCCGCGTACACCCCGGCCCCGAACCGGCCGGCGGGTTCTACTTTCTGAAAGGATCCGGCTAAATTCGGGACTCCGGCCCGTCTCGGCGGTTCCACCATGTGCGCAGACAATCCCCGAGAATCGGCCTGGCGTCACTGCGCGCAGCCCCTCCAAGTCGAAGTCCACACTGGTCTGGTAGACGCCGTCGAACATGCGTTCGAGAACACTCTGCTATGTTCGAGCGCCCTGGAGTAAGCCCCGAAAATCGATGCAACGTTAGATGAATCGACGCGCATTCATACACCCCGGTTTCGATGCCGGTGGCCACAAGACGATCGCCGATCCGGAAGAGGCGCCGCTATGCGAGTGAAATGTCCGGCCCCGCGGGCACGACCCGGGTGGGATTGATGATGGCGTGGCTGCCGTAGTAGTGCCGCTTGATGTGGTCGAGGAACACCGTTTCCGCGATTCCGGGCATGGCGTACAGGCGCCGGGTATGGGCCCAGAGGTTGGGATAGTCGACGAGGCGGCGGAGATTGCATTTGAAATGGCCGTGGTAGACGGCATCGAACCGGACCAGGGTGGGGAACAGCCGCCAGTCCGCCTCGGTCAGCGTATTGCCGACCAGGTAGCTCGAGCCTTCGAGGAGCCCTTCGAGCCAGTCGAGGGTTTCGAACAGGGGATGGACGGCCGCCTCGTAGGCTTCCTGGGTCATGGCGAAGCCCGACTTGTAGACGCCGTTGTTCAGGGTGTCGTAGATGCGCCTGTTGACCGCATCGATCTCCTGCCTTAGCGCCTCCGGATAGTAATCGCCCGAGGCAGCGCCAATATCATCGAAGGCGCTGTTGAACATGCGGATGATCTCGGACGACTCGTTGTTGACGATCGTTTCCCGCTCCTTGTCCCACAGCACGGGTATGGTTACCCGCCCGGTGAATTCGGGGCTGGCTTTCCGGTAGATTTCATGCAGCGCGTGGGCGTGGTTGACGCCGTCCGGAATCACTCCATCGCCGGGCTCGAAGGTCCAGCCCTGCTCGCCCATGAACCAGTGCACCACCGACTTGGAGATCGTGCTCTCCAGCCCCTTGAGTTTCAGGAAGACATGCGTGCGGTGCGCCCAGGGACAGGCGTGGCCAATGTACAGGTGATAGCGCCCAGGTTCCGCCCTGAAGCCGCCGTCGCCCGTGGGCCCCGGCGAGCCGTCGGCTGTGATCCAGTTGCGGAACCGGGAATCGGCCCGCACGAATGCGCCCTTGCGAGTGCGGGTGTCGAAGGAGTCCTGCACCCATTCGCCGTCTACCAGCATTCCCATCTTGTTGTCCTCGAAAGTCCCCGGGCGGACCGATTCGCGCGATGATGTCACGTTGCGCATTCCCGCCGCCAGCGAGTCTCCATGTTCTTCCGCAACGCCGTCGCGGCGGTCCGGTTTCCGGTAGGTGTTTTCGCCCCATGCCGCCGGTGCGGTTTGCGCGGGTCATCTGACGCCAAGGTGGTATTGCCTGTGAGAGGTTGGCAGCAACTAGACGGCGAATTTGGCCAGGTTCGTTCCGTACCGAAAAGGCCCCCCGTATGATGGATGCTCACTTGGACATCGAGCAGTTCCACGGTGACCAAAGTCTCCTATCGCGGCCATCCGGCCCGCGTTGAAGTTTCCATGCCCAGGTTTCTTTTCGATCGCCTGACCGAGCATGACAAGGCGCCCCGCTGCCGGTACGAAACGGCCCGCGGCGTGGCTGAATTCGTTGCCGCAAGGGGGCTCGCCCACGACTCCCAATCCTTGCTGACCACGCGCCTGTTCATCCACATGGAGTCCGCGCTCGCAGATGCGGGGCGCATGCCGACTCATCAAGTGGCCCTGTCCACGCGCCTGTTGAGCCCTGACGGCGCATTCGAACCCGATGCGTCCATCTTCGTCGATCGGGGGCGCGCGGTCCGGGCGGGTGAACTCGGTCTGGGGCCGCAAGCGAAAGATATCTATCTCGACACGCGGAAAGGGCATCCCATGCCGAACCTGGTAGTGGAAATCGACCGGAGTGCCAATTCGCACCGGAAGCTCGTCCCATACTTCCGTATGGGCGTGCGTGAAGTCTGGACCTGGAACGCCCGGGGCGGAGCGGTGATCTGGACCGCCGGTGACAACAAGCAGGGGGAACCGGTTCATGCGGCACGGAGCCGTGTGTTCCCGGGATTGGGCCGGGAGGGTCTTGACCGCCTGCTGGCTGTCGGGCTCGGCTCAAGGGAGCGATTTCGCCTGTCCCGCGAACTGGCGGGCCTGATGGTGGCCGAGTTGGTTTGAACGGCTCGCTGCCGGCCGCCCACCGTAACGCACAGGCCCAAGCCCCCGGCTGAGGTAGGGACGGCCGGTTGACGTCAATATGCGTAGCGGCGCCAATCAGCGCGTTCAGTGCCCGCTTTGACCACGAACGAGGGGTTTATGCCATGAAAAGTGACAGGCGAATGCGGGCGGCACTTGGCTTTGCGATGCTCTTCCCGTTCACGGCCCTGGCTACGGCGGAAGACAGCCGGCAGGCGGTGTTCGAGCAGTATCTCGACTTCGCCGCACTGGTGCAGGGCGGCTCCATCGAGCCCAACTGGTTTGCCGACGGCTCGAGCTTCTGGTACGCCGAGGGCGGGCCGGCCAACCGGGTGATCTGGCGCGTGGACCCGGCCGCCGACACCCTGGAGCCGCTGTTCGATGTGCAGCGCCTGCGGGCCGCCATCGCCGCGGCGATCGGCCACGAACCGCCTTATGCCGGGGTGCCCTTCGAGACCTTCCGGTTGACTCCCGATGGCGCCACCGCAACCTTCTCCGTGGAAGGGCGCCGGTTCAGCCTGGACCTGGCGACCTACCGGGTTGAGGAGCAGCCCGCGCCGGCCGCAACGGTCGCCGCCGGCGTGCGGCCGGGCACCTTTCCGCGCCGCGGCTATTTCGGGATGGCGATGCCTTCGCCGGAGGTGCTGTCCCCGGACGGCAAGTGGTACGCCACCCTGGTCGACGACAACGTGGCCCTGCGCTCGGCGGCGGACGGCAGCACGCATGCGCTCACCACGGACGGTTCCTTCGACGATGCCTGGGATGTGGAAAGCACGCGCCTGTCCCTCGGAGCGGGACTGACGATCGCTTACGTGCCGTTCACCCCCTGGTCGCCGGACAGCCTGAAGCTCTTCGCGACCCTTACCGACCGCTCGAAGCTGCCCCGCAAGGGGGAACTGCACTACATGGAAACCATCGAGCGCACCATCCCGCGGCCCTTCGCCGCAGCCGGAGGTCACCTCGATCATGTACGGCCGTACATCCTGCACATCCTGTCGGGAGAGCGAATCGCCATCGACGTGGATACGGAAAACCGCTATTTCAGCCTGCTCGGCTGGCTGCCCGACTCGTCGGAAGCGCTTTTCGCGCGCTTTTCCCGGGATTTCAAGTCGGTGGACATCATGGCGGCGAACGCCCTGGACGGGTCGGTGCGGACTCTCTTCACCGAGAGGGCGGCAACCTTCGTCAAGATCCAGCACGATGTCATCTCCTTCGGCAACACCGGTTTTACGACCCTGCCGGACGGCGACGGCTTTCTCTGGGAGTCGACCCGGGACGGCTGGAATCACCTCTACCTGTACCGCAACGACGGGCATCTCGAGCGTCAATTGACCCGGGGCCGATACCCCGTTCTGGAGGTGCGGAAGATCGACCGGGAAAACGGCTGGGTGTACTTCACGGCCCACGGGGAGCGTCCCCGCGTCTACGATACGCACCTGTACCGGGTGGCTCTCGATGGCGGCGCCGTGCAGCGGCTGACGGAGGGCGAAGGCCAGCATGCCGTCAAGTTCTCCCCGTCGCTCGCATACTTCGTCGACACGCACTCCAGTTCCTCTCGAGCGCCCCGCGTCGACCTGCGCACCGCCGACGGATCCCTGATCCGCACCTTGGCGGAAGCGGATGTTTCAGCGTTGGAATCGCTGGGCTGGACACCGACCGTGGAGTTCAGCGTCAAGGCCGCCGACGGCGAGACCGATCTCTGGGGGGTCATGCACAGGCCTTACGATTTCGACCCCGGAAAGAAGTACCCGGTTCTCGAATATCTCTATGCCGGCCCCCAGATCGTGGCGACCGACCGGACCTTTTCGCTCGGCCTGTCGAAAACGCAGAACCTGCCGCGCGCCATGGCGCAACTCGGCTACGTGGTCGTCACCCTGGACGGGCGCGGCACGCCGGAGCGCTCCAAGGCATTCCAGGATGTCATCTACCGGAGCTGGGGCAAGAACGAGATCGCCGACCATGCCGCGGCCATCCGCCAACTCGGCGAACGGCACCCCTTCATGGACCTCGACCGCGTCGGCATCTGGGGGCATTCCTGGGGCGGTTACTACGCCTTTGCGGCCCTGGCCCAGGCGCCGGACCTGTACCGCGCGGCGGTCTCCAGCGCACCGGGTTACAACCCCTATGCGTCACTCCTGTACGAGCCCTACCTCGACTTGCCGGAGCGTTCCAAGGACGCCTACGATTTCGCAACCCCCTACCGGCTGGCGCCGCAGGTGAAGGGCAGGCTGATGCTCGTGGGCGGCCTGGCGGACTTCGCGACCTTCCCGGAATACATGCGCATGAGCCGCGCACTGATCGATGCCGGCATCGACCACGACCAGGTGGTGCTGCCGGAAGAGGGCCACGGCTACACCGGCGTGGCGGAAGACTATTTCATCCGCAAGCTCGCGGGCTTCTTTGCCAGAAACGTGATGGACGCCGAGCGGTAGTGGTCGATTTCCCCGTGCTGCCGGTCGAGATGCCGGACGATTGGGCATTCACGCGCGTTCAGGTCGAGGGCGGCTGTCTGCGTCTTCTGTGAACGAGCAAACCAAGGAGACTCCGCATGCGACGTCGACAGTTCGTAGCCGGTGCGGCCACGCTGGCCGCAACACCTGCCATCGCCTTGACCGGCCGGCCCGCTTCGGCGGGCGCTCAGCAAGCGGGAGGCTCGTCGCTGGCGGGCATCGGCGAGCTGCTTGCCGACCTGATTCCCCGGCTTGCCGGCGAACTTGGGTCGCCGGGTTACGTGGCGGGCATCTACCAGGACGGGTCCGAGTGGATGTTCGCGCACGGCGTGCGCAACCTCAACACGGGCGATCCCATGACCACGGATACGGCCTGGCTGCTCGGCTCCATCACCAAGGTGCTGACCACGACGCTACTGCTGAAATACGTGGAAGCCGGCCGGATCGACCTCGATGCGCCCATTACCCGCTACCTTCCGGACTTTCGCCTTGGCGAGAAGGGGGCCGCGGAGCGAATCCGGGTGCAGCAGCTAGTCAATCACTGCAACGGCATCGATGCGGACACGCTGATGCCCGCCCGTGAATTCGGCCCCGATGCGGTGCAGTCGTACATCGATGCGCTTTCCGGAACAGGCACCCTGTTCGCACCGGGCGAACTGCTGCACTACACGAATCCGGGATTCACCATCGCCGGGCGGATCATCGAAACCCTTTCCGGCAAGAGCTTCAACCGGGCGCTCGAGGAGGAGATCTTCGCGCCCATCGGCATGGATCGTTCCGTCACCTCCGCCACCCAGGCGATCCTGCACCGCACTGCGCTCGGTGCCTATCCGGGCCCCGGGGGCGAAATGGAAGCCGCCGGCCTGTTCATGCTGCCGGTGTCGGCGGCTCCGGCCGGGGCGACGCCGATCGTCACCGTCGGTGACCTCATCGCATTCGCGCGCACGCACCTGGCCGACGGCGTGGCGCCCAACGGGACGCGCGTACTCTCCGCCGAACACACCCGCATGATGCGCACCCCGACCTTCGACCTGAAGACACCCAACGCACCCCCGGTGGGCCTCGGCTGGTTCCTGCCGCCCATCGGCGGCACCACCGGGTGGTGGCACGGAGGCGGATCGCCGGGAGGCACCGCGGGCCTGACGGTGTTTCCGGAGTACGACCTGGCGATTGCGAGTTTTGGCACGGGGCCGGGTTCGAGCCCCATGCACGATCGACTGGTCACGACGGTCCTGCGGGAACACCTCGGACTGACCGTCGAGGCGCCTTTCTCCGAAGCGCAGACCAGCCTGCCCATGAACTACTATGCGGGCGACTACGAGGCTTTCGAGTCACGGCTGGAAGTGCGCGCCGGGAAGGGCGGCAACGAACTGGAGGTGACCTCGCACTTCCTGCCATCCAGCGAGGAGCAGGAACGCGTGCTCAATCTCTACACCGGCCCGACCGGCGACAGGTCACCGACCCTCACCTATTCGGCGATTCACGACAACCTGTTCGCCCCGGCAGGGTTGCCCAGGGATTACTTTTCGGGTGTCTGGGGACGCATGGCGCTCCTGTCGTTCCATGAGGTCGGCAGCGACCCCGTCCGACGATATGCGCATACGCGGTTCCGGGCCGCACTGAAGGCCTGATTCCTAGCCCTCAGGCTCCCCACACTTGCCCGTACACCCGCATCCAGTTCTGGCCCAGCATCTTGTCCAGTTCGGCATTGCTCCAGCCGCGCTCGCGCAGGTGCTTCACCAGGTTCGGCAACTCGGAGATGTCCTCGAACCCCTCGACGGTTTCGGCAACGCCGTAGCCCATGGAGTCGACCGGAAAAACCATGTCGGCCCCCGGCGGGTGGGGCAAGCTCGGCCCCCAACCCCAGATGAAGTCCGGCCCGAGCCCCACGTGGTCGATGCCGACGAGGTTTTTCAGGTAGTCGTACTGATCCACCAGCTTTTCGATCTGCGCGCGCGGGCTTTTCTCCGGATGCTCGTCCAGCACGCCGGGGTGGCGCACTAGGAAGTCGCTGAGGGCGGTGAGCCCGATCACGCCGCCGGTGTCGGCGATGGCTTCTGCGAGCCGGTCGCTTATGGCGCGCATGTTGGGGTTCAGCGCCGCCATGTTGGTGTGGGTGGCGACCACCGGCACGCCGCTGGAGATCGCGAGCGCATCGAAACTGGTCTGTTCGGCACAGTGCCCGCCCACGTCCAGCACCACGTTGTGCTCGTGAATCGTCTCCACCAGCACACGTCCCGCCTTGGTCAGCGGCACGTTGTGATCCATGTTGCCGCCGCCAAACAGGTTCGCCACGTTGTAGGTGATGCCGTGCAGCCGGGCGCCGAGTTCCACGTAGGCGCGGAACACGCTCTTCAGCGTTGCGTAGGACTCAAAGGGCCTCTTGTGGTCCAGCCGCTCGAGGTGGTTGGCGCTCTGGAACCCCACGATCATCGCGATCCTGCCCGCCTGCTTGGCGGCCTGAATGTCCGCCACCGAGCGGGCGAGGGCGATGCGATCGGGATTGCGGTCGATGAGCTGCAGGATCTGGCCGAAGCTCTCCATGCCTGCGATGCTCTTGTGCACCACGTCCACACCGCCGGTTTCGAGCAGGTCGATGAAACCTTCGAGGGGCGATGAGGTGTCAAGGCCGTCGACAACCAGCGCATCGGAGCCGGTGTGTACGCCCGCTTGCGCCCCATGGGTGGCGGCAAGGGCCGCCAGCACAGCGGTGCCGCCCAGCAACTGCCTGCGATTGATTCCGTTCTCGTTCATCCTGTTTTCCTCTCGTTTCGGTTGGGTGCGACGGCCGCCGGTCGAACCGGGCGCCCGGTTGGCCAACGCACGATTCAGCGCAACCGAGCCGCAATCCCGCCCAATGCCTCCGCCAGCCCGGCTCGCCGGGTCCTGGTGGCACCCTCGCCGGCGCCCTGACTCACCCGGGAAGCCAGCCTTTCAAGCCGCCTCGCCAGCCTTGCGTCCCGAGCGCCCTGCTTGAGCGCCGCGGCCGACCGATTCAGCGCGGCATCGAGGTCGGCCGCGAGCGGATTCCGCAGTGCATCGCCGCGCGACAGTTGATCGAGATAGGCTCGGGCAACCGCGGGTTCCGCCGGCCAGTCGAAGCGCATCTGCCGCTGCGGATTGAAGGCCGCCCCTTGGTTTGCGAGGTTGGCCGCGGCAATCTCGTTGTCGGACAGATGCTCGCTCGGCAGCAGCGTCAGCACATCCAGCCCGCGTATGATCTCGGTGCCGTAAATCCTGCCGTCGTACCAGTAGGCGGACCAGTAGCCGCCCAGGGTCAGGTGCTCCTCGTCGATGGGGCCGCGATCGAAGTAGGCGATCTCCACCGGGTTGGCCGAGTCGGTGAAATCGATCACGGTAATGCCACCCTGATACCAGGCCTGAACGAAGAGGTCGCGGCCGGGGACCGGCACGACCGAGCCGTTGTGCGCCACGCAGTTTTCCTGCTCGTTCTGCGGTGCCGGCATCTTGAAGTAGCTCCTGAACTCAAGCTTGCCGTCAACGATGTCGTATATGGCGTCGGCGCCCCAGTTGAGGGGGTCGAAGGCGCGGCAGCGTGGCATCATTCCGCCGCCCCACTCGTCCGTGAACAGCACCTTGGTGCCGTCGTTGTTGAAGGTCGCGGAGTGCCAGTAGGCGAATCCCTTGTCGACCACCGCATCGATGCGCTTGGGGTTTAAGGGGTCGGAGATGTCGAACAGGATGCCGTTGCCCGCACAGGCGCCGGCGGCGAT
This sequence comes from Pseudomonadales bacterium, assembly GCA_022827905.1. Taxonomy (GTDB): domain Bacteria; phylum Pseudomonadota; class Gammaproteobacteria; order Pseudomonadales; family Azotimanducaceae; genus Azophilus. The sequence goes on along the minus strand of JAJEIQ010000001.1, from coordinate 104,896 downwards.
GGCGCGCTCAGGGAACACAGTGATGTCGTGGCACTGGTCGGTGGCAGTGCTTTCCTGGGTGTCGTCGCCATGGTCGCCGCCGCGCCACAGGCCGGCCAGGGTATCGCCGTCGGGGTCGGCGAATACGGCCGGGCTATGCACGACCCGGGCGTTCGCAGGGTCGTTGACGGGAATCTCGATGACATCGATGCGGAAGAGCGCGGTGCGGTTGTCGCCGGGCAACTCGTCGATGCAGCCCGGGAGTTCCTCTTCCTCGCGGATCCGGGAGGTGCCGGAGTTGTAAACGACAATCCGCTCGTCATCGGCCGAGACCACCGAGTGGGTGTGCGAGCCGCGGCAGGTCTGCACGGCGCCCACCTGCACCGGCCGGGCCAGGTCGCCGATGTCGAAAATGCGAATGCCGCGGAAGCGGTCCTCACTCACGTCCTCGGATATGCCCCCAAGCCCGCAGTCGAGCCGGCCCCGGGTCTCCTCCACGGACAGGATGAGCAGGTTCCCCACCACCGACACGTCACCCTGCCCGCCCGGACACACGACTGAACTCAGTTGCTCCAGCGAACCGGCCTCACCCAGCCGATAGACGTTGAACCCGTGGTAGCTGCCGGCAAACAGGACATCGTCCCGGAAGGCCATGTCCGTGTTGGCGAAGCTCAGCAGTGGCCGGCGCTCCCAATCCGCAGCGTCCTCGGCATCGTCCCCGGCGTCGTCCTCAGGGTCGTCGGCAACTTCTCCGGCCGCCTCGCCGGCGTCATCGTCCGGTGGGGGCTCGGGCGGCAGGTCGGCGGGATTCTCCGGGTCGAAGAAGCCGGGCGGCCTGGGCAACGACGCCACCAGTTCCAGGTTCAGCATGGCCTGCCCCGCGTCTTCGAACCCGGGCTGAAGGCCGGCGCGGGGGTCGTCCGACAGCGTGATGAGCAAGGCGTGCATCCGCTCGATTTCGGCGGACTGGTCGTTGGTGATGTCGGTCGTGAACTCGAACAGCACCGGATCGTAAGCCGAGCCCGGCTGTTCGAGCAGTTCCTCGACCATGGTCACCGCGCCTTCGTGGTGCGTGATCATCAACTTAAGGAACAGCCGGTCGAAGTCGGTTGCCGAGGCGGCGGCGAGTTCGGCCATTTGCTCCGGCGTCGCCATGCCGGCCATGCGATGGTCGGTGTGCATGGCGGCGTGGTCCGCCGGGTCGGGCGCGGGCTCGCCGCGGTCCTTAAGCCAGGTTTCCATGAACTCGATCTCGTCCCGCTGGGAGAGCTTGATGCGCCCGGCCGCGTCGGCCAGTTCCGGCCGGTTGGTGCGATCGGCCACCAGTTCCGCCATCTCCACGGCCTGTTGATGGTGGGGAATCATGTCCCGCATGAACCGGACGTCGTCTGGCGAGTGGCCCGAAACGGCAATCCCGATCGCCTCTTCGGCGGTGAGTTCCTGCGCCGGCTCGCCGGGCGCCCCCGGCTTCACGATGGGTGACTGGGCCGCGGCGAATGCCGTTGCCGCCAGCAGCAGCGCGCCGGAAACGGCGCGCTTGCCCAAATGTGCCGGGTAGCCTGTGGATTCAGTCAATGGGGTCGCCCTCCTGAGGATGCGCCGCATCAGCCTATTCTACATCGCCCTCGGACGGACCCTCCTCCGGCAGCGTTTCGGGCCAGCAATTCTCATTTTGGCATTTTCGCTGATGTCGAGCGGAACGCCCCGGAGCGAGGGCGCCCCGCCCTCGATGGGTTCCCCGGTTCAGTTCGAGGGCAAGATGCCCTCGCTCCGGGCGTTTCCCATTGGAGCGAGGGCGTCCCGCCCTCGATGGGATCCCTCGGTTCAATGCGAGGGCAGGTTGTCCGCTCCGTCAAAATGAGAATTGCTGGTCTCGGGCTGGGCCATGGCAGCCATCTGAAATGCCTTGACCCGTTCCAGGAGATAGTCGGAGGACGACTTGGCGCGGAAGTCGGGGGGTGGCTCCAGTCCGGCGAGATGGCGCACGAAGTAGTCCCACATGCGCACCTAAAGAATCCCCGTTCGTCGCCGATGCCGGCCCGCTGATCGCCCTGGCCAGGGTCGAGAAACTGCCGCAGTGCGAACGAGTGAGGCCCCGCTCAGATGTCCAGTTCCTGCAGCAGATAGACTGCCTGCAGGGCTTGCAGCCTAGCCTGCTGAATGGAGTCCGCCGCGGCGCCGTGGCCGCCTTCGGTGTTCTCGAAGAACAGGAACGGGTGCCCCATGGCGCCCATCTTCGCGCCCATCTTGCGCGCGTGGCCGGGATGCACCCGGTCGTCCCGGGTGGAGCCGAAGAAGAAGACTTCGGGATAGGATTCCTCGACGCTCAGGTTGTGATACGGCGAATAGGACTTCATCACGTTCCACATGACGGGGTCGTCCGGGTCGCCGTACTCGCCCATCCAGGACGCGCCCGCGAGCAGGCGATGGTAGCGGCGCATGTCGAGGATCGGCACGCCGCAGAGCACCGCCCGGTAGCGTTCCGGATGCTGCGTCATGGCCACACCCATCAACAGGCCGCTGTTCGATGCGCCGACGATGGCGAGCTTTTCCGCCGACGTGAGCTTTCTGTCGATGAGGTCCTGGGCCACGGCGTGGAAGTCATCGTAGACCCGCTGACGGTTCTCGAGCATGCCGGCGAGATGCCAGCCGGGCCCGTATTCGCCGCCACCGCGTATGTTCGCCAACACGTAGCTGCCCCCGGCCTCGACAATGGTCTTGAACGGGGCTCCCGCGCCGAATATCGAACCCATGTAGCCGGGCGTCATCGCCAGATTGAACCCGCCGTAGGCTCCCAGCAGCAGGGGTGCGGTGCCGTCGGCGACCAGCGCCTTCGGCCGGACGATGAAATAGGGCACCCGGGTGCCGTCCCTGCTGGTGGCGAAGTGCTGTTCGGTGACCAGCCCGCCGGCATCGAATTTCGCTTCCTGGCTGTCGATGACGCGCGCCGTGCCGCCCGCGACGCTCGCATAAAGCGACGGCGGCTGCGTGAAGCTCTCGAACCTGACGATCACAGTGTCGCTTTCCGGAGCGGCTGCCACCGGGGAGGTGGTGCCGTTGTCCGGCAGCGCGATGGGCTGCTCCTGCCACACCCCGTCGTCGTACGTCAGCCGCAACATCCTGCCGGCCACGTTGTCGAGGATGCTGAAGTAAACGGCGTCGTCGGTGGCCAGTATCCCGGTGCCCAGCAGCGACTGGACGGCCTGGGCGCTGTCGGGCGCGAACAGGACCGCCGCCTCTTCAGGGGGCTGTGCCAGGTCCGTCATGCGGAAGCCCACCAGGGCGCCCTGGGGATAGGTGGCCTCGGCGCCCTGCCAGTTCTGCTGCAGGAGGCCAATGACCCAACCCTTGTGCACGGTGCTCAACTGGAACTCCGCGGGCAGGTGCAGGCGCACGGGCTGGCCGTCATCCCCGAGCCGGTAGTACTCATACTGAAAGATCGTCACGGCATCCACTAGCAGGTTGAATTGGGATCCCGCATCCTTGATGAGCCGGGGCTGGGCCATCATGTGGCCGGCATCGATCTCGAAGACCACCGGCGCTTCGTCGTAGGCCTCCCCGCGCTGCCAGGCGCGCACCTCGCGCCCGTAGCCAGCGAGGGTCTGCGTATCGCCGCCGGAGGCCATGGAGACCAGCAGGGTGTCGGCATCCGACCAACTCACCGAGGTCTTGGCTTCGGGCAACGCGAAACCGTCCGGCACGAACGCCTTCTTTACCAGGTCGAACTCGCGCCATTCGGCGGCATCGGAGCCGCCGGGCGACAGCAGCAGCATGCAGCGCCGGTACTCGGGCGGGTGGCAGGCCGCATCGCGGAACACCCAGCTGCGCTTCTCCCTGGCATCGAGGGCATCGACATCGAGCACCGTTTCCCAACCGTTCCTGCCGGCCAGGAAATTGCCGAGCGCCATGCGCCGCCAGAGACCCCGGGGGTGCTCCGCATCCTGCTGAAGATCGTAGACGTCGTTGCCGATCACGCGAATCGCGGGCAGCCGGTCGGAGCGCGCCAGATCGTCGAGGGTGTCCTCGTAGATCGCCGCATAGCGTTCATCGCCCGTAAGGCGCTCAAGCGTTCTTGCGTTGTGCCGCTCCACCCAGGCCAGCGACTGCTTCGAGTCGATTTCCTCCAGCCAGAGATAAGGATCGTCTTCCGCGGCCGCGGCCAGACCGCCCAACAGCATCAGTGCGACAAGCACAAGGTATGTTTTCATCGAGATGGTTCCCTGCGGTGATTGGGGATTTATACGCGCAAGCGAACCGGCGGACAATCTTGCAAAGTGGCGCGCGACAACGCACAGTCCCTGCCCCAATGAATGCCGATGTCAACCCAAGCCCCCGCAAGCCGGTGATCGGCATCACCTGCATGCGGCGCACGATCGAACTGTACTCGAGCGAGATGGATGCCTTCTTTCTCGACATCAGTTACGCACGGCGCGTGCGGGAGGCCGGCGGCGTGCCGGTGCTGCTGCCGCAGTTGCGCGTCGAGGAGGCCGGCGCGGCGGCGCGGAGCATCGACGGGCTTATTTTGAGCGGCGGCGACGATGTGCATCCCGAAGCCTACGGTGCGCCCGACGAGGGCGTCTCGGTGGACGCGGACCTGCCCGTCGACCTCGGCGAGATCGGACTGCTGAAGCGGGCCGTGGCCCGGGAGGTTCCGGTGCTCGGCATCTGCCGCGGCGTGCAGATCGTCAACGTGGCTTATGGCGGCAACCTGCATCAGGACATGCTCGGCCGGAGCGATTGCCACCCGCCGCGCCCGGAAGTGCTCGATGAGATCATCGCTCAACGCCACGACCTGGATCTGGCGCCCGGAAGCGAACTCGCGCGCATTCTGGGCGCTGGGCCGCGCCGGGTGAATTCCACGCATCACCAAGCCATCAGCGAACTGGCGCCGGGCTTCCGCGCGGTGGCCTGGGCGCCGGACGGAGTCGTCGAGGCGATCGAATCGGAGGGGCCGGGCTATCTCGTCGCCGTGCAGTGGCACCCGGAGAAGCTGCCGCCGCCTCGCGATCAGGAATTGTTCGACGACCTGGTCCGTGCTGCAACCGAGCGCATGGCTCTTGGGGTGTAGGTTACCGGTAGCGGGCCCATGCCGTTCCAGTCCACTTCGCCGGCCACTCGGTAGTCCGGCAGGTGGCGCAGCACTTCCTCCACGGCGACCCGGATCTCGAGCCGGGCCAGGTGCAGGCCCAGGCAGCGGTGCTTGCCGACGCCGAATGCCAGGTGCCGGTTGGGTTCGCGGCCGAGGACGAAGCGGTCGGGTTCGGGGAACTGCTCGCCGTCCCGGTCGGCGGAGGCGAACAGCATCATCACCCGCTCGCCTGCGGCTATGGGCTGGCCGCCCACTTCCGTATCCCGGGTGGCGGTGCGGGCGATTCCCCATACCGGCGAATAGAGGCGCAACACTTCCTCCACGGCCTCGGCGATCCGTGCCGGTTCGCGTATCAGCCGTTCCCGCAGGGCATCGCTGGCGCTGACCTGCAGCAGCAGGTTGCGGATTGTGAAGGCGGTGTTGTCGAGCCCGGCGATCAGCAGGAACCAGCAGAAATCCATCACCTGCCGGGGGGAGAGGGGGGCGCCGTCGACCTCGGCAGCGAGCAGCCTGCTGATGAAGTCGGACCCTGGGTTCTCCCGGCGGTGCGGGATAAGTTCGTTGAAGAACGCCACGATGCTGTCGGAGGCGCGCCGGGCGGATGCGGCGTCCTTGCGCTCGTAAACGATCTCCTCGGTCCACTCCTGCAGGTCGCGCATCTGCGCCGCGTCTCCCTCGATGCCGAGCAGCTTGCAGATGACGGTGGTGGGCAGCAGCTTGGCGAACTGCTCGCTGAAATCCGCCGCGCCGGCTTCGGAGAGTTCCGCGAGCAGCCTGCGCGCCGCACCGCGCAGCATGGGCTCCCGGGAGGCCACGGCCTTGCGGGAGAGTTCCCGGGCGAGAATGCTGCGCAGGGCGGTGTGCTCGGGCGGGTCCGATTCCATGGGCAGGGCGCGCCCGTCGTACTCCATGGGCGGTATGGCGATGCCCTTGGACGAACAGAAGGCTTCCGGATCGAGGGCGATGCGGAAGACATCCTCGTAGCGGGAAATGGCCCAGAATCCGTCATGGGCGTCGACCCAGCCCACCGGGCATTCGCTGCGGAATCGTTCGTAGAGGGGGAAGGGATCCTTGCGAAACGACGCATCGTACGGTTGCCAATCGGCGGTCAGCGGGCACTTTCCAGAGGAACTCATTGCGAAAAGGACCGCACGCTAGATTACGTAGTTGCCGGATTGAAGGACTGCCGTGCGACCGCCCGCGGCATCGATCAGGTCGGCGGAGACGGTGATCGGGCAGTCGCGGGCGTAGGGGTTGTCGACGTGCATGACGGTGCTCTCGTTCAGGAACTCAGCCGGCCCGACGGTGCCGCCGAGAAAGTCGCTACGGCCGAATCCCCAATGGAAACCGGCTTTCTCGTCCTCGATGTAGAGGCCGGACACCCGTGCGCCCGGGTTGCAGCCGAACGCGATTTCGCCCACGTTGCGGCGCATGGGATCCACATCGAAGATGCGCCGGTAGTGGTCCCGCGCCGGATTCTCGCCCTCGACCGCCACCACCCGGTTCGCCTCCACCCGGAACGACGCCACCGAACCGTCGTCGAGAGCGACCGGAATGACGCCCTCGGTGCGCGGCACGTCGCCGGCGACCTCCCCTTCGTAGGGCGTGATCCAGACCTCGCCGCTCGGCAGGTTGATCAGCGGAATGCCCTCCTTGTCCCGGCGCAGGTAGCCGTTGTCGACGCCAGGACGCCGATGGCGCAGGTCGAACCGGCAGCGGTCGCCGGTGGCGAATTCGACTTCCGCGGCAACCGCGCCTTCGACTAGGGCCTCAAGAACCTCGCAGCGATGGCGCAGGGCCGCGTAGTCGATGGCGAGGCAGGCGTCTTCCATGTCCTTGCGCAGCAGCGGGGCGCTGGCGGCGCGGAAATTGGCGGCGCCCGGGCGGCGCATGGACGCCATCGCCAGCCCCGAGGTCATGGAGACCTCGTTCATGCCGATGGCTAGGCTGACCTCGTCCAGGGTGTCGTCGATGGAAACGCGACGGCCGTCGAGGGTACCGAATGCCGGGAAGGGGGCGTGGTGAGCGGCTGCCGCCGGGAAGCGCAGAATCGGCAGCACCTCGAAGCCCCGCTCCTCCCCGAGCTCGGAAAAGGCGCCGCGCCACTCGCCAGCGAGTGCGTAGCGCGCTTTCCAGTCGGCATTGAGCGGGTGTTGCGCCGTGGGCTCGTCCACCAGCAGCAGCACCCGTTCGCCCGCCTGCGGCGCGAACACCTCGTCGATGAAGGTGCGGATGTCGAAGGGCGAGGCGCTCACGAACATCCCTCCCGCCAGACGCCTGGCGGGTCGAAGAGGCTCGCCCGTGCGTGTACTGTATGCATTCCCGAATCAACCGGCGCGAGGTGGCGCAGTGAGCGACAACCCCGAAAGTCTAAAGCAATTCATCCGGGAACATAAGCTGGAAGCGGTGTCGGTGACGGTGCCGGACCTGCACGGCATAGCCCGGGGCAAGAAGGTGCCGGCGCGCCGCCTGCTGGAGAGCGCAGCATCGCCCATGCGCATGTCAAACCTGATGGTCATGCTGGATTACGCCGGCATGCCCCATCCGCCGCCTGAGAACGACGACCGCTGGTGGCCGTCCTGGAACGAAGGGTATGCGGATACACGCATGGTCGTGGACCCCGCCACCGCCCGCATCGTTCCCTGGCAACCGGCTACCGGGCTGGTGTTGGGCGACTTCGAGCACGTGGACGGCCGGGGCATCCTGGAGTACCTGCCCCGTGCCACCCTGAAGCGGCTGCTCCGGCGGCTGGCCGACCGGGGGTTCGAGAGCAGGGCGTCCATCGAGATGGAGTTCATGCTGCTGGACGAGACCCACGGGTCCGTGGCGGAGAAGGGTTATCGGAACCTTAAGCCCCTGTGGTCCACGCCCCAGGCCTACCGCCTCACCACACTGGGCATCCACGACGAACGGCTCTCTGGCATGAGCCGCGCGCTTGAAGGTTTCGGGCTGCCGGTGGAGGCCTGGAACGCGGAGGCGGGCCCCGGCCAAGTGGAGATCAACCTGGCACCCGCGGCGGCCCTGGACGCGGCGGATCAGGGCTTCCTGTTCAAGCACGGCGTCAAGGAACTGGCGGCGGTGGGGGAGCTGTTCGCCACCTTCATCGCCAAGCTCTCGCCGCATGGCTTCGGCAACGGCACCCACCTGAACTTCTCGCTCTGGCGGGAGGGAGAAAACGCCTTTCACTCGTCATCGTCGGAGACGGGGATGTCGCCGGTCATGCGGCACTTCGTGGCCGGCGTGGTGCGCACCCTGCCGGATTTCACGCTGATGTATGCGCCCACGGTCAACGCCTACCGCCGCTTCGTCCCGTACTTCTCCACCGGCATGATGTTGTCCTGGGGGTTCGACAACAAGTCGAACGCCATCCGCTGCGTCACGGAGAGTCCGTCGCTCACCCGCATCGAGCAGCGCACCGCCGGCGGCGACGCCAATCCCTACCTGCTGCTCGCCGCCTGCATCGCCGCGGGCCTCCACGGCATCGACAACGAACTCGAACCGCCGCCGCCTACCCTGGGGGATGCCTACGCGGACACCGGGCTCGGCCGGGTGCCCGCAACCATGGAGCAGGCGCTCGACCTTTTCGAGGCGAGCGAAGTTGCCAACGCGTACCTCGGCGAAGACTTCGTGCGCTTCTACGCCCACAGCCGCCGCATCGAGTGCCGGTGCTTCGCCGAGGCGACGGAGGGCGCGGACGCGGACGGCGTCACCGATTGGGAGATCGCCCGGTACCTGGAGATGGTGTGACGAGCCGCAGTTAAAGCGCCATCACCTGGCGGGCCGCCCGATAGCCTTCCGCGTTGGCGCCGGCGAAGGCCTGCAATCCGCGCAGCTCCGAATGGGCGAAAAAGATGCGCCCGTAGCCTGCCCGCAACCGATCGGAGGGCGAGCGTCCCCCGTCCGCAGGGTGGAAAAACCCCGGCTGCGGCACGTTGTAGGCGTGCCCCCAGCGGTTCAGCGTGATGCCGGCGATGTCGCGGTCGGGGTCGAAGCCGCCCGCATCGAACAGCGTCGTCATCTGCCGCCGGATGCGCCGCTCGTAGTCCGCATACGCGGTGCTGAACATTTCCCAGCGCAGGAGTTCGCCCTGTGCCTTGGCCGGCAGCTCCGGCTTCACCAGGGAGGCATAGAACGTCAGCACGATGGGCTTGTCCGGGTGCAGCGGGGCTCGGTAGGCGCCCACCTGCATGGGCTGGCGGATGTTGCAGGTGAACCCGAACTCGCCGCCCTGATAGACGGCGGCGGTGATGCCGAGCCGCTCCAGGAAACGCCAGTTGGTGAGCGCCACGTTGGCGACCAGATAGGGCACATGCACGAAGGCTTCGAGGGCGTTGTGGATCTGTGCCGGGGCGTCGCCGAGAATGCTGCGGCTCACCCAGGCGCCGGCGCAGACGATGGCGCTCTTGCCGACCGCCGCATGCAGTTCGCCGTCGCGCTCGTAAACGACGCGCACCCGTTTTCCGTTGGAGCCCGGCAGATGCCGCACATCAATCACGGTGGCGCCGGTGCGCAGGCGCAGTTGGTTGTTCCGGTGATCGAGGCGCTCGAGGTTGAATCGCCCGGCAAGCACGTCCTTGGGGTTCTTGCCGCCGGCGATGCCCTGCGGCCAGATGTGCTTGGCGAAATACCGGTAGGGGAAGCTGTTGCCCCCCGGGAAGCAGCCGACATTGAAGCCGCGCACCACCGTCGGCAGCGACCGGAACGCCGGGTCCGCCTGCACCTCGGGATTCGTCTCGCTGGCCAGCGCGGCGCCCGGCATTTCCATCAGCTTGGTCGCCACCAGCGCCGAACAGGTTCCGCAGGCGGCCCCCACCGCGCTTGCCACCATCGGGTCGGCGAAGCGGGCGATTGCCGGGGACAGCCCATGCACGTCGACGAGCAGTTGTTCGTAGCTCATCCGGTCAAGCCAGGGTTCGAGGCCGGCGTCCCGTTGCCGGTCGAGGGTCAGGTGCCACTGCCAGCGGATGAAATCCTGCCGAACCGCCTCCGGCAGACCCAAGCCCGCGAGGTCCTTCATCCAGGGGTTGCGCACCGGCTTGGGGCGCGGATCGGCAGCGGAGGGGGCGGAGTAATAGGCGATGCTGTCGGAGACGATGGCCAACCATAGGTAAAGGTAGTTCGAAACGTCGAACTCGAGGGCCTTGTCGGTGCCCTGCAGTTCTTCCAGCCCGTACTTGAGCGGCATGCCGATGTCGGTGAACTCGTCGTGGAGCAGGTCGTCGCCGAGCGCCATCTGCCCCGGCTCCGTGGGCAGCACCACCATGTTCGACCCCTGCGGGCCGAAGATGCGATGCCCGTCCACCTCGAATTCGTTTTGCCGCGCCTCACCGCCCGGCACGCGGTGGTTCTCGAGGATCAGACCCTTGAGCGAACTCTCCTTGTTGAGTAGATAGGCGGCGCCCAAGCTCGAAGCGCCACCGCCCACCATGATGACGTCGTAGCCGTCCTCCTCCACGGGCAGGGCGTTGTAGTCCACCTCGTCGAAGTAGCCGTCGCGGAGCCAGTGGGCACGGCTCAGCACCTCCCAGGTATTGCCGTTCACGCCCCGGTAGTCGCCGACGCCGCTCGGGCCGTCGAAGCGCCGCGCCGCCGCCCGGTCAATGGGCGGCAGTTGAACGCCGGCCTTGGCCGCAAGCAGCTCCCGGGGCGTCAGGCCGCCGAGCAGTGCGCTGCCCGCGCCGAGCAACATGCCGCCCAGATAATCGCGCCGGGTGAATCCCTCTTCTTTTTTCATCGATTGCTCCGTTCGTCGTTTGGAGGTGATGGTGGTCATGCCTTGCTACAGACGCAGGGCGCATCCTTCTGCCGCAGACATCGATGTGCCATGACAGCCCTTGCGAGCTGCCGTGCCGGGTGCCCGCCGGTTTGGCTGAGCGGTCGGGTGGGAGAATACTCACTGAGGTTGGGGGGGGCACTGCGTCTTCCAACACACTTGGACGAACGAAGGAGGAATCGCAGTGAACTTCAGGAACATCGCAGCACATGCCGTTCTGGCCGTCACGGGCATCGCGTCCGCACCGGCCGTGTCCCAGGAGGAAGCATCCTCCCAAGTCATCGAGGAGATCGTCGTCACCGCCTCCAAGCGGGGCGAACAGCAGATTCAGGACATTCCGCTGCCGATAACGGCCTTCTCCGGCGAGGACATCGAGCGCGGCGGCGCCGCCACGGTGGGGGATTTCATCAACCGGACGCCGGGGCTCACCCAGACCCCGGTGAATCCGGGCAACAACGTCATCCAGATTCGCGGCATTTCGTCGTTGTTCGGCGACCCGACGGTGGGCCTGTATCTGGACGACGTGCCGTTCGCCACGGTGGTCAACCTTGAGTTCCCGGAGATTCCGAGTTTCGACCTCAACAGCGTGGAAGTGCTGCGCGGTCCTCAGGGCACGCTTTACGGCGCCAGTTCCCAGGGCGGAACGGTGGTGGTGCGAACCATGGACGCCAGCACGACTGAATTCGAGGCGAAGGTGAACGCCAGCGGGGCCACCATCAAGGGCGGCGAAGGCTCGTACTCGTTCAACGGTGCCGTTAACCTGCCGGTGGTGGAGGATCGGTTCGGCGTCCGGTTGACGGCCGGCGTACATGAGATCGGAGGCTGGGTGGACGATTCGTCGATCCAAGCGGAGGACGTCAACGACGCCACGCTGACCAATTTCCGGGTCAAGGCAACGCTGACGCCCACTGACCGCCTGGAAATGCGGTTCGGCGCCTGGTTCCAGGACCTCGACGCCGACGGCTTCAACGTGACCGACGACAGCCTGGACCGGCCCCTCGGCGCCCGGCTGGTGGCGGGCGCGCCCCTCACCGGCGTCGATGAGGAGTTCGCCGACTACGACTACGAGGTCTACAACCTGGCCGTTGAATACGATTTCGATGCCGTCTCGCTCTACAGCGCCACCTCCTGGATGGCGTTCGAGGAACAGATCTACGACGGACAGCTGCTGAATCTCGACCCGGCCACTTTCGCGTTCAGTGCCGCCTACGACAACAGGACGGTCGAGAATCTCTCCCAGGAAGTGCGCCTGGTGTCCAATGCCGACGGTCGCCTCGCCTTCACGCTCGGCGCCCTGTTCAACGACAATGAAACCACTTTCCTGTTCAGTCCGGGGCCGAAAGTCCCGGGCATTGTGGACGAGGTCGTCGAGTCACAGTCCTGGGCGGTGTTCGGGGAATTGACCTGGTCGTTCACGGACACCGTCGATGCCACGGTGGGTCTGCGCTACTACGAGGATGAGCGGGAAGACACGGAGTTGCCGGAATCCCTGTCCACGGCCTTTCTGCAGCTCACGGGCATCCCCACCACCCGGGAAGCGAAGTTCACGAGCGTACAGCCCAAGTTCAACCTCTCTTGGCAGCCGAACGACGACCATCTGCTGTTCCTAAACGCCGCCCGGGGTTTCCGCAGCGGCATCGTCATGCCCGGTGGAGTGGTGGCCCTGAACGCGCTGTTCGGCTTCTTCGTGGACCTCGACGTCAACGAGGAAAGCCTTTGGAATTACGAGGTGGGCGCCAAGGGCGTGTTGGCCGACGGACGGCTCAACTACGAGTTGGCCGCGTACTACATCGACTGGCAGAACATCCAGATCTTCGGCGCGGAGCCCGGCGTTGGCATTGCCTTTGCCTTCTCCGGCCCGGACGCCGAGGTGTATGGCCTGGACTGGGCGATGCGCTACGCCACGGATGTCGAAGGGCTCACCCTGAGCGCCACTGGCAACGTCAATCAGTCGGAATACGCCAGTGAGTCGGCGTTCACGGATGTCAACGGGCGCGTTGCCGTCTCCGGTGTCGCCGGCGGTGATGTCATCTTCAATGTGCCCAAATTCAGTGCCGCATTGGCCTTGGACTACGAGTTCGACTGGGCGAGCTTGGGCGGGCGGGGCCTGGTTATGCTGGAACTGCAGCACAACTCGAGCCGCAAGGATGTGGCCAATGGCACTTTCGGAAACGCCAATACCTTTGTCAACGTGCGTTTCGGCCTCGAGCGCGACAGCTATGGCCTGTACGTATACGGCCGCAACCTGAGCGACGAGTCGGGTGCCATGTTTCCGACCAACGCGGAGGCCGCATCGCTTGGCTCGGGCTTGGCCAGCCGTCCCCAACCCCGCACGTTCGGGGTCGGCGTGAACTGGCGTTTCCAGTGAACGAACGAGTCCTTGGCGACCGAACCCAAGCCCTGTTACTGCGCGGATTGCGCCTCGGCCGCGAGCAGTTCCGCATCCCGCGCGTACTCCGCCTGAATCGCAGCGAGTTCCCGCTCGATCCGTGGCCGCGGCCACCAGTCGCCGCGCAGCATGAGGCCGGCAATGGCCCGGGCATTGCCGATGTCCTCCAACGGGTTCGCATCGAGCAGTAGCAGATCCGCACTCGCGCCCTCGACGATGGTCCCGAACTCCCCCTCGCGCTCGAAATAGCGGGCCGGTTCCGAGGTGGCCGCGGTCAGCACTTGGTAGGGGGTCAGGCCGGACTCCACCAGCAGCGCGAGTTCCTGATGCACGTTGAAGCCGGACGCGGTGGTGTCCGTGCCGACTAGGATGGGTGCGCCGGCATCGCTTAAGGCTTTGACCAGCGCCATGCGCGGCACTCGTGCGGCTTTCAGGCCGGCGCGCGCCCTGGGCAGGAATATTTCGTACAAATAGGCTTGGAAGACGTTGAGCGCGGGGGGTGTGTAGCGGCTCTCCTCCTCGTTGAAGACGGTGTAGCGTTCCCACTCGGATTTCACGTTGTCTTGAACGATGAGGGTTGGAACGTTCCAGACCTCATAGTTCGCTGTCATTTCGGCAAGACCCCTGATCTTCTCCGGAGTGCAGTAGTTCATGCCTTGGTAAACATCGTTCATGATCGGCTGCAGTCCGGCCTCGGGGCCGGCGCAGGCAACATCGTAGCCGGACAGGTGTTCCACCGAGCGCATGCCGCTTCGCAGTGCGTACTCGATGTGGACCGGCATCGGCACATGGCCGACAACAGGCAACCCGGCTTCGTCGGCGGCGCGAATGACTGCATCAAAGGTTGCCTTTTGAAGCGTCGAGTAAACCTTGACAAAGTCGTAACCGGCAGCAGCGGTCTCGCGCACGTAGCTGGCCGCTTTCTCCCCGGTGGCAAACGCATACGGAGCGCCGGCAGGATGCAGCGGCGGGTCTCCGTCCATGATGCCCTGTGAGGAAAAAAGCCGCGGACCAACCATTGCGCCCTGGCGAATCTTCTCCCTGGCCCGCAGGTTGGCGGGGCCGCCCGCCGGGTCGCGGATGGTCGTGACGCCGAACATCACGTACTGGCGCAACTGCTGGGACTGGATGCGCCGCACCATTTCCCGCTGGGCAACTTCCATCGCGGCGTTCTCGCCGGGGTTGGTGTGCGCGTGCATGTCGGTTAATCCGGGAATCAGAAACTTGCCCCGGCCGTCGATCGTCTCCGTGCCGCCGTCGCCGCAGGCGCGGCCGGGTTCGCAGATCTCGGCGATCCGGCCGCCTTGCACCCGTACCGAGTGGCCTTCCAGAACGGATTCCTCCGTCATGGGAATGACGTTCGCGTTCTCAATGAGATAGTCGCTGGCGATGGCGGGAGCGGCCAGGCAGCAAAGCGATAACAGGGGAAGCAGTAACGTCTTCATGGCTGATGAATCCTCGAACTGTGAATTTAGACCATTGCCTTCCGGGCCCCTTTGGCCGTTCGGACGCCGGAGCCGCCCAACCTGAGACGCACATGGGGGATTCTTCCTCAGCTATTATTGAGTCCATGGCGGGTGCCCGGTGGACAGGTGCGTTATGGAAGAATTGATTGGTCGAATTGCCGAACGGCTCGGTGAAAGCCGCGTGCTGGTTGGCGAGGCGGTGTCGCAACGGGCGACGAGCCTCTGGAACAGCGACCCGAACCCGGCCGCGGCGATCCTGCTGCCGCGCTCCACCGAGGAGGTATCGGAGATGCTGCGGCTCTGCCACGAGGCCGGCCAGACCGTCATCACGCAAGGGGGACTCACCGGCGTGGTTGCCGGCGCCGAACCGGGCAACACCGATGTGGCGCTTTCCCTGGAGAAGATGAACCGCATCGTGGAGATCGACCCGGTGGACGCGCTCGCCGTGGTGGAAGCCGGAGCGGTGCTGCAGGGCGTGCAGGAGGCGGCCGAGGAGCAGGGCATGTACTTTCCCCTCGACTTAGGCGCCCGGGGCAGTTGCACCATCGGAGGCAACGTGGCGACCAATGCCGGCGGCATCAACGTGTTCCGCTACGGGATGATGAGAAGCTTGGTGCTCGGGCTCGAAGCCGTGCTCGCCGACGGCACCGTGGTCTCGTCGATGAACCGGATGCTGAAGAACAATGCCGGCTACGACACCAAGCAGCTCTTCATCGGCACGGAAGGCACGCTCGGGGTGGTGACCCGGGTGGTGCTGCGGCTGTTCCGCAAGTCCGCAAGCCGCCAGGATGCCTTGGTCGCGCTGGAGAGCTTCGATGCGGTCACGGCCCTTTTGGCGCGCCTGCAGGCGGATCTCGGCGGCAACCTGAGCGCCTTCGAGATCATGTGGGGCGACTACTATCAGGCGGTGACCGGGAACGGCGGGCACCGCGCCCCCCTGTCCCGGAACCATCCCTACTACGTTGTGCTGCAGGCCGAAGGCGGCGACCCGGCTGCGGACGCCGACCGCTTCGAAGCGGTGCTCAGCGATGCTTTGGAAGAAGAGCGGATCGTCGATGCCGTGGTCGCCCAGTCCGCCCGGGACGCCGGCGACATCTGGAAGGTGCGCGAGGACTTCGAGGCGGTGCTCGAACCGCCGCCGGCGTACCTGTACGACGTAAGCCTGCCGATCCGGCACATGGAGGAGTATGTCGACGATGTCAGAGAGCGCATGCTCCGGCACTGGCCGGATGGCGCACTCTACACCCTGGGGCACGTGGCCGACGGCAATCTGCACTTCTTCCTGCGGCCCAATGCGCCGGGCGACCTGCACGGGCCGGCGGACCGATGCGTCTACGAACCCCTGGCCCGCTACGAGGGCTCGGTTTCCGCCGAACACGGCATCGGCATCGAGAAACGCATGTGGCTGCCGCAGTGCCGCAGCGCTGCCGAGATCGAGCTGATGAAGCGCATGAAAGCGAGCCTAGACCCGCAGAACCTGCTCAACCCGGGAAGAGTGCTGGCCACCTGATCCGGGGGTGGGCCGAATCGGAACCTCTCATGGGGTGTGACTGGGCGATTCGCGTCTGAATCCCGAACAGTCCCGGAGTTACCGAATGAACATGCGAACGATCGATGTGCGTCCGATCCTGGCGCTCCTGTGGTTTCTCGGCAGCTTGGCAGCCCTGATCGCCGGGTCGGCGCGGGCTTCGGAGCCGGCGGATGCAGCGGTGCGCCCCCCGGAAATGGAGGTTCGGGTGGCGATGCGCGACGGCGCCAAGCTCCTGACCTACGTCAACCTGCCGGCGGGGGAAGGGCCCTTTCCGACGGTGCTCGTGCGCACGCCCTACCTGCTCTCCATCGGGCCGCGCCACAACCCGGTCATGGATGACTACCTCGAGGCGGGCTATGCGGTCGTCTGGCAGCTCGCGCGCGGCATCGGCGACAACGACGGCCGCTACCGGTTCGTCGCGGACGACCGCAACGACGGGTACGACTGCATCGCGTGGATCGCCGATCAGCCCTGGAGCGACGGCAACGTCGGCATGGACCACGGTTCGTACAACGCCATGACGCAACTGCAGGCCGCGAGCACCGCCCCGCCGGCGTTGAAGGCGATCATCCCCTTCGTGCCATCGTCCCATTTCTTCCGCGAGACGCCGTACTCGGGCGGCATCTTCATGCGCTATCACATGCTCAACTGGCACAAGCTGCTCAGGCTGCGTTCCTTCGAGGAAACGGGCATCGGCTTCATGGACTCCCGCCGCGCGCTCGACGATCCAGCATGGCAGCGCATGCTGGCCTCACGCCCGCTGATCGACGCCGCGAACGGCTACCTCGACGGCGCCGAACTCGCGCAGTACCGCAGGTTCCTGGCGGAGCCGACGCTGGACAGCGCGTACTGGCGTGAAACCATGATGATGGACGAGCACTACGCCAACGTGGACATCCCCGTGCTGCTGGTGAGCGGCAACTTCGATCCGACCACCGGCACCCTTCACGCCTGGCGGGAACTGGAGGAGAACGCGCCCAATCCGCAGAACCGCAAGCTCCTGATCGGGCCCTGGAACCACGGAGGCTCCTACGTGGGCATTCCGCCGGCGGAGGGACCGTACCAATTCAACGGCACCGGCGGCGTCGACATGTCGGCGCTGCGCATCGCCTTTTTCGATCGCTATCTCAAAGGGCTGCCCGCATCCGTTTCCCTGCCGCAGCGGGTGCGCGTTTTTGTCACCGGCAGCAACGTCTGGCGGGAATTCGACAGCCTGCCAGTGCCCGGCCTCACGAAAACACCGATCTACCTGACGAGTGAAGGCGAGGCCAACAGCGTGCGGGGCAACGGCTCGTTGAGGTTCGCACCGGGCTCGGATTCACCATTCGACACGATGATCGCCGACCCGGAGAATCCCGTCGTTGCGGTTACCGACATGATGTCAGGGATCGGCGAATACTCCGCGTCGCACCAGGACGACGCGGTGCTGGTGTACGATTCCGAACCGCTCGCGGAGCCGATGACGGTAATCGGGGAAAGCTTGGCCGTGATCCATGTCACCACGTCGACGCCGGATGCCGACCTAGTGGTGAATCTGCACGAGGTGCATCCGGACGGCCGGGCGATCCGTCTGGGTTACGGAGGCAGCCTGAGACTTCGTTACCACCAGGGATTCGACCGCCAAGTGCCGCTCGAGCCCGGCAGGATGTACCCCGTGGAAGTTCCGTTGGCTTATGTCGGGCACACGCTGGCGGTGGGCAACGTGCTGCGCGTGACGGTCTCCGGCACCGAGTTCCCGGTGCTGGACCCCAACCCGAACACCGGCGAACCCATTGCCACCGCCACGCGAATGCAGGTCAGCCAGATCAGCATTCACCACGACGAGCAACGTTTGAGCCGGGTCGAGCTGCCGGTGGTTGACCTCTGAACTTGCATTGGCGGCGGATTGGGCGCGGATCACTCGATATGCGTGTCGAACCACTCGCGCATGGCGTTCATGCGGTAGCGGCGCAGGGGCGGCGGGCCGATCAGTTCCAGGCCGTGCGAGCAGTTGGCGAGCCGCAGCAGTTCGACCTTGCAGCCGGCTGCCTCTAGCGCCGTGTAGAACTGCTCGGCCTGCTCCATGGGACAGCGCAGGTCGTTCTCGCCCTGGATGAGCAGCGTCGGCGTGCGGCACTTGTGGGCGTGCGCCAGGGGTGACAGCTCCCAGTAGCGGTCTGGAACCCGGTGCGGGTCGCCGCCCATCTCCAGGCTGATCAGCGCCTTGCCGGCGTCGGAGACGCCCCACATGCTGAGCATGTTGTACACGCCCTGTTCCGGCACCGCCGCCTTGTAGCGCCGGGAGTTGCCGATCAGCCAGCCGGACAAGTGCCCGCCGCCGGAGACGCCCGTGACGCCGAGCCGGTCCGGGTCGGCGATGCCGTCTGCGATCAGCTTGTCCAGGAAGGCGTCGAAGTCCTTAAGCTCCGGCTTGCCCCAGCGGCCGACGATGGCGGTGGAGAAGGCGTCCCCGTAGCCCGTGGAGCCGCGCGGGTTGCAGTAGGCCACCGCGTAGCCGGCGCCGACCAGTTCCTGGAAGTCGTCGTTGAAGCTCATGCCGAAGCCGGCGTGCGGACCGCCGTGTATGTACAGGATCGTCCGGTAGGGCGGGCTCTCATGCGCGGGTTTCAGGACCCAACCCTCGACCTCGACGCCGCGGGTCACCCGGGCCGTGACGCGCTCCACTTCCGGCCACGCGATGCGCGCCTGCCAGGCCCGGTTGTGGCGCGTCAGCGCCCGCTCCGTGCCCGACTCGAGGTCGAAGAGCGCGAGTTCCGGCGGGGCGTTGGGGGTCTGGACGGCCAGCAGCAACGAGCGGTCGTTGCCGTCGAGGAGCGCGGTCACGCGTGTACCGGCTACCACCGTCTCGCAGCCGCGGGCGCCGGCGATGGAAATCCTGCGGATCTGCGCCTGACCGCCGTCGGTGACCGGCAGATGCACGGCGTCGCCGGCGACCAGCGACCGCCCCGGCGTGCGAAACGCGGGGGAGTTCGTCTGGATCAGGCCCCCAACCGCGATGTCGAAATCGGCCGTGCGGGAGCGGGCGCGCTTGCCGTCGATGCCGATGACGAAGAGCTGGAACTGCCGGGACAGGTCGTCCCCGGGGGGCGCGATGAATCCGAGCTGCCGGTCGTTGCACCAGAAAAAGCTCATGACCGCCTGGTTGTCGGCCACGGTCTGCGGGTTTTCGCCGGTGACGTCCACCACCCGCAAGCTGCCGCGCATGAACTCGTGGTGCTCCATGCCGCTGATCAGGTAACCGAGGCGCGTCCCGTCGGGGGAGAAGGCGAGAGCCATGATCACGCCGTCGTGGCCGGTGATCGGCTTCGGCTTTCCGCCCCGGCTCGGCATCCTGTACACCGCCTGGCCCATGTCCTGCAGGTAGCCCATCCCGTCCATGCGGTACCAGCTGCGGGAGATGCGCACGTGGTCGTTCGGTCCGGGCGGCTGGGGCGGCGCGGCGAGTGCGGTGAAGGCGATGGTCCGGCCGTCCGGGGACAGGTCGAACGTGCCGACGCCCTGGGGCAGGTCGGTGAGCTGTTCCGCCTCCCCGCCGTCAAGCGCGATGCGGTACACCTGCTGTACGTCCGAGCGGGTGGACAGGAAGAAGACCGACCTGCCGTCCGGTGCGAACCGGGGATTTGAGTCGTCGCCCGCCTCGCCGGTCAGATGCCGGGGCCGTCCGCCCCGGGTGGAGACCTGCCAGAGCGAGGTGGCCTGGCGTTCCTCATCGCCGCTGCCGTGCGTCTCGGACAGCACGTAGACGGCGGCGCCCCCGTCGGGGGATAGGGCGGCGCCCACCACGTATCGGGCCTTGAAGATGTCGTCCTGGCGCAGGGGTCGGCCGGTGGGTGCCATGGCGTGCTCCTTTGTTGGGCTGTTGGTCGTGGGAGACTAGACGCGAATGGAGGCGTTGGACCATAGCCGCGCGGCATCTTCCGCCGAGGACGGTTCCACCAGCCGGGACTAGCCCCACACTTGGCCGAAGACGCGCAGGAAGTTTCCGCCTAGGATGCCGCGCACCTGATCGTCGCTGTAGCCGTGACTGACCATCAGTTCGGTCAGGGGCGCGATCACCGACGGGCCGGCGATGGCCAGCCGGTTCATCGGCGGATACTGCTCCTCGCCGTAGAGTTCCGTGTACTGCGGGACGACGTTCTCCACCGGCAGGGGCTCGTCCATGAGCGGCACGTGGTCGAGGCCGAGCCCGACGTGGCGGTCGCCCACCAGTTCGGCGACATAGTCCACATGGCGGAACATCTGCTCGGCCGATGGATCGTACAGCGCCTCCGACAGGAACAGCGAGACGCCGTTGATGCCGATCACGCCCCCGGTGGCGGCGGCCGCCCGGATCTGGCGGTCGCTGATGTTGCGTTCGTGATCGCGCAGCGCCCGGGCGGAGGAGTGGGAGAAGATCACCGGCGCGGTCGAATGCTCGCACATCTCCAGCGTCGAGCGCTCCGACATGTGGGAGCCGTCGCAAACCATGCCAACCCGGTTCATCTCGGCGACCAGTGCGCGGCCGAAGTTCGACAGTCCCGGGTTGTCGTGGTCGTGGCTGCCGCCGGAGGCGAGATTCTTGTCGTTGTAGGCGAGCAGCATGTGCCCGACGCCGAGCTCGTACAGCACCTCCACGAGATTGATGTCCCCTTCGAGCGGGGTCGATCCCTGGAAGTTGAAGTTGACCCCGAGCTTGCCCTCGGCCTTGGCGCGGGCCACGTTGGCGACGTTCCGCACGAAGACGTACTCGTCCGGCCGTTCCAGGAGGTAGCGCCGGTTCGCCGCGAGCACGTGCAGCATCTGGCCGGTGGTCTTGGTGAAGTCGGACCCGACCGTCATGGACAGCCAGGTGACGTTCGCCTTCTTGTACTTGGCGATCCAGGCGTCGTAGCCGACCGGCTGCATCGAGATCGCGTGAATGGGCGAGTTCGCGCCCGTCAGGTCAACGATCGGGCTCTCGGCCAGCAGCCTCAGCGCGCGCGCCGACAATGCGGGGACCGGCGCGGCGGCGCGCACCGGAACCGCCTGCGGCAGCAACGCCAGGCCTGCCGCGGTCAGGACGAGCTGTCTTCGATTCATGGCCCCTCCCGCGTCTGCGCCGTCAGCCCCGCGGCAGGTGCGGCCCGTAGAGGTAGAGCAGCGCGTCGTTGAGCGCCGGGGCGAGAATGGTCGTGTGCGTGTGGCCCGGATACATCTTCGATGCGAACGTGAGCCCGTCGTTCGGCGTCGAGTTCAGCACGCTGACGAGGCTGTTGTAGTTGCGTCCCATTTCCTCGTAAATGGACACGCCGCCGTTGGCCTCCATGGCGCCGAACGAGAGGTACATCTTGGTGTCGTGCACCAGCTTGCCCTCAAGCAGCTTCCGCACCTCCCCGATGTAGTCGACGCCGGTCGTGAACAGCCCCGGACTGCCTAGGAAGTACTTGTCGAACAGCTTCGATTGTCGGCGGAACGCGTGAAAGGTGAAGGTGCCGCCGTAGGAGTCGCCGAGGATCCCGGCGGGCCGGTCGCTCACGTCGTAGCGGGCGCGAATGAAGGGGTCCAGTTCCTCCTCCAGGAAGCGCAGGAAATTGTCCGCGCTACCGATGGTCTGCTCCGGAGGCAGCTCCCCCTCCTGTAGGGGGGTCGCCAGATCGGTGTGGGTGTAGTCCCGGGTGCGGGCGTTGGGCTGGCCTTCCGGGTAGTCGACGCCCACCAGCAGCAGCGGCGGGAAGCCGGGCTTGACCAGGTCCACGAGCTGTAGCTGGCAGATGGTCGCCGCCATGGCCAGCGCCCAGGAGCCGTCCAGCACGTAAACGATGTCCAGCGGCGGCATGTCGTCGGCTTTGCCCGCCAACGCCAGGAACTCCGCCCCGGGTTTCCAGACGCCGACCGCCAGCCGGTCGCCGACCGACTCGGAGTCGATGACGAAGCTCTCCGATCCTCGGAGCGGCCAAGGCGCGTTCGACGCGGTGGCGTTTTCGGGGCCGGTGGCCTGTGCGTCCGAAGTAGCGGGAATAGAGGCGGCCGCGGCCAGCGTTGCCGCCCCGGAAATGAAATGTCTGCGCTGCATGATGGTTATCCAATTGTTGTCAAATCGCGGCCGGGATTGGCGGCCCGCTTGCCAAGGACGCAGCGGACTAGGCTCGTCCTCAATACGGATCCTGCAACCGCGCATCCTGCGCACTGCTACTCAGCCGAAGGCAACAGCGCCTCCTGATCGAAGAAAACCCCGCTCTTGACGACCGCCTTGATGGCCTGAAGATTGCCGATGTCGGCCAGCGGATCGGCGTCGAGCACCAGCAGGTCGGCCTGCTTGCCGGCCTCGATGGAGCCAACGCGGTGTTCCTGGCCGGCGATGCGGGCGGCGTTCAGGGTGGCGGCGACGATCAGGTCGGTCGTGGGCACGCCCGCTTCGCCCATGAGCTTAAGCTCGTAGTGCAGGGATGGGCCGTGCAGCAGGCCAAGGTTGCCGGTGTCGGAACCGGCTGCCAGCGGAACGCCGGCCTCATGCAGCAACCTCGTGTTGGCGGCCGCCATCGCTGCGCCTGCCCCGTACATGTCCAAGGCCACTTGGGGCGGCGAGGGCAGTTCGCCCGCTTCGTGCCAGGAGGCGATCACCTGCGGATCGCCGCATTCCCGTTCGATGTCCAGCAGTTCGATGTCCGGTTTGTAGATGTCGATGAAGTTCCGCTGCCACACCGCCAGCGTCGGTACCGCGACGATCCCCTTCGATTTCGCCAGTTCCAGAAAGGCGGCATCGAGAGGCGCGTTGAGCGGCAGGTGCTGCAGGCTGTCCACGCCCAGCTCGATCAGGGTCCGTGCCTGCTCCAGCGCGGTGACATGGGTGGTGACCTTCAACCCGTGCGCCGCGGACTCGGCGATGATCGCCTCGTGCACGGCGGCGTAGTCTTCTTCGTAGTCGGCAAAGGGGCCACCAAGATAGCCGGTCTTGACCAGGTCGGCGTTCCACTCGGCACCCTGGCGGATGGTCTCGGCGGCGCTTGCCGGGTCGGTGACCGAGCGCACCGACGTGTCGCCATCGAACGGCGGGAAGAGCATTTCCGCAGGCACCAACGTTACCGGGCCATGGGCGACGTAGACATCGGGGGCGTCGGCGCGCGCCCGGGCCTTTTCGCGCACCTCGTACTCGAAGCGCGGGCCGCCGACGGACACGGCGCCGGTGACGCCGGCGCAAAGGTACGACCGCAGCGTGACCGGTACGCGCTGCTGCATCCAGGCCACTTCCTCGTCGTAGGGCACCAAGTGGGTCAGGTCGATTTGCCCCGGCTTGGTGTAGATGCGGCCGGACTCCATGAAATGGACGTGGGCATCGATCAGCCCCGGCACCAGCCACTTGCCGCCGACATCGACGGTGCTGGCGCCCTCGGGGATGGGGACGTCGCCGCGGGCGCCGACGGCGGCGATTTCCGTTCCGTCGATGATCACCACGGCGTCCTCGACGGGCGCCGCGCCGTTGCCGTCGATTAGCGTAGCGCCGACGATGGCGGTAGCGGCGGAACTGCTGGACGGCGAATCAACCCGGTTGGCGGTGGGTTCGCAACCGGCCAGCATCCAGCAAAAGGCCGACAGGAACGGAAGCAGTTTGACGTGTTCCCTGCTTTGCATGCTTCGCTGGCTCCTTGGCTGGCTGTCGAGAAGGTCCCGTGGCTGCGGGATCGTGCATCGCATGAGACGCATAAACCGCATCGTATCCCCACTTGGCATCCAGAAATTCTCACTTTGGCTTTTCGCTGATGTCGAGCGGACAACCCATGGGCAAGCTGAAGGCTCCCCGGAGCGAGGGCGTCCCGCCCTCGATGGATTCCTCGGTTCAAATCGAGGGCAAGATGCCCTCGCTCCGGCATAGTGAGAATTGCTGCTTGGCATCGCGCAACGGAACTTCGTCGGGGCTGCGGTCGGCCGTGGCATAGTGCGTCCACTATGGAACGCGTCCCCGGCGACGAGAAGGAGAATCCCATGAGCCTGTACGTGTTGGCCAACTGCGAACTGTTCGACGGCGTGAACGAGGCGGTGCAGGGCGGCATGCACGTCGCCGTGGAGGGCGACCGCATACGGGAAGTCTCGGATAGGCCCATCGCCCTGGACGGCGCCACGATTATCGACTGCGGCGGCCGCTTCCTGATGCCGGGACTGCTCGACCTGCACTTCCACGCCTACTCGCCCACCTTCGACATGCAGGCGCTCGACCGCATGCCCAAGCCGCTGCTGGTCAGCTATGCCATCAAGCACTTGGAGGATGCCGCCCAGCGGGGCTTCACCACGGTGCGCGACCCGGGCGGCGGCGATGTGGGCCTGTCGCTGGCCGTCGAGCACGGCCTAGTGCGCGGCCCGCGGTTCCTGTACGGCGGCAAGGCGCTCTCCCAGACCGGCGGCCACGGCGACATGCGCCCGGGCGTGCAGGAGGAGCCCTGCAACTGCGCCTATTCCGGGGTGATCTGCCAGGTGGTGGACGGGGTGGACGAGGTGCGCAAGGTCGCCCGCGACGAACTGCGCAAGGGCGCGGATCACATCAAGGTGTTCATTTCCGGGGGCGTGGCCTCGCCGAGCGATCCCATCTGGATGCCCCAGTTCACCAACGACGAACTGCGCGCCGCCGTCGAGGAAGCGGCCACCCGGCGCAAGTACGTCATCGCCCACTGCCACACCGACGACGGGGCGCGGCGCTGCGTGGATACCGGCATCCGCTCCATCGACCACGCGAGCCACGTCACCGACGAGACGGCGCGCCTGATCGCAGAGGCCGGTTCCTACACCGTGCCGACGCTTGCCGTCGTACACGAAATCCTGGAAAGCGGGGCCGAGGCGGGCATGCCCCAGGAGAGCATCGACAAGGTGGGCGGCATGCTGGATACGGTGCTCGCCTCCATCGAGTCCTGCCGGCGCGCCGGGGTGAAGATCGGCATGGGCACGGATCTTTTCGGCACCGAGTTCCACGACATGCAGGCGAGCGAAATCCGCTTCCGCTCAGCGGTGGACAAGCCCATCGACATCCTGCGCTCGGCCACTTCGGTTAACGCCGAGATCGCCCAGCGCAGCCACGATCTGGGCCAGGTGGCGCCGGGCTACCTGGCGGACCTGCTGGTGCTCGACAGCAATCCGCTGGATGACGTCAGCGTCTTCGAGCGCTACCGTTCCGAAATGCCCCTGGTGATGAAGGGTGGGGCCTTTATCCGCAACGAACTGGGGTGACGGGCTTTTTTTTGCCCCCCGGGGACTTCACTGCGCGCGCATGAGGGACCGGGCAAACTGGGCCTTGATGCACTCGTCGTAGATGCCCATGACGCGCTCGAATCCATCCTGACCGATCAGCAGCGGGTTGCTGCCGTCGTCGGTTCCTCTAGCGTGCAGCTCGAAATTGCCGACCACCCAGGGGTGCGTGCTGATGAGCCCCTCCACACGCCGTTCCCTGCCCAGGTTCCAGAACCGGTGCAGTGAGCCGTGCATCTGGTTCAACTCCTTGAGGGCGCCGGGCAGGGCTTGGCCTCCCCACATGGCGACCGTGCGCGGCTCTCCCCGATCCTTCACGGTCAGAATGGTCGACAGGGTGCCGGGGGTGTGTCCAGGCGTGATCACGAAGGTCACGCTGGCGTTGCCCAGGTTGAGCACATCGCCGTCCTGCACTACCTGGTCGCGCTCGGGCTGGATCACCGGCGGATAGTTGGCCCGGACGAAGTAGGGCATGGAAATGTCGTGGGGGAGATAGTCCCAGTCGGCTTCCGACATCAGGATCGGCAGGCCGTATTCCTGCTTCAGATAGGGTGCGCCGCCGTAGTGGTCGACGTGACCGTGGGTGACCACCAGGTACTTAAGGTCTTCAGGGTCGAGCCCGAGTTCCGCCATGCCGGGCAGCAGGATTTCCTTCACCTGCCGCTCATTGGTCAGGGCGTCAAACAGGATCAGCCCTTCGCCCGTATCGAGTATGAACGTGCCCCAGGCGTACATGCCGATGTAGTAGAGGTTGTCGAAGGCGGCAAAGGGCTCGATGCCGGGTGCGTCCGGGACCAGAAAGCCAGGAATGGTCCGGATCGCCAGCGGAATCGTGTTTTCCGCCCGCCCGCACAGGAACCCATCGGAGAGAAACCGCCATTCGCTGCCGGCAATCTCCTGCGCCTGCCGCACATGGGCGGCGACGGCGGGTGATTCCTCCTGCGCGGTAGGTGCGCTTGCTTGGGAAAGCGCCGCCCCGGGCATCACAACCAGCACCAAGACCATTGAGCAACGACGAAAGTGCTTCATGGACAAGTTTCCCTCCTCGGGTGTCGCACTGGCCATCTTGCGACTCTCCGGCTTCGCTGCGCAAGTCGAGCGCACCCGGAGCGAGGGCGTCCCGCCCTCGAAGGGAATCTCGGTTCATTGCGCGGTCTAGTTCGAGGGCAAGATGCCCTTGCTCCGTCAAAGTGAGAATCGCTGATTGAGGGCGGGAGTGCCCGACTGCGTCCCTAACGGCAAGTCGGCCGGGCATGGCCTCGTAAACCGGAGAGCACCGATGAACGAACAGCGGACTTTACTGGCGGCAGCAGCATCCCTCGCCATCACGATGCCAATTGTGGCGCTGGCCGCGGATGAGGAGACCTATCTCGAAGAGATCATCGTCACCGCCGAGCGGCGTACCCAGAACCAACAGGACGTGCCGACGGCGCTGCAGGCGTTCACCGGGCGGGGGCTAGAGCGCAGGGGCGCGGACGGATTCGAGGACTACGTGCTGTCCGTGCCCGGCCTGTCGTTTCGCGACCAGGGGGCGGGCGCCACCCGAATCGCCATCCGCGGCGTTTCCAATGTGTCGGCATCGGACTTCGGCGTCACCACGCCGGTCTCGACGGTGGGGCTGTACCTCAACGACGTGCCGATCCAGGGCACCTCGCAGTTGCCCGATCTCAACCTGTATGACCTCGAGCGGATCGAGGTGCTGAAAGGTCCCCAAGGGACCCTGTACGGCGAGGGCGCCATGGGCGGCGCCATCCGCATGACCCTGGCCCGGCCGGACCCGTCGGAGTTCTCGGCGCGGGGCGAAGTGATCGGCTCCTTCACCAAGAGCGGGGGCTTCAACAACGGGGGCCGGGCGGCGGTCAACATTCCGCTCGCCCAAGACACCACCGCGCTCAGGATCGTCGGCACCTACCGCGACAACGACGGCTTTGTCAACAACATCGCAAGGGACGAGGACGACGCCAACTCCTCTTCGGCCTACTCGGTGCGGGCGCTGCTCGCTTCATCCCTCGGCGATCGGGTGGACATCGAACTGCTGGCGATGCTCTCGGAGGTGGAGGAGGACGACTTCCCGAACATCGACTCCGGGCTCGGCGACCTGGAACTCGATTCGAGCGAACCGCGCTACCACGACGGCGAATTCGCCCTGTACGGATTGACGGCGCGCGTCGATCTCGATTTTGCGGAACTGACGTCGGTGACCTCGCACACGACGCTTGACCGCGAGTTCCTTGACCGGCTGCTGATCGCCAGCCGCTTCTACTCGGCGTTCGGGCCGGTGACCGGCGACCCCTTCTACACGGACACGGACATGGAGTCGTTCGCCCAGGAGTTGCGCCTGGTCTCCGCCGGCGACAAGCAGTTCGACTGGATATTCGGCGCGTTCTACCGTGACAAGGACCAGGTTGCGGTGGGCGGCGCCACCACCATGCCCGGCGAGCACCTGGCGATCAACCAGACGCTGGGCGCCATTGGTTTCCCGCTGATTCCCGACAGCGTGTACATAGATGGAGCGGGCGACATCGGCTTCCGCTTCGTTACGGACCGCTACCAACAGTATGCCGTCTATGCCGAGGGCGACTTGGAATTCGGTGACCGCTGGAACCTGACCCTGGGCGCGCGCTGGTTCGATGAGGAGGTGACCCTCGAGGACGAACTGGTGTTCTACTCGTTCCTGGCCGTTGCCAGCTCGCCGTATCGCGTGGTTGAGGAGTCGAGTTCCGATGTGCTGCTCAAGGGGCGGCTGAGCTACCGTGCGCAGGACGACCTGCTCTTCTACTTCACGGTTGCCGAAGGGTTCCGCTCGGGTGGCATCAATCTGCAAAGCGTTTTCGGGGTCGGCGACCTGCTGTTCGAGTCCGATTCGCTGCTGAGCTACGAACTCGGCGCCAAGACCAGCTGGCATGACGGCCGTCTGGTGCTCAACGGCTCGGTTTACTTTCAGGACTGGGCAGACATACAGTCCAACGGCACCGACATCTCCCCGCTGACTGGCGCGCCGGTCAATTTCATCGGCAATGCGGGCGATGCCGAGGTCATCGGCATCGAGGCGCAACTGAGCGCCCGCCCGAACGATGCCTTCACCCTAGGCTTCACGATCGGCTATGCGGACAGCGAACTCACCGAGGCGATCGCCGATGCGGTGGTCGGCGCGGACTTGCCGAACGTGCCGGAATTCACGATGTCGGCGAGCCTGGAGTACGCATTCCGCTTCGGCGGCCTCGGCGACGGCTTCGCCAGCCTGAACGTTCAGTACACCGACAACCAGTACACGCGCCTGCAGCGCATCACCGATACCACCGGCTTCCCCGTCGATTCCTACATCGTCGGCCAGTTTCGCATCGGCTTCATGAACGAGGGCGGTTGGGGAGCGGACCTGTTCGTCGACAACCTCTGGGATGAGCGGGCCCAGGTGGGCCGTGGCCGCACGGCCACCGGTTCGTTCAACAGCCCCGACCGCTTTGTCGTCAACCAGCCGCGCACGATCGGCATCGTGTTGAAGGCCGAGATCTGATGCAGGCCGAAACGCCGCCGGATTGAGTGAGGAATCGATCATGAAGAGACCTGCGGAATGTTGGGCCGCTTGGGCCTTATCGATGTTTCTCGGAGCGGTGCTTTCCGGCTGCGATGCGCCGCAACCGGGTGCCGTCGAGGACGCCCCTTCGACGAGCGATGCAACGACGGCAGTTAACCTGTCGCCCGCGCAGTGGCCCGAAGGCGAATGGGCCAAGTACATCGAAATCGAAAACACCGAAAGGCCCGGCAATCCCGAGGCGGTCGGCAGCAAGGGCGCGGTTTCCGGCAGCTATCACGGCCTGGCGCAGCGGGCGGGCTTTGAGGCGCTGCTGCAGGGCGGATCCTCCGTCGATGCGGCAATGACCACCGCCATGGCGCAGATCGCCCTCGGCGCCGGCGCCGGCATCAGCTACTTCGGCATCATGGGCATGGTGCACTACGACGCGGCTTCGGGCGAAGCCGTTTCCATGAACGCCGTCTGGAACAGCGTGCGCGATGAGACGGATCCGCTGAGCATTCCCGGCATTCGCGACGGCGACTTTTTTGGCGACGACAGCGAGCCAAGCGGCCGCACGGCCTTGGTGGGCGGCTTCATGAAAGGCGCTGAAGCCGCACATCGACGCTATGGGAAGCTGCCTTGGGCGGAGATTCTCTCTCCGGCCATATTCATCGCCGAAAAAGGGATCCCATTCAATTTCAAGCTCAATCTCTATCTCGAAAACCGCAAGGAGCATCTGAGCCGGCTGCCCGAATCGAAGGCGCTCATCACCAAGGCCGACGGCGAGTACTACGAAATCGGCGACCGCTTCACCCAGCCCGCCCTGGCCCGAACCCTGCGCGCGGTCGCGGAGCAGGGTGCTGAATACATGCATAGCGGCGATTGGGCCAGGAAGGCCGTAGCTCTGATCCGGGCCGATGGCGGAAAAATGACCCTTGAGGATCTTGCCGCCTACGAGGTGACCTGGAGCGAACCCATCGTGGCGGATCATGGGGGTTACCAGGTTTACGCCTACAACAACGAAGACGGCTATGGCGGCGTCAACATGATCGAGGCGCTGCATCTCGCCGAGGCGGCCGGCATCGCGGAACTCGGCCACTGGTCGCGGAGCCCGGAATCGTATCGACGGGTTCAGAACCTCCTGACGGCCGGCAACATTTCCTTCATGCCGGAGGACCTGCTGGCGGCAACCTATCCCGGTCTCGACCTGTCGTTGAGCGAGCGGCTGAAGCCGGAAACCGCCGGGGAACTCTGGCGCCGAATGGAAGCCGGAGCGGTTCTCATGGCGTTTGCGCCGAAGCCTGCCCATTCGGATACGGTGGTCGCTGTCGACCAATGGGGCAACATGACGGCCGTCACGCATTCCATCAACTGCGTTTTCTGGGGCCGGACGGGCATCATCGTCGACGGCGTCTCGATCGGCGATCCCGCATCGTTCCAGCAATCGCTCATTGCATCGCTCGAACCGGGTTCCAGGCTCCCGGACCCGATCGAGGCGGGTTTGATTGTCAGGGACGGCAATCCCATTGCGCCGTTTGCGTCCATGCACGGCGGCCTGCACTATCAGACATTGCAGTCCCTGGTAAACGTCATGGACTTCGGCATGACCCCGAAGGAAGCGCTGGACGCACCGGCCATCCTCGTTCCCGGCTCCGCGCTGACCGGCCCGGGGCAGCCCGCATCGACTGTCATGCAGGGTGATTTCGACGAAGACCTTCTCGAACAGGTCGCCTACGAGATCAACCAGGTTCCGCAAGAACAGCGCTTCTGGCACGAAGGCCTGTGGGTGGGAATCCACCGGGACCCCGAAACCGGCGAAGTGCGCGCGGCGAGCCATGCGCATACCAATGCGCGAGCGTTGGCGCACTGACTGGGTCAGGTGATGGCGGCGTTTTGCTGGTCGAGCCGGGGAGCGATCATCTCCAGCAGTTGGTGCTTCTGCACCTTGCCGCTGTCGGTTCGGGGCAGTTCCTCGCCCTGTAGGTCGGTGATGAAGAGCTTCGGGATCTTGTAGCTCGACAGTTCCGCATCGAGCCGCTCGCGCAGTCTTTGCGGGTCCAGCTGCGCTTCCGGCTGCGGCACCACCACGGCCACCACGATTTCCCCAGCGCGCGGGTCGCGTTGGCCGAGCACCACGGCCTCGGCGACTTCCGGGTACGCCATCAGCGCGAGTTCCACCTCCCGGGGCGAGACGTTGGCGCCGCTGGTCTTGATCATCTCGCCGCCGCGGCCGTGGAAGAACAGGTGCCCGTCCTCGGTGATGGCGCACAGGTCGCCGGTGCGGAAGAAGCCATCCGGCTCGAAGCACTCCTCGCGCTCGCGCTTGTAGTAGCCCTGCATGACCGAATAGCCGCGCACCAGCAGTTCGCCGACTTCTCCCGGCGGCAACTCCGCGGCGCCTTGGGGGTCAACGATCTTGCGTTCGATGCCGTTGATGGCGCGGCCAAACGAATTGGCCCGGTCCTCGGCCAGCAGCACGCCGTCGAGTTCGCCGCTGTGCGGCCCGAAGGTCTCGGACATGCCGAGGGAATTGGGCACCAGCGGCAGCGGCACATCCGGCGGTGGGCCGACCACGCCAGCGCGTCGCTGGGTGTTGTGGGAGGGCTTAAGGCGAAGGAAGTCCTCGGGCTGAAAGTCCGGGTGCTCCTTGATGGCATTGAGCTGGCCGGGCCAGCCGGTGAGGTGGTCCGGCAGTTCCCGCCGCATCAGTTTCAGCACGAATCCCGGATCCGGCCGCTCGGGGCAGATCAGCTCGCCGCCGCCGATCATGGTGTTGAGCAGGGTGGTCAGCATGCCGCCGATCCAGAAGAACGGGGTCAGCACCAGGATGCGCGTTCCGGGTGCGCACTCGTGGCGATCGTGCAGGGCGTAGGCATGGCGCACGACGCTGCCGTGGCTGTGGACGACGGCCTTGGGCTGCGCGGTGCTGCCGGAGGTGAAGATCACCACCCCAGGATCGGCCGGCGACACCTCCGCCTCCACCTTGGCCAGGAACGCATCGGACAGGCCTGTGGCGTCGCGACCTAGCGCGCGCAGATCCGCCGGCCTGCCCCGGGCCCACTCGGGCGCCGCCCCGCCCCACACCCAAGCAGAGCGGAGATAGGGCGCATCGACCAAGCGCAGCGGACCGCCGCGGGCTGAGGCAAGCTCCGGGAAGGCGCGCTCCATGTTGTCCACGTAGCTGTGGCGCAGGTAGCTGTCCTGCATCAGCAGGGTGTCGATGTCGGCGAACTTCAGCACCCAGGCCAGTTCCGGCGATTTAAGAAAGGTGCTTACGCCGGTCACCAGCGCGCCCACGCGCAGGGCGGCAAACCAAGCCAGGATCCAGTCTGGGGAGTTGCCCATGAGCAGGCCGACTCGGGTGCCCTTGCCAACGCCCGCCGCAAGCAGCCCCAGGGCCAGCTCGCGGGATTCCTGCTCGGCCTGCCGGTAGGTGAGCGAGCGGTTCGAATCGCTGGCGAGCACCCGGTCGCCATGCTTTTCGGTCAAGTGCTTGAGCAGGGCCGGCAGGGTGGCGCTGGAATGGGGAGTTTCCATGACTCGGGGGATGTTCGACGATTCGGTTCGCGCCGGTCAACCCGGCATCGGCTTGCTTGGCGCAATCATCTAAATGATATAGCCTTGTTGAGGAGTCGGCCATGCAGCCGATCCGTCGCGCGGGGGGAGCATTGGATTTCGACCTGACCGAAGAGCAGCAACTGTTTGCCGACACCAGCCGCCGGTTCTTGGCGGACGAATGCGATCTGAGCACGATTCGCAAGCTCGCGGAAACCGATGCGGGCTTCACCGCCGATTGGTGGCGCCGCGCTGCGGGGCTGGGCTGGATTTCCCTCCTGGTGGACGAGGATGCGGGCGGCTTGGGGCTGGGCGACGAGGGCATTCTCTACTTGGGCCTGGTAGCCGAAGAGATGGGTCGGATGGTGTCTCCGGGGCCGCTGTTGCCCTGCAGCCTGGTGGCAGCGACGCTGTCTCGGTCGGGCAGTGACGAACAGCGGTCCGAGGCATTGCCGGCGCTGGTGTCGGGCGAGGCGACGGCCAGCTGGTGCTTCGCCGAGGGCGGGAATAGCTGGAGCGCCGACTCGGTGGCCATGCAGGCCGAGCGGGTCCCAGTGGGCTATCGCCTGCACGGTGACAAGTGGCCGGTGGAGGCCGCCGCCGAGGCGCGGCATCTGCTGGTGACGGCGCGCTGCGACGGGCAGCTCACCCAGTTCCTGGTGCCTGCCGATACAGCGGGGGTCGCCATCGAGCCCTTGGAAGGCCTGGACCTGGTGCGTCGCTTTGCGCGAGTTCGCTTCGATGGGGTCGAGGTGGACGAGTCCACCGTGGTGGGTGCGCCGGGAGGCGCCGCCGATGACGTTGAGCGCCAGCTCCAGATCGGCCTTGCGGTGTCCTGTGCCGAGAGCGCCGGCGCCGTCGCCCGGGTGTTCGAGTTCACTTTGGAGTGGGCCTTCGAACGCTACTCCTTCGGGCGGCCGTTGGCGTCCTACCAAGCGCTGAAGCACCGCTTCGCGGACATGAAAACCTATCTGGAGGGTTGCCATGCGACGGCCTCCGCGGCCCTGCATGCCATCGCTGCCAGTTCCGCGGACAGCGCCTGTCTCGCCCGCGTGGCCAAAGCCTTCATCGGTGACTTTGCGCCGGAAATCGTGCAGGAGTGCGTGCAGATGCATGGCGGCATCGGCGTGACCTGGGACCACGACATTCACCTGTACCTGCGCCGGGTGACCACCAATCGGGCGATTCTCGGTGCGCCCCGCGAGCACCGCTTGGCCATTGCCGACCTTCTGAAGCTGTAAGGATGGCTGGCGTGGAAACACTGGAAGACTTTCGGCAGCGGTCGCGGGCCTGGCTGGCCGGCAACATGCGCCGCCTGCCGCCGGATGCCGAGCCCTGGAACGCCATGCGAGTGGACGAGGGCGATGCCGAGCGGGCCAAGGCACTGCAGCGCAAGCTCTTCCAGGCGGGTTTCGCCGGCCTGTGCTTCCCGAAGGAGTACGGGGGCCGGGGTTTGCCGCGTGTATACCAGAAGGCGTTCACGGAAGAGTCCCGCCCCTATGAAATGCCGCTGCTGTTCAACACGCCCACCCTGACGATAATCGCGCCCACCATCCTCGACATGGGCACCGAAGCGCAGAAGCGACGGCACCTGCCGGCCATGATCCGCGGCGACGAACTCTGGGTGCAGTTCATGTCCGAGCCTTCGGGCGGTTCCGACCTTGCGGGAGTGATCACCTCGGCCCGTTTCGACGGCGACAACTACTTGCTGAACGGCTCCAAGATCTGGAGTTCCTACGCCTACTTTTCCGACTACGCCATTTGCCTGGCGCGCACCGACTGGGATGCGGTCAAGCACCAAGGGCTGACCATGTTCATCGTCAAGATCCACCAGCCCGGCGTCACGGTGAACCGCATTCGGCAGTCCGACGGCAACGTCGAGTTCTGCCAGGAGTTCTTCGACGATGTGCCCCTCGCGCCGGAGGACGTGATCGGCAAGGTCAACGACGGCTGGACCGTGGGCCAGCGGCTGCTGTTCCACGAACGCAGCGCCACCGGCGGCTCCTCGCCCTACGCCAGCGGCACGGCCGGGCGCCGCATCGAGACCATCGACGATCTGGTCAACCTGGCGCGGGCGGCGGGCCGGCTGGACGACCCGCGCATCCGCGAGCTGCTCGCCGAAGTGTACGTGCTGCAAACCGTCCAGGGGCAAGCCACCGACCGCATCGTGGCCGGAATCGCCGCCGAAGCCCTGCCGGCCACCTCGGGGGCGATGCTGCGCCTGTTCACCGGCCTCAACGGCTTGCGGCGCAGCGACATCGCCTTGGAGATTGCGAGTTCCGACGCCGTGGCGTGGGACGCTGGGGAGTCCGACGGCGCCACGGGCAAGAGCTACATCTTCCGTCAGGCTTGGTGCTTGGGCGGGGGCAGCACGGAGATGCAGCGCAACATCATCAGTGAACGGGTGCTGGGCATGCCCCGGGAACCCGCCGCCGACCGCGGCATGCCCTTCAAGGACGTGCGGCGCAATGCGCCGGGCAAGGAAGCGTAGCCGTTTCCGCCTTTCAATCCATGCCAACCCATAGCGGAGCAAAGCAACCATGAGCGACATCCATGCTGACGACTACGGCAAACTGTCCGACACCTCGTTTGTCAGGGCGCGAAAACGAATCGGCATCCCCCAAGTGCTGCGCAATCCGCCGCACAATTTCGAGGTGAGCTGGGACGCATCGCGCCACTTCGCTTTCGGCTATGGCGATGACAATCCGCTGTACTGCGACCCGGAATACGGGCAGGGCACCCGCTGGGGGAACCTGATCGCGCCGCCCACCTTTCAGTACACGGCCGGCGAGAACGTCACGCCGCGGCCGGACCCGGAGACCAAGGCGCTGCTGCGCGGCGATCCTTGGGCGGGCTTGGGCTCCTACCAAGCACGCATGGAATTCGAGTGGTGGCGCCCCTTCAACCTCGGCGACCGGGTTTACAAAATGCGTTCGGTGGTCGGCGTCCTCGACAAGCGCAGCGAGTTCGGCGGACGCTCGGCCCATGAGACCATCTGCATGCCGTTCGCCAACCAGGTCGGCGAGCCCATCATGGTGCAGCGGGGCACCTGGGTGAACACCGAGCGCGGTGAGTCGCGCAAGCGCCGCAAGGAGCGCGAGACCGCGGAGCCCTACACCGCAGAGCAGCTCGCCGAGATCGATGCCTGCTATGAGGCGGAGACCCGGCGCGGCGCGGAGCCGCGCTACTTCGAGGACGTGCAGGTGGGCGACGTGCTGCAGGAGAAGGTCAAGGGGCCGCTGACCACCAGCGCCATCCTGGTCTGGCACTTGGGTTGGGGCATGCAGTTGACGCCGCCGGGCAACTTCCGCCTGTCCTACCTCATCCGCAAGAAGGCGCCGGGCCTCTACCCGCCCAATTCCTTGAACGTTCCGGATACCGTGCAGAGGCTGCACTGGGAGCCGGAGCGGGCCCGGGAGCTAGGGCTGCCCACGTCCTACGACTACGGCGGCCTGCGTGAGACCTGGCTATGCCATCTAGTGACCGACTGGATGGGTGACGATGCATGGCTGTGGAAGCTGAACTGCGAGCACCGCCGCTTCAACTTCATGGGCGACACCACTTGGCTGCGCGGCGAAGTGGTGCACAAGCGTCAGCAGGACGGCCGCAACGAGGTGTACCTGGAAATCCGCTGCGTCAACCAGCGCGGCGTGGTCACCTCGCCCGGCGAGGCTATCGTGTTGCTGCCCACCCGCGATCAGCCGGTGGTGGTGCCGACCGCGCCGGCCGGTTCCATGGATGAACTCATCGAGCGGGACGTTGAGCGGCTTGCGTCCCAGGAAGGGGGCTCCTAGGCGGCAGTGCCTGTCGAGGTTGGCGGGTGCCGCTCAACGCATGGCGGCAGTCGCCATCTCCGCCATTTTCTCGGCGCTCTCCATGCCGGTCTTGAACACGAAGTAGCCGGACTCATCGCAGATGGCGTCGAAGTTCGCCTGCACTTCCTCGATAGACAGCGAGCGGCTGCAGTAGCCGGGGCTCTCCGCGAAGAACACCCGTGCGGTGCGTCCAGCCCCGACATCGAAGATCTCCCCGGTCACCGGACAGGCCTCATGGGCCAGCCAAGCCACCACCGGCGCGACGAAGTGGGGTGGCATGAGCTCCTCCATCTGCTGGCGCAGGGCCTCGTCCCGCATTCCTGTGACCATGCGCGTGTAGGCGGCGGGGGCCACGGCGTTCACCCGAATTCCCGCCGCGGCGCCCTCCAGGGCCAGCGCCTTGGTCAGGCCGATGATGGCCCCCTTGGCCATGCAGTAGTGGCTCGATTGCGGCAGTCCGTACAGGGCGGCCCCGGAGGTGGTGTGTACCACCCGGCCGTAGCCAGCCGCTGTCATGTGCGGCCAGGCGGCCCGGGTGACGAGGAAATGGCCGTAGGCATGTTGACGCATCATGCGGTCGAAGGCCTCGCTGCTGCCCTCGGCGAACGGGGGCGAGCTGTTGATGCCGGCATTGTTGACCAGGATGTCAAGTTGGCCCCAGCTGTCGAGTGCCTGCGCGACCAGGTTGTTGGCGCCGGACTCGGTGGAGACGTCGTCGAAGTTGGCTGCTGCCGTGCCGCCCGCCTGCTCGATCTCGGCAGCCACTTCTGCGGCAGGCGCCTGGGTCGGCGCCCCGGTGCCGTCCACGGTGGCGGTGCCGAGGTCGTTGACGATCACCCCTGCGCCGCGGGCGCCCAGCAACAGGGCGTGGGCGCGCCCAATGCCGCGCCCGGCGCCGGTGACGATGGCAACGCGGTCATCGAAGCGAAAGGTGTCGGTCATGATTTCCCTCCTCCACAAACAAAACGGCCCGCCAACGGCGAACCGTTGGCGGGCCGTTGGCCAACCCGATCCAGCAGCGTGCGCTTAGCCGCCGGAGAAGCGCTTGGTGAGCGTAGCGCCCCACATGCGCGGTTCGTTGGTGAGGCCCGTCTGCACGTTGAGCATGTTGGTCTGGTTCACGCCCATGCGCTGGTACTTCTTGTCCGCGAGGTTGGTGGACCACAGCGCGATGTTCACCCCCCATTCCGGCAGGTCGTAGTCGATGCGGGCATTCAACAGGCCCACGGACTGGAAGAACTGCTTGCGCAGCTCCTCAGACAGCTGAAAGTCCGTGCGCCGCTCATTGGGCGTGATGTCGTCCGACCAGGCGTAGTTCAACTGCACGGCCAGCGTTCCTTCGCCGAGTGGGGCTTCGTAGCGGCCTCCGAGGGTGTAGGTCCACTCGGGATAACCAAAGGTTCGCTCACCGAGGGGCTCCCCCGCGGCATCAAACGTGGCGGGGTCGAATCCCGGTTGCTGGCAGACGGGATTCCAGGACAGGCCGGTGGCGGGATTGATGTTGCAGTTCTCCACCGGCGCGCCGAGGAAGCTCTTGTACTTGCCCTTCATCCAGGCCACGGTTGCGAACAGGTTCAGCCCAGGTGCCGGCTCGAGCCGAATTTCCGCCTCGAAGCCGTCGATGTCCGCCTTGCCGGCGTTTCGGGTGACGGTGGACGGGCCCGGAATGATCACGGTTTCCTGCTTGTTCTTGTACTTGGTGGTGTAGGCGGCCAAGTTGGTGCGCAAGCGGTTGTCGAACCAATCCCCCTTGAGCCCGATCTCCCAATCGGTGGCGGTTTCGGGTTCGAACGGCGGCCGCCCCGGGGGGCCGCCCGGCCAACCGGCGCTGCGGATGTCGAAGCCGCCGCCCCGGAAGCCCTCGGTTGCCTTGACGTACAACATCAGGTCCTCCGTGGCCTGCCAATCGACCCCGAACAGCCACGACCAGCCGTCATAGGTGACTGAACGCTTGGGCAGGGAGCAGAGTTCCAGCCGCTGGTCGATGGGCGCGAACACGGGGCCCACGAAATTGGCGTTGCCGCACGACCAAAACAGCCCGCCCGCGCCATCCGGCAGCAGCGTGCCGTGGGCATTGACCTGCTCCTTCTTCTCCTCCGTGTAGCGGCCGCCGGCGGTGAAGTTGACGGTATCCGTGATGGCATAGGTCATCTGGCTGAACAGCGCCCAACTCGATTGGTCAACCAGCGGTGCGTGGAAGGTGAAGAAGTAGGGCGTGCCGTTGATCGGCTTGAAGTTCTCCGCCAGATTCACGTAGTCGTGATCGGAGCCGTTGTCGTCGCTGAAAAAGGCGCCGCCCAGCCAGTCGAGGCGGCCATCGAAGGCCAAGCCGCTGAGATTGAATTCCTGGGTGAACAGGTCATACACCTGATGCTTTTCCCGATCCGGGAAGTTGGGGTCGCCGGTGACGATGGCCTTGAAGTCCGAGCCGCTGAAGTTGGTGAGGTGCGTGTGCTCGAAATCGCGGTAGCCGGTAATGGATTTCAGCATGACCGTGTCGCTTAAGTCCCACTCGATGGTGGCGCTGATGCTGTAGGCGTCTGTGTCGTCGAAATTCTCAAGGTCCGAGTAGTTCGTGAAGATGTCCTCGCCGCCTTGGCGCGCGCGCATCTGCATGAATCCCAAGCCGCAGGGTATGTCGAACGGAGTGCATCCGGAGGCGGGCAGATAGGTGGCGTCAATGGCCGTGGTGGCGTTGAAGTACGCGCCCCGGGTGACGACCAGGGGGCCGTTCTCGCGGGATTTCATCCAATCTCCCACCAGCATGATGCGCACCCGGTCGAAATCGAGCCGCAGGCTGCCGCGCAAGTAATCCCGATCACGGTCACCGCCCAATCTCTGGCCGGTGAGCGCCGATTTACCGTATCCGTCACGGTTGTGCTTCGAATAGGCAAGCCGGATCGCCGCCGTGTCCGCTATGAGCGGGATGTTCACTGCGCCCCGATAATTCAACGTGTCGTAGTTGCCGCCATCGACCTCTATATAGCCGTGCGTACCGTCGTGGTCGGCCTTGCGGGTGATGATGTTGATGGCGCCGCCCGTGGTGTTGCGGCCGAACAGGGTGCCCTGGGGCCCCTTCAATACCTCGACCCGCTCGATGTCGAAGAAGGTTCCCTGCATGCTGACGACGTGCGGATTGACCACCCCGTCGACGTAAACGCCAACCGCCGGATCGTTGCTGATCTGCGTGCCGGAGCCGGACTGGCCACGCATTGTCAAGTTGTCCAGCGTGGTGTTTGAGTAGGTGCTCTGCTGTTGGACGATCAGCCCCGGCGTGAACTGGGTGATGTCCGAGAACTGGTCGATGCCCTGGTCCTTCATCTGATCGCCGGTGAAGGCCGAGACCGCCACCGGCACTTCCTGCAGGCTCTCCTCGCGCTTGCGCGCGGTGACCAGCACCTCCTCGATGGCCCCGGAACGGGCGCCTTCCGTCTCTTGGGCCTGAATCGAACCAGCTTGGGCCGCCAGCAGGACAGCCCCGATCGCCAAGCCGAATGCTCGTGGTGCGTTCATCTCGAATCCCCTCCGTTTGTAATTCGAATCACCTCGCCTATCATAGCAACAGTAATCTTATTTAGACAATTCACTGTGAGCAATCCCGGTGCCGGTGCGAGGGCGGCCCCCGCTCAAGGCAACACCCTGAGCGTGGCCAGCGTGGTGGCGTACGCCTTCCCCACCGTCGGCGTGTCGTTGATCGCGTACCTGTTGAATCTGTACTTCTTCAAGTACGCCACCGACGTGCTGCTGATTGCGCCGGCGGCCATGGGGCTGATCTTTGGCGCCGCGCGCATCTGGGATGCGGTGTCCGACCCCATGGCCGGTTATCTCTCCGACCGCACCGAGAGCCGTTTTGGCCGGCGGCGGCCTTGGCTGTATGCCTCGGTGCTGCCCATGGCGGTGGTTCCCTACCTGCTGTGGAATCCGCCCGGGTTGCTGGACGGCATGCTGCTGATCGCCTGGACCACCGTCGCCATCCTGCTCTACGAGACCGCCATCACTGTCTGGTTCGTGCCGCACTCGGCCTTGGGGGCGGAGCTGAGCATGGCGCACCACGAGCGCACCCGGGTGTTCGCCTATCGGCAGTTCGCCTGGTATGTCGGGTTCCTGGTCTGCGTCGGCGCGCTGCACCTGCTGACGGTGAGCGAGGACCGGCGCGGCACGGCGCTGATGATTTCTTTGCTCGCCGGGGGCGGGGCGGGGCTGCTGATCCTATTCGGCACGGCCCGGGTGCGCGAGCGGCTGGAGCACGTCGGGCGCGGGGCGCGCAACCCGATCAAGGCCATCAAGGACGTCTTGGTCAACCGCTACGCCCGGCTGCTCATCCTGGTGTTCCTCATCGAGAACATCGGCACCGCCAGCCTTGGGATTCTGGCGCCCTACTTCATGCAATACATCATGCATGAGGAGAGCGCATACTCCCTGTTGCTGCTCTCCCACTTCATACCGACCATTCTCATCATCCCGGCGGCGGTCTGGCTGTCCCGTCGGTTCGGCAAGAAGACCGTGTGGTTCATCGCCATGCTGTTCAGCGCCGGCGCCTACGTGGGCAAGTTCTTCGCCGGGCCGGGCGAACTGGTGTACCTGCTGGCCGTCACCATGGGCACCGGCATCGGCACCGGCATCGGCACCGTGGTGGGCCCTTCGGTGCAGGCCGACGTGGTGGATTTCGATGAGCACGAGACCGGCGAGCGCAAGGAGGGCTCCTACTTCGCCATCTGGAACTTCATCCGCAAGGGGGCGGCCGGCGTAGTGGCGGCGCTAACGGGCATCCTGCTGCAATGGGCCGGGTTCGAGCCGAACGTGGCGCAGTCGGAGGGCACGCTGATGACCATCCGCGTGCTCTACACGGTGTTGCCCGCGGTCATGATCTCCGTGGGCGCCTTGGTGTTCCTGTTGCGCTTCGACCTGACCGAGGACGCCCACGCCCGTGTGCGGGCCAAGCTCGACGCCCGCGAAGCAGCGGCCGCTGGCTAATCGGCGATGCCGATTTCCCGCGCGTATTCGGCGATGCGCGGCAGGGCGTTGTCGTAGTCGAAGCCCCAGGGCGTGACCACAAATCGCTCGATGCCGAGCGCCGCGAACTCCTCGATGATGGCGCGCGGCGGCGCATCGCCGCCGGGGCCCCCTTGGTAGAACACCAGCACGGTCTCGAAGGGTTCCCGCTCGCGCCCGCACTCGGCTCGGTAGCGATCGATGCGCCCCATGCAATCCGCCGCATCCTGGACGGAGGCGCACACGCCGTACCAACCGTCCCAGCGGGCCGCCCGGCGCAGGGCCGCCTCGGAGCGTCCCCCGACCAGGAACGGCGGGCGCGGCTTCTGCACCGGCTTAGGGTCGAAGGGCGTTGGCGGCATGGCGTAGAACTCGCCCTGAAACTCGGTGTCGCCCGGCTGGAACAGTTCATTGATGAGCGTGAGCATTTCATCGAGGCGCTTGCCGCGGGTGCGCATCTCGGTTCCGGCAGCGGCGTACTCCTCCGGGTGCCAGCCGAGGCCGACGGCGAGGTCCAGCCGCCCGCCGGAAAGCACGTCAACCCCCAGAATCTGCCGGGCCGCTAGTACCGGCGCCCGCAGCGGCAGCATCACGATGCCAGTGGCTAGGCGGATGCGCGACGTGCGTCCGGCCAGGTGGCCGAGCAGCACGAACACGTCGAGCAGTTCCTGGGGGCCGTAGGGCTGCGGTTTGGCCGGATAGTCGGTGCCGTGGGGCAGCAGGATGTGTTCCCCCATCCACAGCGATTCGTAGCCGAGCTCCTCGGCGAGCACGGCACCGGCGGCCAGTTCGTGTGCCTTCATGGAGATGATGTTCAGGCCGATCTTCATGGCGCCTTTCCTTGGGACGAGTTGCTGGCTATCGCGGTTCGTTAATTGAACGTGGAGCCCTTCATGGTTTGGTCCGTGACCGAAGCGCCTTGGTTGGGCGGCGACAGCGTGGTGCGGCCACCGTCCACCGGTATAGTCGCTCCGGAGACGTAGCCGCCCGCCGCCGAGGCCAGAAAAATCACCGCGCCGGCGATATCGTCCGGCTCGCCGATGCGGCGCAGCGGAATGCCGGCAGTAATGGCGCCGAGCACCGCATCATCCTCCCACAGGGGTTTTGAGGAGAAGCTGCGGATCAATCCCGGCGCCACGCAGTTGACGGTGATGCCGTCGGCGGCGAACTCATCGGCTAGGCAGCGGGCCATGTGGGCAAGCCCCGCCTTGGCCACGGCGTAAGCGAGCACCGTGGGGGAGGGCATGTGCCCCGATGCCGAGCCGATCAGCACGATGCGCCCGCCGCCGCGCCCCGCCATGCTCGCGCGCACCGCTTGGCACAGGCGAAAGTTGTGGTGCTGGTTGCTGGTGAGGATGCGGTCAAACAGCTCAGGGGGCGTGTCAGCCGATTGGCCCATGTAGGGCAGAATGGCGGCGTTGCCCACCAGGATGTCGATGCCGCCCCAACGTTCGGCGGAAGCCGTTGCCAAGTGATCGATCTGCTCCAGGCTGTCGATGTCGCAGGCGATGCCGGCGGCGATTTCCTGCCCGCTGCCGTATCGCTCGTTCAACTCCGCCGCCACCGCTTCGCAAGCGGCCTGATCGCGGCTCGAAGCGATCACCCGGGCGCCGTGCTCGGCAAGACGCTCGACGACGCCGCGTCCGATGCCCTTG
This sequence comes from Pseudomonadales bacterium, assembly GCA_022827905.1. Classification (GTDB taxonomy): domain Bacteria; phylum Pseudomonadota; class Gammaproteobacteria; order Pseudomonadales; family Azotimanducaceae; genus Azophilus. Next base: position 61,949 of record JAJEIQ010000001.1, on the reverse strand, counting down.
GTGGCCCCGGTAACCACTGCGGTTTTTCCAGAGAGGTCAAATAGTGACATGGCGCTCCTCCTGTCCTGTTGCTTCGCTTACGCTGGTCCCGACAGGCCGATGTGCCTTGCGTAGGCTTCGAGCTGGCTCAGTCCCTCGTCCCCCACTTCGCCGACCTTGGTGTCCGGCCAGGGCGTCACCACCACCCGGTGCAGGCCGTTTCGAGCCATCTGGTCGAGGTCCTTGCGGGTCAGCGGGCCGTCCAAGGTGATGGCGGAGAACTGAAAGGAGTCATCGTCCTCGCGGCCCGCCTTCTTCAACTCCTCGCGGACGATGTCGTCGATGTTGCGCCCGCCGGAGCCGTACCAGCCATCGCCGAGGGTGGCGGCCCGGCGCGCTGCGGAACGGCTGTTGCCGCCAATGTGAATGGGCAGGCGGGGCCGCTGCACGGGCTTGGGTTGAAAGCCGATGCTGGGAAAGTCGAAGAACTCGCCGTGGAACTCGGGCTCGTCCTCCTCGAACAGCGTGCGCAGGCAACGGATCATCTCGTCGGCGCGCCGGCCCCGCGTGTCCCAGACGTTGTTGGTGAAGCGGTACTCGTCCGGCGTCCAGCCGAGCCCCACCGCCATGTCCAGCCGCCCGTTGGAAAGCACGTCCAGGGAGGCGATGGTGCGCCCCACCAGAATCGGGTCGCGCAGCACCAGCAGATAGATGCCGATGCCGAGGCGAATGCTGGACGTGGCGCCGGCGATGTGCGCCAGCACGGTCATGGGATCGAGGAAGGGGGAGCTGGGCTTGAACACCACCATGCCTTCGTCGAAGGGCTGCCCGGCGGCCCGCGCCATCTGCGCGGCCGGGTAGTCCTCCCACCAGTCGGCGCGGCTCGGCAGGCACACATGCTCCCCCGACCAGACCGACTCGAAGCCCAGCGACTCGGCCAGCTGTGCGAATTCCACCACCAGCTCCGGCTTCGGCCACACGATGTTGAGCCCCACCTTGAGCGGCAGCGACATGGCACCCCCTTCCAATTCAACCAATTCAAGCAAATGATCTAAATAGGTTGTACACGATGGCGTTTGGATTCACAATCCACGCCCGACGGGCGCCCAGGATGCAGGGAGGTAGGCATGGCCGAAACCGCAAGCACAGTCAACAAGATACCCGACCACGTCCCGGAAGATTTGGTGTTCCAGTGGGAGGAGACCGATTTTCCGGAATTCGAAACCGACCCCTACGCGGTTTATCGGGCGCTGGCCAAGGACCAGCGGCCCATCTTCTTCACGCCCAATGATTACCGCAGCAACAACGGCGCCTGGGTGGTGACCTCAGCCGCCTACTGCCGGGACGTGCTGCAGCGCCCGGATCCGTTCACCACCACCATTCGCTACGCCAGCGACAATGCGCACTGGCCGCGCCGGCTGGTTCCGCTGATGCTCGATCCCCCGGAACACACCGGCCATCGACAGCTCATTGCTGCGGTTTTCGGCCCCAAGTCCATCGACGCCCGCGAAGGCTACATCCGGCAGATGGCCAATGATCTCATCGACGGCTTTGCCGGGCGCGGCCAAGTGGAGTTCATGCACGAATTCTCGCGGGTGTTTCCGGGCGTCATATTCATGGGGATCATGGGCCTGCCGGTCGAGATGAAGGAGCAGTTCCTGCATTGGGAGGAGAAGTTCTTTCACGATGGCACCGATGCGGAGAAACAGCAGGTTGGCGTGGAGATCGCGGCCTACTTGAAGGCGCTCATCGCTGAAAAGCGCGCCAATCCGGGCGATGACCTGGTGAGCGAGCTGATCGATGCGGAGGTGGACGGCGAGCGGATCAGCGACGAGACCATCGAGGATTACTGCTTTCTCATGTACATCGCCGGGCTCGACACCGTGAACGGCGGATTGGGCCACATCTTCCGATGGCTGGCGGACAATCCGGACGAGCAGCAGCGGCTGCGCCAGGATCCGGAGCGCATCATCCTGGCGCTGGAGGAGTTGTTGCGCATTCACACCTGGATCGACATGTCCCGGGTGCTCAGCCGCGACTACGAGTTCCACGGCGTGCTGATGAAGGCCGGCGATCGGGTGGTCGTCAAGACGCCGATAGCGAGTTGGGACGAGGCGCGCCACGAGTGCCCGTTCGACACCGACCTCGAACGTAAGATCAACCCCCACATGGCGTTCGGCGGCGGCCCCCACCGGTGCGCGGGATCGTACTTGGCGCGCCGCGAACTGCGGGTCGCCATGGAGGAGTGGCTGCGGCGCATTCCGCCGTTTCAGGTGACGCCCGGCGAGCGGGTGACCTATTTCACCGACGGTCTGTTGAGCCTTCGGCAACTGCCGCTTTCTTGGGATGCCTCGAAGGCAGTTTAGTAGGAGGAGCCAACCATGCAGATGGAGGACTTAGTGATTGCCAGCGTCGATGACCACCTCGTCGAGCCGCCTGGCATGTTCACGCACCATCTCACGGCGGCAGAGCGGGGCAACGCACCGCACGTGGTTGACCTCGGCAACGCCGAGGTTTGGGTTTGGGACGACATCACCGTCAACAGCATCGGCCTAAACTCCGTGGTGGGCCGGCCGCGCCACCAGTGGGGCATGGAACCCACCCGTTTCGAGCAGATGCGCCGGGGCTCCTGGGATGTCGATGCGCGCATCGACGACATGAACGTCAACGGCGTGCTCGGCTCCATGTGCTTCGGCACCTTCATCGGCTTCGCCGGCGATCTGTTCGTGCGGCGCGCGCAGAAAGATCCGGCCAACGCGCTGCGCATCGTGCAAGCCTACAACGACTGGCACATCGACGAGTGGTGCGGCGCCCACCCGGGGCGCTTCGTGCCGATGGCAAACCTGCCGCTGTGGGACGTGGACGCCACGGTGGCGGAGATTCGCCGCGTCGTCGACAAGGGCTGCCGGGCGGTCACCTTCCCGGACAATCCGGCGATCAAGGGCCTGCCCAGCATTCACAATGAAGCCTGGGAGCCGCTCTGGGCGCTCTGCAACGACGAGCAGGTGGTTTTGAACTGCCATATCGGCACGGGCTATTCGCCACCGCATCCCTCGCTGGAATCGCCCATCGAGGCTTGGATTACCGGCATGCCCATCTCAATTGCCAACTCGGCAGCGGACTGGATGACCTTGGAGGCCTTCACCCGTTACCCGAACCTCAAGATGGCGCTGTCCGAAGGCGGCATCGGCTGGGTGCCGTACCTGCTGGAGCGGGCGGATTTCACCCATCGTCACCACCGCGACTGGACCTACAAGGACTACGGCGGCAGGAAGCCGAGCGACATCTTCCGCGACCACATCCTCACCTGCTTCATCGAGGACGATTTCGGCCTCGCCAACCGCCATGCGATCGGCATGGACAACATTGCGCTCGAAGTCGACTACCCGCACTCCGACTGCCTGTGGCCGGACTATCCGGAGGGCATCTGGCGCAGCATCCAGACCGTTCCCGGCGGCATCCCGGACGATGAGATCGACGCCATCAGCCACGGCAACGTGATGCGCTGGTATCACTACGACCCGTTTGCGGTGCTTGGCGGCCGTGACAACTGCACCGTGGGCGCCCTGCGGGCAAGGGCCGAAGGCGTGGACACAACCACCGTGGCCTTGGACGGCGCGGCGCCACTGGCCGCCGGGGAACGACGGGTGGTCACTTCCGGCGACATCATTCCGCTGTTCGCCGCCAACGCCGGCAAGTAGGAGCGGCCGCTTCGCGGCGCTCAACCTTTGGGATCGAGCACCACGATGGGAATTTGCCGGGTTGTTCGTGACTGGTATTCCTCGTATTGGGGCAGCACTTCCACCATCTGGGTCCAGAGATCCTCCCGCTCGGCACCGGTGGCGGTTCGGGCGCGCACGTCATAGTGATCCTTGGCCACCTGGATGTGGCAGTCCGGATTGGCGAGCAGGTTCCCGTACCAAGCGGGGTGCTCGTCCATGCCGGCCTTGGAGCCGACGATGACGAAGGAATCGCCGATCTTCTTGTAGATCAGCGGCAGGGAACGGTCTTTTCCGGTGCGCCTGCCGCGGGCGGTCAGCAGCAGGGCCGGGACCACCTTGCCATAGGGGTTGTGCTCATGGGCGGCGACCGGGTCGTCCTTGTACTGCTGAATGTGCCGCTGGATGTTCTGCCAAAGGCTGCGCACTTCCTGTCGGTCCATCTGTCCTCCTTTATGGGTTAATGCCGTCGAACCAGCGGTACGGCCCAGCCGACATGCTCGGCCACTCCACCGCGGTTTCGAAGGCATGGCGAAAGTGTTGCTCGATGCTCTCGACGTCCCAGCCCTCCGACCGGAAGGCGAAGCGGTCTTCCATCGGGTGGCGAACCAGCGCCAGGGAGTCGCCCCCGAGGAATATGACTTGTCCGGACACCCAGTCGGATGCATCGCTGGCCAGATAGACGGCCAGCGGCGCCACGCTCTCCGGCGGCGGCGTTTGCGCGCGCATCTCGGCAACCGTCCTGCCCGGGTCGGGTCGCCACGGCATGCGCATGCTGAATGCCTCGCCGGCTTCATACCTTCTGGCGGCGGGGCTGATGGCGTTGACGCGGATGCCGGCGGACGCCAGTTCCAGCGCCCAGTTGATGGTGGCGGACAGGATTGCGCCCTTGGCAGCCCCGTAGGCGGAATGTCCCCGCCAGCCGGCCATGGCGCGGGAGACGACGTTGACGATGCTGCCGCCCCCCTGTCGGTTCATGTGCTGCGCGGCGCGGCGGGCGCAGGCGAAGTGGCCGATGACGTGGCTCGACAGAGCCACCATCAGGTCCGCCTCGGTGGTCTCGACTAGGGGTTGGGCGACGGCGCGTCCGGCGCAGTTGACCAGACAGTCGATGCGCCCGTAGCGTTCGACGCACGCATCCACGATGCGCTCGCCGTCGGCAAAGGATCCGACCGAGCCCGCCAAGGAACTGGCCGTTCCATCTGCCGCGTCTATCGAGGCGGCGACCTGCTCGGCGCTGGCGGCGTCGATGTCGTTGACCAGCACGTTCGCGCCGTGCTCGGCCAAGGCGCGACAAAATGCGCCGCCCACTAACCCGCCGCCGCCAGTGACGACGGCTGCCTTGCCTTCGAGTCGTTTCACCTCAACCTCCAAGCCGACTGCAGGCCTAAAGGACTGCCGTTCGCCGCAGCGTCCTGGCTTCGGATGTGTCGAACGGCGGGCGCGCATGGGCGAGGGCGATGTTGTCCCAGACCACTAGGTCGCCAACTTGCCAGTGGTGTACATAGGTGGTCTCCGGGTCGTCCTCATGCCGCCCGATGCGCAACAGCGCGCGCAGCAGCTCGAAGCCTTCCTGACGGTCGATTCCCCGGAAGTCCTCTATGGCCGGGGACAGCAGCAGCTGCGGCTTGCCGGTTTGCGGGTTGCGCCAGACGAACGGGCGCCAAAAGCTCGGCGCTTCCGGCTCCGTGGCTTCGGAACGCAGGTACCGCTCGGTGTTGCCGCGCGCATCGGTGCGGAAGTCCAGCATGTGCAGCGCATCGATGCCCTCAAGGCTCGCTTGGGTCTCCTTAGGCAATGATTGGTAGAAGCCGTGCTCGTCGCGAAACTTGGTCGCGGTGCCGGAACTCGGAATTTCGATGCCGTAGAGCATCAAAGCGGAAAGCGGCCGCTCGTAAAACAGGTGGTCGTGGTGGTAGTGGAACGGGCCGTTGCCGAGCGTTCCGTCGCCTCGGGAGTTGGAGACGTACTCGGTTTTGCCCGGGGCAGCGCTTCCATAGCCGGAGCCGCGCTCGGAGATCTCGCCGAACATGCCGGCAAACTTGATTTGGTCGTCAACGGAGAAGTTCGGCAGGTGGAAGGTGAGCAGCTTGTAGCGCCGCATCGCATCGCGCAGCGCCCCTTCACTTTCCGAATCGCCCATGGCGGACAGGTCAAAGCCTCTGACGCGGGCGCCGACATGGGCAGACAATCGCTCGAATTTCAAATCCATGACAATCGAGGCGATGCCCCAGTCACCATCGTGCGGGAGCCGATGGTATCGGAATATACTTAATTGAGGAACCTCAAATGCGGCGGTTGGCCGAGGGGTGCGATTCGAGCGGGGGAGGACGATGCTGCCGTATGTTTTGATTCATGGCGCCGGTGGCACCCGTCGCCGCTGGGAGCGGGTGTTGCCGCTCCTTCGCCATCAGGCGCTGGCCGTGGACCTGCCAGGCCGCGGCGACAAGCCAGGGGACTTGGACACCCTGACGGTGCGTGACTTCGCAAGCGCCGTGGTGGACGACATGGATGCGGCGGGCATCGACCGGGCCATCGTCGGCGGCGCCTCGCTGGCGGGGCTGACCATGGTCACCCTGGCCGAGCTCATTCCAGAACGCCTTGAACGGCTGGTGTTCGTCAACTGCGTGGTGCCGCCCGACGGCAAGGGCAACTTCCACGTGGTGGGTGAGCGGGTCCGGGAAATGGTGGACCGCTACGGCGTCGGTGAGGATGGCCGCAGCCTGCACCCGGATGCCATCCGCGCCTACCACTGCAACGACATGGACGAGGAGCAGATTCAGTTTGCGGTTGCCGGAATGGTCAAGGATGCGCGCAAGCCGCTGCATCAGCCCATCTCGCTGGCCGGCATCAAGGCCAACCCCATCCCCAGCACCTGGATATTGGGCCTGCGTGATCAGGTCATCCCGCCGGATGTGCAGCGGCAGTGCATTGCGACCCTGCGCGATTGCGGCTGCCCGGTGGACGTGGTCGAATTCGATGCCGGGCACATGGCCACCATCAGCCGGCCGAAGGAACTGGCCGCGGTGCTCGACAACTTGGACGAATGACCCGCCGAACCCCAACGGACTGCCCCGCCCATGCTGCTTGACTTCCACAACCGCATTCGCAACACCCTCACCATCGATGCCGAAGCGCCCGCCATCGAGTACGAGGGGCGATGGACCAGCTGGGGGGATCTCAAGGCCGTCGTCGAGGGCGTGGACGGCGCGCTGCAACGGGTCGGTGCGCCACCGGATGCCGCCGTGGGAGCCGTCCTGCGCAACACGCCGAACCACGCGGGCCTGGTGCTGTCGCTGGTGGCCAGCGACCGCTGCCTGGTCACCCTCAATCCCTTTTATCCGGACGAAACCCTGGCCGAGGATATCCGCAAGCTGCGGCCGCCCGTGATCGCCGCTTCAGAAGAGGACTGGCGACGCCCCGGGTTGCGGGAAGCGGCCCTTGAAGTGGGCGCCGCCGGCATCGAGATCGGGGCGGAGGGTGCGGTGAGTGTGGTGCAGGGATTGGATGCGACCAGGGGCAACGAACACTTTACCGCCGAGGCCGATGTGGTGATCTACATGCTCACCTCCGGCACCACCGGCCCGCCAAAGCGCATCCCCCTGACCCGAAAGCGCGTGCTCAAGACCTTGGAGGGCGCGTTGCGCTACGAGCGTAATCGTCGGCTCGATACCGGGCCGACGCTGCGCAGGAGCGTGATGCTGCACATGAACGCCATGGTGCACATCGCGGGCCTGTGGGCACTGATCAACGGCGTCATGGGCGGCTTCAGAATCTGCATGCTCGACCGGTTCACCGTGCCGGACTTCCGCCGGGCGATGGTCAGGCACCGGCCCAAGGCGGCCGGGGTGCCGCCCAGCGGCCTGCTCATGCTGTTGGAGTCGGACGTGAGCAGGGAGGAGCTGTCCAGTCTCATCGCCTTTCGCGCGGGCACTGCACCTACCAGCCCGGACACCATCGATGCGGTCATGCAACGCTGGGGAATCCCGGTGCTGACCGCCTACGGCTCCACGGAGTTCACCGGCGTGGCCGGCTGGACGATCGATGAATTCCGCGCCCACTGGGAAACGCACCGCGGCTCGGTGGGACGCGTGCATCCCCACTACGATGCCCGGGTGGTGGACCCGGACAGCGGCGAGGAATTGCCGTTCGGCAGCGAAGGCGTGCTGGAACTGCGCGGCGATTTCGTCTGGGACGGCGAGTGGGTACGCACCACCGACCTGGCAACGCTGGACGAAGACCGGTTTCTGTGGATTTCCGGCCGTACCGACAACGCCATCAACCGCGGCGGCTTCAAGGTGCATGGCGAGGAAATCGGGCAGATTCTGGAACGGCACCCGGACGTGCGGGAAGCCTGCGTGGTTGGCATTGCCGACCGGCGCCTAGGTGCGGTGCCGGCGGCGGCGGTGGTGCCGAGGCAGGGGGCCAGCCTGTCGGCGGACGAACTGCGCGCCTGGGCGCGGGACAACATGCTGCCCTACCAGGTGCCGGCAGCGTTCAGCTTCATCGAGGACCTGCCGCGCACGCCGTCCATGAAGCCGAAACTGGTCGCTATCCGGGCGTTGTTTGAATCCGCCGCTTGAGCCTCACAGCTTGCCGATGAAGGTGTCCGCGTAGTTCTCGATGTAGCGGGTCATGTCGTCCAGGCTGGCCCTCGGCCCGACCTCGTCGAGCGTCGGCAGGTTGACGATGCCGGTCACGCCCTCATCCTTGAACTGCTTGTAGGCGTCCATGCTGCTGCCGGCCGGCACGATGATCTCGAAGGGATCCTTGGCGCGGCCTTCGGCGTCGAGCATGTCCTGCATCTCGCCGACCATGCTGGCAATCTCGCGGCGCCGGAAGCGATGGGTGATCCAGCCGTTGGCGTAGCGGGCGGCGCGCCGTTTGGCGACCTTGGCGTTGCCGCCCAGATAGAGGGGGATGTCCGCACTGGGCGCGGGGGACATCTGCAGGCGCGGAAAGTTGAAGATCTCGCCGTGATACTCAACCATCTCCTTACGCCACAGGCGCTGCATCACTTCGATCATTTCGGTGTAGCGTTGGCCGCGGGTGGCGAAGTCGATGCCTAAGGCAGCGTACTCCTCCTTCATCCAGCCCGCGCCGCACCCCAGCGCCACCCGGTTGCCGGACATCACCGACAGGGTTGCCAAGGACTTGGCCACGTCGAACGGGTTGCGCAGCGGCAGGATGTAGATGCAGGTGGAAAACCGCAGCCGCGAGGTGACTGCCGCCATGGCGCCGATGGCCGCCCAGGGGTCCGGCCAAGGATCCTCCTCATCCCAGAACGGCGTGCCGTCCTGGCCGGTGCTGTAGAGCGTGCCGGTGGTGTCGAACTGCTCAGGCACGAACATGTGGTCCACCAGCATGACGCCGTGAAAGCCCGCGTCCTCGGCGACCTGCGCCAGCCGGGGCAGCATCTCGGGCGGCGCGAATCTCAGGAATTGCCAGAACTTCATGATGGGTCTCCAGGGTTCACGGGACGGTTTCGCGGACCTGGTCCACCGCGTCGAGCAGCTCGGCAAGCGCCTTGGGCCGGCTGTGGGTGATCAGGTGCCCGGCTTCGATCTCGATGATCTGTACCGGACAGCCGCACCCTTCCAGATTGGCGATGCTGTGGCGCTGGGTGTCCGGAGGCACGGCCAGGTCGATGGTGCCCAATATCCAAGTGCAGGGAATGGGGTGCTGCCGCAGCCCGGTCAGCGAGATGGGCCGGTGCAGGGGCTTCCTGGCTTCGCTCACCCCGCCCTGCATGACCTCCCGGGTCTGGGCTTCGTCCAGGTCGTTGCAGTGGTGGTGACGCAGCGCCTCGGGATGCAGACTGCGTTTGTCCGCCCCCACCCCGTAGGTGTCCACCATCTGGCGAACGTGCGCTCCGACCACGTCGAAATTGCCCTTGCCGTGCGGCGGGACCACGCTGTTGACGAAGACCAGGTGGTCGATCCGTTCCGGGATGAGCTCGGCTAGGGTGACCAAGGTCAGCCCAGCGAGCGAGTGCCCGACAATCACCGCCCGATCGATGGCCGCCGCGTTCATGTCGTCCACCACGGAGCGCGCGAAGTCACTCACCGTCAGGCTGTCCAAGTCGCCCGGCTTGTCGTTGCGTCCAGGCAGGTCAACGGCCAGAAACGGATGGCGCAGATGGGCGCTGACCTGCTGCCAGGATTGGCCGGTATCGCCGGCGCCGTGAATCAGCACGTAAGGCAGCATGGCGCGCCTCCTTCCATGGAACAAATCTCCAAGTTCAATGAAATCAATCTCTTACGAGACATCGAATCCAAAGTGTGTTCGAGCGCCCAGTTCGAGGGCGGGACGCCCTCGCTCCGACCTTCATTCGACGTTGTCCCCCGGAGCGAGGGCGTCCCGCCCTCGAACGTTTGGCGTGCAGGGCTGTTCCCTGCGCGTCGGCGTCCCGGCACCGCCGGGTTGGAAACTCTCATCCCACCTCCAACCCTTGTTCCCTGCCGTCCGCGCCTTCCATGAACGAAACCTTCCTAGGCATCCAACCCGCCTGCCTGCCCTTGACCGGCCATTTCATCGACGATGGTATCGAAGTGGTCCTTCAGAGTCTCCGCGGCATCGATGTGAGTGGGGATGTAGAAGCGATTGTCGCGCATCCCCGCCAAGGCCGTCTCGGCCGCCTGCACTGGGGTGACGGCCATCGCTGCCAAGCGGGGCGAGACATAGCCACGCTGGCGCGGCGGCGGCGGTTGGCTGCCGAGGGCGCCCGGCCGGGTCTCGCTTGAGTTGTGCATGATTTCCGTGTTGACCACGCCGGGCGCCAGCATGGAAACGCCAATGCCTTGCTCGGCCAGGGCGGCCCTCAGCTCTTCGCAGTAGCCGACGCAGGCGTACTTGGAAACGGTGTAGGGCCCCAGCGGAATGTGGCCGCCGATCACCAGTCCGCCCATGGAGGAGGTCACCAGCACGTGGGCCTTGCCGACGTTGCGCCGAAGCTGTTCCATGAACGCATCCACCGTATGAACCACGCCGAACAGGTTCACGGAAAGCACGTAGCGCCAGTCGGCCTCGTCGCGTTCGATGACGGAGCCGAAGGGCATGACCACCCCGGCATTGGCGCAGAGCACGCGGACCGGCCCCAATTGCCTTTCGACGCGGGTGGCCCCGGCATCGAGCGCCCGGCGATCGGTCACGTCGAGCGGGTAGGGCCGCGCGCGGACGCCAATGCGCTGCGCCACTGCTGCGGCGCGGTCGGCGCTCACGTCGATCACAGCCACCCGCATGCCTGCGCCCGCCAGCGCTAGGCACAATGCTTCGCCGATGCCGCTGCCGCCGCCCGTGACCGCGGCCACGCCTGAGGAAAAATCCACCGTCAGCTGTACTGGCTCAGCCCCGAGGCGCCGGCGCGCGGCGAGATGCGCCGCAGGTCGATGTCCACATCGGTGTAGATAGGCCACCTTGCATCGAGATTGAGCAGGGTCTTCATTCTCGGCGGCGTGCGCTCGAGAAACGCATCGCTGACCTTGTCCCAGTAGATCTCGGCTTGCTCTAGGTAAGGGCGGCCGTAGTACATGATCAGGTTCAGGCGCAGGCCCGGCGAAGTCTTCCTGTAGGCGCCATGCCAAGTGTTGGAGTGCCAGACGATCAGGGAGCCGAAGGGCGCTTCGACGGGTATGGCCCTGTCGTTCTTGTGTGGGTCCCGATCTTCCCGCCGCGGATGGCTGCACCAACGGTGTGAGCCTGGGACCATGGCCAGGCCGCCGCCTTCGCGGCTGTAGTCCGTCAAGCACCAGGTGGCGTTCGCCATCTGCGCGTACACCGGCAGCGGGGCGGGCTGGCGGCTGAGGTCATTGTGCATGGCGGTCACCTGGGTGCCGGGGCCCTTGACCTGCGCGTTCAGGCTCAATAGCTGGCAACTGCGCCCGCACAGGTAATCGACGATGGCCATGGCCGCGCGGTTGAGCACCACCTCCTCGAACAGGGCGCCTTCGAAAATGAGGTAGAAAAGGTTCGCGTAGGCGCCCTTCACCCCGGTTCGATCGGTGCGCACGATGCCGGCCTCGGCATCGAAGCCCTCCAAACGATCGCGGCACACCCGGAGCACCGCATCGCGCAGCCGCTCGACGTATTCCACCGGGGCGGCAACCCCCGGCTCAAGCACCGTATAGCCCTGGACATCGAGTTCGGTGATGTGGCGGTGCAGGTTAAGGGCCGCGATTTCGTCTAGGATGCCCTGCCGGTCGCGCTCCGGGTCGATTCTGTCGGTGGGGCCGTCGAAATCGAATTTCGTCATGGCCGTAACTTGAGGTAACTCTTTTGTCAGTCCACTATAGCTGCGGGCTTGGGGGCGGACAACTCAATCGTCAGCCGGAGGCGGAACGTGGATGAATGGCACGGCAAGACTGCGGTGGTGACCGGCGCCTCGGGCGGCATCGGGGAGGCGATCGCGGCGACAGCGGCATCGCTCGGCATGAACCTGGTGCTGGCCGACATCGATGGGGAGGGGCTGCAAGCGGTCGAGAGCGACCTCAAGGCCCGGGGTGCGCAGGTGGTCTCCGCGATCACCGATGTGGGCCAGCTTGCGGACGTGGAGGCGCTGGCGGAGACCGCCTATGCGCAGTTCGGCGCCGTCCACCTGCTGTTCAACAATGCCGGCACCATGACGCCGGGCTCGCTGCTGAAGCTCCCCTTGGACGACATGCGCCGCATGATCGACACCAATCTGTGGGGCACGCTCTACGGCATGAAGGTGTTCATGCCCAAAATGCTCGCCGACGGGGCCGGGCACGTGGTCAACACGAGTTCCCTGAATGGGCTGCTCGCCTATCCGGCCATGGGGGTCTACAACGGCACCAAGGCCGCCATCATCAGCATCAGCGAAACCCTGTTTCACGAGCTTAAGGCCCGTCGGCTGCCCATCGGCGTTTCCGTCGTCTGTCCGGGGGCGGTCAAGAAAAAGCGCGTTGCGGGCATGACCGGCCAAGGATCGCAGAGCGCCGACGACAAAATCTCGAAGGTCCGCGAGGCGACCGGAATCAGCGCGGAGCAGGTGGCCGATTGCATCTTCGAGGGGCTCGCCCGCAATCGCTTCTGGATTTTCACGCACCACAACTTCCACGATGCACTCAGCGCGCGGGTGGACGCCATGATCCATGAGCGAACGCCGGAGTTCGAGCTGCCGGTGTAGCCGCGTGGGAAGACTGGCAACCAATGGAGGGCTGCATGGGTGATTTCGACGGACAGGTCGCCTGGGTGACAGGGGGCGCAAGTGGCATCGGCGCGGCCACGGCGCGTTGGCTGGCCGATCGGGGTGCCCGGGTGGGTGTGCTCGACATCGACATCGACCAGTCGGCGTCGATGATCGAGAAGCTTGGCCTCGCCGCCGAGCAGTGCGATGTTGCCGACGAGGCGGGCCTACACCGGGCGCTCGATGCGTTGCAGGCCAGTCTCGGCGCGCCGCAGATCCTGGTCAACGCGGCGGGCGTGAGCTACGCGGGCCGGGTCGCCGGGCACGACATCGCCGGTTGGCGGCGGGTGCTGGACATCAATCTGACGGGCCCGTTCCTAACTACCCGCTACGCGCTAGGCGGCATGATCGAGCGCGGCTACGGGCGCATCGTCAACATCACCTCGGGCAACGCCATGCGTCCGACCACGGGCTCGGCGGCCTACGGCTGCTCCAAGGCAGCGCTGCAGACCCTGACCAAGGCGGTTGCCCACGAGGGCGCGAAGCATGGCGTGACCTGCAACGCGGTATCACCGGGGACCGTCGATACGCCCATGGCCCGGGCGTTCGTCAAGCCGCCGCAAAAGCTGGAGGATCTGGTGAAGGGCAAGGCCTTCTTCAACCCCATGGGCGCATTGCTGCAGCCCGACGACATCGCCCGCATGGTGGTGTTCCTATGCCACCCGGATTCCCGCTACATCACCGGCCAGACCCAGTACGTCAACGCCGGCGGCGTGATGCCGTAGGCAGGCCAAGGCATTTCATTCACCCCTTTCGACTCTGAGTGGCTTAGCAGAAAAGTGGATTTCGAACGCGAATACAAGAGCAATAGCGAAGCGGTCAACGATCTCATCCGCAAGGCCCGCGGGATCGAAGCGACCCGCGCTCGGCTGATCGAAGCCGAACTCAGCGGATTCACGGAAATGTCTCGCGACGAGATACGCGCCGAAATTAGAAAGGAGTTGCGGCGCGGTGGCGAGATACAGAATTAGCGAAGCCGCGAAGGGAGACCTCAAGCGCATCTATCGACGTGGCCGAACTCGTCAAGGTAGGCGATGTGGATCAACTCGGCCTCCAGATACACGAAGGCCCGCACCTAGGTGCGGGCCTCGGAATGAGGGCATGACTTGCGCCGCGCGTCTCGGAGGCAACTATGCACCGGCTCGCTGGCCGCGTCAACCTTCGTTCTCAACATCCGTGCGGCAACCTGGTGTCCGGATTCACCGGCACAGCGACTATGGCTGGCGCACCCGATGTCTTGCGGCAGGTTCCGCAGTGGCAGTAAACAGGAATGACGGACCCGACCCGCTTCCCGCCGTTTTGCTATATGCCGGGAAGCGGGTGATAAGTGCGGCGGGGGTAAGAATTGTGCTCGAGAATGGTGGCGATGACGTCCACGCCCCTTGGATGCTTGCGGGGAAACGGGAAGAGGTGCATTCAGTCCCGAACGATTTCCGGCTGTCGAAAAACCTTGATCTCGGGCAACGGTTTGGAAAAACGTTCTACTTCCACTAGGCAACTGTGCGCCGTTGGCCCCTGGGCGATCCTGGAAGTTCCGGCATCGCGGGTGAGTACGTTGGGGTTGCCGTGCACCTCCAGCGAGTCTTCGCGCACCGGATCCGCCGGGTCGTACCAGGCGCCGGTCGGAAGCTCGATGACACCCGGGCGGATGCCTTCATACAGGACGGCGGCGGCGAGACAGGCACCGCGATCATTGAACAGGCGCACGATGTTGCCGTTCAAGCCCGAGTTCAATGCGCCTCCACCAACCCCGAATCGCTCATGCTTATCCGTGAGTGGGTGCCCGCAGTCACGGCGCCCGAGAGCAATCCGGTTTCAGGGTCTCTCGAACCCACCACCCAGATGCCACCCTCCGTGGCCTGCGCCGGATCATCGACCGACACGATATCGATGCCCATTTCACGTACCTGATCGATCAGTTCGACATCGAACTCGCCCTCGCCCGCAGGCTGGCGTACCGGCTGCCCGGGCGGCCAGTTCTTGCGGAACATCGGTTGCCTGGCCACCTCCGCAGTGCTCATACCGTACTCGAGCATATTGACCAGGCCCTGGGTAGCCACGACATCGAAGCTTGCGCCGACGTTTCCGCAGCCCAGAAACGGCTTTTTGTCCTTGAGCACGAGGACCGGGCAGGCACCGGCGCCATCTTCGCCGTAGAACAGTGACTTTCCCGGCCCGGCTTTGGCAATCTGGTTCTGAGCGAATGCGCCCGGATCGACGACTGACACACCCTCGACAAATATCCCGAGCTCGCCCCACACGGCACTGGTCACCGAGTGGACCAGTGACAGCATATTGCCCTCGGCGTCGATGACAGTAATTCCCGCCGTGTGATCTGGACGGGATCCATCCTCATCCTTTTTCGGTTTGCGCACCGAAAAGTCCTTGATCAGTTTGGCGATGGCCTCCGCCTCCTTCAGTTGCTCGGCTTCGGTGCGTGCCTCGACTTTTTGCCAGAGCGGCGTTTGCATGGTTGCCCACAACAGCTTCGTGGTCGCGGGCGCAAACCGACTGCCTGGCGAGAGATCCAGGCCCGCGACCAACGCTTCGGCTTCTTCCCGCGAAATGCCCGAGCCTGAGATCCACGGTCCCAGAACGTTGGATACCCGGCTGATCTTGATCAGCCAGTACAACGCGTCCGGTGACTGGCTGTAGTGCCCCATGCGCCGCAGGTCGGCCAGTTCGACCATGCGCAGCTGTTCTCCGATCACGCCGTTGGCGTAAACGTCGTAGCCTCGAAAATCAATAGGCGCCACCCCGAACCAGCTCGCCTCGTAGCGGGCCAGGTCCTCCAACGACATTTTTCCACCCTCTTGCTGCACTACGTCTACAAACTTGTGCGCCCACTCGCCCTCGTACATGTAATCCGCGCCTTCAGATGCAATCCTGCGCAGAAAACCGGCAACCTCGGGCTGGCGAATTCGGTCTCCCGCACCGGGTAGCTCGCCATCGCCATCGAGAAACAACTTGCGCCCCTCGGGCCGACGCGAAAGCACATGTTCTCGCTGCTGCATCATGCCCGCCCAATTGGGCCCGACTTCGAACCCTTCCTCAGCGATGTAGATCGCGGGCTCAAACAGTTCAGCAAACGGCAGTCGTCCGAATCGCTCGTGCAGCGCTTCGATACCACGCATAAACCCCGGCACCAATACGGCTCTGCCGGACGGTGTGCCGTAGGGGGGAATCGACATCGGATCGTCTTCACCGAGCACGGTGACATACCCGGCATCGATCTGGTGCACGGTTCCGGTGGACGCGTCGAAATACATGCCGCCGAATTGCCCCGCATAGCTGGTTGCGCCGCCGACGTGCAGGGCCACGTGGGCCAGCGCAACGGCTATGCCGGCATCCGCTGCAGTTCCGCCCTGCTTCAGGGCTTCGACTCCGGCGTGGACGGCCATCGCGCCGGAAGTAGATGCAACCAGTCCGTTCATGCCTGTGGTTTCGACGATGGTATTGCTGCCTGATCCCAATGGGGTGCCGGCGTTGTTGCTCTGGTATGCGGCAAGCACGGGCTCGGGCCAGGATGCGGGAGACAGATCCACCGACGAGGTCTCTGCCTCCTGTTTCGGCTCTATATTCGTGAAGTCGAATCCAGCCTCGTCAGCTGTGTTGGCTTTAATCTCAGGACTCTTTGTGTTTGCTCCGTTGGATTTCGCTTGGGGGGTCAGCTTCGGCTCTTCAGCCGCCGCCACACCCAAGGACAACAAAGCGCTGAGAGCCACTGCCAATCCTTTAACACCTAAGGTTTTCATCAATGAATCCCGCTGTTCTTCTCAATTTTCTGTTTCATTGTATTTTAACTAATGGATGTATAGCTCGACGAATGCACAGGTTCCCGTCCGCGAGGTCCGCTCCGTATTCCTCTCTGCCGGGCCAGTCATGGCCGTAAGGATCCCTCCGCCATGGCCAACCTCTTTGAAGCCGACGGTACCGCGTTTCGCGCCGTCGAGGGCGGGGCGCCCTTGCTCCGACCTTCGTTCGACGTTGTCCCCCGGAGCGGGTTTCCGCCCTCGAACTGGATACCCGAACCCGCGTTGGACTCAATTACTTGGGGATTCGGCGTCGCGCAAGCGCTCCAGGGTGGCCATGGACACCAAGGCGTGGGGCGGCTCGGTGAATTTGCTCGGGTCGCGGATGGTGTCCCAGTGGTCCGCGATGTCCTCGGCTGTCACCGCGAGATTCTCGTCGGCGGCCCAGCCTTCGGCCTGGCCCACGAACACCCGGGTGTACCAGTTGTCTCCGGCCATGAAGGTCTCGCCGCTGATCGTGCAGGATGGGTGGCACAGCGCGGTGACCAACGGGCTCACCCGGCTCGGCGCCCGGGGGCCGGAGTCGGTCTCGCCGCCGGTGAGCCGGGTGGATGCAACCGGAGCCACGGCGTTGACCTGTATGTTGTTGCGTGCGCCTTCCAAGGACAGTGTGCGCATCAAGCCCACCAAGCCCAGCTTGGCGGCCGTGTAGTTTGACTGGCCGAAGTTGCCGAACAGGCCGGAAGCCGATGTGGTCAGCATGATCTTGCCGCCGTTGCCGGCCTCCTTCATGGCACGAAATGCGGGTTGGCCCACGTAGAATGCGGCCCGCAAATGCACGTCCAGCACCGCATCGAGATTGGTCCACTCGAGCTTGGCGAAGGTCTTGTCGCGCAGGATGCCGGCGTTGGAAATCAGGATGTCGATGCGCCCGAATCGATCCAGCGCGGTTTGCACGATGGCGGCGCCGCCCTCCGGCGTCGCGACGCTGTCGGTGTTCGGCACAGCCTCGGCGTCGAGCGCGCGTATCTCCTCACACACCCGGTTGGCCATGGCGTCGCTGCCGCCGGTGCCGTCGGTGGCGCCGCCGAGGTCGTTGACCACAATTTTTGCGCCGCGGCGCGCCAGGTCGAGGGCGTAGGCCCGGCCCACGCCGCCCCCGGCGCCGGTGATGACGGCGACCTGTCCCGTGAAATCCAGTTGTTCGGGCATTCTCGACACTCCTCAGCGATTCGTCTCAGCAGATGGTTGGGCGGCTCACTTGAACCAGTTGGCGGTGAAGGCATCCACGGCTTCGCCGTCCAAGTCCTGCATCTTTAGCGCAGCGAGCTTGGTGGCAAACCGGGAGGTTTGGTAGCGAAGCCGGGGCGCGGCCCCGCTGGCCACGGAGACGATGCAGGCCGCCACCTCTTCGGCGGCTTGGGCGCGGGCTTCGCCGGTGGCCATCAAGGCATCGTACCGCGTGCGCAAGTCGGCGTAGGCGTCGATGGCGGTGCCGTCCGCGGCGCGGTCGAATCCTTGGCTGCTGCTGCGAAATCCGGTGCTGACCGGGCCGGGTTCCACCAGCGAGACCTGCACGCCGAACTGCGCGGCCAGCGGCCGCAGCGACTCATAGAAGCCTTCGAGGGCGAACTTGCTGGCGCAATAGGCATCTTGAAAGGGCTGGCCGAGCAACCCGCCCAGGCTGCTCACGGCAATCAAGCGTCCGCAACCGGCTTCGCGCATGCGCGGCAGAACGGCCTTGGTGGTTCGGACGACGCCGAAGAAGTTCACCTCCATCGAATGGCGCAGTTCCGTCAGCGACGTTTCCTCCAACGCGCCGATGCAGCCCATGCCAGCGCAGTTGACCAGCACGTCCACGCCACCGAACCGGTCGAATAGGTCCGCGAAGGCGTTGGCCACCGAGCTGTCGTCGGCAACGTCCAACGGCACGATGTGCAGGTTTCCCGGGGCGGACTCCGCAGCCTCGCGCAGTGCCTGGGCATCCGGGTCGAGAGCGCCCGCCACAACCTGATGGCCCAGCTCCGCGAACTGCTTGCAGGCAGCCAGGCCGATGCCGGAACAGGCGCCGGCAACGACCACCACCTGCGTGGCTGGCGGCTTGTTGGTGGGCACGGTCAGCCGTAGGTGTCCCGGTATTCGGCCACCTGGTGCGCGATCAGGCCGCTGAGGTCCGGGGCTGGCGGTGCGGGCAGGTTCGGGGGGCCGTCCTGCCGGGAGGGCAGCAGCACGACGGCCTGTCCGGAGGAGGAGGTTTCCTCGGCGCGATTGGTTGCCGTCAGGTTGATGCGTACGGCCTTGTGTCCGTCGAGCTCCTCCTTGGCGGTCACCTCGCCGGTCATCCAGGTGGTGTCGCCGTGAAAGTTGAACTTGTGGTGCTTGGCGGTGAGCTTCCAGAGCCAAGCGTCGTCGCCCATCCAGTTGCTGATCAGGTGGGAGAACCACACCTCCCGCTGCGCACCGTAGTCGTAGGCCGTGAGGAAGCCCAGCCTTTGCGCCCAGTCCGGCTGCCAGTGGCAGCGCTGAACGGTGTCGGGAATGCCCATCAGGTCCTTGGGAAACATGCCGGGCACCTTCTTGCGTACGTCGTGGGTCATGCGGAAGGCGCCGGGCGGCGACATGTGCATTCCCCAGCCCATGTGCCAGAGGATCATGTCGGTGAGCTTGAGCGGCCCCTTGACCATGGGGCCAAGGGTTTCCCCGACCGCCACATCCTCCCAATAGCGTGGTTCCGCACCCCGGCGGGAAGCAGCCTCGGCGGCGTAGCAGGCATCGATGGCGTCTAACTCCGCTTGGGAATAGGGCTCAGGCGCTGGCGCGGGGTCGGCCTTGGTGCGGCGCTTGCCACGGTCCGGGTCGCGCTCGGTCGCGAAGAAGGTGCCGCGCCGCATGGCCACCGGGTCGCCGTGCTGGTTGCGCTGAAAAATGCCGCGCACCTCGTGAATCGACTTGCCGCCGGTGCGTCCTTCGGTGAGCCGCGTGCCCACCAGCGATTTGCGCAGATAGCAGCGGTCGCCTTCGCGCAGCGGCTGCCACCATTGAAGCTGCATCTCCGCTTGGTAGAGGCCGAGGCCGGCGATGGGGTCGCCCTTCATCTTGCGCTTCATCTCCGGCGACAGCGGCGCCACGTCGTCCTCGCCCATGGTGTAGGAGAACGCAGGCGCGGCGATCAGTCCGTTCCAGCGGGTGCCGCGCCCGTACTCGGCATCGCAGTAGAGGGGATTGTCGTCGCCGTAACCCCAGGCGAAGTGGCGGGCGCCGTCCTGGGTGACCACGTCGTTGTGGTAGCGGCGCGGTTCGGGCACCTCGATGCCCACACGCGCGCGCATGCCTTCAAGCATCTCGTCGGTGATTCGCACGACTTCCCTTGTGCGCGGCTCGGACATCTTGCGGGCTCCCCCGACCAATCCCGTTCATTAGGCGATATGGTGCCAAATTAGTCAACGTATTAAGATAATTCACCGCGGGGAGGGACGATCGCTAATGCTGGACACAGGAGATTGCGGCCCATGACCAACGATCTCCGCCGGTCCGGGAAACTCGACCGGCAAGCGCTGATGGCGGAAGCCGAGCGGCTTGCCGGGCTTTCCGATTGGGGTGCCGATCGCGCCTTCGAGGAGGGCCTTGGCCGGCTCGTTGACGCGGTGGAAGCCCAACCCTTCGCCGCCTCGCTGCGGGAAGCGGTGAGGGTCGAGGTGACGCGGCTGCTGACCACCCGGCTGCAGCTGCAACGGGAGGCCACCGATCACCCCGAGATCCTGCGTGGCGAGATTCGCCGCCCGCTAGTGGTCCTGGGATTGCCGCGCACCGGCACCACTTGGCTATTCGAGCTGTTGGCCCTCGACCCCGGAGCGCGGGCGCCGCTCACCTGGGAAATCGCCGCGCCCTGTCCGGCGCCGCGACTCGACAGCTTTGCGACCGACCCCCGCATTGCCCAGACCCAGGCCGGCATTGACGCTATGCTCGCCGCGGTGCCGGAACTGGCCACCATGCACCCCTTTGGCGCCACGCTGCCGGCCGAGTGCAACGCCATCCTGCAGTTGCACTTTGCGAGCTCCAACTTCTGGGCGTCCTATGCCGTTCCGGACTACATCCGCTGGCTCACCGAGGCGCCGGCCGCGGCGGCGATGACCACCCATCGGCGGGTTCTGCAGCAGCTGCAGTGGCGCGGCCCGAAGGGGCGCTGGGTGCTTAAGTCGCCGCCCTATCTGCTGATGCTGGAAGACCTGCTGGCCGCCTATCCCGATGCCTGCCTGATCCAGACCCACCGTGAGCCGGCCAAGATGGTGGCTTCGCTTGCCAACATGATTCGCGCCCTCCGCCGGGCTCGGGGGCCCGCGGTCGATGCGCTGCTGGAGCCGAAGTCCATTGCCCGCTCGGTTCTGCACCACTTCGGCACCGCACTGGAGTGTGGCGTGGCCAGCCGCCGGAATCCGCAGGTGGAGGCGCGCTTCATGGACATCGCCTACCGCGATCTGGTGCGCGATCCGGTGGGGGTGGTGCGACGCATCTACGATCGTTTCCGCTTGCCCTGGTCGCCGGCATTCGCAGACCGGCTGCGGTCGCACATCGGTCGGCAACGCCGCTCGGGCCACGGCAAGCACCGCTACGACCCGGCGGAGTTCGGCATCGACGCCCTGAACCTGCCGGAACGGTTTCCGGCGTATCGCAACCGCTTTGCGGACCTGTTGGAGGATCGATAGCATGTTGAGCCGTAGGGCGAGCCTGGGCCTCACCGTCAGGGCAGTGGGAGGAGCGGCACTGCTGTGCGGGTGGCCCGCGGCGGCCAGCCGGATAGAGGGGGCGGGGCCGACCGGGTTTGACATGACCGGTGGCTACGATCCGGCGTTGGACTATCCGTTGGCGGAGAAGCCCGAGGATCCGGCGATGCGCGAGAGCGTTTCCATGTGGATCTCCGACGACGCGGGCCGATTTGGCTTTCCCCGCTTCTGCATCGAAGCCCTCGCCGGGTCTTGGGAGAACCGGGGCGTGGAAGCGAACATCGCATTTCCGGACGGACGGGTGTTGATCGGCTCAGGGGGATTCGCACCGGTGCCGGCCAAGCGCGTGGAAGGCCGCGCGGTGACCCTGAACGCGGGCCCGCTGACTTTCGAGGTGGTCGAACCGCTGCGGCGCTGGCGCATGGGGTTTGATGGAAACGCCTATGAAACCACCGTCGCCCGTCAGGTCTTGGGCGAGCGGGGAGGACGGACGCGTCGCGTCCGCATAGAAGTGGATGCGGTCATGGCCGCGCCGCCTTGGACGCCTGGCGAGCACGCGGTTCGCATGGGCGACCGCGCCACCGAGAGCGCAGTGGGCGCGGTGGGCGGGCACCGGCACGAGCAGTTGTTCCGTTGCCGCGGCCGGTTTGCCATCGAAGGCGAAGCGGAGTTTCTTTTCACCGGCACCGGCCTGAAGATTCGCCGCTTCGGCGTGCGCAACATCGGCGAGTTCCCAGGACACTGCTGGCAATCCGCCCTGTTTCCGAGCGGCAGGGCGTTCGGCATCATGGCATTCCCGCCGCGCTCCGACGGCACGCCCGCGTACAGTGAGGGCTTTGTTTTAGACGGTCGGCGCAAGGCGTACGCAAAACTCGTTGAAGCGCCTTGGATGACCGAGTTCATGCCCCATGGCGGCCCGGTGGATGTGGTGCTCGAAACCGACGGCGGCCACATCCGCATCGCCGGGAAGACCCACGATTCCACCTACATCCCGCAGGGCCGCCCCATGTTCGGCGACTGGTCTCTCGACGACCGCCGGGGCTTGCCGTTCCATCAGGGCGGGGCGCTGTACACCTGGGGCGGCGAGTCGGCCTACGGGATGATCGAACGCTCGCTGCCGATTGAACAGATGAGTTCCGAGCCCATGATGTCGTGACAGCGCCGCTAGCCGCGGCGTCCGGCGCGGGCCAGGAACTCGTCCTCGGTGGCGCAGTCGATGATCCAGTCGCCGACCTCGGCCAGGCGCTCCGGGTCCGACACGCCGTCGATCAGCGCCGACAGGCGCTCCGAGGCCCGGCTGCCGAACTTGCGGCCCGCTTGGCGCCGCAGCAGCGCCCGCTCATCGGCCCGCGCCTCGGTCCTGCCTTGGGCGATGCCCTGCTGGAGCACTCCCGCCCTCCACTTCTTGGCGTTCGCCTCGTAAAACGTCGTCATTTCCTGTGCCTCCTGCTTCATTTCCAATTCCGCACGCGGCGGCAGCGCCTCCGCCCCCGGCATCATCAGCTCCCACAGCGCCAACGCCCAAGCGTACAGCGCCTCCCGGAAGCCCTCGTCCTCGGCCCCCGGGAACTCCCAAAGGCCCTCAGCGAGGCGCATCAGCAGCTCCTCGGGGTCGCGCGCCCGCAACAGCCGCACCCAGGACGACACCCGGTTGCCATGAGGCAAATCCTCCAACGCCAACGACTCCACGTCAAGCACCGCGTAGCCGCCGGGCTGAAGAAGGTCCGGCACCCCAGCCGGATCGATGCCGCGCCGCCACCGCCGCTGGCCGTCGTAAACTACCATCAGCAGCACCCGCGGCTCGTCGCCCTCGCTCCGCAGGACCCCCTCCCGCCGCAGCGCCCGCAGGTGGCGGCGGAGGTACTCCGCCTGCCGCTCCGCCATGGTCGAGTCTCGCGTGGACTGGCACTCCGTGGGCGACAGCAGCCAGGGCCGCTTCCCGTCGAGGAGCTCGCCATCCCGGAACCGCACGCGCCAGGCGAGGTCGCCGATGCGCTGGGTCTGGTCCTCGGACGGGTGTTCGGCGCTGACCCGCTCCAGCGTGCTGAGGTCGAGCAGGTGGAACCAGCCCGCGGCGACGATGCGCAGGAGGTCCGCCTCCACTTGGGGCAGGGCGAACAGGGACTTGCTGAGGGCGTCGTGGTCCATGGCCCCCATGATGGCGGGCGTCGCGCCAAAATGATGTAGGCGAAGAACCTTTCCGCGCTTGACTTTGCACGAAGCCGCAAGCCCCTGATTGTGTTGGGCTTTCCGTGTTCGGTCAGCTGGATCGCTTGGGCCGTTGCGCCTGGCTGCGGCGCGGAATGGGCAATGTCTCAGAACCGGCCGGGGCATTGTCTGCAGGCTCTGCCGAGGTGCCCTCCACGGGGATCGTTCGGAGATAAGGGTGCCTCACCCTCGCACTGGCCACCGGAACCGGCGTCGGACTCAATAGCTGGGGAGTAGGGTTGCGGATTGTTGGGGCTCGCCTTTTACTTGCCGGTGAAATTGCCGACGCGCCGCTCGGCAACCGCTCTAATGCCTTCCTTGTGGTCATCGGTGGACTGCAGCCAGCGTTGTTCTGCCCATTCTTTGTCGGTCTGCTCGCGAACCTGCTGCGCGAGCCCCTCGCGCATGGCGGCGCGTATGGTCAACAGCGATAAGGGCGCGTTCTCGGCGATTTCGGCGGCGAATTCCATGGCCCGGCTGCGCAGCGAGGCGGCGTCGGTGAGAATGTCGGCCAGCCCCCACTCGTAGGCTGTTTCGCCGTTGATTCGCCGTCCGGTTAGGAACAGTTCGCTCGCCTTCTGCCGTCCAATCAGCCGCGGCAGGGTGTGGGTCAAGCCGAAGCCGGGATGAAAGCCGAGCTTTACGAAGTTGGCGGTGAACCGCGCTTCGGGGCAGACCACTCGAAAGTCGGGCATGACGGCGAGCCCGAAGCCGCCGCCGACCGCGGCGCCTTGGACTGCGGCAACCACGGGCTTTTTGGCCTCGAACAGGCGCACTGCGGCGTCGTACAGTTCGTTGCCCGCTCCCTCGGGCCGTTCCTCGCGTCTGCGTTGCGTCTCCGGGTTGGCGAAGTTGCGGCCGGCGCAGAAGTGCTTGCCCTGGGCGGCCAAGACCAGGACGCGGACCTCCGGGGTCTCGTCCATTCGGTGGAAGGCATCGCCTAGCGCGTGGATCAGCTCCTCGTCAAAGAAATTGTTCGGCGGCCGCTGGATCTCCACCAGCGCCACGTGATCGTGCATCTCGATGGCGACATCGCCAATCCTGTCCATGCTGCGGCCTCCTGATTCTGCGGGCGGCCGCCTTTATACCCCATCGGCCGCGCAGGCGCATTGGCGGGAGCCTCCGGAGCGAGGGCGTCCCGCCCTCGAACTGGCCGCATGTCACTCGCATCGCCTGAAATTCGCGACTGTGGGCAAGTCCGTGGAAATGGGGTAACTTAGTTGAACAGGTAAGTTATTTCTGGGAGGCATGCCATGGCTGAGACCGCAGCTTACGAGATTCCTGTACACGTACCCCCGGAGTTGGTTTACGACTTCGAACCGAAGTATCCCTCGGAGGAACTGAAGGAGCCCTACGCGCTGCTCGGTCGCATTCGTGAGCAGGCGCCGGACATTTTCTATCTGCCTAGGGACTGGCGGCCGAGCCGGGCCGGAGGCACCTGGGTCGTGCAGACGGCGGAATTGATGCGGGAGGTGTTCCAGAACGGGGAAGTGTTCTCCAGCCGGGCGGTTGTGGGCGGCGGCACGGCGGCGTGGCCGAGGAAGCTGGTGCCCTTGGAACTCGACCCGCCTGAGCACACCAAGTACCGCAAGCTCCTGGCCACGGAGTTTTCGCCGAAGATGATCAACGGCTTGGAAGAGCCGCTGCGCAAACTCTCCGCGCAGCTCATAGACGGATTTGCCGGGCGCGGCTCGGTGGACTTCATGGATGAGTACGCGCGCGTGTTTCCGATCATCGCGCTCATGGAACTGGTCGGCTTTCCGCTGGAGCGGCGCGAGCAGTTCTCCAAGTGGGAGCGCATCATGTTCCAAGGCGAAACGATCGAGCAACGACGGGCCGCAGGCATCAATGTCGCATCGATGATTGCCGAGCTGGCGGAGAAGAAGCGGGTAAACCCCGGCGATGACCTGCTGAGCCAGCTGGTCAAGGCCGACATCGACGGCGAGCCCATCGCCCAGGACAAGCTGGAGGACATGGGCTTCCTGCTGTTCCTGGCGGGCCTCGACACGGTCACGGCCGGTCTCGGCCATGTGTTCCGCTACTTGGCGGAGCATCCCGACGAGCAGCAGCGGCTGCGCGATGACCCTGAACTGATCCCGGATGCCATCGAGGAACTGGTGCGTTACCACAGTTGGATCAACACCAGCCGCATGCTGGCCCGCGACCACGAGTTTCATGGCGTGCGGATGCGCGAGGGCGATCACGTCATGTGCGCCACCTTCTTTGCCAGCCACGATCCGGCGATCATTCCCGATCCGGAGCGAATCGACTTGGGCCGCGCGCCGAACCCCCATCTTGGCTTTGGCGCCGGCGTGCATCGCTGCGCCGGGTCGCACTTGGCGCGTCGCGAACTGCGCATCGCGGTAACCCAGATGCTGGAGCGGGTGCCGCCGTTTCGCCTCAAGGAGGGCGCGGAACTCAGCTACGACGGCGGCTTGGTCTGCCTGAGCAGCCTGCCGCTGGTGTGGGACGCCTAGCTTGGATTAGAGGCCGCTCTCCGTGCAGGCCCGGTCGAGGTGGTAGCGCAGGTCGCCTAGGTTGTACTCCCAGTGCTTGGCGCGGCGGGTGTAAAGCTGCAGGTCGTAGTCGATGACGAAGGCGACGCCGGCATGCACCTCGTGGGCGGCGAAGGTCATGGCGGCGGCGGCGCGGCTGGCGGCGGCCTTGGCAAGCGCCGCCTCACGCAGAAAGCTCCGGTCGGAGTCGATGTGCCAAGCGGCCTGCAGGGTAAGCAGCCGGGTCCGATGCAAGTGCATGGCGATGTCGGTGCACAGGTACTGCACCGCTTGGTACTTGCCGATGGCCTGGCCGAACTGTTCGCGCTCCCTGGCATAGTCGGTGGTCATCTCCAGCACCCGCTCGCCGGCGCCGACCACCATCGCCGATTGCAGCACCGCCGCTTTCATCATCGTCTCGTAGAGGATTGGCCATGCCGAACCCAATTCCCCGACCAAGGCTTCTTCCGGGACCGATGCCTTCTCGAACGTGACCGCGTACAAAGGGTGGCCGGCGATGTTCGGTGTGCGCTCGACGCTGGTGCCGGGCGCTTGCGGATCGACCAGAAACAGGGAAATGCCTTCGCCGTTTTCACCTGCCGCCGTTCGCGCGGCACATAGCAAGCGGCTGGCGGAGCGGGCGCAGCCGACCAGCACCTTGGTGCCGTGGAGCGTGAATTCCGATCCGCTGCGCTGTGCTTGGAGTTGGATCGCGCCTGGCCCGTAGCCGCCGTCCGGCTCCATGAGGGCGGAGACGATTGGGGCGTCGCCTCGGGCAATGCCGGGCAGCAGCGCCTTTTGCTGTTCCTCGCTGCCGAGCGCGCAGATCAAGCCGCCGGCGAGCGCTACCGCGTCGAGCACCGGGCAGGGCACCAAGTGCCGGCCGAGCTCGATGTACAGGGGAACCATGTCCAGGGTAGCCAGGCCCAGCCCGCCGTGGCGCTCCGGGAACGGCATGCCGAGCCAGCCCAATTCGGCCATCTGCGACCAGAGTTGCGCGGGATAGTCCGCTGCGCTCGTTTCGTATTCGCGCACCAGCTCCGGCGGGCAGTTCTTGCCGAAGAACTCGTTGGCCGTGGAGCCGATGAGTTCCTGCTCTTCGCTGAGCTGCAGATCGATGCCCATGGGCGCTCCTCGAGGTCAGCGCGGCAGGCCGAGGCCGCGGGTGGCCAACACCATGCGCTTGAGCTGCGAGGTGCCGCCGGCGTGATTGCCGAACGAGGCTCTGAAGTAGTGCTCGATGTCACCGTTGAGCTGCGCCCACTTGCCGCCCTGAATCTGCGCCATGGGGCCGACGATCTCCATGCAGACCTGCGCCAAATGCGGCCAGAATTCCTTGTACACGGCTTGGTGCATGTGCATTGACGCCTCGCCGAAGCGGCTCGCCTTGCCCGATTGCGCGATGCCGTACAGTTCGTAGGCCTGCAGCTTGAGGGCCTCCACGCCCACCATGAGTTCGCCGAGCTGTTGGCGCACCACCGGGTCGTCGCCAAGGCGGCGGCCGCCGCGGGTGGTTTGCCGGCAGTAACGGATCACCCGGTTCAGCAGCGGCAGGATGCGCATGGCGTGGGGGCCGAGGCTGGGGCCGGCGTTGTCGAGCCGCTCGCCGCCCATGCCGAACCAGATCTGCGTCCACGCCTGGTTCTCATCGCCGAGCAGGCTGTCCGCCGGCACCCGCACGTCATCGAAGTAGGTCATGTTCTGGCGACCGTCCGCCATGTTGTCCAAGGGCAGCATCTCGATGCCGGGCGCGTCCAGCGGCACTAGGAAGCAGGAAATGCCCGCATGGCGGGGGCCGTCCGGATCGGTGCGCGCCAGCACCGACATCCACTGGCAGAAGTGGGCGGCGGTGCCGAGGGTTTTCTGGCCGTTGATCACCCACTCGTCGCCGTCGCGGTGCGCCTTGGTGGTCAGCCGTGCCAGGTCCGACCCCGCGCCCGGCTCGCTGTACCCCTCGCCCCAGAGCACGGTGGCGTCAGCGATGCCCTTCAGGTGCTTGCACCGCTGTTCGTGGGTGCCGTGGCGCAGCAGGTAGCCGGCGACGTGCATCCCGATCACCGGGTAGGTGGGCACGTCGTGGTTGACGAATTCCTCCTCCAGTATCCACTTCTCGATGGCGGGGCGGCCGAGGCCGTAGTACTCCGTGGGCCAGGTCAGGGCGGTCCACCGCTTCTTGCCGACCTGTCGCCAGAAATCCAGATAGCGTTCCCAAGACGCCGGATCCTCGTCGTAGTCGTACCAGAACGTCCAAGGCTCGGGCAGCGCTTTCTCCAGGAAGTCGCGAACCTCCTGGCGCCAAGCCTTGAGTTCCGGGGTGTCGTCGGGGCACAGGTCAACCATTGCGTTCTTCCACCATGCATCTGATCGAGCGATCTCGGGGCGCAGAATACCCGCTGCACTGGGTTCGCGGTAGGGTCATGACGGGACAGCGTCCTGACGCGACGCCAACCTAGCTGCCGCCACTGCG
This sequence comes from Pseudomonadales bacterium, assembly GCA_022827905.1. Taxonomy (GTDB): domain Bacteria; phylum Pseudomonadota; class Gammaproteobacteria; order Pseudomonadales; family Azotimanducaceae; genus Azophilus. Next base: position 33,403 of record JAJEIQ010000001.1, on the reverse strand, counting down.
TCTTTGGCGCGAGCCCACGGAATAGGGCAGATACCAAGCCGATGGCTGCGCGCCGGAAGCTTCCCGGGGACGCTGCGCCTCGGGGCGGCCAGCATGCTTGGCGACCGCGCTGCCGGGGTCGTCGAGGTCGCCGAAGCTGATGACCTGGGTCGGGCAGGCGGCAATGCAGGCGGGCTCCTCGCCCCGGTCCAAGCGGTGCGCGCAAAAGGTGCATTTTTCCGCGACACCGGCCTTACGGGGCGACACCGCGGCATCGCCGTGCCCGTCCTCCAATCCATGGGGGAGGACGGGAGCCGTCCGGTTGAGGGCGATGGCGTCGTAGGGACAGGCCGGGACGCAATCGCCGCAGCCCGTGCAGGCGTCGTGGTCGATCTCCACGATGCCGTCCGGGCGTTGGCTGATCGCGCCCTCGGGGCAGGCGGGCAGACAGGGCGGCTCCGCGCAGTGGAAGCAATTGTGCGGCCGGTAGTGCTTGTCGAGTTGGGGGAAGGTGCCGGCTGCGGCGTCGCACTGCGTTGCGCCGACGGTTTCGACTTGCTGCCACCAGAGGCCCTCGCCGACGCTGTTTTCCACCTTGCAGGCCACCGCGCAGGCCCAGCAGCCGATGCAGCGGTCGAGATCGAAGGTCATGGCCCACCGGGTCATTGCGGCGGCTCCCCTCGCCAGGGCCGCACCTGCACCCGGGTGTCGTAAAAGGGAATGTTGGCGTGGCCCCAGAGGTGTCTTTGCGCGGGGTTGATGTCGCCGTTGGTCAGCGCCTGCACGTTTCCCGCCACGTATTGGCTCTGCTTCCATCCTTCCGACAGATTGGCCATGCCGGGGGGATAGTCGGCGCTGGCCACTACGCGCGCCACGACGTTTCCGCGCCCATTGAAGGCTTCGGCTAGGTCGCCATCGGTCAGTCCGCGTGCGTCGGCGTCGGCGGGATTGAGCTCCAGCACTGGCTCCGGCCACAGTTCCAAGGTCCAGCGGGTATTGAAAAAGGTGGAGTGCGCCCGTTGCCGGGCGTGGGCCTGCACCAGCACCAATGGGTACGCATCGGCGCGGGGGTGGCTGGGCAGCGCCTCGTGATCCTCTCGATACACGGGCAAGGCCTCCCCTAGGGGCGCCAGCGCTTCCACGTAGAACTCCGCCCGCCCCGTGGGCGTTGGAAACCTGAGATCCCGGTACTGCACGTTGGGTGTGCGCGGCACCTTCAGGGCTGCGGCGCCGCCCCGAGCGAGCAGGCCGTCGAAGGTGATGCCCTGCATGGCCGGGTCGGTGGAGCCATCGATCTGGGCGCGCACCAGGTCTTCGCACGACGCTTCGAAGTGCTCGCCAAGCCCAAGCCGTTCGGCCAGCGCCTTTTCGATTTCGCTGTCGGGGCGCGAATCGCCCACCGGCGGAATCACCGGCTGGCGCAGCATCACGCTGTTGCCGGCCATCGCCACGTCCCGCACCCGTTCCCGGCCTTCCAGGAAGGTGGAGGCGGGCAGCACGATGTCGGACCATTCGGCGGTGGTCTGCCAGAAGTGATCCACCGTCACCACAAACTCAAGGCTTGCGAGGTATTCGCGGGCACGGTCCATGTTCGCCATACGCTGGTTCAACCAGTCGCCCTGGCAGAACAGGGCGCGGACCGGCAGGTCCCGCGAACCGACTTCGATGTTGGGAATCGACTCGGTTCGGGCCCAGTCCGGCAGCGGCGGCGTGGGGCCGAGCGCGGCCATGCGGTTGCCGATGCCGTGGCTCTGCACCCCGACTCCGCTGCCGGGCTTGCCGATGTTGCCGGTGAGCACCGCCATGGTGGCGGCCGCCCGCGTGAGCACTTCGGCGTGCAGATAGCGGTCGACGCCGTAGCCGAAGCCTATGGTGGAAGGGCCGTTGGCGTAGCTCCGGGCCAGGTCGCGGATGTCGGCGCCAGCAACGCCCGTGATGTCGGCGACCCGGCCAGGTGGATAGCCGGCCACCAGCTCGGCCAGCAGGGTGAAGGCCGTGGCCGCAGGGTGGCCGCCGACCTCGAAATGCCCGCGTAGCCGCGGGTTGGAAACCGCCGAGGAGTCGCCGGGGGCGCCGTCAGCGTCGATCACCAGATAGCCATCGCCCGATCCTGTCGCGGGCATGTCGGACTGGCGCAGGAACCTGCCGTTGTCCTTGCGCACCAGCAACGGAGCGACCGTGTGCTTGGCGGCGAACGGCTCATCGACCAGCCGTTCGTCGATCAGCACGTGCAGGAGGCCCAGCGCCAATGCCAGGTCGGTGCCCGGACGGGGCGCGATCCACCAGGTGGCGTGCATGGCGGTCGCCGAGTAGCGCGAGTCGATGACGATGATCTCGGTGCCGGCGGCGCGCGCATCGAGCAGGAAGCGCATGGACGTCATGGACGTTTCCGCGGGATTGTTGCCCCACACCAGGTAGTTTCTGGCGTTAGGCCGGTCTGTCCATTCGTTGGCAGCCTGGCCGAACATGCCCTTGAAGCCCAGCACGTTGTTCAGGCCCATGTGCACGGCCATGTCCACGCCGCCGAAAAAGTTGGCGCTGCCGCCACCGCCGATCAGCGCGGCCAGACGGCTGTAGTTGGCCAGTTGCGACGACCCCGAAGTGCGCGAAAAGGCGATGCTCTTGGCGCCGTGGGCATCGATCAGTGCCGTGAAGCGCTCGGCGATCTCGTCCAGCGCCTGGTCCCAGCTCACCGGCTCGAAAGCGCCGCTGCCGCGCGGACCCGTGCGCCGCATGGGGGTGGCGATGCGCTCCTCGGCGTACACCCATTGCGGCAGGGTCAGGCAGCGCACGCACAGCCCCTGGTAGCGGCAGTCGGGATGCTCCGCGGGCGCCACGCGCACTAGGCGGCCGTCGCGAACGGTGCATGCCAGCGGCGAGCGTCCGCCGCAGTTATGGGCACAGACGGTGTTGACGACCACTTCGTCGGTCATGGGGCTCGCCGCACGCCCCGCGGGCACGGTTCGAACCGGTATGGTTTTGGTTGGGAGCTGGCGCTCAACTCAGCCGCGAACCATGGTCGGATCTTGGTGAGTGGCTGGCGCCTGCCGAGCTGCCCGCTGGTCCTCGACTTTGGGTGGACGCACCGGTACCCCGCCCTGCACGGCGGCAATCGCTTCTTCGTTTGGCGGTGGTCCGTAGCGCTTCGGGGTGGTGTCCACGTCGGTGGCTTGGGCGCGTAGCGCCGCCACCGTGGCCTGGTCCTTGGGCACGCTTTGGAAGACATTCCACTCATAGAAACGGCAAGCGTTTTGCCACGTGATCTTGTGGATGTCTTCGTCCGGAACATCGGCTGCTTGAAGCGACTCCCAAAGCACTTCCGGAGAGCGTGGCCAAGTGGTATCGGAGTGGGGGAAGTCGCACTCCCAGGCCAATCCTTCCACGCCTGTCTCATTGCGTAGCTTGAGCCCGGTGGTGTCGTCGATGAAGCAGACGAGCACCCGGTCCTTGAAGGCCTCGCTGGGCAGCTTGTCGCCGAAATCCATCCCCGTCCACGCCCGATGGTGTTTGTAGACGAAGTCGGCTTTTTCCAGCCAGTACGCATACCAGCCGATACCGGTTTCCGCGAGGCCCACTTTGACCTCTGGGAAGCGACGCATGATGGGTGACCATAGCAGTTCCGAGGCAAAGGTAGCGCTGCAGAACGGCATGCTGTGGGGGATCACGTCAAACGGCGAGCGCGGCATGCGCTGCAGCACGCCGCCGAAGTGAAACACCATCGCGGAGTTGGTGTCCTGACAGGCTTGCCAAGCAGCATCCCACTCGTCGCCATGGAAGTCCGGCAAGCCGGCGATGTGGGCGTTCGAGTCCATGGAGATGGCATGGCAACCGAGCTTGGCGACGCGATGGATTTCCTCGGCCATCCACTCCGCGCCTAGTGCGCAACCCGACAGTGCGAGCGGAATGAAGCGACCCGGATACGCCCCGCACCATTCGTGGACCGTCCAGTCGTTGTAGGCTCGCACCAGTGCCCCGGCGAACTCCTGGTCGCTGCTTTGCAGGAAGAACTGGCCAGCCATGCCAGGCCAGGAGGAGAAGTTCATCGATGCCAGCACACCGTTAGCATTCATGTCGCGGATGCGCTCGTGCACATCATAGGTGCCGGGGCGTACCTGCTCGAACGTGCCGGGGTCGTAGCCCCACTCCTCGGGAACGCGGCCCGCCACGGCATTCAGGCCGAAGGTAGTGACCTCCTTGCCCTCGATCAGCCAAGCATCGACACCGTCTTGGCGGCGGATGACTCGTGGGGCGCGGTCCTTGAACTTCTGCGGCAGATGCTCCCGCATGAAGTCGGCCATCGACGGTGGTTCGACGACATGGTCGTCCACGCTCACCAGAATCATGTCGCCCATATCCATAGCGTCCTCCCTGTGGATTAACCGGACAGGACACTAGCTAAAGGATTCGGCATTCAGAATCAACCCTTGATCGACGCGTTGCGGGCTACATCACGATGGCCTCGGCGGCCATCAGGTCGGCGAGTTCGTCCGCATCGACTTGCAGCCAGTCCTCGAGCACTTGCACGGAGTCGCTCCCATAGCGCGGCCCGGCCTCGAAATGGGGCGTGGCACTGCTGATTCGAAACGAGTTGGCGACCATCAAGGACTCGCCGAGCTTCGAGTGTTCGCGGGTGAAGTAGTGCTCGCGGAAAGCGAGCTGCGGATCATCGAGCATGTCCTGACCATCGCAAACGAGATGGGCGCGCACGCCGCGAGCCTGAAGTGCTTCGGCGAGCTGCTTCGGTTCGTGTTCCGCGGTCCAGCCGCCGAGTGCGGCGTCAAATTCCGCTGTGCGGGCGAGCCGCTCCGGGGTGGCAAGATCGGTGTCGAAGCGCTTGCGCAGCGCCTCCGGCAGCAGACCGTGCAGCGCCCGCCACTCGGCATCGCTGGTGATGGCGATGGCGATCCAGCGCTCCTCGCCCTTGCCCGGATAGACGCCGTGCGGCGCATGGCGTGGCGAACTGTTGCCGCGCCGCTCGGGCGAGGCGCCGGTGACGCCGTATTCGATGAGCGCCGGCTGCAGGTAGAGCATGATGGACTCGAACTGGGCGATGTCCAGGTACTGGCCCTCTCCCGTTTGCCGCCGGTGCTCCAGGGCGCAGGTCAATGCGGCGAAGGCCATCCAGGGCCCGATGAAATCCGGCAGCACTTGGTTGGGACCATGCGGCTCGCCATCGGGGAAGCCGGTCACGAAATCGACGCCGCTCATGGCCTGCAGGTGATTGCCGAGCCCAGGCTGGTCGGCCCGCGGCCCGGTCTGCCCCTGCATGGACAGGCTCAGCATGATGATGTCCTCGCGGATGGCCCGGAACTTCTCATAGCCGTAGCCGAGTCGTGCGGCAGTGCCCGGGGTGAAGTTCTCGCACACTACATCGGCCTGCCCGGCCATGCGGTAGAGCAGTTCGCGGCCTTGGGGGTGGTTGATGTCGATGCCGAGGCTGCGCTTGCCGGCATTGACGCTCACGAACACCGAACTGCCGTCCATCGACGGGTGGCCCTGGACATAGGGGCCGGTCATGCGCAGGGCATCGGGGCGCCCGCGAAACTCCACCTTGACCACGTCGGCGCCGAAAATCGACAGCATGCGGGTGGTGAGCGGGGAGACGATTGCCCAGCCGAAATCGAGCACCCGAAGGCCCGCAAACGGCAGCGATTCGGGTGGGGTGCCGACTGGCGTCGCAGCCGACGATTCGGGCATGGGCGCGCGGGTGGGCCACTCGGTTCGCACGGCTTCGGTGTCGGCGCCCCACGCGGGGGCCCGGTCGGCAACTTCGATCGGGTAGGCGGTGGAGCGAGCCGGCCGGGAAACGACTCTCACCGACTGGCCATCGGGCAGCTCGAAGGAGCCGAACGCCTCCCGGGCAAGGAGTTGCTCGCTGTTGGCGACTTCCTCCAGGCTTTGCACCACGAACAGCAGGATGCGGCGCTTAAGCGCCTCGCGGTCGATCTGCTGCTTGGTGCGCCGGGCGAAAAAGTCGCCTACGACCCGGTTGACGTGCTCGATCAGTTCCGCGGTCAGATCCTCGCCACCCATCTTTTCCCAAGGCATGTCCAGCAGCTGCGCGGCCTCGGGCACGCCTTCGTCCCGCATCCACTCGAACATGGGCTCGTTCTTGCGCCCCATGCCGGGGCCGGTCCAGAGGGTCCAGGTGAGGTGGCCGTCCGCGCAGCGCCAGAAGGCCTTGCGCGTGAGCTTGCGGCCACTGACAGTGAGCGGGACTTCGCCCCGCTGGCCGGACCGCTTGTCGATTTTCGCCATGTACTCGGTGACGTAGAGCAGGCAGGCGACGCTTTCCTGACGCGACACGTCGATGCGGGTGCCGGCGCCGGTCCGGCGCCGCTGGGCCAACGCGATGAGCACGGCGCAGGCGGCCTGGGCGCCCGCCATGCCTTTGGCCAGAGGGATGCCGATCTGCGCCGGGGGACGGTCCGCCTCGCCCGAAAGAAACAGCAGGCCGCCGGCTGCCTGGGCAATGAGCTCGCTGTCGAGCCAATCGGCATGGGGACCTTCGAGGCCGAAGGGGCTGACGGTGACGTGGATCAGGTTCGGGGACGCGGCGCGCGGGTCGAAGTCGAGCGGGTTTTCCGGGTCGCCGTCGATCACCACGTCGGCGACCTGGCACAGTTCGGCCAGCGCATCCGTCGATCGGGGGTCGTCCAATGCCAAGCTGCGCTTGCCGGCATTTGCTGCCAGCCAGGCGAAGTCGGCGCGGCGGTCACGGCTCAGCCCGCGCTCGGCGAGCACCACATCGGCGCCGAACAGGGTGAGCATCTGCCCGCAGATGGGTGCGGTCTCTCCGGACAGGTCCAGCACGCGGATGCCGGCGAGCGGCAGCGGGCGGTTGTCTGGTTCAGGCGTGGAGTTCATTCCTGCGTCCTCGTGTGCCATCACGCCGGATGGCTTTGTCGTACAGCCGTGGCCCTTTGCGCGGTAACGCCGCCGTCCACTTTGAGATCACACCCGGTTATGTACGATGCTTGGTTGGATGCCAGAAACGCGGCGGCGTTGGCGATGTCGAGCGGGCTGCCCCAGCGATTGCCGGGAATCGCTTCCAGCACGGCCGCGGCGCGCTTGTTCTCGGCGACCTCCTTGCGGCCCATCGGCGTATGGATCAGTCCCGGGGATATCGAGACGATGCGGGCGCCTCGCTGCGCCCAAGTGGCCGCGCGCGCGGCCACCATGCGCTGCACCGCGTACTTGGAAACGGAGTACGCGGGGGATGCCAGACCGTAAGGATCCCCGGCGATCAGGCGTCGAGCGAGGCTGGGCTCCACCCTAGCCGGCAGATCGGTGGCGGTCGGGTCGTCTAATGCCGCATCCAGGTCCGCGTCGGGGACGACGCCATGCCCAGCCATTGACGCGATGCAGATGGCTGCGCCATTGACGGCGGTCCGCGGCATACAGGCGTCCAAAACATGGGCGGTGCCGGCGATGTTGGCTCGAATGATCGTCTCCCAGTCGGCCAATGCGGGCGACACCCCGGCGGTGTGTACGAGAGCGCCGATCGATGCGGTGCGCCCAAGTGCTTCGAAACACGCGTCGACCTGAGCGGCGTCGGCCACATCGCACGCTGTGGCCAGCACCACCTCCATGCCTTTCGACGCCATGTCCGCCGCGGCTGCGTTCAGCCGTTCCCCGCCCAAGTCCAGCAATGCGAGCCGATAGTCGGTGGCGAGGCGCTCGCAGCAGGCGCGGCCAATGCCGCCCAGCGCTCCAGTGATGAGGGCGATCGGTCGATCTGGCGCGCCTGCGTAACTCATGAGCGGTCGGTTTTCCGGGCCGATGGACGGGTTTGCATGGCAGTCCTCCCTTACCAGACCAGGCGCAATTCGCGCACGGCCTGCAGCCCGGCGTGGGCGACCACCTCGAAGCCTTCCTTGATTTGAAAGTTGGGAATCCGCTTGAGCCAGGTCTCCAAGGCGATGTTGAGTTCTCGACGCGCCAAGTGAGAGCCGAGGCAACGGTGCGGGCCGGCCGCCAACGTCATGTGCGGGTTGGGGCTGCGCTCAAAGTCCGCGGTGCGCGGGCATGGGAATTTGCGCTCGTCGAAGTTGCCGGTGGCGCTCAGCAGCAACACCACGTCGCCCGCTTTCATGGTGACTCCGCGGAAGACGATGTCCCGGGTTACGGTTCGGGGTGAACTCACCAGCGGATTCATGCGCAACAGCTCCTCCACGGCGCCCGGAATGAGTTCCGGGCGTTCGATGAGCTTGGCCCGGTATTCCGGATGAGCGCAAAGCCAGGGAAGCCAGAGGCTCAGGCTGCCGACGATGGTGTCGAGACCGCCGACGAACAGCATGAACACCAGGCCGATTTTTTCATCGGCCGTGATCGGGCGGCCGTCGATCTGCGCCTGGACGATGATGCTGGTGAGGTCATCCCGGGGGCTTTGCTCCCGTTCCGCAATGAACGACCGGAGCCAGGCAATGCACTCCTTGATGCCCTCGCCGCGCTCCTCCAACGTCAGGCCGTCACCACTCAGGATGTGCTTTTCCCAAACCAGGAACTTCTCGTACATCTCCTCCACGGGGAAGCCCATCAGGCGCATGAAGATGGAGATTGGGTACGGACGCCCGAATTCGGTGATGAACTCGCACTCACCCCGATCGATGAACGCATCAATCAGCGAATTCGCCCGCGCCCGGATCAGGCCATCCATCGCGTTCACGGCCTTGGGCGAAACCGAAGGGGCCAACGGCAATCGATAGTGCCTGTGCATGGGCGCATCCACCGACAGCGGCAGCATCTCCCAGTCCTCGCCCGCCAAGTGCTGATAGCCTGCAATGCCGTGACTGGAGAAAACGGCCGGTGTTTGATAGACCTCGCGAATGTCCTCGTGCCGGGTGATCATCCAGGTTCCGAGAGCCGTGGACCCAACGATGGGTATCGGGTAGTCGGGAACGAAGAATATCGGCGGGTAATCTCCTGTGAAGACGTTTTCCGTGTCCGCAAACGGATTGCGCCAGTCGCTGGCGATGTCGTCAAAGCCTCGGCTTGCGCGCACCAGCTCCGGCGGCACGTGATCGGGAATCTCATGAGTTTCAGCGGTTAGGCTGTTCACGGCGCCTTCTCCTCCTCGTTTTTTGGTGCTACCAATCGTCTAGCCCCGCAAATCTACACTAGACGCCTGCGGCGCAGAATTCTGATGTTGCGCATGGTCGGAACTGATGGTGAACGATGCGCGCAGCGCGAAGCAAGCGGCAATCACCGCGCCAACCATTACCAGCCCCAGGGAATACCGAACCGCCTCCAGGCCGAACCGTGGTTCCAGAAAGTCATTGACGGCACCGATCAGGATCGGCGCCAGGCCAATGCCGATCAGGCTTTGGAACAGGCCGATGATCACCATCGCCATCGTCCGCATGCGCAGCGGCGACAGGGTTTGCGCGATGGCGTAGCAGGGCGGGACATGGAAGGTGATGAAAAACTGAAACAGGAACGACGAAGCCAGCGCCACCGGCGTGCTGGAGGCGAACACGAACAACATGCCGAATGGGAAGCCGAGGGCGGGTCCGATGGCGGCGATGCGCATGTACCAGCGAATGTCCTTCTTGCCGGCCCAATCGGAGATGAACCCGGCGGTGAGATTGCCGAGCATCAAGGCCGCCATGGTGGCGAGGCCGAACCCCGCCCCCGCCTCGGTGCCGGTCATGTCGTGTACGCGGCGAAAGAAGGTGGGGCCCCACATCAACTGGCCGTAGCCGCACAGGGCAACGAAGGCGGCGGTGGTGACGACGTGGCGGTACGTCGGGATTTTCATCAAGTGCGCAAATGTCTGGCGCATGCGGGGCGTTTGCCGATCGTCCACCAGTCCATCGGCGGCGCCGCGCCGGGGTTCGGGCAGACGCAGGTAAACGAAGACGGCAAGCAGCAGCCCCGGCGCACCCACAATGAAAAACGCAGTGCGCCAAGTGAACGTGTCGGAAAGCCAGCCGCCGAGGATGACGCCCAGCCCGATGCCGAACGAGCTGAATGCCGACAGCGTGGCCAGCACCGTCGCCCGGGAGCTCAGTGGATACAGGTCGGAGAGCATCGACTGGCTGGTGGGGGCGGCGCCGGCCTCGCCGATGGCGACGCCCACCCGCGTGATGGCGAGTTGCATGAACGACTGCGCGATGCCGCCAAGGGTGGTCATCAGGCTCCAGAAGCCGAGGCAGGCCGCCAGCACTGTCTTGCGCGAGCCGCCGTCCGCCCAGCGCGCGATGGGGAAGGCGGCGGTGGCGTAAAAGGCGGCGAAGATCATGCCGGTCAGCAGCCCCATGGCGGTATCGGAGGCCCCGAATTCGGCCTTGATGGGGTCTAGGACGATGGTGATGATCTGCCGGTCCACCATGTTGAAGATGGCGACTACGCAGAGGGTGGCCAGCACGAAGTGGCGGCGCGGATCGGGTTCCATCTAGTTGATTGCTTGTGTTTCCATGCTGCGCGCAAAAGTATAAATTATCTAACCAAGTACAGGCTGCATTTTGTCGGAGCGAATACAGGCTGCGCTTTTGTCGGAGCGAGGGCATCTTGCCCTCGAAATGAACCGGAGGTGACATGAAAACGGCTATCGCCATCGGCGGCGTGGATGCGGATCGCAAAGGCGGCTTCGCGCGTTCGGTTGACTATGCGATCGAGTGTGAAGCGCTCGGCGTCGATGTGGCCTGGTCGGCCGAGGCCTGGGGCACGGATGCCTTCACGCCGCTGGCCTTCCTGGCTGCCAGAACCTCGAAAATGCGGCTGGCTTCCGGCATCGCGCAGGTCAGCGCCCGGGCGCCGGGCAACATCGCGATGACCGCGTTGTCCCTGGCGGCCATGAGCGAGGGCCGCTTCATGCTCGGGCTCGGAGTGAGCGGTCCCCAGGTGGTAGAAGGTCTGCACGGCGTGCCCTTTGCGCATCCGCTGGCGCGGATGAGGGAACTGGTCGACATCCTGAAGCTCGCCTTTGCGGGGGAAAAGCTGCGCTACGAGGGCGAACACTATGTGCTGCCCCTTCCGGGCGGCGAGGGCAAGGCCTTGCGTTTGGCGCATCGGCCCAATGCGAACATTCCGATCTTTCTGGCGACGCTCGGGCCGAGGGCGCTGGAATACACAGGGGAGGTGGCGGACGGCTGGATCGGCACCTCGTTCACGCCGGCGACGGCGGCGTCGTATTTCGAGCCCATGCGTCGCGGCGCCGCCCGCGCCGGACGCAGCTTCGAGGACATCGAGCTGGCCGTGGGCGCGGTGGTCGGCGTGGGCGACAACGTCGAGGAGATGATCGCCAAGCGCAAGCCCGCATTGGCGTTTCAATTGGGCGGCATGGGCTCGCCGAAGACCAACTTCTACAACCAGGCGTTCCGGCGGATCGGCTATGAGGATGTGGCGGAGGAGGTGCAGCGGCTTTGGGTGGCGGGGAAGCGCGACCAGGCGGTGGAGCGGGTTCCCGACGAGATGGCGCTCCAGGCCAGCGTGATCGGCACCCGGGACATGGTGCGCGAGCGCCTGCGGGAATATGAACAGTGCGGCATCGATGTCCTGCAACTGCAGATCATGGGGCGGGGCACGGATGCGAAGCTTGCGACCATCGAACTCGTGCACCAGCTGCTCGAAGAGAACCGGGCTGCCTGATCCCCTGAGCGCTGAATGCACTTGACTGAAACCATAGCGCGATCCATCGCGCAGATCGATTACGAGAGCGTCCCGATGGCCGTTCGGGAGAAAACCAAGCTCAGCATTCTGGATACGCTGGGCGTCATGGTGCCGCCCTCCACGCTGGATCAGACCTGTGAGCGTCTCGCGGAACTCGTCGTCGAAGAGAGTGGCCCGGGGCGTTCGACGCTGATCGGGCTCGGGAGAAAGGGTTCGGCCGTCATGGCCGCCTATCTGAACGGCTCCTTCACCCACGTGCTCGACTACGACGACACCATCGATGACCTGGGCCATCATCCATCGTCTCAGACGGTCCCTGCGGCGCTCGCCGTTGCCGAGCGTGTGGGCGGCGTAAGCGGCCGGGAGTTGATCGCCGCCGTTGCCCTCGGCAGCGATCTTGGCGCGCGTTTGTCGTCGTCCCCGACCGGCCGGCTCGGCGTGGACCACCGCTGGTTTCCGATCAGCAATTTCGGTGTCTTCTCCGCCACCGCTGCCGCGGGAAAGATACTTCGGTTGAGCGAAAGCCAGATGATCAATGCGCTCGGGCTGGCGTTGCACCGCTGTCATGGCCAACTTGATGCGGTGGCCGCGCCGGAGTCGGAGTTGCGTGCCATCCGGGACGGTTTCATCAATAAGGAAGGCGTGCTTTGCGCGCTCATGGCCGAGCGCGGTGTCCGGGCCTGCCGCAACGGCATCGAACTGTTTTTCGAGAACTACTACGACAACCGTTTCGATGCCGAACGGTTGCTGTCGGGGCTCGGCGAGGAATACCGCCACGCCGGCGTCAGCCTTAAGCCGTGGCCCTGCTGCCGCCTGACGCACGGCTACGTGGAGGCAACCCGCAGGATCCTTTCCGAAAACAGCCTCGTCCCGACGGATGTCGGGCGCATTACCCTGGTCGTGTCGCCGGGAACGCGCGACCTGTTCTGCGAACCCGAGGCCGACAAGAGGGCGCCGGATCTCAGCATTCAGGCGAAGTTCTCGCTGTTCTTCACAGTAGCAATGGGGGTGCTAAGAGCGCCTCGGATCGCGGATTTTCTACCCGAGAACCTGCACAGCCCGGATGTGCAGTCCGTCATCGGTTGCCTGCAGTATCGCGTCAGTGACGAACTCGGCCCCGCCGCCGAGATCTCACCGGCTATTGTCGAGCTGCACACGACGGACGGGCGCTCCCTCTCCTGTCGGGTCGATGATGTGTACGGGCATCCGGCAAACCCGATGTCGGACGAAGACGTCATCGAGAAGTTCAGAGATTGCCTGCAGTACGCCAGGAGCGGCATCCGGGCACCGCAGGTCGACCAACTGGTCGACACGCTACTGCATCTCGAGACGGTTCAGGACTTGAACGAAGTCTCCGATCTGCTGCCCTGATCCGACGCGTTTCGCCCCCGATGGAAGTCAACGAGCGCATCGAAGAACTGTTTCAGAGCGAGGCCGATGCACCGGCGGTGTTCTACGAGGGCGATACTTGGACTTGGGGGGATCTCGCCCGCATACACGACGGGCTGCGCGATGCGCTCAACAGCGCAGGCGTCGCCGGCGTGGAAGGCGTGGGCTTGGTGCTCAGGCAGCGTCCGCACTGCTTTGGCGCCTACCTTTCCGTACTCGCCATGCGCCGCTGTGCGGTGCTGGCCACGCCCATACAGCCGGATGCGGCGATCCGCAAAGATCTCGAAGCCTTGCGCCCGGCGGTGCTGGTCGCGGATGCGCAGGACTGGCGGCGCGCCGGCTTCCGGGAAGCGCTGCAGGCCACGGGCACCCTGGGCATCGAGCTGACCGCAGACCGGCAACAGCCGGTTCGTGTGGTCCCGGGGCTCGATCGCGTCGGCTTAGGCACCCACTACGAACCGCTCGACGATACCGCGGTCACCATGCTGACCAGCGGCACCACCGGGCCACCCAAGCGCGTGCCGGTGGCATACGCGTTGTTCGCACGGGAGAGGCCGACCGGAATGCGCCCGCCGGACCAGCGCGGCGTGGCCATCTCCGCCGTGCCGCTGGTCAGCATGGGCGGCGTCATGGGCGCCGCCGCCGCAGTCTGGAAGGGCCGCCCCACAGCGCTCTTGGAGCGCTTCGACATCTGGCGCTGGGCACAGCTGGTTCGGGAGCACAAGCCACGGCAACTCGCCGCGCCGCCAGCGGTGATTCGCATGCTGCTCGACAACCGAGTGCCCCGTGAATACCTGGCTAGCGCCTCGGTGTTCCGCGCCGCTTCCGCCCCGTTGGACCCTGCCACTGCGGAGGAGTTCGAGGCCGCCTACGGCATCCCGGTGGTCACCGCGTACGGCGCAACGGAGTTTCTGGGCGCCGTGACCGGTTTCGCCGGCGATGATCTGTCCCTCGTGAAGGTCAAGCGCGGCAGTGTCGGGCGGGCCCTGCCGGACAACCGGGTGCGCATCGTCGATGCCGACACGGGCGTGGAGTTGCCGCGCGGCGAAATCGGCCTGCTGGAGGCGGATCCGCCCCAGCGGCCGACCGATGCGCCAGCGGACTGGATTCGCACCAATGATCGGGCGCGCATGGACCAGGACGGCTTCGTCTGGATCGAGGGCCGCGCCGACGATGTGCTGGTGCGCGGCGGATTTAAGATCCCTGCCGACGAAGTGGCCGCAGCGCTGCGCCGGCACCCGGCAGTGGCCGACGCGGCAGTCGTGGGGTTGGCGGACGCCCGGCTGGGCCAGGTGCCCGCCGCAGCGGTGGTGCTTCGCCGGGACGCCGCGGTGTCGGCAGCGGAACTCAAGGCCTGGGTGGCGGATCGCAAACCCGGCTACTGCGTGCCGGTGGCGGTGGCCTTCGTCGATGCCCTTCCGCGCAATGCCATGTTTAAGGTGCTGTCGAACGAGGTTCGTGCGTTGATCGAGTCCGCCATGCAAGCGGCGAATCCGTGAGCGCGGAGGTTGCAGCGCGGGGGTCGTGGTACTTTTGGAACATCAATCGGATACGGGGGATGCGCAATGGATCTGGGAGTCAGGGATAACGCCTACATCATCGTGGGCGGCACGCGCGGCATGGGCTGGGAGGCCGCCCGCCGGCTGGCGCGGGACGGCGCTCGGCTGGCCATCGTCGGGCGCACGAAAACCACGGCCAGCGAGCGGGCGGCCGAGTTGCAGGCCGAGTCCGGCGCCCAAGTGGTTGGGCTCGGGGCCGATGCCAGCCGGTCCGGGCAGGTGGAGCAGGCGGTTGAGCGCGCCATCGATGAACTGGGCACCATCCGCGGCCTGCTCACCACGCCCGGCTCCACCGACCGCAACGGCACCCTGCTGGAGATGAGCGACGAGGACTGGGAGGTCAACTTCCAGGACGTGCTCATGAGCCAAGTGCGCAGTTGCCGGGCGATCGTGCCGCATCTTCTGGAACAGGGCGGGGGGCAACTCGTGACCACGGCCGCCTACTCGGCACGCGCCGCCAAGCCGTTCCTGTTCGCCTATGCGGCATTGAAGGCAGCGCTGGTGAACTTCACGAAAAACCTCTGCAAGACCTATGGCGCCCAAGGCATTCGCGCCAATTGCGTGTGTCCCGGCGCCATCGAGACCGACGTGCTCATACGGCGCAGGCACTTGGCGGCCGAGGAGTACGGCCTGCCCTTGGACCAGGCCTTGGAACACGTGATGATCGAGGAATGGAAACTGCCGGTGGCCATGCGCTCGATCGGCAAACCCGGCGATGTCGGCGACCTGATGGCATTCCTCCTATCCGAACGCGCGGCCTACATGACCGGCGCCACCGTCAACATCGACGGCGGCACCGACTTCTAGCCAGTCGAAGCCCGCTCGGCGCTGACTAACTAGAAAACGATTCCATGAACGAAAAAAGCACTTCCGAAGCCCCCGTGATCCGAACCGAGATCAACGAGCGCATTGGCGTCATCACGCTCAACCGCCCGCATCGCCTGAACGCCTTAAACGGCCCACTCATCGAGGCGCTCGACGCCGCCGTTCGGGAGATGGCGGCGGATGACGGCGTGAAGGTGGTGGTGCTCACCGGGGCGCCGAAGGGGGATGCGTTGGGAGGATTCTGCTCCGGAGGCGACGTCAAGGACGGTGGCGGGCCACGCAGGGGCATGATGGGGGCTGATCCGGACGCTGCGGAGGACGATCTCAGTCGCTACGACCTGCATGCGCCGATGCTGCTGCACACCATGCCCAAACCGGCGATCGCCATGATTGGCGGTCCCGCCGTTGGGGCAGGCTGCAGCCTCGCGGCGGCCTGCGACCTGCGCTATGCGTCAGACGATGCGGTGTTGGCAACCAACTTTTCGGCCAATGGCCTTTCCGGCGACTACGGGGGCTCGTTGTTCTGGACCCGCGTCATGGGCACGGCTCGCACGCGCGAGTTCTACTACCTTAACGAACGGCTGACGGCACAGCAGGCCTACGATTGGGGCATGCTGAACAAGGTGCTGCCGCCTGCCGAGTTGCGGGACCATGCCCTGTCGGTGGCGCAGAAATTGCTGAGGGTGCCCGCAACCCTGCTGGCGCTGATCAAGAACAATCTGACGGAAGCGGAGGAGGAGGCGAACCGCCGCCGTTACCTGTTCGACCTCGAAGCGCGCAACCAGCGTCAGTCCGCCAAGGACATCGCCGAGCGCATGCGCAGGAAGGCGGCTGAATCGGGAGGCTGAAATGGATCTGAGTTACGGAGCGGAGTACGAGGCATTCCGCGACGAGGTGCGCGAGTTCGTCGCCGCCCACTGGTCGCGGGAGGATGCGCGAAATCCCGAACGAATCACGGCGTTCAGGCTGAAGGCTACCGAAGCCGGCTACCTGTACCGCAACATCCCGCGCCGCTTCGGCGGCAGCGAGCAGCCCGCGGATGTGCTGCGCGCCCAAGTCATCCACGAGGAGTTCACGAGTGCGCGGGCGCCCATGGAAATCTACGGCAACGGCGTGCGCATGCTGGTGCCGACGCTGCTCGAATGCGGCGCCCCTTGGCAGCAGGAACAGTTCATACCACCCACCGTGCGTGGCCAAGTCGATTGGGCCCAAGGCTACAGCGAACCGGGGTCCGGCAGCGACCTGGCGTCGGTGCGCACCCGCGGCGAACTGGTCGGCGATGAGTGGATCATAAACGGGCAGAAGATCTGGACCAGCCGTGCCCATGAGTGCCGGTACATGTTCGCGCTGGTGCGGACCGAGCCCGACGCCCCCAAGCACCAAGGCATTTCCTACCTGCTGCTGGACCTGCATCAGCCCGGCGTCACCATCCGCCCGCTGAAGCAGATCACCGGACAAAGCACGTTCAATGAGGTGTTCTTCGACGATGCGCGCACGCCCCTCGATTGGATCGTTGGCCGCCGCGGCGAAGGCTGGCAGGTATCGCGGGCGACCCTTAAGCACGAGCGAACCGGCATCGGCAACGCGGAAACCTACTTGGAGCAATTCGCCAAGCTCCTCAACGTCGCCCGGAGCGCGACCCGGAATGGTCGGCCCGCCATCGAGGATCCGATCGTGCAGGACCGCTTGGCCGAGATCGAGGGCTATCTGCAAGCGCATCGGTACTCGACCTTTCGCCAACTCAGCATGAGCCTTGCCGGCAAGGATCCCGGTCCGGTGACCACCATGAACAAGCTCGTGGTGACCAACCTGGGGCACATGATCGCGGCGCTGGCCCAGGAGTTGATCGGCGATGCGAGCCTGCTGCTGCCGGTTTACGAGCCCGGCCACAAGGTCGGCGACGAACGCTGGATGAACCAGTTCTTCGGATCGCTCGGCATCGCCATTGCCGGCGGCACCTCGAACATTCAGCGCAACATCATCGGCGAGCGTGGCTTGGGCCTGCCCCGTGACCAGACCGGGGGCGATTCATGAACTTCGATCTCTCCGCAGAGCAGACGGCGCTCCAGGATTCCGTTGGCCGCTTGCTGCAGAACGAACTCGACCAAGTGCGGCTCCTGGAAATCTTTGACAGCGAAGACGGGCACGATGCGCGGCTGTGGCAAGCGCTCGGCGAACTGGGCGTTCTCGGCCTCATGATCGACGAGCGGCATGGGGGGACGGGCTTGGAAATGCTGGATGCTGCGGTGGTGACCGAGATGCTGGGCTATCACGGCGCCCCCGGCCCTTACCTCGGACATGTTGCAGCCTCCCTGGCCATCTGCTGGAGCGCAAACGATGCCCAGAAGGAACGCTGGCTGCCGCGGCTGGCCACCGGCGAGTGTCTGGGCACGGTCGCCTTGGCCGAAAGCGACGCTGCTTGGCAGCCGAACGAATGGCGGTTGGCCGGACCAACGGCGCTGAACGGCACCAAGCGCAATGTGCTCTATCCCGCGCAGGCCGACGTGATGGTGGTGGGCGTTGCCGGCGGAGAGCTGATGCTGGTGGAGAACCCGGCCGAGACCGTCGAAGTGACTCCGCTGCCCAGCTTGGATGCAACCCGGCGCATCGCCCATGTCGCCTTCCGCGACACGCCCGCGGCGCCGCTTAGCGGGTCGGCAGAACGCCTGCGGGATGCGTTGCTGGTGCTGTTGGCGGCCGATGCCTTCGGCGGTGCGCGGCGCTGCCTCGACATGGCCGTGGACTATGCGCTCACCCGGGAGCAGTTCGGCCAGGTGATCGGTGCGTTCCAAGGGCTCAAGCATCAGCTCGCCAACGTGGCCGCGGACATCGAGCCAGCCCGCGCCCTTTACTGGTACGCCGCCCATGCCTTCGATGCGGTGCCTGAGGATGCGCAACGCATGGCCGCCTTGGCCAAGGCGCACGTCACCGAGCGGTTTCTACACGCGGCGCGGGAATGCACCCAAGCCCATGGCGGCATCGCCTACACTTGGGAGTTTCCATTGCACGTCTGGCTCAAGCGCGCGGTCTTCGATCGCATGTACATGGGATCGACCAGCATGCACCGGACGCGGGTGGCGGAACTTTCCGGATGGGCGCTGGCAGGATGACGGCCGCCGGCGGCACATCACTCCGATGTACCTGAACACCTTCAGCAGCGACCTCCAACCGCTTGACCTGACCGGGCTGGAGGAGTTCGCCAGCCTGCTCGACAGCGCCCGCGACCTCGACATCGAGGTGCCCGGCGAGGTCCGCTACGTTTCCCGCAACACCGTGCTGCGCCATCAGCGCTTCCACTTCCTGGAGTGGGGGAGGGAAGATGCGCCGCCGGTTGTGCTGCTGCACGGCGGCAATCAATCCGCGCACTCCTGGGATCTGGTGAGCCTGCACCTGTCGTCGGATTACCGGGTGATGGCCCTTGACCAGCGCGGTCACGGCGACTCGGAGTGGAACCGGGGCGCCCACTACGCGATTGCCGACATGATGCCCGACGCCAGGGACTTTCTTGGTGCGCTGGGGCTCGCCCGCCCAGTGGTCGTGGGTCACTCCATGGGTGGCATGGTGGCGCTGGCGCTGGCCTGCGCGCACCCGCAACGGGTGCGCGCGGCGGTGATCGTGGACATTGGCCCGGAGGTGGGCGAGCGCGGCGCGCGCATGATTCGGGAATTCGTCGGCCGCAACATCGAATTCGATGACATGGAGGCGTTTCTGGACCGGGTGGAGCAGTACGACCGCTACCGAACGCGGGCGCACATCGAACGCACCCTGAAGTACAACTTGATCCAGCGGGCGGATGGGCGCTACATCACCAAGGCCGACCGGCGTCGCTATGCGGCCGCCAGTGACGGTGACGACGCGGAGGCTGGAACCCGGCTGCCCGGCGTGCCCGGTCTCGCCGCCGTCAGCAGGCTCGAAGTGCCCGTGCTGGTGGTGCGCGGCGGCAACTCCAATGTGCTGGAGCAGGCGGCGGCGGAACGCTTCGTGGCGGCACTACCCCATGGGGAACTCAAGGTCGTCCCCGATTGTGGTCACAATGTGGCATCGCAGAACACCGCAGGGTTCCTCGGGGCGGTGAAACCCTTTCTTGACGAGCACGTGGGAGGCGCGACATGAGCGACAACGGCTACGCAATCACCGACCAAGTGGCGCTGGTCACCGGCGGAGGCGGCGGCATCGGCGCGGGAATCGCCCTGGCGCTGGCGCGCCACGGCGCCCATGTGGCGGTGCTGGACATCGAGCCGGTGCGCGCCCGTCATGTGGCCGGCCAGGTTGAGGCCTTGGGTCGCCAGGCCTTGCCGCTGGAGGCGAACGTGATGGATACGGAGCAGTTGCGCGGCGCCATCGCTGAAGCGGACGACCGCTTCGGCCGCATAGACATCCTAGTGAACAATGCCGGCGGCGTGAACGGCCGGCCCTTTCTCAAGCAGAGCGAACGCAGTTGGCGGCGGCACATCGAGATCAACCTAGTGAGCATGCTGGCGGCCACCTCGGAGGTGGCGAAGATCATGATCCGCGAGGGTCGTGGCGGTGCCATTGTCAACGTGTCAAGCATCGAGGGGCAGCGCGCGGCGCCTTACTTCGCGGTGTACGCGGCCTGCAAGGCGGGCATGCTGAGCTTCACCCGCAGCATGGCCTTGGAGCTCTCGGCCCATGGCATCCGCGTCAACGCCATCGCGCCGGACCACACTGTGACGCCCGGCAACCACGGCAACCGCACCGGGCCGGTGGACGAAAGCCAATGGACGGTGCCAACACCCGAGCAACTCGATTCGACCAACCGCTTGATTCCCTTGGGCCGCGAAGGCCACGTGGACGAATGCGGCAACGCTGCGGTGTACTTGGCATCAAAAATGTCGGAATACGTCACCGGCATCACCCTTAACGTCGATGGCGGCACCTGGGCGTCGAGCGGCTGGGTGCGCGACCCCGAGGGGCGCTGGGTGCAGAATCAGGGGCGCGTTTTGGTTGACGATGTGACCTGACTGTCAACCTCTCCGAGGAGCGGATTCCCTTCGTCGCTTCAAGTTGCGACAATCCGGGAGTGCGAAAACCAAGTGGGGGAGAAACATGCACGCGGGCGGAATACCAGAGGACGTCGTCAATCGCTGCTTGGCCCGGCGCGGTCGGGTCCACACTTTCGAAACCATCGACCCAGCGCGGACGGCCATGCTGGTCGTCGACATGCAGAACGCCTTCGTCGCCGAGGGCGCCGCGGCCGAGATTCCGGTGGCGCGCGAGGTCGTACCGAACATCAACCGCATCAACGCGGCGCTGCGGCAGGCCGGTGGCCTCGTGGTGTGGATCGTCTCCACATACGGGCCGGACGAGGAAGACCGCTGGCCGATCATGTACGACCACGTCTTCGGGGAGGAACAGGGGAAGGCCTTCCGGGCGGCGCTGACCGCCGGCGCGCCTGGCCATGAGGTCTATGCGCCGCTCGAGCAGGATCCCGGCGACATCACCGTCAGCAAGAACCGGTTCAGCGCCTTCGTCGGCAGTGGCGGCGGGCTCGAGGAAACGCTGCGCGACCGGGGCATCGACACCGTCCTCGTGACGGGCACGGTGACAAGCGTGTGCTGCGAGTCAACCGCGCGGGAGGCCGCCATGCGCAACTTCAAGACCGTCATGATCACGGACGCGAACGCCGGTCGCGACGACGAGGAGCACTGGGCGAGCCTGTCCAACATCCTCCTCGGCTTCGGCGACGTGTACTCGACGGACGAGGTCATTGCGCTGATGGCCGAGTGATCCCGGACGTGCAATGTTGCCGCGAGGCCGCACGCCACCGTCCGAAAAAACACTGGCGCTCAGGCAGCTCTCAATCTGACTTTGGCCGCTGGGCGGGGTCTTTGCGGGCGGCCATGACCTTTTGGGCGCGCTCGCCGAAGGTTTCCTGGCTGCCGAACCATTGCCTGACCTGGGTGGCCAGGGTCAATGCGTGGTCGCGCTCACGGGCGCCGGATTGCTGAATGTGGGCCAGCGCTTGGCTGACGCCGTCGGGATTCATGCCCGCCATGGTCGCGGCCATGTCAAGGGCGTGGCCGTACAGCGCCTCTGAAGGATGCCGGGCCGTGGCGAAACCGGTGGCGACCGCCTCCTCGGCGTTCATCACCTTGGCGGTGAGGATCATCTCCTTGGTGACTGCCGGGCCCACCAGGCTCAGCCACCGGGCCGGCGAGCCCCAGGAGCCGACGCCGGAACCGAGGTGCTTCAGGTGCCAGTCGCTGATGGCGGCTCCTTCGCCCACCAGCCGGAAGTCGCAGGCTAGCGCCAGTTCGATGGCGCCGGTGCTGGCGGTGCCGTCCACCACCGCGATGGAGGGCTTGAGCATGTCGTCGATGGCATTGGTTACCCTGGGCCCTATGTGGCGGTCTAGGCGGACGCCTTCGTTTATCGCCTTCAGATCCACGCCGGCGCTGAAGCAGGGCCTGCCGTCCGGGCGCGGCGCGCCGGTCAGCAGCCAAGCGCGCACCTCGTCGTCCCGTTCGATGCGCCGCACCGCGCGGTCGAGTTCGCGCAGCATGTCGCCGTTGATGGCGTTCAGCCGCGGCGGGTGGTTGAGGGTGATGCTGGCCACCCGCTTCGCGGGCCGCTCCACTAGGATGTATTCGTAGCTCATCGGGCCGTCTCCATCGGCGTGGGCGCACAACGGGTTAAAAGATATACATGATTTGGCAGATTCGGAATACCATTCCTTGCGTGGGGGCGCAGTCCGGTGCCCCCACAGCTTTGCGGGGAAATCCATGGACCTGTCCTATGGCGATGCGGATACGGCGTTTCGCGACGAGGTGCGGGCGTTTCTTGCTGACAAGCTGACGCCGGACCTCATCGCCGCCGCCGATCGCACGGTGGAGACCTACAGCGAATTCGAATGCGGCAGGCGCTGGCTGAAGATGCTGGCGGAGCGCGGCTGGGGGCAGCCCGGCTGGCCGGTGGAGTGGGGCGGAACCGGTTGGAGCGCAGTGCAGCACTACATCTTCAGCCGCGAAGTGGCCTTGGCGGGTGCGCCGAACGGCTTCAACAACCATCCAGGCTCCTGCATCCTGAGCTTCGGCAGCGATGCGCAGAAGGCGCGCTTTCTGCCGGACATCCTTAAGGTCAACACCATCTGGGCCCAGGGTTACTCCGAACCCGCCGCGGGGTCCGACTTGGCCTCGCTGGCCACCTCCGCGGTTTCCGATGGCGCCGACTACATCGTCAATGGCACCAAGATATGGACCACCTATGCGCACCGCTCAGACTGGCTGTTCTGCCTGGTGCGCACGTCCCGTGAGGGCCGCAAGCAACAGGGCATCACCTTCCTATTGATCGACTTGGCCTCGCCGGGCATCGAGATCAAGCCCATCATCAACCTGGCGGGCCAGCACGACTTCAATCAGGTGTTCTTCGCCGATGTCCGCGTTCCCAAGGCCAACCGGGTGGGGGCGGAAAACGAGGGTTGGACGGTGGCCAAGTACTTTCTCGCCTTTGAGCGACTCGGCAGCGGCGCGGCGCGGTTGCTGCGGCGGCTGAATGGCGTCAAGCGCATCGTCGGTTTGGAGCGGGCCAGCGACGGTGGCCGATTGGCGGACGATGCGGATGTGGCGCGGCGTCTGGCGGGCATCGAGGTGGACCTGCAGGCGCTGGACCTTTGGGAGCTGCGCTTCACCAGCCGGCTGAGCCGCGGCGAGGAGCCGGGGGCGGAGGTCTCGGCCACCAAGGTGCTGAGCGCTGCCCTGATGCAGCGCATCACCGAACTGGGCATGCGGACGCTCGGCTACTATGGACTGCCCTATGAGCCCGACAGGCTTTCCGCCGCCAGCAACAGTCCGCCCGTGGCGCCAGCCCACGTCACCGCCGAGACGTTGCGCTACTTCATGAAGCGCGGCGAGACGATCTACGGCGGCTCCGATGAAGTGCAGAGAAACATCCTGGCCAAGCGCGTGCTCGGGCTTTGAACGGTAAAATACCTTGTAAATCAACTGAATAGGAGTGTTCAAATGGGAGTTCAACTGACCCAGGACGAAATCGACGAGTTCCTGACCAACGGTCACACGGTGATTCTCGCCACGACGCGCCAGTCCGGCGAGCCGTTCATGACGCCGCTGTGGTACGTTTACGAGAACGGCGCCATGTACTTGAGAACGCGGGCCAAGTCGGCCAAGGCGAAGCACATCGCCAACAACCCGCGCGTGTGCTTGCTGGTGGAGTCCGGCGAGCGCTGGGTGGACCTTAGGGCGGTGGTGATGAACTGCGACGCCGAGGTGGTGGACGACGAAGCGGAGAACCGGCGCATCCAGAAGCTGCTCGGCGAGAAGTACGCGGCGTTCCGCGGGGAAGTGCGCAAGGCCCCGAAGGCCACCAAGAAACACTACGCCGCCGCTTCGGTGGTGTACAAGTGCGTGTTGCGCGAGGGGGAGGTTCGTTCCTGGTACAACCGCAAGTTGCGCGGTTTGGAAAAGGCTGGCTGAGGTTAGCGACGACGGAGGAGAAAGCGCGTGCGTGTGGATATCGTGGTTCCCAACGAAGGGCCTTATGCGGAGCAGGCCATTGCGGCTTGCGCGGAGCTTGAGCAGATGGGCTTTGACGGGCTGTGGCTCACCGATCATGTCGTGGGGTTCGAAGTCTATCAGCCGGTGTAC
Source organism: Pseudomonadales bacterium (assembly GCA_022827905.1). Taxonomy (GTDB): domain Bacteria; phylum Pseudomonadota; class Gammaproteobacteria; order Pseudomonadales; family Azotimanducaceae; genus Azophilus. Next base: position 9,417 of record JAJEIQ010000001.1, on the reverse strand, counting down.
GGCGATTGCTGGCTTGAGACGCTGAGCACGCTGGCCTACCTGGCCGGCAGCACCGAAAAGATCCGTCTCGGCATTGGCGTGCTGGTGGTTCCGTACCGGGATGCGGTGCTGACCGCCAAGATGCTGGCGGGCATCGACGTGCTGTCCGGCGGCCGCGTTGACTTGGGAGTAGGCACCGGCTGGGCGCGGGCGGAGTTCTTTGCCCTCGGCAGGCAGCACCTCTACGAGCGGCGGGGCGCCTACACCGACGAGGCCCTTGAGGTCATGCAGGCCTGCTGGGCCGCTGAAGGCGATGTGGCGTTCAATGGGGAGTTTCATGGGTTTCGCAAGGTGCGCTTCCAGCCGCGACCCATCCAGCAGCCGCGCATCCCGTTCTGGGTCGGCTCCCGGGGCACAGCGCCCGCGCCGTTGCGCCGCGCCGCCAAGTACGCCGACTTCTGGCACCCGACCGGCCTCACGCCCGAGGAATTGCGGCGCGGCAGCGAGGCCATCGACGAGCAGGCCGGACGCCGCGTGGCCACCAGCATTCGCGGACAAATCACCAGCGATGCCTCGGTCGGCGAGATGCAGGATTGGCTCGGCGGCTACCGGGAGGCGGGTTGCGCACAGGCCGCCGTGGACACCAAGTCGGCCACCTTCGACGAGTTCATGTCCGCCGCGCAGCGCCTCGCCCAAGCGGCCGCCGCAGTGCGTTAACGAGGCGACGTCTCAATAAGGCAGTTCGTTGAAGGGCACGCCCTTGTCCGCGCGCATCTCGCCGGGCATGCCCAGCACGCGCTCGGCAAGCTGGTTGCGCAGCACCTCGTCGGCGCCGCCGGCGATGCGCATGGCCGATGACCACAGGTATTGGTAGAACACCTCTTCGCGATCCGCTGCATCGCTGCTGAACGCGCCCGCGTATTCGTCGAGGTCCATCAGGAACGCATGGGTTTCCTGCAGCAGGGTGGCGGATACCAGCTTCACCAGCGCGACGGTGGCGGGAAACCCACCGCCCGATCGAGCCTGCTCGTCCAAGCGCTTGCCGAAGTTCTTCAGGCCCTGCTCGCGCACGTACCAACGGGCGAGCTTGGCGCGCACCGCCCGGCTGTCGAGGGCGCTGCCGCCTTGCCGCGGCGTGGCCGCGGCTTGGCGAACCAGTGATCGCACCGAGCCGGAACGGTCGCCGCCCGCGCGGGCGCTGCGGGTCCGGCCCCGTTCCGTGGCAAGCACCGTCATGCAGCAAGCCCAGCCCTCGCCTTCCGCTCCGATGCGGTTGGCATCCGGGATGACCACGTCGGTGAGGAAGGTCTCGTTGAAGTCGGATTTGCCGGTGATCTGCCGGATCGGACGCACCTCCACGCCGGGGCTTTTCATGTCCACCAGGAAGAAGGTCAGGCCTTTGTGCTTCGCAACGGTTGGGTCGGTGCGGGCGATGAGAATGCCCCAGTCGGCATGGTGGGCCCAACTCGACCAGACCTTCTGCCCGTTGACCACCCAATTGTCACCGTCCTTGACGGCCCGGGTGCGCAGTCCCGCCAGGTCCGACCCTGCCGCCGGCTCGGAGAAGAGTTGGCACCAAGTAATGTCGCCGCGGTGGGTGAGGGTGCCGAAGTGCTCATACTGCTGCGCCGTGCCGTGCCCCTTGATCGCCGCCATGGTCATCGCGAAGCCGATGCCCACGCCGGTGAAGGTGGGGGTGTGGTAGCGAGCTTCCTCCCGTTCGAAGATGGCCGCCTGCCGGGACGTTCCACCAGCGCCACCGGCGGCGACGGGTTCGGCGATGGCGGAGTAGCCGGCCTCGTGCTTCCTGCGGATCCAAGCCTTGCTGCGCGCCACCAACTCCGCCTCGGGGAACTCCCGGGGCTCGGCGTACTCGGCGGCGTTTTCAGCCAGCCAGGCGCGAACCTCAAGGCGGTAGTCCTCGTCTTGGGCGTGATCGCTCATGGGAAACTCTGCCGCCCGTTTTTCAGGCGGCGGCTTGCGACGGGTTTGCTGCATCGGCGAGCGCATCGATCAGCAGGTCGGTCCACACCTCGACGCTGCCAAGGCTCAACGCCAGCAGGCGCGCGCGGCGGTAGTGGAAGTGGCAATTGGCCTCCCAAGTGAAGCCGATGCCGCCATGCACCTGCAGGTTCTCCCGTGCCGCGGTTTCGTATGCCTCGGTGGCGCCGATGCGGGCGGCGGCTGCGGCAGCGCGGCTGTCCGGGCCACCCTTTGCGAGGGTGTCAGCCGCGTGCAAGGCGTTTGCGGTCGCCAGCTCCAGCGCGGTCAGAATGTCGGCCAGCTTGTGCTTCACGGCTTGGTAGGAGCCCAGCCGGCGACCGAAGATGTAGCGATCCAGCGAGTAGTCACGGGCCATGAACAGGGCGGCCTCGGCACCGCCGACCTGCTCGAAGGCGAGCAGCGTGGCGAATTCATCGAACAGCGCTGCGGTGAACGCGCTACCGCTGGCTGCTTCGAGCACTTCGCAGCGGGCTCGCCGAAAGTCGATGGCGCCATGCTGGCGCAACTCGTCAAATCCGTGGAGGGGCTTGCGTTGCACTGCGTCCTGGTCCAGCTCCACCACGGCCAGGCAGTCCTCGCCGCCCCGGTCCGCCAGCACGATGCAAAGATCGGCAACACTTGCGTCCGGCACCGGCGTCTTGGGGCCGCGTACCCGGTCCCCTTCTATCGTTGTGGCCAGCGGGCGCTCCAACAGCGTCGTGGATGGTTCCGCCCAGGCGAAGGTTGCCACGCGCTTGCCTGTGGCCAAGTCCGGCAGCCAGCGGGCTTGCTGCTCGGCCGTGCCGGCGAGGCGGATGGCTTCCGCCGCCATGCAGATCGACGAAAAGAACGGCACCGGGGCCACCGCGCGGCCAAGCTCCTGGTTGATGATGGCCAACTCCCTGTATGTAAGCCCCACACCGCCGCAGGCTTCGGGAATCGCAGCGCCAAGCAGACCCAGTTCGCCCATGACGCGCCACAACTCGGGCTGCCAGGGGGCGTTGGCGGTGATCAATTCCCGCAGTGTCTCAGGCGGCACGTGCTCTTTGCAGAGCGCCTGCACTTGGTCGCGCAGCAACGTTTGCTCTGGTGTCGGTACGAAGCTCAAAACTCATCCGGGACGGCTTGAATGACTGGAAATCCTATCAGCGGGGGTCACGCGCCGCCAGTTGGTCTCCGATCATCCGCATGGCCTTCATGGAACGCCTCGCGCATACTCAGGATGGACTTGCGCATTCACTTGGACTGGAGGATGAGCGATGAGAATGGGCGCAGTGCTGGTTCCGTTTTCGCCGGAACGGCCGGATTGGTCCCTCGCCGACCGGGCGCGCCGCTACGCCGATGCGGGCTTCACGAGCCTGTGGGCGGCGAGTTCGATCGGGCGCGGGGTGTTCATGGTCGATCCCTTCGTGGCATTGACCGTGGCCGCATCGGTCACCCCGGAGGTGGAGCTTGGCACCGGGATCATTCAGGTGCCCTTGCACCATCCCGTCGAGTTGGCGCATCGCGTCCTGTCGCTGGTCGAGGTCTGCGGCGACCGGCTGATTCTTGGCGTGGGCGCGGGCTCAAGCGAAGCCGACTTTGCGGCCCTGCAGCGGGACTACAGCGGGCGGCTCAAAGCGTTGCATCGCGACTTGGCGCCGTTGCGGGGTCTGCTTCGCACCGGCCAGTGGGGCGACGTGACGCTCAACCCGATTCCGGGACCAGCGCCGCCGATCTTCTACGGCACCTGGGGCGGCGACATCGAGCGAGCGGTGCGGGAATTCGATGGCTGGATCGCCTCCGCCCGTTTCGGGCAGGCTCAGCAACTCGAGGTGGGGCTTAAGCGGTACCGGGCTGCCGGAGGACGGCGGGCCATCGTCACCACCATCATCGTGAGCGCCGACACTGACCTCGGCCAACTGCGGGCGCGCCTGCAGCAGTACGCGGACTATGGGTTCGATGACGCCGTGATCATGTTCATGCCGGGAGCCCCGGGCCTGGAACGGGTGCGGGCGCTCGCCTAGCCGTTCGCGCTAGGCGCCGGGCAGGTGCGGGATCACTTCATCGCCCACCTGTTTGATGAAGGCATGGATGTCCGGCACCACGACGGCGAAGGCGATCTGGGTGACGCCGCGGCCGTGCAGTTCCTTGGCCTTGGCGATCCAGTCGGAGGGGGTGCCCACGAATCCGAAGTTCTCGCACAGGAAATCCTTGAGGCCGAGGTCCACCACCAGCCGCTCATTGGCGTTGAGGCCGTCGTCGCCGCCGATGTGCGTGTGCTGTTGGGAGTTGTAGCGGCGGGCCAGTTCGGCGATGGGCGCACGGTACTTGCGGGGCAGGAACTTGCCCTCCACGCCGGCCTGAAACGTATGGTGCGCGATGCCGCCGAGCAGTGACAGGCAGCCCCGCACTGCGGTCTCGTAGTCATCGTCAATGTTAGCGCGCACGTGCCACCAGATGTCGAGATCGTCGAGTGTGCGGCCCACTTGCTTGGCGCCGATCTCCAAGTGCTTCAGGGCGCCGTCGATGGCTTCCGGGGCGAGCCCGAGGGTCACATAGACCCCGTCGGCGATGCGGCCGGCCAGTTCCAGAGCCTTGGGGCCGCCCGCCGCCAAGTAGATGGGCACCGGTTCATCCGTCCACGTCAGGCGCGCGGTTCCGCCCTGGTAGGGGGCTTCGGAGTCGCGCCACAGCTTCTGCATGGTGAGGACGTACTCCTCAAGCCGCGCCAGCGTGGCCCGCCTCAGGCCGAGGTTCAGGATGCCGCTGTCGCCGGTGCTGATGCCGATGCGGAAGCGGCCCTCGGAAAGCTCGTTGAGCGTACTGCTCGCGCCCGCGGTGATGGTGGGATGGCGGGACACCGGGTTGGTGATGAAGCTGCCGATGTGGCAGTGGCTGGTGTTGAGGGCCAACAACGTCAGGGCCACGTACTGATCGCGCAGCAGCGCGGGCGAATCCCCCGTGCACACCAAGCCGAAACCAGCTTGCTCCGCCTCGGTGACCCAGCGAACGAACTCATCCTTGCGGTCGGGCTTGCTGGCGATTCCAAATGTCGTCATCGCGCCTTCGCTCCGGCAGTCAACTTGGTTCCTGTGCTTCTACGGCAATGCGCTGCGCTGTTCAAGCGCAGCGGTATCGGAGGGACTGAGTTTCTTCAGGCTTCAATCGCGTCGATCAGCCCCCAGGCCAGCGCCTCATCGGCATCCACGTCATCGCCAAGAATGGCCATGCGCGCCGTCCGTTGGCGGCCGATGCGGCGCGGAATGCTCACGCACCCGCCGGCGCCGGGAATCAGGCCCATGCCCACTTCCGGCAGCCGGAATCTGGCATCGGGCTTTGCCGTCAGGCGCGCTGCGAAGGCGGGCAACTCGATGCCAGCCCCGATGCAGGCGCCGTGAACCCGAAAGTGGCAGCGGTCATGGCAGGCGGCGAGGTAGCGGGCGGGCATGTGGGTCATGCGGATGCGGTGCGCTTGGGCGAGGTCGGTCATGGTGCCGAACTCGGTCAGGTCGCCACCGGCACTGAAGCAGGGCCCTCGGGCTGAGACCTCGACTCGGGTGATGGAGGGATCCTGAACGACCCAACGGAAGGCGTCCGTCAGCGCGTCGCGCATCGCCCGTGAAAGCGCGTTGCGGTTCTCCGGGCAGTTGAGCACCAGGTCGAGGCGCTCTGCCTGCCGGTCGAGCAGCAGGATGTCCTCCGAGCCCCCGCCGCTGGCGGACGAGGGCTTGCGCCCGGCCAGCCAGCGGGCGAATTCGGCTCCTCCCTGGAGGGTGGCATAGGCCATGGACTCCACGGCCAGCCCGTCCACCACGCCGAGCTGCGCGGTGGCTCGCAAGACCTGCACGAGCATGGCCGAGGCTTGGGGCCAGCGCCTGATGTTAGCCGCAAGGCGCTGGAGGTCTTCCGGCCCGCCGGCAATGAGATCCATGGCGTTGTGCAGTCCAGAGGAGGCATCGCCGCCAACGCCGATGATCGGCACCGGCTGCTGCGTCAGCCAAGCGCTCAAGCGCGCAGTTTCAGGCTGGCGGAGTTGGGGTTGAGCGTCCAACTGAACAGCTAGGAAGGTGCGTTGTTCGGGATCGTCCATCGCCCAGTTCGGCTCGATGGACAGCGCCAGCAGATCGGCGGGCGCAAGGTCCCGCTCCGCAATCGACACGGCGTCGGCGCTTGCTTGGCTCATGGCTTCCATACGGTTCCGTGCATCGGCAGCACTTGGCCCGCCCTAGAGAGAGCATCGAATTGTACGCCGCCGGACCTCGCACGTGGCGCACAACTGGTATAGTGGCAGTTATAGCTAACTCACTAGGTTGCATCATAGCTATGAAGACAATTCAGATGACCGTGGAAGACGATCTCCTAGCGCGGGTCGATGCTCGGGTGAAGGACCTTGGCCTCACCCGCTCCGCCTTCGCGAGGGATGCCTTCCGACTGGCATTGAGACGATTCGATGAACTGGAGCTTGAGCAGCGACAGATCGCTGGTTACCGCAAAACCCCCACTGAACCTGCGGAGTTCGATGTTCCCGAAAGCGATCATGCCTGGGGGGATGGTCCTTGGAGCGCCACGTAGTGCGTCGAGGTGAGGTTCACTGGTACCGATTCGCCGCGCCGGACAAGCGCCGACCCGTGCTAGTGCTGACCCGCAGTTCGATTATCTCCACTCTGGGAGAGGTGACCGTTGCGCCGATAACGACCCGTGTTCGCGAAATCCCGAGCGAAGTGGCATTGTCGATTGATGATGGCCTGCCACGCGATTGCGCGGTCAATTGCGATCACATCCAGACAGTTCCAAAACGGCGACTGGGCGCCACCGTCGCGACCCTTTCCCCGGAGAAGATGAGCGATGTTGCCACCGCGCTCCGATTTGCGCTGGAACTGGAGTGAAGCTGCTGGCAGTTGCCTTTTGCTCCTGCGCATGCTTGCCGCAGTTCATGGCCAGGAATGGAATGCGAGCCAGTTGGGGAAAAGCCTTGGGCTCTCGTACCACACCGTCAACGCGTACATGGACTACCTTGAGGGCGCGTTCCTCGTCCGTCGGCTGGAAGCCTTTCATGGAAATCTCCGCAAGCGTTTGGTGAAGCGACCCAAGGTCTATTGGCGCGACTCCGGGTTGCTGCATGGGATCATGAACGTCCCCGATGCCGACTCGCTGCTTTCCCAACCTTGGGTAGGGGTGAGTTGGGAGGGCTACGTCATCCAGCAGACCATCAGCGAACTCGACAGCCGCGGCGTCGCTTACGACTGCTGGCACCTGCGAACCAGCGATCAGCACGAAATAGACCTGATCCTGGAGCTCAAAGGCGAGCGTTGGGCGATTGAGGTGAAGCTGACCAGCCGCCCAAGCCGCGAGGATCTTGACCGCCTCAACCGCAAGGCCGATCTGGTCGCTGCGGACAAGCGAATTCTCGTGTGTCGCACGAGTGAGTTCCTGCACGGCGGCAATGCCGTTATCTGCAACCTGGACCACGTTCTGGAAATGGTTGCGTAATGGGGGCCATGAACCACGACGACCTCAGCAAGCTGGAGCGGGTCGGCACGTCAAGTGTGGACAAGCACGCCAAACAGGGATAATGTCTCAAATGTGCCCGTTCCGAAAATCAGCCAGGAACCCAAACAATGGATCAACAACTCAACCCGCACTTCAAGGCAACCATGACAGAAAACGGACGCGTTGTGGTTCCCGCGCACCTACGCAAGCTGCTTGGCGTCGCGGGTACGCGGGCAGAGATCCTCTTCCATGTCCAGGACGACAAAGTGACGCTCACCACGAAAATGCAAGCCCTGCGGCGAGCGCAGGCGCGGCTTGGCGGGCCACTGCCGGCTGGAACGAAGATGGTCTCCGAGGAATTGATCGAAGATCGTGCGGCCGCGGCGCGGCTGGAGTCCGGCGATGAGCCCGGCCGTCCTTGACGCGTCGGTGATCTTGGCAGCACTCTTCCGCGAGCCCGGTGCGGATGTTGTCGAGACCCATTACGAAGCAGGAATCGTGTCGTCGGTCAATCTCTCGGAGGTGGCAGCAAAATTGTCGGACCGTGCGATGCCGGGCAACGAAGCTCAACAGCTTCTTTCGGGGCTTGGCCTGGAAGTACGCCCGTTCGACGAGAGGTTGGCGTATATGGCTGGCGCCTTGCGCGAGGCGACGCGGTCGATTGGTCTCTCGCTAGTTGACCGAGCCTGTCTTGCGCTCGGCCAAGCAGAAGGCGCTCCGGTCCTCACGATGGACAGAAAGTGGGCCGAAGTCTCCGAGGCGGTGGGTGTCGAGGTAATCCTCGCGAGGTGAGTGGTAATCCTCCGGAGATCCTGGCATCGCGCATGTCGCTGTTCGCATGGGCGGACGTCCTCGTATCGGCCGTCGTGCTGATCGCCTTCATTCGCCACGAGGGCCGGCGGGCCTCTATTCCCGGTCTCTGGGTGCCCGTCGCCGGCACCTGCGCCGTTGGCGTCTCGCTCGGCCTCCCGCTGTTTCTCTTGATGCGGGAGCGGGAGTTGCGCCGCACGCGTAGCGGAATCGACACCTGGACGCCTTAAGGTGAACCTTGGATAGCGCCCTCCATCAGTGATCCGTCGTGGATTCCCGCCTTGCGATTTCCGCCTTTGCCTCCCTGGCGTATTCCTCGATGAACTTCCTTTGATTGAAGAACAGGCGCCGCATCACCTTTGGCACGAATCCGAGCGCGGTTGCCTCCTCCATAAAAGTGCCTAGGGTACCGCCATTTTCCGTTTTGAATTCAGCAACATAGCGTCCCTCGAAGTTGCCGTCGGCACCGGTCTTCAAGACCAGCTTGCTCGGCGGAGACTCCTCCAGGATCTGGAAATGAACCCTCATGCCAGACATCTCCAAGGTCTCGGTCCAACTCCTTCTGTCGCTGGCCACTTCCACCTTGCCTACATCCGACCGCCAATTCGGCTGACTCTCGAAATCCGCATACACCGCCCAAACCGCTGCAATGGGCGCATCGAAACGGATTTCAACGGTGGTGCGGGTGGTGGCGGGCAGCAGAAGCGCCGCGGCTACGACAAGCCCCGCCACAACGGCCACAACAAGCAGAACCCAGTTCATTCTCCCAACCCCGATCTTCGTCCGAGCCATTCCCTAGCTCCGATGCCGACACAAGGGATTAGCATAAGCCATTGGGGGCATCGCGCGGGCGTCGGAGCATGGAATGGTGGCCAGGGGTAGTGGCTCAGTTTGACTTTGGGGCTACTAGGCCATCAGCAACATGATGATTATGGCCACCATAGCAATGGCCACCGCGCCCCGTACGATTTGCCGCTCGCTGACATTCCCAATCTTCGGGTTTGGCATGGGGTTTGCGGTAGGGTTGGGCGGGGTGTCAATGGCAACTGAAAACTGCACACTTTTGGCAATTGAAAACTGCACACTTTCGGGGAGGACGTCGGAGCGGCAATGACGGCCTCCCGGGAACCGGCACGGCGTTGGCGCGCTGTGCGGAGTGAGCGCAGCGAACGG